>NZ_JBEYZH010000021.1:0-100947 GCF_040645975.1 Streptomyces sp. NPDC046557
GGGCGATCGCCGCCCGCCCTTCATCCGTGGGCCGCAGGAGCTTCGCGCGCCGGTGGGCGGGGTTCGGCACGTACTCGGCGAGCCCGTTCGCGGCCAGCAGGTCGGCGACGCGCTGGACGCTCTGGCGGGTGATGCCCATGACCCGTGCGATCCCGGCGACCGGCAGCGGTTCGCGGAGCACCGCGCCCAGCACCTGCCAGCGCGCCGCCGTCAGACCGGCCGGGCGCGCGAGATCCTCCGAAACGGCCAGGAACTGGCCGTTCAGCCGGAAGACGCCGAGGGCGGCGCGGCTCAGCAGGTCCTGGCGGCCCCGTACCGACAGCTCCGGGGCGGCCGACAGCGCGACGTGCCCCGGCTCAGGCATCGGCGGATTCCGCTTCCATGGCGGCCATGTCGGCCATGGCGGCCATCAGGACCGGGAACGCGCTGGCGTCCGAGTCGTGGAACAGCCGGTACCAGGCGTCCAGCGCCTCCGACGGGTACACCTCCAGCCGGGCGAAGACCTCGCGGGCGAACGCCACCGGCTCGGTCGGCCCCGCCGTGATCAGGTCGCCGTCCGTGACCGCGTCGGCCTCGACGTAGCGCGGGCCGCCGGCGTAACCGGGCTGCGCCGCCAGGTACGCGGCTGCCGCGCTCGTGTGCCGGCGACCGTCCAGCAGGCCCTCGCGGGCGAGGCCGGCCGTCGCTCCGCAGATCGCCGCGACGGGTACTCCCGCCGCCAGGAACTCGCGCGCCTTCGCGGCGAACGGCGCGAGGTCGTCCCCCGTGTCCCAGAGGTCGGCGCCCGTGAGGATCAGCAGGGAGGAGTCCTCGGGGCGCAGGTCCGCGAGGGCCAGGTCGGGCTGGATCCGGAGGCCGCCCATGGTGGTGACGGGCTGCCCGGCGGCGGGGCCGACCGTCAGGACCCGGTGGCCGCGCCGGGCGAGGTGCGCGGTGGTGTGGCCGCTCTCCCAGTCGGCGTACGTGTCGTACACCGCCAGGTGGACCGTCTTGCGCGGGGTCCCGCGCGAGGTGTCGCTCATGGTGCTCGCCTCCTGGTGAGGGCGGGCCCGACCCTCCTGGGCCGCTCCGCGCTGTGGTCGGATGCTCGCAGGGACCGGATCCTCGCAAGGACCGGAAGGGACCGGAGACCCGGGCGATATGACAACAGGCTGTCATCTTGGCAGGAAACTGTCCATCCCCCGGTCCGACGCCGACAGACTGCCGAGGTCGGACGGCCACCCCCATACAGTCCGCCGATGTACCGCCCTACCTGCGCACTTCTAGCGTGACCGCATGACCCCTCATGTCACCGGCGCGGCGGTCAAGGCCGCCGATCGCGCCCACGTCTTCCACTCCTGGTCCGCCCAGGCCCTGATCGACCCCCTGGCCGTCGCCGGCGCCGAGGGGTCGTACTTCTGGGACTACGACGGGAACCGCTACCTCGACTTCGCCTCCCAACTGGTCAACACCAACATCGGCCACCAGCACCCCAAGGTCGTCGCCGCGATCCAGGAGCAGGCCGCCCGGCTCTGCACCCTCGCCCCGGGCTTCGCCGTGGACGTCCGCTCCGAGGCCGCACGCCTCATCGCCGAGCGCACCCCCGGCGACCTCGACAAGATCTTCTTCACCAACGGTGGTGCCGAGGCCGTCGAGAACGCCGTCCGCATGGCCCGGCTGCACACCGGCCGGCAGAAGGTGCTCTCCACCTACCGCTCTTATCACGGCGCCACCGCCGCCGCGATCAACCTCACGGGTGACCCGCGCCGCTGGCCCTCCGACACGGCCGCCGCCGGCGTCGTGCACTTCTGGGGCCCCTACCTCTACCGCTCGCCCTTCCACGCGACGACCGAGGCCGAGGAGTGCGAGCGCGCCCTCGCCCACCTCGCCGACACCATCGCCTTCGAGGGACCGCAGACCATCGCGGCGATCATCCTGGAGACCGTGCCGGGCACGGCCGGGATCATGACCCCGCCGCCCGGCTACCTCGCGGGCGTGCGTGAGCTCTGCGACCGGTACGGCATCGTCTTCGTCCTGGACGAGGTCATGTCCGGCTTCGGCCGCACCGGCACCTGGTTCGCGGCCGAGCACTGGGGCGTCACCCCGGACCTGATCACCTTCGCCAAGGGCGTCAACAGCGGGTACGTGCCGCTCGGCGGCGTGGCCATCTCCGGCGCGATCGCCGAGACCTTCGCCACCCGCCCCTACCCCGGCGGCCTGACGTACTCCGGCCACCCCCTGGCCTGCGCCGCCGCCGTCGCGACGATCAACGCGATGGAGGAGGAGGGCATCGTCGAAAACGCCGCCCGCATCGGGGAGGACGTGATCGGCCCCGGGCTCGCCGCGATCGCCGAGCGGCACCCGTCGGTCGGGGAGGTCCGGGGCCTCGGCGCCTTCTGGGCCGTCGAACTCGTAGGGGACGAGGAGACGCGCGAGCCGCTCGTCCCGTACAACGCGGCCGGCGCCGCCAACGCGCCGATGGCCGAGTTCACGGCCGCCTGCAAGGCCGCCGGTCTGTGGCCCTTCGTCAACATGAACCGGACGCACGTGGTCCCGCCCTGCACCGTCACGGCGACGGAGGCCAAGGAGGGTCTGGCCCTGCTGGACGCGGCGCTCGAGGTCGCCGACCGCCACACGACGGCCGGTTAGGCGACAGGACTGACCTGGCGCACGCGACCTGGCGCACGCAACCTTGCGCGCACGCGCACGCGCACGCACACGCACACGCACAGGCAGGCGCCCGCGATACGCGTGACATGGCGTCCGATGTTCGGGCGCTATGTCCGTTTATTGCCTGCCCACCGATCGGTTTCGGCCGGACCGGCCGGTCTAAGGTGTCCGAAGTCCCACGGAGGAGACGGACCCCTATGCCAGGCAGCGGAGCTGTCACCCGCAACACACTTCGTCAGCAGATAGCGGACGCGCTGCGCGACGAGGTGCTCGCGGCGCGCCTGCCTCCCGGCACCGAGTTCACGGTCAAGCAGATCGCCGAGAAGTACGAGGTCTCCGCCACCCCCGTGCGCGAGGCGCTGGTGGACCTCTCGGCCCAGGGCCTGCTGGAGTCGGTGCAGCACCGAGGGTTCCGGGTGCGTACCTACAGCGTCGAGGACTTCCGGGGCATGGTCGAGGCCCGGGTCCTGGTCGTCGACGGGATCTTCCGCCGGCTCGTCGAACGCGGCGCCGCGGTCGGCTCCGCCGAGCCGCTGGTCTCCGTGCGCCGCCGCGCCGAGGAGGCCCGGCGGGCCGCGCGGAGCGGTTCACTCGACATCCTGATCGGCTACGACCTGCGTTTCTGGCGGGAGCTGAGCGGGCTGGTCGGCAACACCTACATCACCGAGTTCCTGCACCGCATCCGCGTCCAGTGCTGGGTCTTCTCCGTGCCCCACCTGCAGAAGGCGACGGCGGCGGAGATGCGGCGGGCCCTGTGGGACGGCCACGGCGAGCTGGTGGACGCGGTGACGCGGTCGGACGCCCGGGAGGTACGCCGCATCGTGCACGCCTACAACCAGCACGGGCTGGACTGGGCCGCCGGGTTGTAGCGACGCCCACCCCGCCGACGCCCCACGCACACCCCACCCCGCCCACCCCACCCCGCCGGCCCGCCGCGGGCCGGTGTCCGCCGACCCCTTCGCGGAGCGTGTTCGGCGCACTACGCTGGCCCGATCGGCGGCAACGACTGATCGGAGCCCGCGTGGCCTGTGACCTGTGGCTGGTCCCCCTTGTCGACGTGCTGTGCCACAGCCCCGACAACCCCTTCGCGGAAGAGATCGCCTCGTACGACAAGGCGCTGGGCGCGGCGGGCCTGCCGTCCGTCCCGGTGTTCGCCTACATGCCGGGCCTCAGCGGCGACGTCGCTCCGGTGGCCGGTTTCGACTACGACGCCCTGCACTTCCTGCGTCGGGCGTACCTGCTCCAGATCTGCGGACTTCCGGTGACGCCGGTGGACGAGCTGGGCGGTGACTACGAGCAACTGCTGGAGATGTTCGAGCCGACGGCCCAGCAGTCGCACCTCGTGTGGCACTACGACCACGCGGGGGCCTACGTGCCCGTGGACTTCCCCGCTCCGCTGGCCGACGAGGAGCTGCTGGCCGGGGGCGGACCGCTGGGCTCCGCCCAGGGGCTGCTGCGGGAGCTGGCGTTCGTGGCGCCCGCCATCGGGATAGACCCGGGCAATCCGCCGGCCGCGCCCGCGCCGCCGGGCCGGCCGACCTCCCTGGAGGAGCCCGCGGGACCGATGCCGTACGACGAGAGTCCCTTCGCCCGGGAACGGCACGTGTGGCTCGGACTGCACGCGGCGGCGACCCGGAGCCTCGGCCAGGGCTCGATGATCATCTTCAGCTGAGCGCGCCGGTCGCGCCCCCCGGCCCGGCCTCAGCGGGGCTGTTCCGGGGGGCGTTGGCGCGGCATGTTCGGGCGGGTTCCCGGCGGGAGGGCGAAACGCGCCGGTGGGATGCCCGGCTCCGGCCGGCCGGCCGCCGCGCCCAGGGACTGCATGACCAGCGGGGCCGGTCCGGCCCGGAACTCGACCATCCAGTCCGCGGTCTCGGAGCGCACGAGCTCCGTGATGTCCTCCGAGAAGCGGCGCAGGACGGTCAGGCAGCGCTCGGCCGCCTCGCTCGCCGTGCCCTCGGTCGGGCCCAGGACCTCCCGTACGTTCTCCGAGGCCCAGTCGAACTGGAGGGTCTGGAGCCGGCGCTGTACGGCCTGCGCCGTGGCCACGTCCCGCATCCAGCCGGAGGTCAGGCCGAAGAACCGGTCGCAGGCCAGGCAGGCCGCGCCGAGCAGCAGGCACAGGTAGCCGTACGAGGCCGCCCCCGGCGCGGAGCCCGTCAGCTCCAGCAGCGGCATGGAGGCGCCCGCGACGGCGCCCAGGGCCGCGCCCACCCGCAGGGTGCGCGCGCCGCGCCGCTTCCAGGTCCGATCGGCCAGGTACCACTCGGCGGTGCGCAGGGCGTCGGCCTCGACCCGCCGGTAGAGCTCGTCGAGCCGCTCGGCGGGCTCGCCCCAGTCCCCGAGAGGAAACGGCCGGCCGGTCAGGTCGCCGTCCTCTGCGGGATCCCGGGGTGGGCCCTCGGGCTGCATCTCCGGCTGACTCACCGGCACTCCCTCTGCCTGCGCTGACGTGTGGTGGTGCGCGTGTGCGCAATGGTGCGCATGCACTTCCTACCTTCGAATGACGCGCGATGGACAACGAATCCCGCGATTTCCGCTCGCAAGGAGGGCTCCAGCAGGTGCGCGCACCCCGGCTCTCTCACTCGAAAGAGTTGGTCCTCACGGCGTAGGGCGCTGCGCGCGGGGAGCACGTAGGCTCGGATTGACCGAGCGTTGAGAAGCATCCGTAGCTATGGAGTGAGTGCCCTGTGATTCCCGGTGGTGGCCAGCCCGACATGCAGAAGCTGCTCCAGCAGGCCCAGAAGATGCAGCAGGATCTCGCCGCGGCCCAGGAGGCACTGGCGCAGGCCGAGGTGGAGGGCCAGGCAGGCGGCGGCCTGGTGAGGGCGACGGTCACCGGGTCCGGTGAGCTGCGCGCCCTCGTCATCGACCCGAAGGCGGTGGACCCCGAGGACACCGAGACCCTCGCGGACCTGGTGGTGGCCGCGGTCCAGGCGGCCAACGAGAACGCGCAGGCGCTCCAGCAGGAGAAGCTGGGCCCCTTGGCCCAGGGGTTCGGCGGCGGTGGCATCCCCGGCCTTCCGTTCTGACGCCCCCCAGCCCCTGTAAACGCAGACATCGAAAGAAGGCAGTCCGTTGTACGAAGGCGTGGTCCAGGACCTCATCGACGAACTGGGCAGGCTGCCCGGCGTCGGTCCCAAGAGCGCGCAGCGGATCGCCTTCCACATCCTCCAGGCCGAGCCCACCGACGTCCGCCGCCTGGCGCACGCGCTGCTCGAAGTGAAGGACAAGGTCCGGTTCTGCGCGGTGTGCGGGAACGTGGCGCAGGAGGAGCGGTGCGCGATCTGCCGTGATCCGCGCCGCGACCCGTCGGTCATCTGCGTCGTGGAGGAGCCCAAGGACGTGGTCGCGATCGAGCGGACGCGCGAGTTCCGGGGGAAGTACCACGTCCTCGGCGGCGCGATCAGCCCGATCGAGGGCGTCGGCCCGGACGACCTGCGCATCCGCGAGCTGCTGGCGCGCCTCGCGGACGGCACGGTCACCGAGCTGATCCTCGCCACCGACCCGAACCTGGAGGGCGAGGCGACCGCCACCTACCTCGCCCGCATGATCAAGCCGATGGGCCTGAAGGTCACCCGCCTGGCCAGCGGACTCCCCGTCGGGGGAGATCTGGAGTACGCGGACGAGGTCACGCTCGGGCGGGCCTTTGAAGGAAGGCGACTTCTCGATGTCTGACGCAACGCTGCACGCTCTGGGCCAGGATCCGGACGACTTCGCCGTCCAGATCGCGGACCAGATCGACTCCTTCATCGTCGCGGTCACCGAGGTGGCCAAGGGCGAGGACCCGGACAGCGCGGTGCCCTTCCTCCTGCTGGAGGTCTCGCAGCTGCTGCTGGCGGGCGGCCGGCTGGGCGCGTACCAGGACGTCCTGCCGGACGAGCGGTACGAGCCCGACCTGGGCCCCGAGCCGGACGTGGACGAGTTGCGCGAGCGGTTCGCGTACATGCTCGACCCGGTCGACGTGTACTCGGAGGTCTTCGACCCCTACGAGCCGCGCAAGACGCCGGTCGCGCACCGGATCTCCGACGACCTCGCCGACGTCGTGGCCGACCTGCGGCACGGGCTCGCGCACTACCGTGCCGGCCGGACCGCCGAGGCGCTGTGGTGGTGGCAGTTCTCCTACTTCTCCAACTGGGGCTCGACGGCCTCGGCCACCCTGCGCGCGCTCCAGTCGCTCGTCGCCCACGTGCGCCTCGACCAGCCGCTGGACGCCCTCGACGGCCTGGACACGGACGAGGACCTCGCCGAGGAGGACCTCGCGGAGCAGGCCGGCGAGGTCATGGCGCAGGAACTGGGCGGCATCGGGCGCGCTTAGGGGTGCCCGACGGATCACGGTCGGACAGCCCCTGGCCACCGGGCCGGCCGCTTCCGGGCGAGTCTCATGATGTGGTACGTGGCGGTCGGATTCCGGTCGCTCGTTAGACTGCGTGACTGACCGCAGTAATGGATTGAGCGAGGAGCGCACGTGGGCCTTGTCGTGCAGAAGTACGGAGGCTCCTCCGTAGCCGATGCCGAGGGCATCAAGCGTGTCGCCAAGCGGATCGTGGATGCCAAGAAGAACGGCCACCAGGTGGTCGTCGTGGTATCCGCGATGGGCGACACGACGGATGAGCTGATCGATCTCGCCGAGCAGGTATCCCCGATGCCTGCCGGTCGTGAGTTCGACATGCTGCTGACGGCGGGAGAGCGGATCTCCATGGCCCTGCTGGCCATGGCGATCAAAAACCTGGGCCACGAGGCCCAGTCGTTCACCGGCAGCCAGGCAGGTGTCATCACCGACTCGGTCCACAACAAAGCGCGCATCATCGATGTCACGCCGGGCCGTATCCGCACCGCGCTGGACGAGGGCAACATCGCCATCGTCGCCGGCTTCCAGGGTGTGTCGGCCGACAGCAAGGACATCACCACGCTGGGCCGCGGCGGTTCGGACACCACCGCCGTCGCGCTGGCCGCGGCGCTGGACGCCGAGGTCTGCGAGATCTACACCGATGTCGACGGCGTCTTCACCGCGGACCCCCGTGTCGTGAAGAAGGCCCGGAAGATCGACTGGATCTCCTCCGAGGACATGCTGGAGCTGGCGGCCTCCGGCTCCAAGGTGCTGCTGCACCGCTGCGTCGAGTACGCGCGCCGCTACAACATCCCGATCCACGTCCGCTCGTCCTTCTCGGGACTGCCGGGCACCTGGGTCAGCAACGAGAATCCGCAAGGGGACGAGCCGGTGGAGCACGCCATCATCTCCGGAGTCGCGCACGACGTCTCCGAAGCCAAGATCACGGTCGTGGGCGTCCCGGACAAGCCGGGCGAGGCCGCGGCGATCTTCCGCGCGATCGCGGACGCCGAGATCAACATCGACATGATCGTGCAGAACGTGTCGGCCGCCTCGACCGGGCTCACCGACATCTCCTTCACCCTCCCCAAGACCGAGGGCCACAAGGCCATCGACGCCCTGGAGAAGGCGAAGGGCGCGATCGGCTTCGACTCCCTGCGCTACGACGACCAGATCGGCAAGATCTCCCTGGTCGGCGCGGGCATGAAGACGAACCCCGGCGTCACCGCCTCGTTCTTCCAGGCGCTGTCCGACGCGGGCGTCAACATCGAGCTGATCTCGACCTCCGAGATCCGCATCTCGGTCGTGACCCGCCAGGACGACGTCAACGAGGCCGTCCGCGCCGTGCACACGGCCTTCGGCCTCGACTCAGACAGCGACGAGGCCGTCGTCTACGGAGGCACCGGACGATGACCGGCACCCGGTCGGCCCAGGCCCCGGCACTCGCCGTGGTCGGGGCGACCGGAGCGGTCGGCTCCGTCGTCCTGCGGATACTGTCCCAGCGCGCCGACGTCTGGGGCGAAATCCGCCTGATCGCCTCGCCGCGCTCCGCCGGCCGTGTGCTGGCCGTGCGCGGGCGGGAGACCGAGGTGCTCGCCCTCAACGAGGACGCCTTCGACGGCATCGGGACGGGCGATGTCGTGCTGTTCCTGACGCCTGCCGAGGTGTCCGCGCAGTGGGCTCCCGCCGTGACGGCGCGCGGAGCCGTAGCCGTGGACCAGTCGGCGGCCTTCCGCGACGACCCCGAGGTGCCGGTGGTGGTGCCCGAGGTGAACGGGCACGCCGTACGGGTCAGGCCGCGCGGCATCGTCGCGGGGCCCGACTGTGTGACCGCCACCATGATCGCCGCGGTGGGCGCGCTGCACGCCGACTACGGGCTGGTCGACCTGGCCGTCTCCTCGTACCAGGCCGCGAGCGCCGCCGGCCGGGCCGGTACGGAGGCCCTGCGCCGCCAGCTCTCGCTGGTCGCCGGGACCTCGCTGGGGGAGCAACCCGGGGACGTGCGGCGGGTCGTGGGTGACGACACCGGGCCCTTCGCGGCGCCGCTCGCGCTGAACGTGGTGCCCTGGTCGGGTGAGTTGTGCGAGGGCGGCTGGTCCTCGCACGAGCTGGCCGTGCGGTCGCAGACCCGGCGCATCCTGGACCTGCCGGAGCTGCCGATCGCGGTGACCTGCGTACAGGTTCCCGTGCTGGAGGGTCATTCGCTGACCGTACGGGCCCGGTTCGAGCGGGAAGTGGACGCCGGGCAGGCCCGCAAGACGCTGGAGACGGCGCCCGGGGTGGTCCTCGTGGACGACCCGGCGGCGGGGGAGTTCCCGACGCCGGTGGACGCGGCCGGGACCGATCCGGCCTGGGTGGGCCGGGTGCGGGCGTCGCTCGACGACAACCGTTCCCTGGAGTTCTTCGTCTGCGCCGACAACCTGCGCAAGGGCGCGGCGTTGAACGCGACGCAGATCTCGGAACTGATCGCGGGTGAATTCGCGTAAATCGCTTTGTAGGATCGGTGACGATCCCTTGATCAAGGTGATGGCCGGCCCGACTGCCGCCTGGACAAACGGGGCGAACGGGAAGATCGGGTGCGCATGAGGGCAACGGGGAATTGGCCGACCACCGCGCCCCGCGCGTACAACCCCTGGGGGGTCACGCGTGTCCAACGGGCGTGGCAGAGGCATTGCTCGACTTCACCGTCGCTCCGGCGCGCACCGCTCCCGCGCGACGGCGTTCCCCCGCGCCCGGCGGGTTCCCGATGATCCTTCCCGTGTCGCCGACCGGCGTACCGGCGGCGGCGCTGCCTAGCCGGGGCGGTCGGGTGCCCGCGCCCCGCGAGAGCGCGGAATCCGCCGGGAGCGCGACCGTGCGGCCCGCGGGAGGGACCGCCGAGTCGTCCGCCGAGAAGGCCGTCGTCGCGGGCACCACGGTCGACCACCTCACCGAGACCTACCAGGCCCACTACCGCTCCCTCCTCGGGCTGGCCGCGCTGCTCCTCGACGACACCGCCTCCTGCGAGGACGTGGTCCAGGAGGCGTTCATACGCGTCCACTCGGCCCGCAACCGGGTCCGGGACCGCGACAAGACGCTGGCGTACCTCCGCCAGACCGTCGTCAACCTGTCGCGCTCCGCGCTGCGCCGCCGCATCCTCGGCCTGAAACTGCTCTCCAAGCCCATGCCGGACATGGCGAGCGCGGAGGAGGGCGCGTACGACCGGTTGGAGCGCGACGACCTGATCAAGGCGATGCGGGGACTCCAGCGACGGCAGCGCGAGGTACTGGTACTGCGGTACTTCGCGGACATGACCGAGGCCCAGGTCGCCGAGACGCTCGGCGTATCGCTCGGCTCGGTGAAGGCGTACGGTTCGCGGGGCATTGCCGCGCTGCGGGTGGCGATGGAGGCTGCGCAGTCATGACCGACGACCACACCACCCGCCCGGCCGGCCCCGACGCCGTGGCGGAGCGGCAGCTGCGCGCCCTGCTGAGCGGCGCCGTAGGGGACCTGGAGCCCTCCGAGCACGCGCTGGAGCGGCTGCGCCACGCGGTCCCCGCCCGCCGCGCCCGCAAGCGTCGCGCCCTCGTCGGCGCGGCCGCGGCCGTCCTGCTGGCCGGGGCCGCCATCCCGACGGCCCTGCGCATGACCGGTGCCGCGGGCAGCGGCGCCGCCGGACACCCGGCCATGGCCGGGCACGGGCAGGCGCAGGGCGGCAAGACGGGCGGCTCCTCGGACCCGCACCAGAACGGCTCGGGGACGCACGCCTTCTCCAAGGCCCCCACCGGCGGTCCGGGGGCGGGCGACACCGACGGCAGTCCCGCCCCGCACCGGAGCGGCTCCCCCACGGACGGCGCGGGCGCGGGCCCGACCGCCGGCGCCTCCTCCGGTACCACCGGCCACGAGAACCGCAGCTCCCAGTTGCCCCCGATCGGCGCGGTGCCGGGCGTTCCCGAGTGCACCGCCGCGCAGCTCGGCGTGCGGGGCGGTGCCCGCGCGCCCGAGGCCGATGGCACGGTGTACGGCAGCTTCAAGGTCACCAACGTCTCGGACCGGGGCTGTCTGGCCTCCGGCCCGGACACGGTGACCGCCGCCCCCGCGACCACCCCCCGGCCGCCCGGGCGGAGCCCGGCGGTGGCCGTGGTCGGCCACACCGCGGGCGACCCGGCGAGCGCGCTGCTGCCCGACCCGTCCGCGGAGTCCCCGGTGGTCGTGCTCCAGCCGAACGCGGCGTACGAGGTCCGGTTCGCCTGGGTGCCCTCGGAACGTTCCTGCCCGGCGGGGACCGCCGACCCGTCGGCGAAGCCCTCCGGGAACGACGGCGCCGCGGCCGGTACCGCGGGCGCGGGCGCCCCGGCCTCCGACCCGCTGGGCGCGGGCCCCGATCCGGCACCGACGGGGGTGGAGGTGTCCCACACCCCGGCGGCTGGCGCCCCCACGACGGAGGCCACGATCCCGGCGGCCTGCGGCGGAACTGTCTACCGGACGGGCGTCATTCCCCTGACGACGCCGTCGAAGCCGTAGCTGCCGGCCGGGGCCGCTCCGGAACCAGGCCGGCCTGCGCGTCCCGCAGGGTCTCCACCTCGCGCCGGTAGAAGCGGAACCACATGAACAGCACGAAGGCGGCGAAGACGAACCACTCGCCGGTGTAGCCGAGGTTCTGGAACGCCTTCAGGTCGAGCCCGGTGTTGTCCGGTGCCTTCGCGGGCACCGCGAGCATCCCGTCCGACGGGGTCCGCACGGTCAGCCAGGCGTCGTACAGCGGCTCCGGCACCAGGTTCACCAGCGTCGCCGCGCCGATCACCCCGAGCTGCCCGGCCGGCAGGCCGCCCTGCGCGTGGACGCCCTTCGTCCCCGAGTTCTCGGACGCCTGGAGCGCCCCGGTGACCTCCACCCGACCGCCCGGCGCGGCCGGCGCCTTCGCCGCGTCCGCGTCGCCCGGCAGCCAGCCCCGGACCACCGGGAGGGCTTTGCCGGAGTCGGTCTTGAGGAGGTTCAGGACGTAGAAGCCGTTCCTGCCCTCGAGATCGCGCTCGGGGACCAGCAGCTGTTCCCCGTACACCCCGGCCGCGGAAGCCAGCCGTCCGGAGGTCTTCTTGTCCACCGGGAGCAGCGAGTCCAGCGGCGCGGCGGCCTGCTCGTCGGGCCGCCGGTCGGTGGCCTCCCGGTGGTCGCCGACGCGGTCCTCGAAGCGCCCGAGCTGCCAGGTGCCCATGAACAGGCAGAAGGGGATGGCGAGCGCGACGAAGACGTTGATCCCCCACCAACGCGGGGTCAGGAGAAACCGGTGCACCCCACCACCGTACGGGGGGTGCACCGGATCACCGGTGTCGGGTCAGGCGGGAAGGTGCTTGAGGGCGAACTCCAGATCCATCCGGACCTGCTTGATCCGCTCCTCCACCACGAGCGAGCCGTGCCCGGCGTCGTACCGGTACACCTCGTGCACCGCCCCGCGCGCCGCGAGCCGCTCCACGTAGTTGTCGATCTGCCGGATCGGGCAGCGCGGGTCGTTCACGCCCGCCGCGATGTGGACGGGCGCCTTCACCGCGTCCACGTAGGTCAGCGGCGAGGACGCCTCGAACCGCTCGGGGACCTCCTCGGGCGTGCCGCCGAAGAGGGTGCGGTCCAGGGACTTCAGGGCCTCCATCTCGTCGTGGTAGGCCGTCACGTAGTCCGCCACCGGTACGGCGGCCAGGCCCACCGCCCAGGCGTCCGGCTGCGTGCCCAGGCCCAGCAGCGTCAGGTACCCGCCCCACGAGCCGCCCGACAGCACGAGCCGAGCCGGGTCGGCGAGGCCGGAGGCGACGGCCCACTCGCGGACCGCCGCGATGTCCTCCAGCTCGATCAGCCCGACGCGGTGCTTGAGCGCGTCGGTCCACTCCCGCCCGTACCCCGTCGAGCCGCGGTAGTTGACGCGGACGACCGCGAAGCCGTGGTCGAGCCAGGCCGCCGGGGTGGCGGCGAAGGCGTCGCTGTCGTGCCAGGTGGGGCCGCCGTGGATCTCGAAGACCGTCGGGAAGGGCCCGTCGCCGTGGCCGACGGGCCGCTGCGCCAGCGCGTGGACGCGCCCGCCCGGGCCCTCCACCCACACGTCCTCCACCGGGACCGAGCCCGGCGGCCGGAAACCGGGCGGGTCGAGCACGATCCCGCCCGCGGTGGACCGGATCGTCGACGGCTCGGCGGCCGAGGACCACTGGTACTCCACCGTCCCGTCCGGCCGGGCCGTCGCCCCCGAGACCGATCCCGGCGGGGTGTCCACGCGGACGAGTTCCCGTGCCGCCAGGTCGTAGCGCCACAGCTCGCTGCGTGCCTCGAACCCGTGGTGGATCAGCAGCGCGGACCCGTCCGGGTACCACTCGGCGCCCACGTCGCCCGGCAGGTCGATCGCCAACTCCTCCTCGGTGCCGGTCGCCACGTCCCACACCATCGGCTCCCAGCGGCCGCGCCGCTGGTGCGCGACGAGCAGCCGGTTGTCGCCCGCGACCGGTGCGAAGCCGAGCACGCCGAGGCCCAGCTCCTTGCTGCCGCCCTGGGAGTCGTCCAGCTCGGCGACGGTGGCGCCGTCGAGGGTGACCACCCGCACCGACGAGTGCATCGCGTCGCCGTGCTCGGTGTGCTCGATCGCGATCAGGGTGCCGTCCCGGGACAGGTCGCCGACGCCCGCCGACTCGCGGTGCCGGTAGATCAGGGTCGGCTCGCCCCCGCCGGGCCGCACGACGTGGAGCGTGGTGCCCTCCTCGTCGGTGGAGCGGCCCACGACGGCCGTGCCGTCCCGGCCGATGGCCAGTCCGGCCGGGTACGAGGGCTTGAGCCCGGGGGTGGCCGGTTCGTCGGGCCCGCCGGCGAAGGGCTGGCGCACCCAGGTGCCGAACTCGTCGCCGTCGGTGTCGGAGAACCACCAGATCCACTCGCCGTCGGGGGAGAGGGTGCCGTCGGTGGTGCCGTTGGGGCGGTCCGTGGCCTGTCGCCGGGCGCCGGTGGCGCGATCCCACGCGTACAGCTCGTAGGTCCCCGTCGCGTTGGAGACGAAGAGCGAGCGGTCCGGGGCGTCCTCGGCCCATTCGGGGAGCCCGACGCGCGGGGCCCGGAAACGCTTCTCCCAATCGGGCATCTCGGGGGACGGTGCGCAGGTCACATCGGTGTCGCTGGTCATGGCCCCACCTTGCCGTACCGGGCGCCGGGACGCCGAGTACGCCGAACGGGCGCATCGTGGCCGGCGTACGCGGACCGCCCCTACGCTGGCCTCATGCGGATGATCGTCCGGGGCGCCCGGCTGCTGAACGCACACGGCCTGTCCGACGTGGAGGTGTCCGAGGACGGACGGATCGCACGGGTCCTCCCGTACGACGATCAGAAGGAACCACCGGCGACCGGTGTGCTGATCGAGGCGCACGGCGCGCTGCTCACGCCCCCCTTCGTCGAGCCGCACATCCACCTGGACACCGCCCTGACCGCCGGTGAGCCGCGTCCCAACGCGTCCGGCACCCTCTGGGAGGGCATCGCCTGTTGGAGCGAGCGCAAGAAGACCCTGACCCGCGAGGACGTGATCGCCCGCGCCACGGAGGTGCTGCGCTGGCAGGTGGCGCAGGGGGTGCTGCACGTGCGCACCCACTGCGACGTCACCGATCCGACGCTGACCGCGCTGGACGCGCTGCTGGAGGTCCGTGACCGGGTGCGGGACGTGATGACGCTCCAGATCGTGGCTTTCCCGCAGGAGGGCATCGTCTCGTTCCCGGACGGCGAGGCGCTGCTGCGCGAGGCGGTCCGGCGCGGCGCGGACGTGGTCGGCGCGATCCCGCACTTCGAGGACACCCGTGAGGACGGGATCGCCTCGCTGGCGACCGCCTTCGCACTGGCCGAGGAGCACGGGCTGCGCGTCGACGCGCACTGCGACGAGATCGACGACGAGCAGTCCCGCTTCGTGGAGGTACTGGCCACGCTCGCGCTGCGCTCGGGGCTGCGGGAGCGCGCGACGGCCTCCCACACGACGGCGATGGGTTCCTACGGCGGCGGGTACAGCTTCAAACTGCAACGGCTGCTGTCGCGTTCCGGGATCAACCTCGTCGCGAACCCGTTCGCCAACCTCAACCTCCAGGGCCGCTTCGACGGCTACCCCAAGCGGCGCGGCCTCACCCAGGTCAAGGAGATGCTCGCGGCGGGCGTGAACGTGGCCTTCGGCCACGACGACGTGATGGACCCGTGGAACGCCCTCGGGACCGCCAACCCGCTTCAGACCGCCCTGGTGGGCCTGTACGCGGCCCAGTTGACGGGCGCCGACGAGATCCCGGTGGCGTTCTCGATGGTGACGGACCGCGCGGCGCGGGTGCTCGGCCTGTCCGGGACGGAGTACGGCATCGCGCCGGGCGCACCGGCCTCGTTCCTGCTGCTCCCGGCCGAGTCACCGCAGGAGGCGATCCGCCGCCAGGTCCGCCCCCGGTACGTCGTCGCGCGCGGCGGCGTCCTCGCCGAGAGCCCGCCCGCGGTGACGCGGCTGCTGTCCTGGCCGGGGGAGGAGGGGCCGGCGGTAGTGGACTTCACCCGGAAGTAGTACGAGAGTTCGATGCCGAGGCCCTACGCTGCGCCTCATGACATGGACCTTTGACACCGATGCCGGGCGCGCCGCGCTGGAGGTCGCGTCCGAGTACGCGGACGCGACCCTGCTGAACCATTCGATCCGCTCGTACGCCTTCGGGGCGTGGTACGCGCGGCAGCACGACCTGACCTACGACGCCGAGCTCTTCTACGTCGGCGCGCTGCTGCACGACCTGGGTCTGACCGCCCCGTTCGACAGCCACACGCTGCCGTTCGAGGAGGCGGGCGGCCATGTCGCGCGCGTCCTGACGGCGGGGTTGGGCTGGCCCGCCGCCCGGCGGGCGCGGGCGGAGGAAGTGATCGTCCTGCACATGCGGGACGACGTCACGGCCGCCCGGGACGTGGAGAGCCACCTCCTCCAGGTCGGGACGAGCGCGGACGTCTCGGGGCTGCGGGTGGCCGAATTCCCCGAGTCGTTCCTCGCCGACCTCCTCGCGGAGTACCCGCGGCTCGGCTTCGGCAAGGCGTTCCTGACGCTCGTCGAGGACCAGGCGGTGCGCAAGCCCGACTGCGCGGCGGCGGCCTACGTCGCGGGCGGCGCGGCGGCGCGGATCGCGGCGAACCCGCTGGACCACCGCGCCTGAGCCCGGACGGGACTCAGATCCCCCGTTCGATCATGGCGATCACGTCCTGGCCGGCGTCGTGCGCCTGCTCCGGCGTCACACCGCGCAGCGGTCCGTCGATGACCAGGACCGCCGGCCCGTGGACCGCCGACCAGGCGAGGAACTCCGCTCCGGGTCGGCGTTCGGCCGGCAGGGCGCCCGTCTCCACGAGGGCGTCCAGCGTGGCTCCGAACAGCTCGAACGGGGTGAGCCCGCCCGCCCCGCCCGCCCCGGCGGCCGTGGCGTCGGTGGCGTAGGACATGTCGGCGGGGACGCGGAAGGCCGTACGGAACCAACCCGGCTCCGCGACGGCGAAGCGGACGACCCCTGCCCACTGCGCGGAAGCGGGCCCGGGCGCGGGCGACGGGGTCCTCGGCGGCCGGCAGGCCGTCGAGCTCGGCCTCCATCGCGAGGGCCACCCGCGCCATGGCCGCCCGCGACAGCGCGTGGACCAGGACCAGGGCCCCCTCGGTCGGCGAAGTGCCGGTGGGCGGCGTTGGGCGAGACCCCGGCGCGCCGGGTCACCTCGCGGAGCGACACGGCGTCGCGGCCGCCCTCGCGCGCGAGTTCCAGGGCCGCGTCGAGGAGGGCGTTGCGGAGGTTGCCGTGCCGGTAGGTGCTGCGTTTGCGCGGTGCTCCCGGCTGGGGGTGGTCCGGTGTCCGGTGCTGACATGTGAGGCGTCTCCTCCCTGGCGTGGACGGTGATGTGGACAGCGTCTACTTGCGAGCAGCCCACAAAGGCATGTGGACGTCGTCCACATGCCGTCCGTGCGACGCCTCCCGGAGGTCACCCGGATCCCCTGTCGCGTCGGATAGCGTGCCCGCATGTCCTGGGACGAGAGCGGCCCGCCGCACCCCTTCGCGGAACGCCGCTCGGGCCGCAGCGAGCAGGAACCCGACCGGCTGCCCGAGGTGCGGGAGCTGGAGGCCCTCGGTTGGGAGGCCGCGCCCGAGACGCACGCCTGGATCTTCCTCCCGTACGTATGGCCCCCGGCCGCCCGCACCTGGGTCCCGGATCGCGGCACCCGCTGGGCGGTCGAAACCCGCCTGGACGGGCACGGCCACGTCGTGGAAGTGGAGTGCGCCCCGCTCGCCAGACCGGACCTCGACCTCCTCGAAGCCGAGGCCGCCGAGGTCATCGCCGCCCTGGGTCTCCCACCCCGCCCACGCGGCCGCGTCTGGCTCCTGCGCCCGCCCGGCTCCTTCCCCTCGGTCGAAGCGGTCCTCGCCCACCTCGCCGAAGTCGCCCGCGCCCGCGGTGTGGAGCCCCACCACCCCTCGCCCGACCTGCTCGCCCTGACCCGCGCGGAACTCGCCGCCCTCGCCGACCCGACGACCGAAACCGCCTGAGCCGCCCGGCGACACCCGGGGACGTAGCGCGAGCTGCTCGCGGGTGGCTCCACCCATACTTCTAAGAGCCGGCACGACGCCCGAACTGACCGCCACCTTGGGTCAGGATGCGCTGTTCGACGTTGACGAGGCCCAAGAGCGCTGCGGACAGGGCGGCAGGCTCCAGCAGTTGCCGTACGTCTTCCTCGCCCATGAGAATCGGGTCACCTTCCTCGGTCTTGCCGACGAGGGTTCCGTTCAGCCGTTGAGCATGGACTACGTGGGCGACCGCCTCTTCGCCGTAGACGCGCTGCACCAACTCCTGCACCTTCCCCGCGTCCGCCTTGGGCCAGATCTGGTTGGCCCAGTGAGAGAACTCCTGCACGAACACGGGATGGGCGGAGTTGAGGTACACGACGCCTCGGTGCTCGATCTCGTTGATCACGCGGGTGGCGTTGTGCACGTACTGCGCCAGGTACTTGCACTCGTCAGGGTCGAAGGACTTCCAGTCGAACGCCGGATAGCCGCCTCGAACCCGTGAGGGCGATCCCTGCATCGAGCCGGCCGGCGCAGGCACCAGGACGTGTCGGGGCCCCGACGTTCCACCAGCTCCTCCGCGCTGCCCGGAGCCCCCAGCGGTCCGTGGGCTGCCACTTCCCGGAGTACCGGCGAACGATCCGCTTGGGTTCCCGAGCACCTTGCCCATCGCTGAGCTGAGAAGTCTGGAAGCCTTGAATCGAGGGTTCAGCCGGTCCAGGATGCGCGCAAGGTTCTTGGCCATGGACGGATCGGTCTGGGTGGTGCCCTGAGCGCGGGCCAGCTCTTGTGCCTTGGACAATTCCTCGGGGAAGTTGTCGAAGAAGCGGTCCCCCCACTCCTCCCAAGGCAACTCGGAGCCGCCCTTGCCGAAGAGCATGTGGCGGGAAGCCTGCGTGATCACGCCCCATCGGGTGGGCTGACTGTCGCTGTACACCGGGGGGCGCACGATCAGCCAGGTACGTCCCATGATTTCGTCCGTGACACCGAACAGGCGGTACCGGCTCTTGCCCCGGTCCGCGTGGTATGCCTCTCCCTGGTAGTCCACAACCGCAACGGGGCGTTGGGCGATGTAGTCGGACGTACCGCCTACCGGCGCTTCCGGCTCCGGAACGTAGAACCAGTCCACTTGGGTCCCGTGCTCATCGACGGCGACGCTGCCACTTACAGCGATGTCAGGGATGAAGTGCCGCAGGCCGTGGACGCGCCGCGGGCGCCATACCATGGCCTTGCCGTCGGGCAGGCTTACCGTCTTGTCGCGGGTGCTCCGGCGCTCGCCGGCCTTCTTGGCGTACAGGTCGACGACCGTGGTTTCGATGGGCTCGCCATCCCGCTTGGGCACGTCGATCAGCCGACTGTTGAGGTACCGAATGAGGTCGTCGACCGTCTCCTTGCGGGAGGGGTCCTGGTCGCCCATCCATGTGTCGCTGTCCCGGGCCGACCCCAGTAGCACCATGATCGTCCCTGTGCGCATCCACGGGGGACGGATGCTGCTCCAGTCGCAGCCGTGCTCATCGTCCAGGAACGGCTGGACCACGGGCGTAACGCTGACGAAGTCGCCGTTCTCGTCCTCGGCAGACCATTCCTTGAGGGCGTAGTTGCCATCGCCGTCGCGATAGATCCAAAGCATTGCGCCGTCGGGAGCTTCGGTCGTATAGCTGATGACGACTACGCCGTAGGGGTTCCACGGCAAGACGGAGGACTTGAACCCCTGCCCGAAGTTGCCATCAACCCCGATGGGCTTGCCCCCGCCGCCGAACGTCGTGAGGAAGACCTTCAAGTCGTCCGGCCGCATCCCGGCGCCATCATCCATGATCGTGCGCCGCAGTACGCCCTGTCGTTCTGCGGCCTGTTCCTCGATCCCGAAGTGGATGATCGAGGCTCCGCTTTCCTCGGAGTTCTTCCATGCCTCACGGGCCCACTGATAGGGCCCACCCGCTTCGTACGCCTGTCGGATGAGGTGAGGCGTGGCCTCCGCCGGAACATGAACGTACATCGGCATGTTTACCCCCTTCTCCTAGAGCCACAGCCCTAGAAGTTCCGACAAGAGCGGTGGCCCTTGTCGGATGCACCGTACTTCTCCGTCTAGGAGGAGGTGACCGCTTTGCGGAGATGGGGGCTGGGCGCTGGAACGACTGATCGTCTCTCGACGATCTCCGGTCGGTCAGGGCCCGGACGAGATCTTGTCCGAGGATTTCTCCCAGCAGCCCCAGAAACCACTCAGGGGCCTGATCCACTGAGTGGATCAGGCCCCTGACCTGGTCTTACGAAGTCGGGGTGGCGGGATTTGAACCCACGACCTCTTCGTCCCGAACGAAGCGCGCTGCCAAGCTGCGCTACACCCCGATCGCCGCCTGTGCAGCGTGTGCTGTCCTGGCGACATCGATTACTTTAGCGGACCGTCGGCCGGAGACGAAATCCGGTTTTCGCGCGCGCCCGCGCGGCGCCGCGCGATGGTCACCCGGGTTGCCGCGCGGTCAGCGTCAGCAGGGTGGCCTCTGGCGGGCAGGCGAAGCGGACCGGGGTGAAGCGGTTGGTGCCGCAGCCGGCCGAGACGTGGAGGTAGGCGCGGTTGCCGTTCGCCGTGTGCGTGGACAGGCCCTTGACCCGGTCGGTGTCGAGGTCGCAGTTGGTCACCAGCGCCCCGTAGAACGGGATGCACAACTGCCCGCCGTGCGTGTGGCCGGCCAGGATCAGCGGGTAGCGGTCGGCGGTGAACGCTTCGAGGACGCGCAGGTACGGGGCGTGGACCACCGCCATCGAGAAGTCCGCGTCCGCGTCCGGGCCGCCCGCGACCGTCTCGTAGCGGTCCCGCTTGATGTGCGGGTCGTCCAAACCGGTGAAGGCGATCTCCAGCCCGTCCAGCTTCATCCGGGCCCGCCTGTTGGTCAGGTTCGACCAGCCCGCCGCGTCGAAGGCGTCGCGCAGCTCCTCCCACGGGTTGTGGACGGCGCCGACGACCGGCTTGTTGCCGTTCAACCCGTGCCGGCCCTGGGCCTTCTCGATCAGGTAGCGACCGGGATTGCGCAGCCGCGGCCCGTAGTAGTCGTTCGAGCCGAAGACGTACACGCCGGGGAAGGACATCAGCGGCCCGAGGGCGTCCAGCACCTCCGGCACGCCCTCGGTGTCGGAGAGGTTGTCGCCCGTGTTCACCACGAAGTCCGGGCGCAGCCCGGCGAGCGACTGGAGCCAGGCGCGCTTCTTGCGCTGCCCGCTCACCATGTGGATGTCCGACACCTGCAGTATCCGCAGGGGTCGCATGCCGGCGGGGAGGACGGGAACCGTCACCCGGCGCAGCCGGAATGACCGTGCCTCGAATCCGGCCGCATAGGCCACACCAGCGGCCCCCACCGCCGCGATCCCGGCACCGACCTTCAGGGGTACTCCGTAACGCGCACGCATGACCCCATCGTCGCACCCCGCGTCCCCCAGGAGGAAAACCGGCGGGCGCCGACGCCGCCGCACCTGGCAGACTCGGTGCATGACCACGCTCAAGGCCAAGCTCCAGGAAGACCTCACCGCTGCCATCAAGGCGCGCGACGAGCTCAGCTCGTCCACGCTGCGACTGACCCTCGCCGCCATCACCAAGGAGGAGGTCGCGGGCAAGGAAGCACGGGTGCTGTCCGACGACGAAGTCCTCAAGGTGATCGCCAAGGAGGCGAAGAAGCGCCGCGAGGCCGCGGAGGCGTTCAGCCAGGGTGGTCGCGCCGAGTCGGCCGCGCGGGAGCTCGCGGAGGGCGAGTTCCTCGACCGGTACCTGCCCAAGCAGCTCACGGACGAGGAGCTCGGCGAGATCGTCGCGCAGGCCGTCGCCGAGGCGAAGGCGGCCGGGGCCGAGGGGCCGCGGGCGATGGGCGCCGTCATGAAGATCGTGAACCCGAAGGTCGCCGGCCTGGCGGACGGCGGCCGCGTCGCCGCCGCCGTCAAGCAGCGGCTCGCCTAGGTCGACGCCCCTGGTCCCGCTCCAGGGGTCCGGGATACGGAAAGAGGCCCCCGCCGGAATCCGGCGGGGGCCTCTCCTTCGCTACGCGGGCTACTGGACGTCGCCGCCGCCGCCGATCACGCCCGGCGGGATGGGGACGCCGGGGAAGGGGTCGGTGGGAAGGCCGCCCCCGGTGGCTCCGGCGACCGTCGCCCCGGGGTCGCCGTCGCCCGGCTTGCCGTCACGGCCGGGCTTGCCCGGCTTTCCCGGCTTGACCGGGGCGGGGTTGCTCGGCTGCGTCGGCCGGTTGCCGCGGGCGCCCCCGGACGGGGAGGCGGTGTCCCCGACGAACACCGTCTGGAAGCTCTGGTTCTCCCGGCCCGCCAGCGCGCCGGTCACCGCCTGCTTCCAGATCGGGCCGGGCAGCCCGCCACCGTAGACCTTGTCGTAGAACTCGCCGCCGATGGTGATGTTCTCCATCGACACCTGCTTGAGGCCCGCCGAGCCGACCCACGTCGCGCCGGACATGTTCGGGGTGTACCCGACGAACCAGGCGTTGTAGCGGTTCTCGGTCGTACCCGTCTTGCCCGCGCTCTGCCGGTCGGTGAGACCCGCCTGGGCGCCGGTACCGGAGTCGACCACGCCGAGCAGCAGCGTGTTGATGGTGTCGGCGGTCTTCTCCGACATCACCCGCTCGCACTGCGACTTGGGGACGGAGAGCGCCTTGCCGTGCGCGTCGGTGATCGACTCGATGGCGATCGGGGTGCAGCGAACGCCCCGGTTGGCGAAGGTCGCGTAGGCGTTGGCCATGGTCAGCGGGGACATGCCCTGGGTGCCGAGCGCGATGGCGGGGACCTCCGGCAGCTTGGCGCCGTCGGCCGGGACGACGCCGAGCTTGGTGGTCATCTCGGTGACCGGGCAGAGCCCGATGTCACTGATCATCTCGACGAAGTAGGTGTTGACCGACTTGGCCATCGCCTCCCTCATCCCGTACGGGCCTACCTCGGACTCCGACTCGTTCTCCACCCGGTCCTTGGGCTTGCTGTCGTTGACCCAGGGCTTGTCGCCGCAGGTCTGCACGCCGCTCGGGTATTCCATGTCGTGCGGGGAGGCGTACATCTTGGTCGGCGGCATGCCCTGCTCGATGGCCGCTGCCGCGACGAACGGCTTGAAGGTGGAGCCGGTCGGGAAGCCGAAGTTCGAGCCGCCCATCCGCTTGTCGACGGAGTAGTTGATCTGCGTCTCGTCCTTGCCGAAGCCGTACGGCTTGGACTGGCCCATCCCGAGCACCCGGCCGGTGCCGGGCTGGACGAGCGTGACGGCCGTCGCGACCTTGTCGTCCTGGTGGACGTGTTCCTTGATGGACTCGTTGACCGAGTCCTGCGACTGCGGGTCGAGCGTCGTACGGACCGTCAGGCCGCCGCGGTTCCAGAGCTTCGCGCGCTCCTCGCGGGTCTTGCCGAACACGGGGTCGGTCAGGAAGGTGTTGCGCACGTAGTCACAGAAGAAGCCGGCGCCCTTCACGGCGGTGATGCAGCCGTTCTTGGGCCGGGTCACCTTGAGCGTGACCGGCTTCTGCTTCGCCTCGTCGGCCTCCGCCTGCGAGATGTCCTTCATGTCGGCCATCCGCTGGAGGACGATGTTGCGGCGCTTCATCGCCTCCTGCGAGTCGTTGACCGGGTCGAAGCGGGTCGGCGACTGCACCACGCCGGCCAGCAGCGCGGACTCTTCCAGGGTCAGGTCCTTGGCGGGTTTGCTGAAGTAGCGCTGGGAGGCGGATTCGATTCCGTACGCCTGCTGGCCGAAGTAGGTGATGTTGAGGTAGTTCTCGAGGATCTTCTTCTTCCCGAGTTCCTCCTCGACCTGGATCGAGTACTTCAGCTCGCGGATCTTTCGCCCGAGGCTCTTCTCCTGCGCCTCGCGCACCTTCGACTCGTCGTCACCGGCTTCCTCGACGAAGACGTTCTTCACGTACTGCTGCGTCAGCGTGGACGCGCCCTGGGCGGCGCCGCCCTCCTGTGCGTTGCGGTTGACCGCGCGCAGGATGCCCTTGAGGTCGACCGCGCCGTGCTCGTAGAAACGCGAGTCCTCGATGGCGACGATCGCCTTCTGCATGTACGGGGAGATGGCCGTCAGCGGGACGACCTGGCGGTCGCGCGAATAGACCGTGGCGATCAGGCCACCCTCGGCGTCCAGAATCGTGGTGCGCTGGCTCAACGGAGGTGTCTTGAGATTGGCCGGGATCTCGTCGAATCCCTCGACCGTCCCCTTGGCGGCGAGGCCCAGGGCGCCGGCGCCCGGGATCGCGATGCCGGCCAGTACGACTCCGGAGAGGACCGACACCCCGAGGAACTTGGCGGCCTGTTGCGGCCCCGTGAGCCCGCCGCCCGAGCGCTTCTTTCCCATGGAGGGCAGCCTACGTTCTCATTCACCGGACACGGGCGAATGCCTTGGCCTAAGCTGGCGCCAACTGTCACAGCAGTGCGGCGCGACATCAACCCCTCGGCTTGATTCTCACCCTTGCCGAATGCGGTGGACTGATGTCCGAATCCCGCCGTTCACTCGGACGGCGCCCGGCGGTGATTCCCCGATTTCACCCGAATCGCCGGAATGGTCGGGCATGTCGTCCGATCACTCCGTCGGGTGATCTGCCGCTTACCCATAGTCCGTTCGGACCATTCAAGATTGGACCCGTCGGGGGTGTTGCGCTGTGCTCGCCTTCCGTAACGTCCTCAACTGGCAGCGGTGAATATGCCGCTACCGCCGTGGGGGAGCCTCGATTCGGGAGAGGACGGCGCCGGGATGGGCTGGGTTACCGACTGGAGTGCGCAGGCAGCCTGCCGCACTACCGATCCGGATGAACTGTTCGTTCAAGGAGCGGCACAGAACAGGGCCAAGGCGGTGTGCACCGGATGTCCGGTGCGGACCGAGTGCCTGGCCGACGCGCTCGACAACCGTGTCGAGTTCGGAGTATGGGGCGGAATGACCGAGCGGGAGCGTCGCGCGTTGCTGCGCCGGCGTCCCACCGTCACCTCGTGGCGACGGCTGCTCGAAACCGCCCGCACGGAGTACGAGCGCAGTACGGGCATCCTCACCATGGATGTCGACGCGGAGATCGACGTTCCGTACGAGACGTACGCGGCAGCCGGGTAAACCGCCCCAGCCGCACGTACGAACGCCTACGCTCCGGCCGGAACCCCGGTCGCGAGTCGCTCTCCGATGGCCCGTAGCCCGGCGAGGTCGTGCACATCGCCGGGCAGGGCGGCCACCTCGGCCACCGCCACCTCGGGGTGCAGTGAGGTGAAGCGGTCACGCGTGCGCTGTTCGCGCGCGATCACCTGCATCCGCTCGGCGTGCAGACGCAGCAGTCCCGCGGTGATCTCGTCCACGTCGGCGTCGACGGCGCCGGGGGAGCACGTCTCGGGAGTGTCGGTGTCCGCGTCCGAGTCACGAAGTCCAGCTTTCCCGGACTCCTGATCCACAATGCCGGCGTCCTCAAGATTCTCTGCGGCGGCCAACGCCCGCTCCGCGGAGAGCTGTTCGGCCTCACTGCCATGGACCCGGTTCAGTACCAGGCCGGCCAGCGGCATCCGTTCCGCCGCCAACCGCTCGACGAAGTACGCCGCCTCGCGCAGGGCGTCCGGCTCGGGCGCGGCGACCACGAGGAAGGCCGTGCCGGGGGCCTGGAGCAGCCGGAAGGTCGCGTCCGCGCGGGTGCGGAAGCCGCCGAACATCGTGTCCATCGCCGCCACGAAGGTCTGTACGTCCTTCAGCAGCGAAGCGCCCATCAGCTTGCTCAGCGTGCCGGTCATCAACGACATGCCGACGTTGAGGAACTTCATGCCGGCCCGGCCGCCGACCTTCGCCGGGGCCATCAGCACCCGGATGAACTTCCCGTCCAGGAACGACCCCAGCCGCTTCGGCGCGTCGAGGAAGTCCAGCGCGGACCGGCTCGGCGGGGTGTCGACCACGATCAGGTCCCAGTCGTCCCGTGCCCGCAGCTGGCCCAACTTCTCCATCGCCATGTACTCCTGCGTGCCCGCGAAACCGGCCGAGAGCGACTGGTAGAAGGGGTTCGCCAGGATGGCCCGGGCCCGCTCGCCCTCCGCGTGCGCCTCGACGATCTCGTCGAAGGTGCGCTTCATGTCGAGCATCATGGCGTGCAGTTCACCGCCGTCGCCCGAAACGCCCGCGACCTTGCGCGGCGTGTTGTCCAGCGAGGCGATCCCCATCGACTGGGCCAGCCGGCGCGCCGGGTCGATGGTCAGCACGACCACCTTCCGGCCGCGCTCCGCCGCCCGTACGCCGAGCGCCGCCGCGGTGGTCGTCTTGCCGACGCCGCCGGAGCCGCAACACACGATGATCCGGGTGTTCGGGTCGTCCAGCAGGGTGTCGACCGCCAGCGCGGGCGGAGTGTCCAGGCCCATCTCGTCAGCCACCAGCTTCTCGGTCGTGGGCGATTCGGTCCAGGGGGACTCGGTTGGGTGGAATTCGGTCGTCCGCTTGTCCGCCGCCGTGTCGCGCCCGGTCATGCGTCGACCGCCTGCTTGCGCAGTTCCGTCGCCAGCTCGTACAGCCCTGCCAGGTCCATGCCCGAGCCACCGAGCACGGGTAGTTCGTACGTCGGCACGTCCAGCCCCTCCAGTACCGTCCGTTGCTCGCGCTCCAGCCGTACCCGGCTCGTGTGCTCGGCGGCCTGCGCGAGCAGCGGGTCCACCAGCCGCTCGGCCAGACCGCCCCGGCGCGCCCCGCCCAGGCCCGCGCGGGACAGGGCCTTCGCCACATCGGCGCGGCGCTCGCCGGCCGCCGCGCCCAGGGCTGCCTCGTCCAGGTGGTGCGGACGGACCATGTTGACGACGACCCGGCCCACGGGGAGCCCGGCCGCCTCCAGTTCGGCGATCCCGTCCGCCGTCTCCTGGACCGGCATCTCCTCCAGCAGGGTGACCAGGTGGACGGCCGTCTCCGGCGACTTGAGGACCTTCATGACGGCCTGCGCCTGGTTGTGGATCGGCCCGAACCGGGCCAGCCCGGCCACCTCGTCGTTGACGTTCAGGAATCGGGTGATCCGCCCGGTCGGCGGGGCGTCCATGACCACGTGGTCGTAGACGTACCGCCCGGCCTTGTCCTTGCGCCGTACCGCCTCGCACGCCTTGCCGGTCAGCAGGACGTCGCGCAGGCCGGGCGCGATGGTCGTCGCGAAGTCGATCGCGCCGAGCTTCTTGAGGGCGCGGCCGGCCGAGCCGAGCTTGTAGAACATCTGGAGGTAGTCCAGCAGCGCGCGTTCGGCGTCGATGGCGAGCCCGTACACCTCACCGCCACCGCCGGGCGCGACGGCGATCTTCCGCTCCTCGTACGGGAGCGGTTCCGCCCCGAAGAGTTGTGCGATGCCCTGCCTGCCCTCGACCTCCACCAACAGAGTCCGTCTGCCCTCGCGCGCGAGGGCGAGCGCGAGTGCGGCGGCGACCGTGGTCTTGCCGGTGCCGCCCTTGCCGCTGACCACCTGGAGCCTGCTCACAGCGTCCGAGCCTAACGAGTCGGCCGGACGGTTCGTGTTCCGGGCCGGGGAACGAGGCCGCGCGAGAGGCCCCCGCGACAGGCACTACCCTCGCTCCCATGACCAAGAAGTTCGAATACGCGACGGTCCCGCTGCTGGTCCACGCCACCAAGCAGATCCTGGACACCTGGGGCGAGGACGGCTGGGAGCTCGTCCAGGTCGTGCCCGGGCCGAACAACCCCGAGCAGCTCGTGGCCTACATGAAGCGGGAGAAGGCCGCATGAGCGGGACGGTCGAGGCGAAGCTGGCCGAACTCGGCCTGACCCTGCCGGACGTGGTGCCGCCGCTGGCCGCGTACCAGCCGGCCGTGCGGTCGGGCGCGTACGTGTACACCGCCGGTCAGCTCCCGATGGTCAAGGGCAGCCTGCCGGTCACCGGCAAGGTCGGCGCCGAGGTCTCGGCGGTGCAGGCCAAGGAACTGGCCGCGACCTGCGCGCTGAACGCGCTGGCGGCCGTCAAGTCGGTCATCGGCGATCTGGACAAGATCGCGCGGGTCGTGAAGGTCGTCGGCTTCGTGGCCTCCGCCCCCGACTTCACCGGGCAGCCGGGCGTGCTGAACGGTGCGAGCGAGCTGCTGGGCGAGGTGCTCGGTGAGCGCGGCGTGCACGCCCGCAGCGCGGTCGGCGTGGCGGTGCTGCCGCTGGACGCCCCGGTCGAGGTCGAGATCCAGGTCGAACTGGTCCCCGGAGCCTGATCCCCGCCGCGCCCCGGGCCGGTCTTCCGACCCCGTGGGGCTGCCGGCCTCGGTCTTCCGAACGCCCGGCGGCCCCGGCCACGGATTCCGCGCACCCGGGATCCCGGCCTCGCCGGCGTCTGAGACGCGGGTTCCCGGCGGAGTTCGGGGGGCCGGGCGCAGCCCGCGCCGCGCGCCACTCGGCAGCCCCCGCTTCGGGTTCCGGACGCGGGGGCACTCGGTAGCGCCCGCTCCCGCGGGGAGCGACCCCGCGCGTCGCCCGGGGCGGCCGCGCCGGGCGTTCCGGGGCTGGTGCCCCTCGAACATCGCCACGTATGGCCGTAGCATCCGGCCATGCCCAACGGTGAGCAGGGACAACAGCAGTCGCACCCGCAGGAGGCCACCCCTGCCGGGGGCCAGTGGTACCCCCCGGAGTGGCCCGACCGCATCCGCGCGCTCGCGGACGGCTCCCTCACCCCCGTCGAACCCAGACGCGCGGCCACCGTGATGCTGCTGCGGGACACCGACGTCGGTCCCGCCGTGCACATGTTGCGCCGCCGCACCTCCATGGCCTTCGCCGGGGGCGCCTACGCCTACCCCGGCGGCGGGGTCGACCCCCGCGACGAGGACCACCGCATCGGCTGGGCCGGACCGAGCCTCGGGGACTGGTCGGACCGGCTCCGCACGGACCCCCGTACCGCCCAAGCCATCATCTGCGGAGCCGTCCGCGAGACCTTCGAGGAAGCCGGCGTCCTGCTCGCCGGCGAAGCCCCGGACACCGTCGTCGGCGACACCACCGGTGACGACTGGGAGGCCGACCGGCTGGCCCTCGTCGCCCGGGAGCTGTCGTTCGCCGAGTTCCTCGACCGCCGCGGCCTCCTGCTGCGTTCGGACCTGCTCGGTGCCTGGGCCCGCTGGATCACCCCCGCGTTCGAGCCCCGCCGGTACGACACCTGGTTCTTCGTCGCCGCCCTCCCGGAGGGGCAGCGCACCCGCAACGCCTCCACCGAGGCCGACCGGACGGTGTGGATCCGCCCCGAGGAGGCGGCCGCCGGCTACGACAAGGGCGAGCTGCTGATGATGCCGCCCACCATCTCCACGCTGCGCTCCCTGGAGCCGTACGAGAGCGCCGCCCACGCCTTGGCCGGGGCAGTGGACCAGGATCTGACCCCGGTCCTCGCGCAGGCCGCCCTGGAGGGCGGGGATGTGGTGCTCAGCTGGCCGGGGCACGATGAGTTCACCAAGCGCGTCCGCCTCGGACGCCCCGGAGGTGCCACCGCATGACCGACGCCGCAGCCCTGCCCGGCCTGCCCCGAGGAGTGGTCTCCTCCGGGCCCGCCACCGCCCGCGCGGTCAACGTCCTGGCCCCCAACGCCTCCGCGATGACCCTGGACGGGACCAACACCTGGCTCGTCTCCGAGCCCGACTCCGACCTGGCCGTCGTCATCGACCCGGGTCCGCTGGACGAGGGGCACCTACGGGCCGTCATCCGTACCGCGGAGGAGGCCGGCAAGCGCGTCGCCCTGACCCTGCTCACCCACGGCCACCCCGACCACGCCGAGGGCGCCGGCCGCTTTGCCGAGCTCACCGGCACCAAGGTCCGCGCCCTGGACCCGGCGCTGCGGCTGGGCGACGAGGGCCTGTCGGCGGGCCAGGGCATCCGGGTCGGCGGCCTGGAGCTGCGCGTGGTCGCGACGCCCGGCCACACCTCCGACTCGCTCTCCTTCCACCTCCCCGCAGACCGGGCCGTCCTGACCGGGGACACCGTCCTCGGGCGCGGTACGACGGTCGTCGCGCACCCCGACGGCCGGCTCGGCGACTACCTGGACTCCCTGCGCCGGCTGCGTTCCCTCACGGTCGACGACGGGGTCCACACGGTGCTCCCGGGCCACGGTCCGGTCCTGGACGACGCGCAGGGGGCCGTCGAGTTCTACCTGGCCCACCGCGCCCATCGGCTGGCCCAGGTCGAGACCGCCGTGGAGAACGGTTTCCTCACCCCCGAGGCGGTGGTGGCGTACGTCTACGCCGATGTGGACCGCTCGCTCTGGCCGATAGCGGAATGGTCCGTCCGGGCCCAACTCGAGTACCTTCAAGATCACGGACTGATCCCGGGGGGACCTGAGTGACCACGCTGTTCCTGCTGCTCGCACTGATTGCCACGGCCTCGTGGATCACCTCGACGGTGACCCTGCGGATGAAGGCCCTCGAACGCCGGGCGGACCGCCTGGAGCACCGTCTGGGGCTGATGCTGGACCACTTCGGCATCGAGGTGCCCGAGCCGGCCGGGATGGACGAGGTGCGGGCGTTGGCCCGCGACGGCCGCACCATCGAGGCCATCCGCGCCCACCGCCGCGCCACCGGCTCCGGCCTCTCGGAGGCCAAGCAGGCGGTCGAGGCCCTCACGGACCGGCCCGCGTCCTAGCGACGCTCCTTGCCCCGGGCCGGTCAGGACGCGGCGGGACCCGAGGTCCTGCCCACGGCCCGGTCCAGGCCCCGGCCCGGTCCTGGCCCAGGCCCCGGGCCGTGGGCAGGGACGCGGCCGGGCCGGAAATCGCCCACGGCCCCGCCCGGTCGCGCGGGCGAACGACGGAAGGGCCCCACCCCCTGGGGGCAGGACCCTTCCGCATCGGCTGTGGCGAGGTGGCGTCAGCGCGAGCGCTTCGCCAGCCGCTCCACGTCCAGCAGGATCACCGCACGAGCCTCCAGCCGCAGCCAACCGCGGCCGGCGAAGTCGGCCAGCGCCTTGTTCACGGTCTCGCGGGAGGCGCCGACGAGCTGGGCCAGCTCCTCCTGCGTGAGGTCGTGCACGACGTGGATGCCCTCTTCCGACTGAACGCCGAAGCGGCGCGACAGGTCCAGGAGGGCCCGGGCCACGCGACCCGGAACGTCGGAGAAGACCAGGTCGGACATCTGGTCGTTGGTCTTGCGCAGGCGCCGCGCCACGGCGCGCAGCAGCGCCGTCGCGACCTCGGGCCGGGCGTTCAGCCACGGCTGGAGGTCGCCGTGGCCCAGACCCAGCAGCTTGACCTCGGTCAGCGCGGTCGCGGTGGCGGTGCGCGGGCCCGGGTCGAACAGCGACAGCTCGCCGATCAGCTCGCCGGGACCGAGGACGGCCAGCATGTTCTCGCGGCCGTCGGGGGATGTGCGGTGCAGCTTCACCTTGCCCTCGGTGACGACGTACAGCCGGTCACCGGGGTCGCCCTCGTGGAACAGGGCGTCACCGCGTGCGAGGGTCACCTCGCCCATGGAGGCGCGGAGCTCCGCGGCCTGCTCGTCATCGAGCGCCGCGAAGAGCGGGGCGCGCCGCAGAACGTCGTCCACGAGTCTCTCTCCTATGTCGACCGGCTCAGGGGACCGCTCCCCATTTTGCCGGACGGCTGAAACAGTGCGATCAATCACAAGGATGCCGGACGTACGGGTGTGCTGTGTGGCGAGAGCCCCATCGGGGTGGTGTTACCAGAGGTCCGGGCGGCTGTCGGCGGCCGGCCTTAGGCTGGCCGGGTGTCCAATAAGCCGGTGAGAGCACAGGCCATGGGGTCCGCAGGAGTGACGGCGGCCCACAATTCAGCCGTGGGCGAACAAGGCCCCGGAACGTCGCCCTCGGAGGTTCCTCCGAGCCCTGAGGGCAAAGCTTCGACCAAGAAACAAGCGCTCGGGCGGCCCGCGAAGCCGGGCACACCGGCCACGGCGGCGAAGGCGGCGAAGACGGCCAAGGCCGCGTCCCCGAAGCCCGCCAGGACCCCGAAGCCGGAATCCCGCCTCGCGATGATCCGCAGGGCCCGCCGGATCAACCGGGAACTGGCGGAGGTGTACCCGTACGCCCACCCGGAACTGGACTTCCGCAACCCGTTCGAGCTCCTGGTGGCCACCGTCCTCTCCGCGCAGACCACCGACCTGCGCGTGAACCAGACGACGCCCGCCCTCTTCGCCGCCTACCCGACGCCCGAGGCCATGGCGGCGGCCGCGCCGGAGCATCTGGAGGAGCTGATCCGGCCGACCGGTTTCTTCCGGGCGAAGTCGCGGTCCCTCCTCGGCCTTTCGCAGGCCCTGTGCGAGAACTTCGGCGGCGAGGTGCCGGGCCGGATCGAGGACCTGGTGACCCTGCCCGGTGTGGGCCGCAAGACGGCCAACGTGGTGCTCGGCAACGCCTTCGGCGTCCCGGGGATCACGGTCGACACCCACTTCGGCCGGCTGGTGCGCCGCTTCAAGTGGACCGAGCAGGAGGACCCGGAGAAGGTCGAGGAGGAGATCTGCGCGATCTTCCCGAAGAGCGAGTGGACGATGCTCTCGCACCGCGTCGTCTTCCACGGCCGCCGGATCTGCCACGCCCGCAAGCCCGCCTGCGGTGCCTGCCCGATCGCCCCGCTCTGCCCGTCGTACGGGGAGGGCGAGACCGACCCGGACAAGGCGCGGAAGCTGCTCAAGTACGAGAAGGGCGGCCAACCGGGCCAGCGGCTGAGCCCGCCGGCGGACTACCCGGGCCTGCCCGCGCCACCGCTGGGCGCCCCGGCGCCCTGAGTACGGTCGCGGGCGCCGCGGGGTGGCTCGCGGAGGAACGAAACCGGCGCCGGCCCGCGTTGAGCGGGTGTCACCGTCGCCGAGGTGGAGCACGGATGCGGATGCGGATGCGGGGAGCAGGGGTGCCTATGACGCGGGGTACGAGGGACGAGAGCATGACGGCGCCGGTGGGCGCGTCGGGGGTCCGGGGCGATGAGTCGTACGTCGGCCCCCGCGACGGCGTGACCCTGAGCACCCGGGGGCTTCCCGGCTGGTTGGATCCGGTGGTCGAGGCCGTGCGTACGGTACGGCCCCACCAGCTGAGCCGGTTCCTGCCCCCCGAGGACGGGCGGGGCCGCCAGTCCGCGGTGCTGATCCTCTTCGGCGAGGGCCCCCGGGGCCCGGAGCTGCTGCTCCAGGAACGCGCGGGGAGCCTGCGCTCGCACGCGGGCCAGCCGTCCTTCCCGGGCGGCGCGCTCGACCCCGAGGACGGCGATCCGCAGACCACGGGCCCGCTGCGCGCCGCCCTGCGGGAGGCCGAGGAGGAGACAGGCCTCGACCCCGCCGGGGTCCAGCTCTTCGGGGCGCTGCCCCGCCTCTACATCCCGGTCAGCGAGTTCGTCGTGACGCCGGTGCTCGGCTGGTGGCGGGTTCCGACCCCGGTCGGCGCCGTGGACCCGGCGGAGACGGCCCGGGTCTTCACGGTGCCGGTCGCGGATCTCGCGGATCCGGCGCACCGCGTGACAGCCGTACATCCGAGCGGTCATCTGGGCCCCGCTTTCACGGTCGAATCGGCTCTGGTCTGGGGTTTCACCGCCGGGGTGATCGACCGGTTGCTGCACTTCGCGGGGTGGGAGCGCGAGTGGGACCGATCACGTGAGGTCACGATCGACTGGCGCGCATGAGACGGTGGCCCACGTGAACGTGCTGGACATCCTGTTGCTGGTCGCCGCCGTGTGGTTCGCGATCGTCGGCTACCGCCAAGGCTTCGTCGTCGGCATCCTGTCGGTGATCGGCTTCCTGGGCGGTGGTCTCATCGCCGTGTCCCTGCTGCCTCTGATCTGGGACCGGGTCACGGACAAGGGCACCCAGGTGTCCACCACCGTCGTGGTCATCGCCGTCGTCGTGATCATCATCTGTGCCTCGATCGGCCAGGCCCTCACCACCCATCTGGGCAGCCGACTCAGACGGCACATCACCTGGTCCCCGGCCCGCGCGATCGACGCGACGGGCGGGGCGTTGGTGAACGTCGTCGCGATGCTGCTGGTGGCCTGGCTGATCGGTTCCGCGCTCGCCGGGACCTCGCTGCCCACCCTGGGCAAGGAGGTCCGCAACTCCAAGGTGCTGCTCGGCGTGTCGCGGGTGATGCCGGCGCAGGCGAACACCTGGTTCTCGGATTTCAGTTCGACCCTGACGCGGAACGGTTTCCCGCAGGTCTTCACCCCGTTCTCCAACGAGCCGATCACCGATGTGAAGGCGCCCGACCCGGCGCTCGCCCGCAGCGGTGTCGCCGACCTGGCCAAGCGCTCGATCGTGAAGGTCGTGGGCACCGCCCCGAGTTGCAGCAAGGTGCTGGAGGGCACGGGCTTCGTGTTCGCTCCCGGCAAGGTGATGACCAACGCGCACGTCGTCGGCGGGGTCGCCGAGCCGACCGTGCAGGTGGGCGGCGAAGGCAAGCTCTACGACGGCAAGGTGGTGCTCTACGACTGGGAGCGGGACATCGCCGTCCTGGACGTGCCCAAGTTGAAGGCGCCCGCGCTGGAGTTCACCGAGAAGGACGCGGCGAGCGGCAGCGACGCGATCGTCGCCGGCTTCCCGGAGAACGGCGCGTACGACATCCGTTCGGCGCGCGTCCGCGGCCGGATCAACGCCAACGGCCCGGACATCTACCACCGCGGCACGGTCCGACGCGACGTGTACTCCCTGTTCGCGACGGTCCGCCAGGGCAACTCCGGCGGCCCGCTGCTGACGCCCGAAGGCAAGGTGTACGGGGTCGTCTTCGCCAAGTCGCTGGACGACCCGAACACCGGTTACGCCCTGACGGCGAACGAGATCCGCGACGACATCAGGAGTGGGAAGACGGCCGAACGGCGCGTCGACAGCCAGGGCTGCGCCCTGTAAGGGGTGTCCGTCCTCGCGGGACCGCGGGGCCCTGAGGGGTTCTACATCCGCGGATGGCGCAGCCGGGCCGATACCCAGCGGGCCCGGCGGCGCAGGATGCGCGGAATCCCGAGTCGAGGGTCGTGGCCGTCGCGGCCTTCCCCCTCGTGGGTGCCCGGCGCGGTGGCCGAGCGGCGTTCGTATGCGGTGTCACGGTAGTCGTGCGTCCAGCCCATACTCCGAGCTGTGCCCGGGCCCCAAGGTCGGTAATCCCGTACTCGGCGGCCAATTGGCCTATGCGCCGGGCAATTGAACAACCATCACACGGTCGTATGAATGATCGACCGATTGTCAGGCCGGCTCGCGCAACGGCCCGGGCAACGGCCCGGGCAACGGCGCGCTCAGCGGTCCGGTTCGGGGTCCTTGAGCCAGTTCACCAGTTCCGTCGAGAAGGCCGCCGGGTCCTCCTCGTGCGGGAAGTGCCCCAGCCCGTCGAACAGCCGCCAACGGTAAGGAGCTTCGACGTACTGCCCGCTGCCCGCCGCGCTCCGCGTACGCATCACCGGATCGAGCGAGCCGTGCAGGTGCAGCGTCGGCACCCGGACCGGCCGCTTCATGCGCCGGTTGAACTGGAGCCCGTCGGGCCGGGCCATCGAGCGCATCATCCAGCGGTACGGCTCGATCGAGCAGTGCGCGGTGGACGGGATGCACATCGCGCGCCGGTACACCTCGACATCGGCGTCGTCGGGCGGCACCGGACCGGACCAGTCCCGGATCAGCCGGCCCACGAGCGCCCCGTCGTCGGCGACGAGCTGCCTTTCGGGGACGAACGGCCGCTGGAAGCCCCAGATGTGCGAACTCGCCCGGGTCTGCGCGAAGTCCGCGAGCATCGCCGCGCGCCAGCGGCGCGGGTGCGGCATCGAGGAGACCGCCAGCCGGCGGACCAGCTTCGGCCGCATCACGGCGGCCGTCCAGGCGAGGTAGCCGCCCAGGTCGTGCCCGACGAGCGCGGCGTCCGGCTCGCCGAGGGACCGGATGACACCGGTGATGTCCAGCGCCAGGTTCGCCGGGTCGTAGCCGCGCGGTGTGCGGTCGCTGCCGCCGACCCCGCGCAGGTCCATCGCGACGGCGCGGTAACCGGCGTCGGCGAGTGCGGTCAGCTGGTGCCGCCAGGTCCACCAAAACTGCGGGAAGCCGTGCAAAAGGAGCACCAACGGCCCGTCACCCAGCTCGGCGACGTGGAACCGCGCGCCGTTGGCGGCGACGTCCCGATGCGTCACCTCTCTCCCGCCGGGGATGTCGAGCCGTACCGCCGAGGCGGCCGTGGGCGGGGTGCCGGAAGCCGGCGAGGGCGCTGTCATGAGGACGAGCGTGCCACACCCACAGCCTTGTCACTGACCGGCCGGGGATGCGGCTTGACGGTGCCGATGACCGCAGCGGTCTGCTTCACGGAGGCGATGGACCTCTCCGGCGGCTTGACCTTCTTGAACTTCGAGACGGCCAGCAGCGCGAGCACGCCGGCGAGCAGCAGGAACGCCGCGCCGACGATGAGGAAGGACCAGGCGAGTCCCAGCCCGAGGTTGTGGATCCCGTATGCCGCGGCGAAGCTCAGCACCGGCAGGGAGAAGAGTGCGAACACTCCCGCGACGGAAATCGCGGCGCCGCCGATGCCCGCGCGCTTGACGTCCTGGCGCAGCTCCGCCTTGGCGAGGGCGATCTCGTCGTGCACCAGGGCGGACATCTCTGCGGTCGCCGAGGCGACCAGCCGGCCGAGTGTGCGCTCGGCTCCTTGCACCCCTTGGTCCAACGCGCTCATCGCTCTCTCCCTACGTCGTCCGTCGTCGACGGCTGTCCTCCGTCAGTCAGATCATGCCGGACGGTCGCGCTCTGCGCTGGACCCGGCCGCGGCTTCGTCGTTCACGAGCGTCGCGGCCGCTGCCGCGAGGCGGCGGTGTTCGGCCGCCTTCTCCTCGTGGATCCGTGCCATGCGCAGGTGGTACTCGGGGTTGTCCAGTTCGTAGATGTCCGGGATGCCGTCGCGGTCCTCGTCGCGGTCCTCGGCCTCCGTCAGCGCCCTGTATTTGCGGTCGCGGAGCTTGAGCAGCACGCCCGCGACGATCGCGGCGATGAGCGAGCCGATCAGGACGGCCGCCTTGACCTCGTCGGTGAGGGTTTCGTCGCCCGCGAAGGCGAGTTCGCCGATGAGCAGGGACACCGTGAAGCCGATGCCGGCGAGCGAGGCGACCGCGAGGACGTCCGGCCAGGCGAGGTCCTCGTTCAGTTCGGCCTTGGTGAAGCGGGCGGCCAGCCAGGTCCCGCCGAAGATGCCGATCGTCTTGCCGACGACCAGGCCGAGCACCACGCCGAGGGTCTCCGGCCGGGTGAAGACCTGGGTGATGGCCTCGTCGGATAGCGACACGCCGGCGGAGAGCAGGGCGAAGAGGGGGACGGCGAGGGCGGCGGAGAGAGGGCGTACGAGGTGTTCGACGTGCTCCCCCGGAGAGGTGTTCTCGCCCTCCTTGCGGGTGCAGCGCAGCATCAGGCCCATCGCGACACCGGCGATGGTGGCGTGGACTCCGCTGTTGTACATCAGGCCCCAGATCACCAGGGCGAGCGGGACGTAGACGTACCAGCCGCGGACGCCGATGCGGAGCAGGAACCAGAAGAGCACCAGCCCCACCACGGCGCCGCCGAGCGCCACGAAGTCGATGTCGCTGGTGAAGAACACCGCGATGATCAGGATGGCGAACAGGTCGTCGACGACCGCGAGGGTCAGCAGGAAGGCCCGCAGGGCCGAGGGGAGGGAGGTGCCGATGACGGCGAGGACCGCGAGCGCGAAGGCGATGTCGGTGGCGGTCGGTACCGCCCAGCCGTCCGTCGAGCCCTCCCCGAGCAGGTTGACCAGTACGTAGACCAGCGCGGGCATCGCCATGCCGCAGACCGCGGCGATCACCGGGAGGGCGGCCGCCTTGGGGTCGCGCAGGTCGCCCGCGACGAGTTCGCGCTTGAGCTCGATGCCGGCAACGAAGAAGAAGACGGCGAGCAGGCCGTCCGCCGCCCAGTGCTGGAGGGAGAGGTCGAGGCCGAGCGCGGCGGGGCCGAGATGGAAGGACCGGACGCTGTCGTAGCTGCTCGCGAGAGGGGGGACGTTGGCCCAGACGAGTGCGGCGATCGCGGCCACCAGGAGGAGCACGCCACCGACGGTTTCGGTCCGCAGGGCGTCGGCGACGTAGCGGCGCTCGGGCAGCGAGAGCCGGCCGAGCAGCTTGCGGCTCTGGTGGTCGGTGGGGCTGGGCGCGGCCACGGGGGGACCTCCGGGTCGGTTGGACGGCATGGCGAAGCTCTTTGCCGACCAGACTTCCCGGCGCACCCTGGCTACTTCTTTACGTTCTCAATACTTTACAGGCGGTGCGCAAGGGCGTATCCGGCGATCTTCACTTTATGCGCGAAGGGGCCATCCGGCGCGTCGCGCCGGATGGCCCCTCGGTCCCGTTCGGACCGGCTGCGCCCTGCCCTCGGGCAGCCTTGCTCAGTCCTCGCTGCCGGCGGCCGGCAGCTTGCTCTGGATCAGGTCCATGACGGAGGAGTCCGCGAGCGTGGTGACGTCTCCGACCGCCCGGTTCTCCGCCACGTCGCGCAGCAGGCGGCGCATGATCTTGCCGGAGCGGGTCTTCGGCAGCTCCTGCACCGGCAGGATGCGTTTCGGCTTGGCGATCGGGCCGAGCGTGGCACCGACGTGGTCGCGCAGTTCGGCGACCAGCGTCTGCGTCTCGGACGCGCTGCCGCGCAGGATGACGAAGGCGACGATGGCCTGCCCGGTCGTCTCGTCGTTCGCGCCGACCACCGCCGCCTCGGCGACCGAGGGGTGGGAGACGAGCGCGGATTCGACCTCGGTGGTCGAGATGTTGTGGCCGGACACCAGCATCACGTCGTCGACCCGGCCGAGCAGCCAGATGTCGCCGTCCTCGTCCTTCTTCGCGCCGTCGCCCGCGAAGTACCTGCCCTCGAAGCGCGACCAGTAGGTGTCGATGAACCGCTGGTCGTCACCCCAGATGGTGCGCAGCATCGACGGCCATGGTTCGGTGAGCACCAGGTAGCCGCCCCCGCCGTTCGGGACCTCGCGGCCCTCGTCGTCGACGACCGTGGCACTGATCCCGGGCAGCGCGCGCTGCGCCGAACCCGGCTTCGTCTCGGTGACGCCCGGCAGCGGGGAGATCATCATGGCGCCGGTCTCGGTCTGCCACCAGGTGTCCACGATCGGGCAGCGGTCGCCGCCGATGTGCTTGCGGTACCAGATCCAAGCCTCGGGGTTGATCGGCTCGCCGACCGAGCCGAGGATCCGCAGGCTCGACAGGTCGAACTTCGCGGGGATGTCGTCGCCCCACTTCATGAACGTCCGGATCGCGGTCGGGGCGGTGTAGAGGATGGTGACACCGTACTTCTGCACGACCTCCCAGAAGCGGCCCTGGTGCGGGGTGTCCGGGGTGCCCTCGTACATCACCTGGGTGGCGCCGTTGGCGAGCGGGCCGTAGACGATGTAGGAGTGCCCGGTCACCCAGCCGATGTCGGCGGTGCACCAGTAGACGTCCGTCTCCGGCTTGAGGTCGAACACCGCCTGGTGGGTGTAGGCGGCCTGCGTCAGGTAGCCGCCGGAGGTGTGCAGGATGCCCTTGGGCTTACCCGTGGTACCCGAGGTGTACAGGATGAACAGCGGGTGCTCGGCGTCGAAGGCCGCCGGGGTGTGCTCCGCGGACTGGCGGCCGACGATGTCGTGCCACCAGACGTCGCGGCCCTCGGTGAAGGCGGTGTCCTGACCGGTGCGGCGCACGACGAGGACGTGCTCGACCTGCGGGCACTTGGCGACGGCCTCGTCGATGGCGGGCTTGAGCGCGCCGGCCTTGCCGCGGCGGTAGCCGCCGTCGGCGGTGATGACCAGCTTGGCGTCGGCGTCCTGGATGCGGGAGGCGACGGCGTCGGCGGAGAAACCGCCGAAGACCACCGAGTGCGCGGCGCCGACGCGGGCGCAGGCGAGCATCGCGACGACGGCCTCGGGGATCATCGGCAGGTACACCGCGACCCGGTCGCCCGCGCGCACGCCCAGCTCGGTCAGGGCGTTGGCGGCCTTGGAGACCTCGTCCTTGAGCTCGGCGTAGGTGATCGCGCGGCTGTCGCCGGGCTCGCCCTCGAAGTGGAGGGCGACGCGGTCGCCGTTGCCGGCCTCCACGTGCCGGTCGACGCAGTTGTACGCGACGTTCAGCTTGCCGTCCGCGAACCACTTCGCGAAGGGCGGGTTGCTCCAGTCGAGCGTCTCGGTCGGCTCGGTGACCCAGGTCAGCCGCCGGGCCTGCTCGGCCCAGAAGCCCAGCCGGTCCGCATCGGCCTGTGTGTACGCAGCCTGAGTCACATTGGCGGCGGCGGCCAGATCGGCGGGCGGTGCGAACCGCCGCTCCTCCTTGAGCAGATTGGCCAGGCTTTCGTTGCTCACGACATCTCCCTTTCCCAGGGTGTCCGTTGTGTCCCCGGGCATAGCTCATCAGTCAGCGGCCCAGGTGACAAGGGGTAGCCGTAAATTGGTTTAGACCTATAGCACGGCTGGGTCCATGCCAATGACCCCTCCCCGCTGCGGGCGCGGAAAGGGGCCACTGGGTGGCACGGATACGGGAGGTTATCGGTTCACGCGCACCATCGGTCCCGGCGTGGCCGGTTCCCTACGCCGCCGCCCGGGGTCAGGCGTGGCCTCCGACGCTGTCGAAGATGCGGCAGTCGAAGAAGTCGTCGCCCTCGGAGAGCAGGTACGCCTGGGCCTCGCCCACGTGGAAGTACATCCCGTGCAGCTCCAGAGTCCCCTCGGCCAGTCGGCGCGCCACCGATTCGTGCGCCCGCAGGTGCTCCAACTGCTGGACGACATTGGTCAGGCACAACTGCTCCACGGCGTCCGCCGGCAGTCGGCCCGCGATCCGGGCCCACGGGTGGTGCCGGCTGTGCATCCGCTCCAGGCTGGGCAGCCCGTGCCGCAACCAGCGTCGCAGGGGGGTCATCGGTGCCTCCGGGTGCGAGTTCAGCAACGCCTGCATCGCGCCACATCCGGAGTGGCCGCACACGGTGATGCTGTCCACCTGAAGCACGTCCACGGCGTACTCGATCGCCGCCGCGACCGAATCGTCCGTGGCCTCGGCTCCCGGCGGCGGGACCAGGTTGCCGACGTTGCGGACGGTGAACAGGTCGCCCGGACCGCTGGCCGTGATCATGCTGGTCACGAGCCGGGAATCGGCGCAGGTGAGGAACAGCTGGGAGGGCCGCTGCCCCTCGCGGGCGAGTCGGGCCAGCTCGTCGCGCACGTGCGGTGCGGTGTCCCGCTGGAAGGCGATGATCCCGCTGGCCAGTTGCCCGGCTCCACGCCGCCGGGGCTCGGCCGCGGTGACAGCGGTTGGCGGGCCGGGCGGCGTACGGTCCTCCTCGCGCCCGGTGGCGCGGTGGTCGCAGTGGTTCTTCCAGGGCGTCCAGGGGCGGCAGCAGTGGTGCGCCCCGCGCTGGGCCGGCCCCCCGCCGTCGGCCCGGCCGCTCTCCGGCGTCCGGCTCCCGGCGCGGCCCGTCACCTCGACCGAACCGCCGTGCGCGACATGGGAGTCCCGCCAGTCCTGGAGCGTCTCGAAGGCGGCGTGGTCCATGAACGAGCCGTCCAGCTCGATCACCGCCTGCGCGTCGTACGGGATCTGGTTCAGTACCCGGCTCAACCGCGGGACGGCGAGAAAGGTCAACTGGCCCCGCGCCCAGACGCGGTGGACGCCGTTCAGCTCTTCCAGCGTGATCCTGGTGCGGGCGAGCCGGTGCAACGCGACGGCCACGGCCACCGCGATGCCGATGGCGACCCCTTCCAGGACCCCGCCGAGGACCACGGACGCGATCGTCGTCAGGTAGACCAGGATCTCGCGGTGCCGGGTGACGGTGCGCACGTGCGTCGCGCTGACCATCTGCACCCCGACCACCATCACCAGCGCGGCGAGCGAGGCGAGCGGGATCAGGTCGAGTACGGGGACCAGCAGGCCGGCCGCGAGCATGATCCACAGGCCGTGCAGTATGGCCGCCCGGTGGCTGACGGCCCCGGCCCGGACGTTCGCCCCGCTGCGCACCGCCCCGCCCGCGACGGGCAGACCGCCCAGTGCACCGGAGACGATGTTCGCCGCGCCCTGCCCCCGCAGCTCCCGGTCGAGATCGGCGCGCGGCGGGCGGTTGTCCCTGCCCCGTCCGGTGGCGATCAGCTTGTCCGTGGCGACGGCGGACAGCAGTGACTCCACACTGCCGACCAGGGTGACCGTCAGAACGGCGGCGACGATGCCGAGCACCGGCCCCTCGGGCAGCTCGGGCAACGCGTGACTGTGCCAGGACGGCAGGTCCACCCGGGGCAGGCTGAGCCCCGCCAGGGCCGCGACCGCGGTGGCCGCGGCGACGGCGGCGAGCGCGGCGGGCACCCTGCGCAGGGCCCGGCCGGTCCGCCCGGGCAGTCGGGGCCAGCCGAGCAGCACGACCAGCGTCAGGACGCTGACGCCGAGCGCCGCCGGATGCAGGTCGGCAAACTGGGCCGGCAGACCGCGCACATTGGCCAGGGCGGAGCTCTGCGGGGTGCCGCCGAGCACGATGTGCAGTTGGGCCAGTGCGATGGTCACGCCGATGCCCGCGAGCATGCCGTGCACGACGGCCGGGCTCACCATGAGGGCCGACCGGGCGGTACGCAAGAACGCGAGCCCGAGCTGGCAGCAGCCGGCGAGCACGGTGATGGCGCAGGTGGTGCGCCACCCGTAGCGCTGGATCAATTCGGCGGTGACCACCGTGAGGCCGGTGGCCGCCCCGCTCACCAGGAGCGGTGCGCCACCGAGCCGCCCGGCCACGATTCCGCCGGCCACCGCCGCCACCAGGCCGGCCTGTAGCGGCGCCCCGGTGGCCAGCGCGATGCCGAGTGACAGGGGCAGGGCGATCAGGAAGACGGCGACGGAGGCGGAGAGATCGGCGGGAAGGCCCTCAGGCAGGCGTCTGTCCGGCCGTCGGTCCGGGCGGCCGTCCCGATGGCCGTCCGAGCGGCTGGAAGGGCTGGTGGCGGGGAGGTGGGCGGCGGATGAAGGGGTGGCGGGGGTGGCTGTCATGGTTCCCGTCTCCTCTGAGGAGGGATGAAGCGGCGGGAGTCAACACTCGGTAAATGGATGGTAATGGATAGTAAAGAGTGAGGGGAGGGGATGAGGGCAAACGGCCTAGGAATTACCACTCAAGGGTGATTAAGCATTTTGTACGGCTTGTCACATCTTCTTCAAAGCAGACCGCGTGGGACGGTGCGCCCGGAAGTGCCACGTGGGAACTGCGAGGGAGAGGTGTGCGGATGATCGCCGCTACGAAGAAGATCGCCGGCGGCCTGGCCGCCACGGTCCTGGTCATGGGCGCCGCCGGGTGCGGAAGCCCGGAACACGCCAAACCCCCCGCGCTCGGGGGCCCGAACGCCAAGAAGGGCGCGGTGCCGGAGGCCGCTCCCGGCAGCGTCAACCGGCTGATCGGCGACGGGTCGACCGCGTACACCGGCCGGCAGCCGAACGTACAGCCACCCCAGAAGCTGAAGCCGGGTGAGAAGCCGCCGCAGTTCGTCGTCTTCTCCTGGGACGGCGCGGGCGAGGACAGCCAGAAGCTGTTCTCCCATTTCCGCGAAGTCGGCAAGGAATACAACGCGCGGATGACCTACTTCCTCAGTGGCCTGTACCTGCTGCCTGAGGAGAAACGTTCCCTCTATACCGCCCCGCAGCATGCCCCGGGCCGCTCGGACATCGGCTTCGGCGACCCGCAGGGCATCAAGGACACCGCCGCCCAGGTCCGCGCGGCGTGGCTGGAGGGCAACGAGATCGGCACCCACTTCAACGGTCACTTCTGCGGACCGGACGGCGGCGTGGGCACCTGGTCCGTCGAGGAGTGGAAGAGCGAGATCAACCAGGCGAAGTCCTTCGTCAAGAGCTGGAAGACCAACTCGCCCGAACTCAAGGGCATGGAGGCGCTGCCCTTCGACTACGACAAGGAGCTCATCGGGGCCCGCACCCCCTGCCTCGAAGGCCAGAAGAACTTCATGCTGGCGGCCAAGGACATGGGCTTCCGGTACGACTCCAGCGGCATCAGCAAGCAGATCTGGCCGAAGAAGACGGACGGCCTCTGGGACATCCCGCTCCAGCTGGTGCCCATGCCGGGCCGGGCCTTCGAGACCCTGAGCATGGACTACAACTACATGGTCAACCAGTCCGGGACGACCACGCAGGGCGACCCCTCGCAGCACGCGTACTGGGGCGAGCAGATGCGCGACGGCCTGCAGAAGGCGTTCGACCGCGTCTACCAGGGCAACCGGGCGCCGCTGATCATCGGCAACCACTTCGAGTCCTGGAACGGCGGCACCTACATGAAGGCCGTCGAGGACTCCGTCAAGTCGATGTGCACGCAGAAGGAGGTCCGCTGCGTCCCGTTCCGCGAGCTGGCCGACTGGCTGGACGCCCAGGACCCCAAGGTCCTGGAGTGGATGCGCACCCTCGACGTGGGGGAAGCGCCCAAGGACGGCTGGACGAAGTTCCTGACGGCGGGGCCGCCGGCCAAGCCGGCCGCCCCGGCCGAGGTCAAGCCGGCTGCGGAGCCGGCCGAGTCCGGTTCGGACGAGGGCTGACCGGCTGCTCCCGTGATCCGGCGGGGCCTGCCTCGTCGAGGACGAAGCCGGGGTCGACCTGTTGGGTGAGGTCGGCCCCGGTCTTGGCATTGCCCCAGCTCTCCGCGTTCTTCACGTGGAAGTGGACCATCTGTCGGGTGTACCGGACCCAGTCGCGGTCCGCGTACGAGTCCTCGGCGGCGTCCTGGAGCACCTGGAGCGCGAGCCGGTTGGTCGCCTCCAGCAGCTCGAACGCGGCCGGACGGCCCCGCTCCATCGCCCGGACCCAGTCGGAGTGTCCGACGGTGACCAGCAGGTCCTCGCCCACCTCGTCCTGGAGGAACTCGATGTCCTCGGGGCCCTGCACCTTGTTGCCGATCACCTTCAGGGCGATCCCGTAGTCGCGGGCGTACTCCTTGTACTGGCGGTAGACGGAGACGCCCTTGCGGGTCGGCTCGGCCACCAGGAAGGTCATGTCGAAACGGGTGAACATGCCCGAGGCGAAGGAGTCCGAGCCGGCGGTCATGTCGACGACGACGTACTCCTCGGGGCCGTCCACGAGGTGGTTCAGGCACAGTTCGACCGCACCGACCTTGGAGTGGTAGCACGCCACGCCCAGATCGGCCTCGGTGAACGGACCCGTGGCCATGAGTCGTACGGGCTCCCCGTCGAGCAGTACCGTGCGCGCGCACGCGGCGTACACGGGGTTGTCCTCGGTGACCCGCAGCAGCCGTGAGCCGGTGCCGGGCGGAGTCGTCTTGATCATGGTGTCGGCGGACGCGATGCGCGGGTTCGAGCCGCGCAGGTAGTCCTTGATCAGCGGCAGGTGGGCGCCCATGGCGGGCAGCGCCGCGGCCTCGTCCTCGTCGAGTCCGAGGGCGACGCCGAGGTGCTGGTTGATGTCGGCGTCCACCGCGACGACGGGGGCTTCATTGGCGGCGAGGTGGCGGATGAAGAGGGAGGACAGCGTGGTCTTCCCGCTGCCGCCCTTTCCCACGAAAGCGATCTTCATGTTCACCAAGCGTAGTGGATCGATTGCTTTGCGTGCCCTGGGTGAGTGAACAAGACCACTCCAAGGAGGGGTCGGTGCTATGGGGCCGCAGTGCGTAGGCTCCTTACTTATGAGTAGCGCTGCTGACCCGCTGGCCCCACTGGCCGGGCTGCCGGGTGTCGCCGATTCCGTGGATTCCGTACGCAAGGCCGTGGACCGGGTCTACGGACACCGGGTGATGCGTCGGCGCGCCGCGGAGATCACCTCGGAGGCCGCCCTGCGCGGGGCCAGGGGGAGCGCGGCGCTGTCCGGAGCCGATTGGGCGTTGGAGGAGGTGCGCCGCCGGACCGACTTCGGCGCGGAGGAGCAGGCGCGCACCGTGGGTGCGGCTCTGCGTCTGACGGCCGAGGCCGGGCAACTGCTGAGCATCTGGCGTCAGTCGCCGCTACGGGTCCTCGCGCGCCTGCATCTGGTCGCCTCGGGTTCCAGCCTGGCGGCGGGGTCCGACGCGGGAGCCGGTGCGGGGGGTGGTGCGGCGGCCGGTGGGCGCGACGGAGACACGGTGGGGCGGCCCCGGCTGGCGGGCGAGCCCGTGGACGAGCCGCTGGTCGACGCCCCGCTGCCCGACGCCGAGGAGGTCGCGGGAAGACTGGACGGCCTGTCCCGCCTGGTCATCGCGGGAGGCTCGGCCCCGGCGCTGATCACGGCGGCGGTGGTGCACGGCGAGCTCCTGGCCCTCCGTCCGTTCGGCACGTACAACGGCCTGGTCGCGCGGGCGGCCGAGCGCATCGTGCTGATCAACAGCGGGCTCGATCCGAAGGCGATCTGTCCGGCGGAGGTCGGTCACGCCGAGCAGGGTCGGGAGGCGTATCTGGCGGCCTTCGAGGGCTACCTGTCCGGCACCCCGGAGGGCATGGCGGCCTGGATCGCCCATTGCGGGCGGGCGATCGAGTTGGGGGTGCGCGAGTCGACGGCGGTCTGCGAGGCGCTCCAGCGCGGCGCGGCGTGACCTGCCCGGGGACCTGACCCGCCCGGCGGTGGCTGCGGCATGCGTAGACGCGGCGACGGGGCGGCCCAACGCGGCGCAGGCCGGTCAGGGTTGCGGCGACACCGTCTTGCTTTGGTGTCGCCGCTGGCATTCCCGCCGGGTTACCAAGCGTCCTCGATGTTGCCCATCAGGCCGGGAACTTCGCCCGTGGCCTGGTGCGGCTGGCCCGTAATCGACGGGTCGACGTCGCGTGGGTGCTCGGCGTTCCTGCTTCGGTCCGTGGGCCTTACTGCGTTTTAAAGATGATCCTCTCGGATGTTCTTTGGTCTCGCGGGCCGTTGACTCCTTTGTACTCCGCTTCCGAGAGGAGCGAAACCCCTGGCCTCACTTCTTTACCTTTCCCCGCATTTACGGATGATCCGGACATCCGATATCGGGACAGGGCGGGTATTGCGTGGCGCCACCGAGGGGTGGTGCCGGGGCCGAGCCGGCGCCCGGGTGATGTCGGCTCGGGGCGCGGCCGGCGCGGCGCGACCGGCTCAGGCGGCGGCGGTGGCCCGTCGGCGGCTGGCGTACCAAACCAGGCCGGCGGTGGCCGCCGCAGCTCCGACGGCCGCTGCGGCCACCCATGCCGGTCGCGCGGCCATCGACAGCCCGGGCACCCGCTGCTTGAGCCGCACCGGCCGGTTGAACGCCAGCACCGGCCACTCCCGCGCCACCGCCTCGCGCCGCAGGGCCCGGTCGGGGTTCACGGCGTGCGGGTGTCCCACCGCCTCCAGCATCGGAACGTCGGTGATCGAGTCGCTGTACGCGTAGCACCGGGCGAGGTCGTATCCCTCGGATTCCGCGAGCTCGCGCACGGCCTCGGCCTTCGTCGGCCCGTAGGCGTAGTAGTCGATCTCTCCGGTGAAGCAACCGTCCTCGCCGACGACCATGCGGGTGGCCACGACGCGGTCGGCACCTAGCATCTCGCCGATGGGCTCGACCACTTCGGCACCCGAGGAGGACACGATCACCACGTCACGCCCGGCGGTGTGGTGGGCTTCGATCAGCGACGCGGCCTCGTCGTAGATGATCGGGTCGATGAGGTCGTGCAGGGCTTCGGCGACGATCTCGCGCACCTGCTGGACGTTCCACCCCTTGCACAGGGCGGACAGGTACTCCCGCATCCGTTCCATCTGGTCGTGGTCGGCGCCGCCGGCCAGGAAGATGAACTGGGTGTACGCCGTGCGCAGGACGGCCCGCCGGTTGATCAGGCCACCCCGGTAGAACGACTTGCTGAACGTCAAGGCGCTTGACTTCGCAATGACGGTCTTGTCGAGGTCGAAGAAGGCAGCGGTCCGAGGCGAGGAGTGCGGCAAGGGCTGATTTTCCACGCCCCGAGCATATGCGCCCACCATTCGGCGTAAGGTGTGGCGCGTGGGTTTGCCTGAGAAGGCTTTCGGGTACACCATGGAAGTCACGGATCGTTCGCGACCGTGCTAACCCGGTCTGGCTCCTCCCCCCCCGAGTCGGACCGTGGGGACGACCCCCGCTCTCCCCCCCGGCGGGGGTCGTCGCATGTCCGGACGCGGTTCGCGCCCCTTGCCTCCGGTCTTGGATCGACATCTTCCCGGCCCCTCCCGTTCGGTGGGCCCGCCTCAAGAAGGCCCTTACCTCTCCGAACTCGTCACTCTGTGTATTAGTTCCGGAGCGCTTTGAACTCACCCGATGGGGTGGCGGAGATATCCACAAGCGCGTTCCTGTCCACAGATATCGAGCAAGATCCACTTCTTTTCCCCGATCGCCGCACTGTGATTCCGGCCGCGAAGTCCGCGGTTCACGGATTTGCAGTGAGAAGGGGGCGGAGATCGTGGCTGGATCGAAGTCGTGTGAAGTTCCGGAGTTCACGGTGGCGGATGGGGCGAGGGTGCCGAGCCGGACGGGCGACCCCTTGCCCGGTGGTGGGCGGCCCCTGATCATCACCGAGGATCCTCTGCTGCTCGATGACCTGCTGCGGTTGTGCGCCGCGGCGGGCGCCGAACCGCATGTGCACCACACGGTGCCCGAGCAAAGCGGAACGCTCGGTGACGCGAGCGTCCGGCGAGCCGGGTGGGTCGTGAGTGGTGCAAGTGGCACAAGTGGCACAAGTGGTGGGAGTAACGAGGGCTCGAACGTCGTCAACACCGCCGATGTCGGCGGTGAGGAGGTGGGCCGTTCCACCGGCGACACCGGGTGGGAATCGGCCCCCCTCGTCCTGGTCGGCGACGACGCCGCCCGACGGGTGCGTGGGGCGCCGCGGCGGGACGGAGTGTTCCTCGTCGGCCGGGATCTGGACGATCCCGGAGTATGGCAGCGGGCGGTGGAGATCGGCGCCGAGGAAGTGCTGCGGCTGCCCGATGCCGAGAGCAGGCTCGTCGACCGGATCGCCGATGTGGTGGAAGGGGCGGGCAGGCCCGCCCTCGCCGTGGGAGTGATCGGCGGCAGCGGCGGGGCCGGGGCGTCCACCCTGGCCTGCGCCCTGGCCGTCAGGGCCGCCCGGGCCGGTGAGCGGACCATCCTCATCGACGGTGACCCGCTCGGCGGGGGGATGGACGTGCTGTTGGGCGGCGAGGGCGCCGAGGGCTTGCGCTGGCCGGACTTCGCCGGTTCGCGGGGCCGGGTGGGCGCGGGCGCGCTGGAGGAGTCCCTGCCCGAGCTGCACGCCCTCAGGGTGCTGAGCTGGGACCGTGGGGACCGGGTCGTGGTGCCGCCCGCCGCCATGCGGTCGGTGGTGGCCGCTGCCCGGCGTCGCGGCGGGGTGGTCGTGGTCGACCTGCCCCGGAGGGTGGACGAAGCCGTCGCCGAGGTGTTGGCCCAGTTGGACCTGGTGCTGATGGTGGTGCCGGGAGAGCTGCGGGCCGTGGCAGCCGCGCGGCGGGTGGCCGCCGGGGTGCGGATGGTGGCCAGGGACGTCCGCGTCGTCGTACGGGGCCGCTGCCCTGACGGGCTCGACGCCGAAGTGGTGGCGCAGCTGCTGGGGGCGCCGTTGGCGGGGGTGGTGCCCGTCGAGGTGGGGCTTCCGGGTCGGGTGGCCGAAGGCGAACCGCCGGGGGCGCGGGGGCGTAGCGCGCTCGCCCGGTTCTGCGACGGCTTCTGGCAGCGGGCGCTCGGCTCCGCGCAGGGGGTGCCGGCATGAGCGCGGTGTTGCTGGACGCGGTGCGCCGGCGGCTGGCGGAGAGCGGTGCGGAGCCGACCCCGGCCAGGGTGGCGGCGGCGCTTCGGGCACAGGGGCGCCTGCTCGGGGACGCGGAGGTCCTCGGCGGGGCCGCGGAGTTACGGTCGGAATTGGTCGGCGCGGGCCCGCTGGAGGCACTGCTCGCCGACCCGGAGGTCACCGACGTGCTGGTGGCGGCCCCGGACCGGGTGTGGGTGGACCGCGGCGGAGGGCTGGAACTGACCGGGGTGACCTTCGCCGACGCGGAGGCGGTGCGCCGCCTCGCCCAGCGGCTGGCGGCGGTCGCGGGACGGCGCCTGGACGATGCCCGGCCGTGGGTGGACGCCCGGTTGCCGGACGGCACCCGGTTGCATGCCGTGCTGCCCCCGGTGGCGGTCGGATCGGCGTGCCTGTCCCTGCGGGTGGTGCGGCACAAGGCGTTCACGCTGGACGAGCTGGTGGCTGCCGGCACCCTGCCGCCGGGCGGGCAGACGCTGTTGGCGGCGATGGTGGAGGCGCGCCTGTCGTTCCTCGTCTCCGGAGGGACCGGGACGGGCAAGACCACCCTTCTCAGTGCCTTGCTGGGGCTGGTCGGCCCGGGTGAGCGGATCGTCCTCGCCGAAGACTCGGCCGAACTGCGTCCCGACCATCCGCATGTGGTGCGGCTGGAGAGCCGGCCCGCCAATCAGGAGGGGGCGGGGCTGGTCACCCTGGCGGACCTGGTCCGGCAGGCGCTGCGGATGCGACCCGACCGGTTGGTGGTCGGTGAGGTCCGGGGCGCCGAGGTGGCGGACCTTCTGGCCGCCTTGAACACGGGCCACGAAGGTGGCTGTGGCACGGTCCACGCCAACGCCGCGGCGCATGTACCGGCCCGGCTCGAGGCGCTGGGGACGGCGGCGGGGCTCGACAGGGCCGCTCTACACAGCCAGTTGGCGGCCGCGTTGGCTCTCGTGGTGCACCTGGTCCGGGATCGGTCGGGTCGGCGCCGGGTTGCCGAGGTGCATGTGCTGGAGCGGGATCCGGCCGGTCTGGTGGTCACGGTGCCCGCGCTGCGCTGGGGCGAGCGGGGTTTCGTGCGAGAGCACGGCTGGGACCGGCTCGGCGCCTTGCTGGGCGGTGCCCCGTGAGCGCCGGGGCGGAGGGAGCCGTGGGCTCTGTGGCCTCGGTGCCGGTGTTCGCCGGGCTGTTGTGTGCCGGGGCCGCGGCCTGGCTGTTGGCCGGAGGTGACCAGGTGTCGCGGCGGGCCCGGTTGGTACTGGGGGGAGTCGGCCCGGTCGTGCCGGGCGGCCCGGTGCGCTGGGAGCGGCTGGTGATCGCGGTGCGGGTGAGGGCCGCCCGTTGGCGGGAGTGGGCCGGTCTGGGGGTGGGAGTGCTGGTCGCGTTGCTCGGCGGTTCGGTGATCCCTCTGGTGCTGGGTGCGGCCTCGGTGCCGGTGGTGCGGCGATGGCTGCGGATCCGGGAGCGGGAACGCGCCCGGGCCGGGCGGGCCGCCGATGTGGTGGCGCTGTGCGGGGCTGTCGTGGGGGAGCTGCGGGCGGGCGCACAGCCGGGGCAGGCCCTGACCGCGGCGATCCGGCGGACGGCGCCGGCGGAAGGCCGGATCGGCGCGGCGGAACCCGGGGTGCTGGCCGCCGCGGCGTTCGGCGGCGATGTGACGGCGGCACTGAGGGAGGCGGCGCGGGAGCCCGGTGCGGAGGGGCTGGCCGGGATGGCGGCCTGCTGGCGGGTGTCGGTGGACGGCGGCGCGGGACTGGCCGCCGGACTGGAGCGACTGGAAGGGGCGTTGCGGGCCGAGCGGGACCGGCAGGAGTCGCTGCGGGCCCAGCTGGCGGGAGCCAGGTCGACCGCGGTGGTGCTGGCGCTGTTGCCGCTGGTGGGACTGCTGATGGGCACGGCGCTCGGCGCCGATCCGCTGAAGGTCCTGCTGCACACGTCGATGGGGTGGGGGTGCCTGCTGGTCGGCGGGGTGTTGGAGGCGCTGGGACTGCTGTGGTGCCGGCGGATCGTACGGATGGGGGAGCGGTGATGGGCGGGTCGGTGGTTCACCGGATGGGGATGGCGGTCTGCCTTGCGGTGGCCGTGTTGTACCTGGGGTCGGTGGTGGCGGCGCGGATGCGGGAGCGGGCGGCCCGCCGTCGGATCGTGGCGCTGCTGGCGGTGGCGGCGCCCCGGCCGGGGCCCGCGAGGGGCGCGCGGATACGTGCCGTGGCCGCGGAGTGGGCCGGGCCTGCCGGAGCGGTGGTGGCGTGCTGGGTGCTGATCGGCGGGGTGGCGGGGGTGTTGCTCGGCTGTGGGGCCGGGTTCGGTGTGCGACGGGCGCTGCGGCGCCGCCCGAAGGCCGGGGTGGATCCGGCGGAGGCGGAACGGCAGTTGCCGTTCGCGGCCGACCTGCTGGCCGCGTGCCTGGCGGCCGGGGCCGCCCCCGTGGAAGCGGCCGAGGTGGTGGGGGAGTCGCTGGGCGGACCGGTCGGCGAGCGGCTGGCCTTGGCCGGGGCGGAGCTGCGGCTCGGCGGCGAACCGGGGTCGGCGTGGGGGAGGTTGGCGCAGATACCGGGTGCTCGCGCCCTGGCGGAGTGTCTGGAACGGGCCGCCCGTACGGGGGCGCCGGCCGCGGAGCCGGTCTCCCGCCTGGCGGCGGCTCTGAGGGCGGACCGGGCCCGGCAGGCCGGTGCCAGGGCGCAGCGGGCGGCGGTGCTCATCACCGCACCGGTAGGGCTGTGTTTCCTCCCCGCGTTTCTCGCCCTGGGAGTGGCGCCCGTGGTGATCGGTATGGCTTCCGGTCTTCTTTCGGGCAGTTGAGATCACCGACTGAAAACAGATCAAGAACGTAATCAACAGGAGGATGTCATGAAGATCATGTGGATTCGGCTACGGGCGGCGCTGAGCGGTCGTCACCGTGATGCGGGGATGTCGACTTCCGAATACGCCATGGGCACGATCGCGGCCTGTGCGTTCGCCGCCGTTCTGTACAAGGTGGTGACGAGCGAGGTGGTTTCGACGGCGCTCCAGTCGACCATCGGGAAGGCCCTCGATGTGCCCTTCTGAGGAAAATCCGCGGCGATTCGGAGACCGCGGATATGTGACGGCGGAGGCGGCCCTGGTGATCCCGGCGTTGGTGTTGTTCGCGGCGTTGCTGGTGTGGGCGCTGATGGCGGCGGCCGCGCAGATCCGGTGCGTGGACGCGGCGCGGGCCGGCGCCAGGGCCGCCGCCCGGTCGGAACCGGCGGACGTGGCGGTGGCGGCGGTCAGGGCGGCCGCCCCGCCGGGGGCGGAGGTGGGGCTGGAGCGGGAGGGCGACCTCTGGCGGGTCCGCGTGTCGGCGCCCGCTCCGGGGCCGGGCGGGCTGCCGGTCCGCTTGGGGGCGCGGGCGGTGGCCTTGGCGGAGGACAGCGTGGGGCCGCCGCCGTGAGCCGGGACCGGGGCTCGGCCACCGTGTGGGCCGCGCTGGTGACCACCGTGCTGGGGGCGGTGTTCGGGGGTGTGCTGATGCTGGGGCAGGCGGTCGTGGCCCGCCACCGTGCGGCGGCCGCGGCGGATCTGGCGTCCCTCGCGGCGGCGACGGCTTGGGCGCACGGCCCGGAGGTCGCGTGCGGCGCGGCGGTCCGGGTGGCCCGGGCCCAGGGGGCGACGTTGGCGGGGTGCCACCTGCTGGGGGAGGTGGTGGACGTCGAAGCCCGCGTTCCGATGGGGCCCTTCGCTCCCTCGGCCACCGCCCGCGCGGGGCCGCCCCGGCCCGTCACCGGCCGCGCGGGGTCGCCTCTGACGCCGCAGGTCCTTGCGGGCCGCCCGGGTGCGGTGTCGGCACGGCTCGGGGTGATCCCGCCGACGCCCGGGGAGATGGGGTTCCCGGGCGGGTTCCGGTGGCCGAGCCTCCCTAAGGGCCCGGCTCGCCTGGCTCCCGCGGCCGGCCCGGCTCCTGCGGCTCGCCGGGCGGGAGGGGGTCAGCCGGTCGGGGGGCTTCCGTCAGGAGGCGGGTGAGGAGACGGATCGCGCCACGCTTGTGGAGGGGGTCGTTGCCGTTGCCGCACTTGGGTGACTGGATGCAGGAGGGGCAGCCGGCCGAGCATTCGCAGGCGGCGATGGCGTCGCGGGTCGCCGTCAGCCAGGCGTGGGCGGTGTGGAAGGCCCGTTCCGCGAAGCCGGCGCCGCCGGGGTGGCCGTCGTAGACGAACACGGTCGGTAGCAGCGTGTCCGGATGCAACGGGACGGAGACACCGCCGATGTCCCAGCGGTCGCAGGTGGCGAACAGCGGGAGCAGCCCGATGGAGGCGTGCTCGGCGGCATGCAGGGCGCCGCCGAGGATCTCCGGGGTGATCCGGGCCTCGTCGAGCTGGTCCTCGGTGACCGTCCACCACACGGCCCGGGTGCGCAGGGTGCGCGGTGGCAGGTCCAGCTTGGCCTCCCCGAGCACCTCGCCGGAGAGCAGCTTGCGCCGCAGGTAGGACACGACCTGGTTGGTGACCTCGACGGAGCCGAAGCACAGCCGTCCTCGCCCCCAAGGGACCTCGTGCTCGGTCTCCAACACCGTGATGGAGGTCGTGTCCCGGGCGGTCGTCGAGAACGGCGGGCTGGCCTCCTCGACCAGTGCCACGGAGTCTTCCAGGTCCAGGTGCTTCACCAGATAGGTGCGGCCCTGGTGGAGGTGGACGGCGCCGTCGTGGACGGCGGTGTGGGAGGCGGACTCGTCGACCGTGCCGAGCAACCGACCCGTGGCGGCCTCCACGATCTGCACCGGGCGCCCACCGCCGCCCCGGATGTCGGTCAGGTCCGCTGCGCGCTCCCGCCGGGTCCAGTGCCAGGCCGTCGCCCGGCGCCGGAGCAGCTTCGCCGCCTCCAGCTGGGGAAGCAGCTCGCCGGCGGAGGGGCCGAACAGGGTCAGGTCGGCCTCCGTCAGCGGAAGCTCCGCCGCGGCCGCGCACAGGTGCGGGGCCAAGACGTACGGGTTGTCAGGGTCCAGCACGGTGGCCTCCACCGGACGGCGGAACAGTGCCTCGGGGTGGTGGACCAGGTAGGTGTCCAGAGGGTCGTCCCGGGCCACCAGGACCGCCAGCGCCCCCTGCCCCGAACGGCCGGCGCGCCCCGCCTGCTGCCACAGGGAGGCGCGGGTGCCGGGGTAGCCGGTGATCAGGACGGCGTCGAGCCCCGACACGTCCACGCCCAGCTCCAGCGCGGTCGTCGCGGCCAGGCCCAGCAGCTGCCCGGAGTGCAGGGCCCGCTCCAGGGCGCGTCGCTCCTCGGGCAGATACCCGCCCCGGTACGCGGCGACCCGCTCGGGCAGCGAACGGTCCACAGCCGCGAGCCGCTCCTGGGCGATCACCGCGATCAGCTCGGCGCCGCGCCGGGATCGCACGAAGGCGACCGTACGGACCCCCTGGACCACCAGATCGGTCAGCAGGTCGGCGGTCTCGGCCGTGGCGGTGCGGCGGACGGGTGCTCCCCGCTCGCCCTTGAGGTCGGTCAGCGGCGGCTCCCACAGGGCGAAGACCACCTCGCCGCGCGGCGAGGCGTCGTCGGCGACCTCGGTGACCGCGACCCCGGTCAGTTTGGACGCCGCGGCCGCCGGGTCGCCGGCCGTGGCGGAAGCCAGCAGGAAGACCGGCTCGGAGCCGTAGCGCGCGCACAGTCGGCGCAGCCGGCGCAGCACCTGCGCCACGTGTGATCCGAATACTCCCCGGTAGGTGTGGCACTCGTCGATCACGACGTAGCGCAGCGCCTTGAGAAACGACGACCAGCGCGGATGGGCGGGGAGGATGCCCCGGTGCAGCATGTCGGGGTTGGTGAGGACGTAGTTCGCGTACTGGCGGACCCATTCGCGTTCCTCGACCGGCGTGTCCCCGTCGTAGACGGCGGGGCGGATCGCGTTGCCCAGCGGCGCGGCCAGCTCCCGGACCGCCCGGCGCTGGTCGGCCGCCAGGGCCTTGGTCGGGGCCAGGTACAGGGCCGTCGCCCCGCGACCGTTGGGCGCCTGCGCGCCGTCCGCCAGCGTGGACAGGACCGGGGCCAGGTACGCCAGTGACTTGCCGGAGGCCGTGCCGGTGGCCACGACCACGGAGGTGCCGTCGAGGGCGTGCTCGGCCGCTTCTGCCTGGTGAACCCACGGATGGTCGATCCCGGCGGCCGTGATGGCCGCTACGACATCTGATCGAATACGGTCCGGCCAGACCGCATGACGACCCGCCCGAGGGGGCAAGTGCTCCGTATGGGTGATGCGCGCAGCCCGGGAAGGCCCCGCTGCCAGCCGGTCCAGGACCGTGCCGGGGGTGGGTCGTGTGTCCGCTTGAGCCGTGGGCCGACCGGGACCGTGAGTATTGGCCATTGGAACGAGTGTGTCACTGGCGTGCGGGACAATGGTCCCAAGGCGTCGTGCGCGCCTGCCGGTAAGTGATTGAATGCCATCGCGGCAGCCAATCCCTCCTCTACCTTCGGGTAAGGAGGCCCCTGGGGGGCGCCGCTCGATAGCAAGGTGCTGGAGGATCCGTGGACCTGTCCCTGTCGACTCGCACTGTCGGCGACCGCACGGTCGTAGAGGTCGGTGGCGAGATTGATGTGTATACCGCGCCCAAGCTGCGCGAGCAGTTGGTGGAGTTGGTGAACGACGGCAGCTACCACTTGGTTGTCGATATGGAGCGAGTGGACTTCCTCGACTCCACCGGCCTCGGTGTGCTCGTGGGAGGTCTCAAGCGCGTTCGCGCGCACGAGGGCTCGCTGCGTCTGGTCTGCAACCAGGAGCGCATCCTCAAGATCTTCCGTATCACCGGTCTGACGAAGGTGTTCCCGATCCACACCACTGTGGACGACGCCGTCAACGCCACCGACTGACGCTCCCTGACGGCGACCGGCCGTCAAGGAGCCGACGACGGGCGGGGGTACCGGGCCATGGGCGGTCCGGGCCCCTGTAAGGCACGCCCGGGCGCCTGCTTGGCGTCCGAGCCCGCGCCCGTAGTTCGTGGCGCCGTAGTTCCTAGGCGCCCGTAGTCCGAGGGGGACGCGCATGGCCACCGTTGAACTCCGCTTCAGCGCCCAGCCCGAACACGTCCGGACGGCCCGCTTGGTCGCCGCCGCCGTGGCGCGCCGGGCCGGTGTGGAGGAGGCGGTCCTCGACGAGGTTCGCCTCGCCGTCGGGGAGGCGTGCTCGCGTGCCGTCGGGCTGCACCGCAGCAACGGGCTCACCGCGCCCGTCCGCGTCGTGCTGACCGAGGAGGAGAAACTGTTCTCCATCGAGGTCGGCGACGAGGTGCCCGGGCCTGCCGGCGGTCCGGCGGAAGCCGTGCCGGGGATCGAAGCCGTCCTGGACCCCGACATCGAGGGCGAGGACGAGATGGGCCTGGCCGTCATCAGCGGGCTCGTCGACGACGTCGAGGTGACCAGCGGCGAAGCGGGCGGGACCATTCGGATGACCTGGCCGGTGGCACGGGTCTCCGCCTTGCCGTAGCGCTGCCGTCGCCACGTCGTGGTCCTGGCGCGGTCCTGGTGCGGTCCTGGTGTGACCCTGCCGTCGCTTTGCCGCGCCCTTTAGCAGCCCAGCCGAGCCCCTGCCGAGGTCCCGTCGGGCGTTCCGAGCCCGCCGCGGCGGGTTCCGCGTTGCCCGGGCGGTGTCGGCCGTCTCCTCGTGGTGCGCGTCTCGGTCTCGCCGGGGCGGGGGCCGTGGGTGGTGGCGTTGGGCCTTGGGCTCCAGGGCGGGGGGTGCCGAGCCGCCGGGGTGGTGCCGGGTGCGCATGCCATCGTATCGTCTGATCTTTATCAAGGCCCTGCTGAGCAGGGCCTTTTCCGTTTTTCGGAGCGAGCCGTACGCGAGGCGTGGGCGAGGTGTGGGCGAGGCGTCGTGAATATCCGGCTGAATGATCAGATCGGCGATCGATTAATGATCAATCGTCAATGCCTTTGTCCCATTACTACTTTCGGGGGTAATGGGGTGACGCGATCTATTGGTGAGGGGCGAGAGCAGGCCAATTCCGTTTCCCGCCCACTGTTTTGATCAGGTCGCGCTCCCTACAATCCGTCCACATCTTGAGCTCATCACGTCAAGGAGGACGAATGACGGGGCTCTTCACCCCCAACGCGCCGATCGGCAAGTCCGATCTGGCAGCCGCAGTGCTCACCGATGACAATCGCCTCATCGTCATCGTGATCGCCGCGGTCGCACTCGCCGCACTCGTCGTCGCGCAGATCCTGGTCCGCCAGGTGCTCGCCGCCGACGAGGGCACCGACAGCATGAAGAAGATCGCCGCCGCCGTTCAGGAAGGCGCCAACGCCTACCTCGGCCGGCAGCTGCGCACGCTCGGCGTCTTCGCCGTCGTCGTCTTCTTCCTGCTCTTCCTGCTCCCCGCCGACGACTGGTCCCAGCGGGCCGGCCGGTCCGCCTTCTTCCTCGTCGGCGCCCTCTTCTCGGCCGCCACCGGCTACATCGGCATGCGGCTGGCCGTCCGCGCCAACGTCCGCGTCGCCGCCGCCGCCCGCGAGGCCACCCCCGTCGAGGGCGGACCCGCCAAGGACCTGACCGAGGTGTCCCACAAGGCGATGCGGATCGCCTTCCGCACCGGCGGCGTGGTCGGCATGTTCACGGTCGGCCTCGGCCTGCTCGGCGCCTCGTGCGTCGTGCTCGTCTACGCCGCCGACGCACCCAAGGTCCTGGAGGGCTTCGGCCTCGGCGCCGCCCTCATCGCGATGTTCATGCGCGTGGGCGGCGGCATCTTCACCAAGGCCGCCGACGTCGGCGCCGACCTGGTCGGCAAGGTCGAGCAAGGCATTCCGGAGGACGACCCGCGTAATGCCGCGACCATCGCCGACAATGTGGGCGACAACGTCGGCGACTGCGCCGGGATGGCGGCCGACCTCTTCGAGTCCTACGCCGTCACCCTCGTGGCCGCGCTCATCCTCGGCAAGGCCGCCTTCGGCGACCTGGGCCTGGCCTTCCCGCTGATCGTTCCCGCGATCGGCGTCGTCACCGCCATGATCGGCATCTTCGCGGTCTCCCCGCGCCGCTCGGACCGCAGCGGCATGGCCGCGATCAACCGCGGGTTCTTCATCTCCGCGGTGATCTCCCTGGCACTGGTCGCGGTCGCCGTCTACGTGTACCTGCCGGCCACCTACAAGGAGCTCGTCGGCGTCGAGAACGCCGCGATCACCAACCACAGCGGCGACCCGCGCATCCTGGCCGTCGTCGCCGTCGCCATCGGCATCGTGCTCGCGGCCCTGATCCAGCAGCTGACCGGCTACTTCACCGAGACCAACCGCCGTCCCGTCCGGGACATCGGCAAGTCCTCCCTGACCGGCGCGGCCACCGTCGTCCTCGCCGGCATCTCGGTCGGCCTGGAATCCGCCGTCTACACCGCGCTGCTCATCGCCCTCGCCGTCTACGGGGCGTTCCTGCTCGGCGGCGCGTCGATCACCCTGGCGCTCTTCGCGGTGGCCCTGGCCGGTACCGGCCTGCTGACCACGGTCGGCGTCATCGTCGCCATGGACACCTTCGGACCGGTCTCCGACAACGCCCAGGGCATCGCCGAGATGTCGGGCGACGTGCAGGGCGCGGGCGCGCAGGTGCTCACCGACCTGGACGCCGTCGGCAACACCACCAAGGCCATCACCAAGGGCATCGCGATCGCCACGGCGGTCCTGGCGGCGGCAGCGCTGTTCGGCTCGTACAACGACGCCATCGCGACCGCCGTGAAGGAGGTCGGTGCCAAGGCCGGGGAGATGAACCTCAGCCTGGACATCGCCCAGCCCAACAACCTGGTCGGTCTGATCCTCGGCGCGGCCGTCGTGTTCCTGTTCTCCGGACTGGCCATCAACGCCGTCTCCCGCTCCGCCGGCGCCGTCGTCTACGAGGTGCGCCGGCAGTTCCGCGAGCACCCCGGGATCATGGACTACTCGGAGAAGCCCGAGTACGGCCGCGTCGTCGACATCTGCACCAAGGACGCGCTGCGCGAACTCGCCACGCCCGGCCTGCTCGCGGTCCTCACCCCGATCGCGGTCGGGTTCTCGCTGGGCGTCGGCGCGCTCGGCTCGTTCCTCGCCGGCGCCATCGGCACGGGCACGTTGATGGCCGTCTTCCTCGCCAACTCCGGCGGCGCGTGGGACAACGCGAAGAAGCTGGTCGAGGACGGTCACCACGGCGGTAAGGGCAGCGAGGCACACGCCGCGACCGTGATCGGCGACACTGTCGGCGACCCGTTCAAGGACACCGCCGGCCCGGCCATCAACCCGCTGCTCAAGGTCATGAACCTGGTGGCGCTGCTGATCGCCCCCGCGGTCGTGCAGTTCAGTTACGGCGCGGACACCAGCGCGACGGTGCGGGCGATCGTCGCGGCCCTCGCCATCGCCGTCATCGTCACCGCGGTGTATGTCTCGAAGCGGCGCGGCATCGCGGTCGGCGACGACACGGACAGCGGCGCGGCGGAGCGGGTGGCGCAGCCGTCCGCGGACGCGGCGACGGTCTCCTGACGGAGCCTCATCGGCCCCTGAAAGGGCTCTGAGCGGCCCTCTCCGGTGCGCTGACGAGCCCCGGGCCGACCGGGATCGAAGGTACGCCCGAACGGCGGACGGGCGGCGCGGACTGACGCGCCGTCCGTCCGCCTTTGCGTGTCACCCGTTGGCCGGCGTGTATCTTCCGGGCCGAGAGCCTTCGAAGGGACCAATCCGGTGAACAAGAAGTTTGCGACCGCGGTGTCCGGCGGTGCGGTACTGATGCTCGTGCTGTCCGGGTGCGGCGGGGACGACGGTGACAAGAAGGCCGACGCGTGGGCCAAGAAGGTCTGTGACGCCTGGCAGCCCGAGCTCACGAAGATCGAGGCCGCCAACGTCGACATCAAGCGGGTGGCCACGGAGAGCAGCAAGCCGGAGGAGGTCCAGAAGACCGACTCGGCCGCCTTCCAGGTCATGTCCGACTCGTACAAGTCGATGGGGGCCGCCCTGTCGGCGGCGGGGGTTCCGCCCGTCAAGAACGGCGCGGAGACCCAGACCACGGCGGTGAAGGGCTTCGAGTCGACGTCGAAGGGCTACGCCGACCTGAAGGTCAAGATGGACGCCCTCGACGTCAAGGACCAGACGAAGTTCGCCGACGGGCTCAAGGACGTCGCCGGTGGCCTGGAGACCGCGACGCAGGGCGGCAAGGAGGCGCTGGACCGGCTGAAGTCGGGCGGCCTGGACAAGGCGATGAACGGCCAGAAGGGCTGCCAGGTCCAGACGTCGGCGAGCGCGTCGGCGAAGTAGTGCCCGCGGGGCGGGTCGGCGCGGTGGCGGCGGGTCCCGGGTTGTCCGTCGTACGTCGACCCGGTCGGCCGGGTGTCGGGCGGCACGGCGTCGGCAACTGCGGTCGCCGGGTGCACCCCTGGCATCGGCCCCGCCCCGCCCCACTCCCGTAGCCGGGTGTCTCGCGGGGCGTCGGACGCACCACCGCCCCTCGGCGTCCCCCGGGCATCGGCCCGGCCGGCACCCTCACCGCCGCTACACGGCCGCGCGGCACACGCATTGTCGGAGTCACCGGCCACAATGGGCGGGTGAGTACCACCAGCCTCCCCTCGCCCGACCGCGCCGCCGAGCTCCGCACCGCCCTGCTGGCCGCAGGCTTCACCGCCGATGGGCTGCTCGACCTGCTCGGCGCCCCCGCCTACGCCGCGCTGGCCCGCAGCGAGACGGTGCCGGCCCTGCGCGCCACCCGGGACCACGCCGAAGCCCCCCTCGCCACCTTGGTCCGGCTCTTCCTGCTCCAGCAGCCGGTGCCCGCGGCGCGGGCCGAAGCCGCGCTGCCCGTCGGGGCGGCCCTCGCCGACGGCTGGCTACGGCCGGCCCAGGCCGCCGACGGCGAGGACACCGTCCGCGCCACCGTCGACGTGCGTCCGTACGGCGGGCCCGACGGGGAGGACTGGTTCATCGTTTCCGACCTGGGCTGCGCCGTGGGCGGCGCCGGCGGGATCGGCAGCCGCGAGGAGGGGGTGGTGCTCGGCGTGGGCGGCGCGTCCACCACGCTGGCCGGGATCACCGTCCGCATCCCCGTCGGGTCCGCCCTGGACCTCGGCACGGGATCGGGGATCCAGGCCCTGCACGCCGCCCAGCACGCGACGCGGGTCACCGCCACCGACGTCAACCCCAGGGCCCTGGAATTCACCCGGCTGACGCTGGCGCTCTCCGGGGCGCCGGAGGCCGAGTTGCTCGCGGGGTCGCTCTTCGAGCCGGTCGGGGACGCCACGTACGACCTGATCGTGTCGAACCCGCCCTTCGTGATCTCTCCCGGCGCGCGGTTGACGTACCGGGACGGCGGGATGGGCGGCGACGACCTGTGCCGGACCCTGGTCCAGGAGGCCGGCGCCCGGCTCAACCCGGGCGGGTACGCCCAGTTCCTCGGGAACTGGCAGCACGTGGAGGGCGAGGACTGGCGCGACCGGCTGCGGTCCTGGGTGCCGCGCGGCTGCGACGCGTGGATCGTGCAGCGGGACGTGCAGGACGTGACGCAGTACGCCGAACTGTGGCTGCGGGACGCCGGCGACCACCGCACCGACCCCGCCGAGTACGCGCGACGGTACGAGGACTGGCTCGACGAGTTCGAGGCCCGCAAGACCAAGGTGGTCGGATTCGGCTGGATCACCCTGCGCCGGACGGACGCGGCCGAGCCCTCGATCGTCGTGGAGGAGTGGCCGCACTCCGTGGAGCAGCCGCTCGGCGAGACGGTCCTGGCGCACTTCGCCCGCCAGGACTTCTTGCGCGAGCACGATGACGCCGCCCTGCTGGCGGGGTACTTCGCGCTGGCCGAGGAGGTCGTGCAGGAGCAGGTGGGCGCGCCCGGGGCGGAGGACCCGGAGCACGTGGTGCTGCGGCAGAACCGCGGGATGCGTCGGGCCACCAAGGTCGACACGGTCGGCGCGGGCTTCGCCGGGGTGTGTGACGGCTCACTCAGCGCCGGTCGGATCCTGGACGCGATCGCACAGCTGATGCAGGAAGATCCGATCGTGTTGCGCGACCGTACTCCGGAGGCGATCCGGATGCTGGTGGAGCAGGGCTTCCTGGAGCCCGTCGCCGCCCCCGGACGGTAGCCGGACCTCAGCGAGGCGGTAGTCGGGCGGCCGCGCGGAGCGTGGCGGGGGGCTTGCGCCGAGAGCCGCGCGCCGGTGGTCCCGGCAGTGCGCCCCGGCCGGGCCGTGCCGGGGCCGTGCCCGGGCGGCGCCGGTGCCCCACCGGGGCCGTACCGCCGCTGGAGCGCGGTCACGGCGGCCTGAGGCGGACTCGCCGGCGCGACGGGACGCGATGCCGCGGCCCGTGTGCGCCGTGTCGTGAACCGCCCCGCGCGCCGCCCCGTGAACCGCCCCTCGAACCGGCCCCCGAACCGCCCGTGAGCCGGCCCGGCGGGAGACATGGGGACAGGCCGTTGACCAGGGCACGGATGCCGCCGGCGGACGGGTCGGGGTGTGCTCGCGGAGCGGGGCCAGACGGCCCCCGGGCCACTCAGCCCGGTGATCGCCAAGGGCCCGGCGCGGTATCCGGGCGGCAGAAGTGGCACTTGTCGGGTTACCGTTCGAGTGGCCGTTGCGGGCTTGTGCCGTTTGACACGGGGGCGGGTTGTACCGTCACACTCCGCAGCGTCGCCGTACCGCGACCGAGTGCCGACCGGAGAGAAGAGCCAAGTTGTCCCCGACTAGCGAGACCGCAAAGGGCGGCCGCCGACTCGTCATCGTCGAGTCCCCTGCCAAGGCGAAGACGATCAAGGGCTACCTCGGCCCGGGATACGTCGTCGAGGCGAGCGTCGGGCACATCCGCGACCTCCCCAGCGGCGCGGCCGAGGTTCCCGACAAGTACACCGGCGAGGTCCGCCGTCTCGGCGTCGACGTCGAGCACGATTTCCAGCCGATCTATGTCGTCAACGCGGACAAGAAGGCCCAGGTCAGGAAGCTCAAGGAGCTGCTGGCCGAGTCCGACGAACTCTTCCTCGCCACCGATGAGGACCGCGAGGGCGAAGCCATCGCGTGGCACCTCCAGGAAGTCCTCAAGCCCAAGGTTCCCGTCCACCGGATGGTCTTCCACGAGATCACCAAGGACGCGATCCGCGACGCCGTCGCCAACCCGCGCGAGCTGAACCAGCGCATGGTCGACGCGCAGGAGACCCGCCGCATCCTCGACCGCCTCTACGGCTACGAGGTCTCGCCGGTCCTGTGGAAGAAGGTCATGCCGAAGCTGTCGGCGGGCCGCGTCCAGTCGGTGGCCACCCGCCTCGTCGTCGAGCGGGAGCGCGAGCGCATCGCCTTCCGTTCCGCCGAGTACTGGGACCTGACCGGGACCTTCGGCACCGGCCGCGCCGGTGACCCGTCGGACCCCTCCACCCTGGTGGCCCGCCTGAACTCGGTCGACGGCAAGCGCGTCGCGCAGGGCCGTGATTTCGGCTCGAACGGGCAGCTCAAGAGCGAGGTCCTGCACCTCGACGAGGCGAACGCGCGGGCCTTGGCCGCCGCGCTCGCCGAGACGTCGTTCGCCGTCCGCTCGGTCGAGTCCAAGCCGTACCGACGCTCCCCGTACGCCCCGTTCCGCACGACGACCCTCCAGCAGGAAGCGTCGCGCAAGCTCGGCTTCGGTGCGAAGGCGACCATGCAGGTGGCGCAGAAGCTGTACGAGAACGGCTTCATCACCTACATGCGTACGGACTCCACCACGCTTTCCGACACCGCCGTGTCGGCGGCGCGGGCGCAGGTCACGCAGCTCTACGGGGCCGACTACCTGCCGGAGAAGCCCCGCGTCTACGCGGGCAAGGTCAAGAACGCCCAGGAGGCGCACGAGGCGATCCGACCTTCGGGTGATCGTTTCCGCACCCCTGCCGAGACGGGCCTGACCGGCGACCAGTTCCGCCTGTACGAGCTGATCTGGAAGCGGACCGTCGCTTCCCAGATGAAGGACGCGGTCGGCAACTCGGTGACCGTGAAGATCGGCGGACGGGCCTCGGACGGCCGCGACGCCGAGTTCAGCGCCTCCGGTAAGACGATCACCTTCCACGGCTTCATGAAGGCGTACGTCGAGGGTGCGGACGACCCGAACGCGGAGCTGGACGACCGCGAGAAGCGGCTCCCGCAGGTGGCCGAGGGCGACGCGTTGTCGGCCGAGGAGATCACGGCGGACGGCCACTCGACCAAGCCGCCGGCTCGTTACACCGAGGCGTCGCTGGTCAAGGAGCTGGAAGAGCGGGAGATCGGCCGTCCGTCGACGTACGCGTCGATCATCGGCACGATCCTGGACCGCGGCTACGTCTTCAAGAAGGGCACGGCGCTCGTCCCGTCCTTCCTGTCGTTCGCCGTCGTCAACCTGCTGGAGACGCACTTCGGGCGGCTCGTCGACTACGACTTCACCGCGAAGATGGAGGACGACCTCGACCGCATCGCGCGGGGCGAGGCCCAGTCCGTTCCGTGGCTGAAGCGGTTCTACTTCGGTGCGGAGGACGCGTCGGAGGTCGTACCGGCCGACGGCGACCACCTCGGCGGTCTCAAGGAGCTGGTCACCGACCTGGGCGCGATCGACGCCCGCGAGATCTCCTCGTTCCCCGTGGGCGACGACATCGTGCTGCGCGTCGGCCGCTACGGGCCGTACGTGGAGCGCGGTGAGAAGGACGCCGAGGGCCACCAGCGGGCGGACGTCCCCGACGACCTCGCCCCCGACGAGCTGACGACGGACTACGCGGAGGAGCTCTTCGCGAAGCCGAGCGGCGAGTTCGAGCTGGGCGCCGACCCGGTGAGCGGGAACCAGATCGTCGCGAAGGACGGTCGCTACGGGCCGTACGTGACGGAGATCCTGCCCGAGGGCACGCCGAAGACGGGCAAGAACGCGGTGAAGCCGCGGACGGCCTCGCTGTTCAAGTCGATGTCCCTGGACACGGTGACGCTGGACGACGCGCTGAAGCTGATGTCCCTGCCGCGGGTCGTCGGCGTGGACGCGGAGGGCGTGGAGATCACCGCGCAGAACGGGCGCTACGGCCCGTACCTGAAGAAGGGCACGGATTCCCGGTCGCTGGAGACCGAGGACCAGCTGTTCTCGATCACCCTGGACGAGGCCCTCGCGATCTACGCGCAGCCGAAGCAGCGCGGGCGGGCCGCGGCCAAGCCGCCGCTCAAGGAGCTGGGTACGGACCCGGTGAGCGAGAAGCCGGTGGTCGTCAAGGACGGCCGGTTCGGGCCGTACGTGACGGACGGCGAGACGAATGCGACGCTGCGGCGGGACGACGACGTCGAGACGATCACACCGGAGCGGGGTTACGAGCTGCTCGCGGAGAAGCGGGCCAAGGGGCCGGCGAAGAAGACGGACAAGAAGGCCCCGGCGAAGAAGGCACCGGCCAAGAAGGCCCCCGCGAAGAAGGCCGCGGCGACGAAGACGGCCGCGACCAAGACCTCTGCCGCCAAGAAGACGACGGCGGCGAAGAAGACGACGGCGGCCGCGAAGAAGGCCCCGGCGAAGAAGGCGGCCGTGACGGCGCCGGCGTCGACGGACGAGTAGCCTCCAGGTCACTCGGAGAAGTGTGTGGACGGACCCCGGTGCTGCGGCGCCGGGGTCCGGTCGTTTCTCCGGGCCCGGTCGGTTTCGCGGTACAAAGCGGCACGGACCAGGGCTTCAGGGGGTCGGTCGCGGGTTGTCCACAGGCCCCCGGCAGTCGCTCGGCGTTACGGATAGGCTGGGCGGATGACGCGAGCCGAGCAGCCACCGGTCGTGACCGCCCCCGAGGACCCCACCTACGACGAAGCCCTAGCAGCGGACTCCCGCGAGCGAGCGGTGCGCGCCCTGCTGCGCACACCCCGGCTGCGCCGGCTGTGGAGCGCCCAGCTCGTGAGCGGCATCGGAGATGCCCTCGCCCTGCTGGTGCTCGTGTTGCTGACGCTCCAGGCGACCGTCTCCGAGGAGGCGTTCGGCGGCGGCTACCGAGGTGCCGCCTTCGCGGTCGCCGCAGTCTTCGGGGTCCGGATCCTGGCCACGCTGCTGTTCGGCGCCGTGCTCCTCGGCCCGCTGTCCAAGCTGACCGCCCCCGGCGGTGGGCTGGACCGCCGATGGACGATGGTCGGCGCCGACGGGGTGCGGATAGCCCTGTTCGTCGTCGCCCCGCTCTGGCTGGACTGGATCGCGACGCAAGCCGTGACCGCGCTGCTGGCCACCGTCTTCGTCTCCGGTGTCGCAGAGCGGCTGTGGACACTCGCGAAGGAGAGCGCCGCCCCCGGCCTGCTGCCCGCGCCGCCGCCCGAGGGAGCGACCGTACGGCCGCTGCCCGACCACCTCGACACGCTGCGGCGCCTGACGCTGCGTACGGGATTCGTCGCGATGCCCGCCGCCGCGGCCGTCCTGCTCGTCGCGACCCTGATAGGTCGGGCCCTCGGCCTGGGCGTGGAGTGGTTCGCCGAGAACGAGTCGGCGCTGGCCTCGTACGTCGCCGCCGGGCTGTTCGCCGCGTCCGTGTCCCTGCTGCTGCCCCTGGTACTGCCCGATACGAGGACCCCGCGTCCGAGGTCGCCGCTGGAGGGTCTGCGGGCCCCCAAGGCGGGGGACCGGACGGAGAAGGGGCGTACGGGGGCCATCGCGCTGCTCGTCACGGCGTGCGCCGCCGTCGCCGGAGCCGTGGCCTGCGCCGCCTCCGTGGCGGTGCTGCACGCCTTCGACCTCGGTGGGGGCCCTACCTCGTACGCCCTGCTGGTCCTCGCACTGGTCGGCGGGACCGGCCTCGGAATCCGGGCCGCGCAGGCCGGCAAGGTGCTGCCGGGGCTGTCGCGGCGCCGACTGCTGGCGCTCGCCATCGCGGTGACGGGGCTGGCGCTGCTGTTGACCGGGCTGGTCCCGGACACGGCGACCGTCCTGTTCCTTTCGCTGGCGGCCGGGCTGGCCGCCGGGGCGGCCGCGAGTACCGGGCACACCCTGCTCGACCAGGAGACCGAGGAGTTCCGCCGGGCCCGGGTCACCGAGCACCTCCAGGCCGTCGTCCGGGTGGCCGTCGGGACCGGGGCCGTCGTGGCGCCCCTGCTCGCCGCGGCCATCGGGCCGCACCGGCTGGGCGGCGGCCAGGTGGTCTTCGCCCACGGGGGCGCCGCCTTCACCCTGATGTCGGTCGGCGCGCTGCTGCTGCCGGTCGCCGCGGTGGTCCTGGCCAAGGCCGACGACCGCTCCGGTGTGCCGCTGCGCCGTGACCTGCGCGAGGCGCTGCGGGGCGGAGAGCCGCTCCAGGCGCCGGCGGCGACCGGGTTCTTCATCGCCTTGGAGGGCGGCGACGGCGCCGGCAAGTCCACCCAGGTGGAAGCGTTGGCCGACTGGATACGGGGCAAGGGCCACGAGGTCGTCGTGACGCGTGAGCCCGGCGCCACGCCGGTCGGCAAGCGGCTCCGTTCCATCCTGCTGGACGTCTCCTCCGCCGGGCTGTCGAACCGGGCCGAGGCGCTGCTGTACGCCGCCGACCGGGCGGAGCACGTGGACACGGTGGTCCGGCCCGCGCTGGAACGCGGCGCGGTGGTCATCACCGACCGCTACATCGACTCCTCGGTGGCCTACCAGGGCGCCGGCCGCGACCTGTCGCCGACCGAGATCGCCCGTATCTCCCGCTGGGCCACGAGCGGGCTGGTGCCGAACCTGACCGTGCTGCTCGACGTGTCGCCGGAGACGGCCCGGGAGCGGTTCACGGAGGCACCTGACCGGCTGGAGTCGGAGCCGACGGAGTTCCACCAGCGGGTGCGGGCGGGGTTCTTGACCTTGGCCGCCTCCGACCCGGGGCGCTACCTGGTGGTCGATGCCGGCCAGGACCCGGCTTCGGTGACCACGGTCGTACGGCACCGGCTGGACCGCATGCTCCCGCTCTCCGAGGCCGAGATCGCCGCCCGGGCCGAGGCCCGGCGGCTCGCCGAGGAAGAGGCCAGGCGCAAGGCGGAGGAAGAGGCGGCGCGCAAGGCTGAGGAGGCCCGGCTGCGGGCCGAGGAGGAGGTCCGCCTGGCCCGCGAGGCCGAGGCCGCCCGGATCAAGGCCGAAGCCGAGGCCGCCCGTAAGGCGGAGGAGGAGCGGCTGCGCGCCGAGGAGGAGACCCGCGTCCGGGCCGAGGCCGCGCGGCTGCGTGCGGAAGCCGAGGAGAAGGCGCGCGCCGTGGAGGCGGAGCGGCTGCGCAAGCAGGCGGAGGAGGAGGCCCGGCTGCGGGCCGAAGCGGAGGCGCGTCGGCTGGAGAAGCAGCGACGGGCGGAGGAAGCGCTGCTGCGGGCCGAGGAGGCTCGTCGGCTCGCGGAGGCATCGGCCGCCGCGGCTGCCGCCGAAGCCGCCGCGCGGGCGGCCGCCGAGCCGGCGCCGCGACCGGACCCGGCCCCCGCTCCTGCCCCAGAGGTCGCCGAGGCGCCTGCGGTGTCCATGCGCAAGGAGCCGGAGCCGCGCTCCCCCCGGCCGCATCCTGACGACGCCGTCACGATCGAGACGCCGGTGGTCAAGCGGGTCGTCCAGCCGGACGACGTCACGCAGACGGTTCCGGTGCCGAAGGTCGACCCGATGGCCGAGACCTCCGTCCTGCCGCCGGTCCGTCCCGAGGACCCGCGGCAAGGCCCCGAGGACCCGCGTCAGGACCGGCCCGCCGGGCGGGGACGTACCCCCGCGGGTCCGGCAGCCCCCTCGGCCCCCTCTGTCCCGCCGGCCCCGTCGGCGTCGCGTCCCACGGCCCGTCACTCGCAGGAGCGTCCGGCCGACCGGGTGCCGCCGGGCATGTTCCGGGACGGGGGGAACGACGTGACGCGCGAGCTCCCCGCCCTGGACGAGCACGGCCGGCCGCGCCGGCAGCCCGCGGAGTGGGCGGAGACCACCCCGCTGGACGATCTGCCGACCTTGGCCGACGAACTGCTGGGACCCCGTCCGGACGACGAGGACGACGACCGCCCGCGCCGCCGGCGCTGAGCGGGGCCGGTCCGGGCCGGTCCGGGCCGAATTGTCAGTGGCGACCGCCACAATGTGGAGCACGTACGCACACACGGACACGGAAGGGTGGTGGGCGGGATGCCCGTTTGGGACGACCTGGTGGGACAGGATCGGGTGCAGGCGCAACTCGCCGCCGCCGCCCGTGACGCGGACGCCCTGGTCACGGCCGTCTCGGACGGAGTGCCGCCCCCGGCCGCGTCCAAGATGACCCACGCCTGGCTGTTCACCGGCCCGCCCGGCTCCGGCCGGTCCACCGCCGCCCGCGCCTTCGCGGCCGCACTCCAGTGCACCAGCCCCGACCGCGCCCTCGGGGGAGAGCCGGGCTGCGGCTTCTGCGACGGCTGCCACACCAGCCTCATCGGTACCCACGCCGATGTGGAGGTCGTCCGCACCGACCTGCTGTCCATCGGTGTGAAGGAGACCCGGGAACTGGTGCGCCGGGCCCAGCTCTCGCCGGCTGTCGGACGCTGGCAGGTCATCGTCCTGGAGGATGCCGACCGGCTCACCGAGGGCGCGGGGAACGTCCTGCTCAAGGCCGTCGAGGAGCCCGCCCCGCGGACGGTGTGGCTGCTGTGCGCGCCCTCCCTGGAGGACGTGCTGCCCACCATCCGGTCCCGCTGCCGGCACCTGACGCTGCGCACCCCGCCGGTGTCCGCCGTCGCCGATGTACTGGTGCGGCGCGACGGCATCGAACCGGCCGTCGCCGCGGCCGCCGCCCGGGCGACCCAGGGGCACATCGGCCGGGCCCGCCGCCTGGCGACCGACGAAGCCGCCCGGTCGCGTCGCGCCGCCGTGCTGCGCCTCCCGCTGCGCGTGGACGATGTGGGCGGCTGCCTGAAAGCGGCCCAGGAACTCGTCGACGCCGCCGCTGAGGACGCCAAGCAGATGGCGGAGGAGGTTGACACCAAGGAGACCGAGGAGCTGCGGGTGGCGCTCGGCGCCGGAGCGGGCGCGGGCAGCCGTATGCCGCGCGGCACGGCGGGCGTGATGAAGGAGTTGGAGGACCGGCAGAAGCGCCGTCGCACCCGGACCCAGCGCGACAGCCTCGACCTGGCGCTCATCGACCTCACCGGCTTCTACCGGGACGTGTTGGCCCTACAACTCGGCTCGAACCTGGCCATCGCGAACGAGGAGATACGGGCGGACCTGGACCGGATCGCCCGCGCCTCGGGACCCGAGCGCACCCTGCGGCGCATCGAGGCGATCATCGCGTGCCGGGACGCCCTCGACCGGAACGTGGCTCCGCTCCTCGCGGTGGAGGCCATGACGATGGCGCTGCGGGCGGGCTGAGCACGACGACCCGGTTGAGGTGTTCACCCGTACGAGGGGTCCGGCCGCCCCCGTCGGCGGGTCCCCTTCCCCCTGGGAGGGGCGGGTCGGTCGGCGGGCGCGGCCGGCTGCGACGGCCCCGGCCGGGCCGTCCGGGGCGCCGGACAGTCGTAGGCTCGCCGCATGGACACCAGTCGCCTGCTGCGTACCACCGGAACCGTGATCGCAGCTGCCGGGCTGCTGCTCTCCGGGTGCACCTCCAGCGGACTGGGCGAGCCGCGGGCCTCCGCGTCCCCCGCCGAACCGGGCCCCGTACCGGCGGCGCTGCGCGCGTACTACGAGCAGAAGCTGAGCTGGCGCGACTGTGGTGTGCCCGGTTTCCAGTGCACCACGATGAAGGCCCCTTTGGACTACGCGGACCCGGGAACTCCCGATTCGGCTCGGGCGATCGACCTGGCGGTGTCCCGCCGGGTGGCGACGGGCCCCGGCAAGCGGCTCGGTTCGCTGGTGGTCAACCCGGGCGGCCCCGGCGGTTCGGGCATCGGGTACCTCCAGGGGTACGCGGGCATCGGCTACCCGGCGGCGGTGCGCGCCCGGTACGACATGGTGTCCTTCGACCCGCGCGGGGTGGACCGCAGCACCCCCGTCGAGTGCCTGACCGGACCGGCGATGGACAAGTTCACGCAGGTGGACCAGACGCCGGACGACAAGGGGGAGCAGGCGCTGCTGGTGGCGGCGTTCAAGGAGTTCGCGGCGGGCTGCGAGGCGCACTCGCCTCGGATCCTGCCGCACGTCTCGACCGTCGACGCGGCCCGGGACATGGACATGCTGCGGGCGGTGCTGGGCGACCAGAAGCTGACGTATGTCGGAGCCTCGTACGGCACCTTCCTGGGCGCGACCTACGCGAACCTGTTCCCCGGTCGTGTGGGCCGACTGGTCCTGGACGGTGCGATGGACCCCTCCCGGTCCGCGCTGGAGATGAACCGGGACCAGACGGCGGGCTTCGAGACGGCCTTCCGCTCCTTCGCGAAGGACTGCGCGAAGCACCCCGACTGCCCCCTCGGCCAAGGCGCCCCGGACGCGGTGGCCGAGCGGCTGAAGGAGTTCTTCCGCAAGGTCGACGGCCGGCCCCTGCCCACGGGCGACGCGAAGCGGCCGCTCGGGGAGGCGCTGGCGACGACCGGGGTCATCGCGGCACTGTACGACGAGAGCGCGTGGCCGCAGCTGCGCGAGGCGCTCGCGGCGGCGCTGGCCGGTGACGGCTCGGGCCTGCTGACGCTGGCGGACAGCTACTACGAGCGGGAGCCGGACGGCAGGTACGCGAACCTGATGTTCGCGAACGCCGCCGTGAACTGCCTGGACCAGCCCCCGGCCTTTGACGGCCCGACGGCGGTCGAGGCCGCGCTGCCGTCCTTCGAGAAGGCATCGCCGGTCTTCGGGGCGGGCCTGGCCTGGGCTTCGCTGAACTGCGCGTACTGGCCGGTCAAGGCCACCGGCACGGCGGGCCGACTGACCGCGAAGGGCGCCGCGCCGATCGTGGTCGTCGGCACCACCCGTGACCCCGCGACCCCGTACAAGTGGGCGCAGGGCCTCGCGGAGCAGCTCGACTCGGGCACCCTGCTGACCTACGACGGCGACGGCCACACGGCGTACGGGCGCGGCAGCGACTGCGTCGACACGGCGATCAACCGCTACCTCCTGGACGGCACCCCCCCACCCCCGGCCAAGCGCTGCTGACCCCCTCCGCCCGCCCCCGCCCCCCTCCCCGGAACCCGGTTCGGGGCACCCCGTTCAACCCTGTAGACTTGGCGCCGCTGCTGATGAGAGCACCTCTCCGGGGGGTTTCTTGTCGAACCAGCGGTGCCGCCTTAGCTCAGTTGGCCAGAGCAACGCACTCGTAATGCGTAGGTCTCGGGTTCGAATCCCGAAGGCGGCTCGGATTAGCCCCAGGACTCACTCGCCGTGACCTGGGGCTTTTTCATGCCCTTTACCTATGCGGGCAGGCGGCGGCGGGGGATCGGAACCCCGTGCGTGAGGGCTGCGTGAGCGGAGCGGCCGTCAGCCTTTACGGGCACCCTTCTTGGACTGGCCCTTCTTCTTCCCCTTGGCCTTCGCCTTCTCGGCGTTTGGCCTTCTTCGCGGCCGTACGGGCCTTGTCCTCCTCGGACTTGCGCTGCAGGGGGACCAGCTTGGTGGTGGCCTCGGCGGCGCTCTTGCGGACGTGGGGGGAGCACGCTCTGGTAGAAGTCGCGCGTGATCGGGTGTCGCTGCGCCCGAGGGTGTCGGACACGATCTTGATGTCGATGCCGGCGGCCAGCATGAGCTTTTGGCTGCCCCATGCCGGAGGTCGTGCAGCCGGATCGGCGGCAACCCCGGCGCTGCGATGAGCCACTCGAAGAGTCGGTCACCTCGCCAGGGTGCAGCCAGGATCCGTGCGTCCGGGTGAAGACGAGCCCTGTATTCACCCGGGCCAGCCCCGTACGGCGCGGTCGGTCCCAGCCACCCTGGACGAGCTGCTCCGCCATGGTGAGGGAGTCCCGGTCGAGGTCGGTCCAGGATGACCGGTACGCCGGAGCCCGATTTCGGACCGGGTCTCAGCCGGTCGACCGGAGGTTGACCACGGCCCGCGCGAGCCCGTGCCAGGGGGCTGTGTAGCGTGCTTCGGCCATCCCGGGCAGGTCGAGGATGGTCAACAGAACCAGTTCGTGAAGGCGGTACGAGGTGTGGCCGGGCTGGCCGGTCTCGACCGACTCCAACAGCCGGGCGTCGACCAATTCCCCCAAGGTCTGCTCAGCGGCTGTCTCCGAGATCCTTAGCCTTCGGGCAGCGGCCTGGGCCGGAAACGCCTCGGTGCCGAAAGCGGTCAGCGCGGCGAGCGCCCGCTGGTGTTCGCCGCTCACGTCTCGGAACGACCCCAGGATGGCATCCCGAACGCCCAACACGCCGAAGCTCAGCTCATTGAGCCTGGTGTCCGGGTTGGCCAGCCGGGTGGCCAACCGGGCAGTGGGCCAGTCAGGCCGGGCGGCGAGCCGGATGGCGGCGATCCGTACGGCGAGGGGCAGGCCGGCGCAGAAGCGCAGCACTTCCTCCGCGGCATTGAGATCAACGGCGATCCGGTCCGGCTCGACGAGGGCGGCGAGCAGCTGCATCGCCTCCTCCTCGGCGAACGGGGCGAGAACCGCGGTGTCACGCCCCGACGCCCCGGACAGATGGCGCCGGCTGGTGACGATGACCGCAGCCTCGACGTTGTTCGGCAGCAGTGAGGCGAGCTGGCTCTGGACATCGGCGTTGTCCAGTACCACCAGCATCCGGCGCCCCGTGCTGTGTGTGCGGTAGAGCCGGACGAGGTCGTCGAGGCTGTCCTTGCGGTCGGCGGGGTCGACGCCGAGGGCGTGCAGGAAGCAGGTCAAGATCTCGGCCGGGGGCTTGGCGTCGCCGTTGGCGAGGCACAGGTCCGCATAGAGCTGGCCGTCGGGGAACTGCTCCCGCAATGAGTGGGCGGCGTGCAGCGCGAGAGCCGACTTGCCGACACCGGCCATTCCGGTGAGGAAGGCCCGCCGGGGCCGGACGATAGCCTGCGGCTTCAACTGCTGTCTCAGCCAGGCCAGTTCTGCGCGCCGGCCGACGAACTCCGGGAGGTCGGGCGGCAGCATCGCCGGCACGGGCGCCGGCATGACGGCTTCGATGCGGCGCGGCACCACGGGGGGAAAGCTGCCCTTCAGTACGGCCTGGTGCGCTCTTGCCAGGGTGGCGCCCGGATCGATGCCCAGCTCCTCTGCCAGGATCCGACGCCCAGCGTCGAAGACCGCCAGCGCATCGACCTGACGGTCGCAGCGGTAGAGCGCCGTCATCAGCTGTGCGCGCATCCGCTCGCGCATGGGGTGCTCGGCGATCAGGCTCGTGAGGTCGGGTACCAGCCCATGGTGCCGGCCGAGGGCCAGCTCGGCCTCGATCCAGTCCTCCAGGGTGGCCAACCGCATCTCTTCCAGGCGCGGCCGTTCGGCGTCAGCCAAGAAGTCGGTCACGTTGCCGAGCGCGAGGCCGCGGAACAGGTCGAGCGCGGTCCGCAAGCCCTTGGCGGCCTCGGCGTAACCCTGTCGGGCCAGGGCTGCGCGGCCCCGATCGGCCGCCCTGGCGAACGCGGTGAGATCAATGGCGGCGTCACTCGCATACAGCCGATATCCGCGCGGCTGGCGGATCAGCTTCACCTGAGGGCCGAGCCGTTTTCGTAGCCGGGAGACATAGGTGTAGATCTGCGCGTTCATCGTGGTCGGGGGCTCCCACGCCCAGAGCATGTTGCTCAGGTGTTCGTCGGAGACAGTGCGTCCCGCTTCGAGGACCAGGGTCGCCAGCACGGTCTGCACCTTGGTGCCCGGGAGGTCGATGGCTCTTCCCTCGTCGTCGCGAGCCTCTACTGGACCAAGAACGCGTAGCTCCACTGCTTCCCCCTGTTGTCTGCCGACGACCCGATTGGTTGCATTGGATGGCGTCTACTGCCATCCGTACGGGTCAATCTGATTCTGGATGCCAACGGCAGGGGAGCCGGTGCATGCAGGCGTCAGGATGCTGCAACGGCAGAGTGTGGCCACGGCGCGAATGCCGACGCGCCCACCGCAGGCCCCTTGTGGGGGACGGCGGCGCGGTTGTGCGGTGGGCCCGGTGGTAGCCGGTGGGCAGGGCAGGGAGCAGCGGGTCGTCGCTGGTGGTGGGCGCTGGTGGTCTCCGGGCGGCGGAACACTCCGCCGGTCGATGCGCACGGTCTGCACGCGATGTGCGCAATACCGTTCAGGTGATGGAGGCCACCTGGGGTTCTGCCAGCCGCCGGTAGTCCTCAGCGAGGATCGCGAACGATCGGTCAAGCCGAGCGGCGTTGAAGAAGAGCTCGCGTTCCTCGAAGAGTGCGGGGTCGGCCACCACGGTGATCTCGGGATGGAAGGAGAACGGGGTGATCGTCCCGCTCACCGTCCCGCCGAGCTCCTCGGCGATGCTTTGCTCGGCGAACTGGGCCTTCCGGCCGCCGCAGACTCGGGCCACCTGTTTCAGCTTCACACGGCGGTCACCGGGTATGACTGCGAGCACGTGTCGGCGCCTGATCTCCGCGTCGACGACGGTGACCACCATGCACTTGGCGGCGGCGGAGAGCTTGTGGCCCCGCAGCTCGCTCGCGCGGACGGTCTGGCCCTCCGGCGGATGGTCGATCAGCCGGAAGGGAATGTCACGACGGTGGAATAGGCCGAGCAGTTGATGGTAGATCGCTTGCGAAGTCGGTGGTTCATCGGTCACTTGTCCTCCAATGTGGGTGACGCATAGTCACCGGGTCCGGGCTCAGTGGTCCAGCGATGGATCGATGACGATCTTGGCGTGGTGATCCGGTTTGGCCAGTTCGGTGATGGCGTCGGACAGACCGCTCAGGCCGGTCGTGCCGGTGATGATCGCGCCCGCGTCGATCCTGCCGTCCGCGATATCGCGCAGGGTATGCCGGTACTCGGTCGGGCTGCCGCCGAAGGAACCGCGGATGTCAAGCTCCTTGTTGGCCAGCAGGCCCGAGTCGACGGTGTCCGGCCGAAGGCAGACGCCGACCAGCACGATCTTCGCGCCGGCCGGTGCACCGGCCACCACCTGGTTGAGCATGCCCGGAGCGCCGACGCATTCGAAGAGGACCACCTCGGTGGTCCGCAGTCCCCGGTACTCGGCCGCCATCCGGTCCATCGTGCCGGGGATCACCCCGAGCGAGGTCCACCGCTCGTAGGGGGACTCCATTGCCGGATCGATCAGGATGTCGGCGCCGAGCTGCTCGGCCAGCGCACGGCGCTTGGCGGAGAAGTCGACGGCGACCACCGGGCCGTGCCCGCGGGCCTTCAGCACGGCGACGATGGCCAGACCGATCGGGCCGAGGCCGAGTACGACGGTGACCTCACCCGATGAGAGGTCGGCCCGGCGCACGGCCCGGGTCGCCACCGAGAACGGTTCGGTGAGCGCAGCCGTCCGTGGATCCAGGCCGCCCGGCACCGGCAGGGTGAAGGCCTCGGAAAGGATCATGTACTCACCGAAACCGCCCGGGAACGCCGGCGTGTAGCCGACGATCCCGCTGCCCTGCGGTCCGAAGCCGATCGGCGGGCCGCAGACCACGGTGCCCACGGGGAGGGCACGAAGGGTGCCCGGGCCGTAGTCCACGATCTCGGCTGCAAATTCGTGGCCGAGCACCACTCCGTTGCTGATGTCGTACGGGGTCCCGCCCGAGCGGCGCATGACAGTGGTGAAAGCCTCGGGGTCGCCGAGGGCGTGCAGGTCGGAACCGCAGATTCCGCAGGCCAGGGTACGGACCAGCACCTGGCCGGCCTGCGGCACCGGGTCGGGGACTTCTTCGATGACGAGAGCCCCCGCACGGGTAATGGCAGCACGCATGTGATCGTCCTCCTCGCTGGGTCAGTCGGCGACAGGGGCGGTGGACAGTCGCTCCTGGAGCAGTCCGACCAGCGCGTCGACGGTCGGGTAGTCCCAGGCGAGGGTCGGTTCGACCTCGATGCCGAACTCGTCCTCCACATCGCCGCACAGGGCGAGCGCGTAGACGGACTCCAGGCCGTACTCGACCAGCTTGACGTCGGGCTTGATGTCCTCGACGGGCATCTCCAGGTAGTAGGCGATCTTGTCGGTCAGCCAGGTCGCGAGGTCTCGGGTGGTCAGGCTCATGGATGAACTTCCTTCGTTGTGCTTGTCGGACGGAGGGATTGGATGAAATTGATCAGCGCGGCCGAGACCTCGGCCGGTCGCTCCTGCTGGGTCCAGTGGCCGCACCCCGGCAGCAGGCGGGTTTCCCGCAGTTCCGGAACGGCGCGACGCAGCTCGCTGTCGAGCCGCTCGTGGTCGAGTCCGCGGATGACGAAGTCGTGGTCGCCCGCGATGTACAGAGCCGGGACGGTCACCTTGGCGCGGTTGAGCGGGGCGGTCAGTTCCCAGTTGGCACCGAGGTTGCGGTACCAGTTGAGGCCGCCGGTGAAGCCGGTCTCCGTAAACTCGCGGGCGTATACGGTGAGATCGTCCTCGGTGAGCCACTCGGGCAGCTCCGCATCCGCCGGGTAGAGGTCGAGGAAGCCGCCGCCCTCCGGGACCACCACCTCGAAGGCGGGTGCCGTGCCCGAGGTGCCCGCGAACAGGCGTCGCAGCGAGCCCGATACGTCGCGCGTCAACTCGCGGTCGGCGATGCAGGGCTGCTGGAACCACAACATGTAGAAGCGGTCACCGTAGGCGCGGCGCATCGCCGGCAGGGGGGGGAGCCCCGGACGGGGCCGGTACGGAATACTCAGCCCGACGACGCCGCGGACCAGGTCGGGCCGCATCAGCGCGGTGTGCCAGGCGACTTGGGCCCCCCAGTCGTGTCCGGCCACGACGGCCTGATCGGCCCCGAGGGCGCCGATCAGCGCGACCACGTCACCCACCAGGTGGTGGATGGTGTACTCGCCGACGTCCGCGGGGCGCTCGGTCCGGCCGTAACCGCGCATGTCCGGCGCGACAGCGTGGTAGCCGGCCTCCGCCAGCGCGGTCAGCTGGCTGCGCCAGGAGTACGAGGTCTCGGGGAACCCGTGCAGCAGCAGTACGAGAGGGCCGCGCCCGGCCTCGGCGATGTGTACCCGCCGGCCGGCCGCGCGCACCCCGCGGTGGGTGATCTCAGTCATGGACACTGCCACCCGCGCCGAGTCCGAGGAGCCCTGCCAGCTCGGCACCTTCCACCAGACGGAGGCGGGAGACGGGACGGTCGGGGTCCGCGACGGCGGCGTCGACGGCGCGTACGAAGTACCTGGCGAACCGCTCGATGGTGTCCGGGTCGAAGAGGTCCACGTCGTAGCGGAAGTCGACGGCCAGTGATTCGGTGCTCTGCCTGACGCTCACCGCGAGGTCCAGCTGGCCCTCTGCCTGAGGGAGTTCGTACGGTGCGAGCAGCAGGTCTGCGAACGGAACCGGCTTGCCGTCTCCGGCACCGTCGAGCAGCAGGCGCAGCAGCGGGTCCGGTGTGGCCGTGCCGATCATGTTGAAGGTGACCCGGCAGAGCGAGGAACCGGCGCTGGTGCGCGGGCGATTGGCCGTACGGGTGAGCAGCTCGAACGGGTAGCCGACCCGTGCGATGCCGTTCTTCACCTGCTGATCGGCGGCGAGGGCCGCGTCGCGGAAGGTGGTCGTGGGAGTGAAGTCACCTCGGAAGACGAGCGTGTTGATAAAGTTGCCGACCACCTCGCGCATCGCGGGGCTCATCCTGGTCGTCGTCGGGCAGCCCACCAGGAAGCCGTTCTGCCTGGTGTAGCGGTGGAGCAGGCTCTGGAACGTGCCGAGCAGGAAGGAGAACAGGGACACTCCGGCGGCCCGGGCCGTCTCCCGCAGGGGACCCAGCCGGTCCTCACCGAGTTGGAGATGGTAGGTCCGGCCGGCATTGCTCGGGGTGGTCGGCCGCGAACGGTCGGTGGGGATCGTGACCGGTAGCGCGTTCTCGCAGAGCTCGTGCCAATAGCGCTCCAGCCGAGCGCCGCGCGGGGACGCGAGCAGGGCGCGCTCCTTGGTCACGTACTCGTCGTACGACCCGACGGGTGAGGTGAGCCGGTGCTCCTCGCCCTCGGTCAGCCCCCGGTAGACCTGCATGACGTCGCGCAGCATCAGCCAGTTGGACGTGGCATCGGTGGCGATGTGGTGACCGGCGATCAGCAGGACGGAATTGGTGGCGCTCCGTCGCAGCAGGGTGAAGCGGAAGGCGCCGCTCTGTTCCAGCGCGAACGGGGCGATGAGCTCCGCGCGGACGGCGCGGCTCAACGACGGGTCATCGGCCTGCGGGAGCTCCCGGACATCCAGGTCGGCGAGCCGGTGGCCGTGCAGCAGCCGGACCGGCTCCCCGTCCGGTTCGTCGAAGGTCGAGCGGGCCAGCTCGTGCCGGGCGACCATTTCGGAGATGGCGCGATCGAGCCGGGACAGATCGACTGCGGAGCGGATCTCCAGGGCGACCCCGGTGTTGTAGACACCGCTGGTGGGTGCGACCCGGCGCAGGAACCAGAGGGCCTGCTGGGCGTGCGAGAGCGGATGGCGGCTGGGCATGGTGGTCCTTAACTCCGGATGGCCGGCGGCTCCGGTGTGGGCGTCGGGCTAGTGGCCGAGGAAGGCGGGCGGCCGGCCGTCCAGTGCAGCGCGGAACCCATGACGGAGGTCCTCGGTGTTGAAGAGCGCGGCGAACTGTTCCCGTTCGAGGTCCAGGCCGAGGCTGATCGGCAGGCCGACACCCCCGTCGACGGCCCGTTTGGCGGCCGCCAGTGCGGCCGTCGGACCGTTCGCGAACTGCTCGGCCAGAAGCTGGGCCGCCGAGCGGACGTCGGCGTCGGGGACGACCTCGTCCACCACACCGATGGCGAGTGCCTCGGCGGCGGTCAGCCGGCGACCCGTGAAGATCAGCTTCTTTGCCTGCCCCGCGCCGATCAGCCGAGGCAGGCGCTGAGTCCCACCGGTGCCCGGAATGATCCCGAGGCCGATCTCCGGCAGACCGAGGACCGCGCCCTCACCGGCCAGCCGGTAGTCCGCGCAGAGCGCCAGTTCCAGTCCGCCGCCGAGCGCATAACCGGCGATCGCGGCCAATACCGGTTTCGGTATCTCCGCGATGGCGTTGAATCCGGCGTGCAGCAGCCGGGTGTGAGCGTCCGCGGCGGCCGGAGGACGGTCGGCCATCTCGCGCAGATCGGCGCCGGTCGCGAAGACGCGGCGGTTGCCGTAGAGGATCACGGCGCGTACCGCGTCGTCTTGGCCGACCGCGGCTGCCGCCGAGGCCATCTCCTCGGGCAGGCGCGGGTCGACACCGCTGAACACGGGCCGGTTGAGCCGGATGGTAGCCACCGGCCCTTCGATCTCGACTCGCACGTACGTACCCGTCACTGTTTCTCCCACGTCAGGCAAGTCGACGGCCGATCAGGTCGAAGCCATTGCCGTTCTCATAGCGGTCGATCAACTCGGCGAAGACCTTTGGATCTCCGGCATCCGCACCCGGCACCGGCGGACAGCCCAGCCGCCCGGTCAGCCGGGAGAGCGCGCCGGTCAGCCAGGCGGGCTCGCGGAGAAAGGCACTCGGATTGTTTGGATTCCACAGCCACACGCCCAGGCAGCTGGCGGCCGCCAGCAGCAGTGCGTACCGCTCGGCGATCTCGAAGCTCACCGGCCCGGCCAGCGGTGTCCGATCACGGGGCGCGAGTGCGTCGCAGTCCGCCTTGAGGTTGCCCAGCTCCTCCAGCAGCTGGGCGCACAGCGCACCGAGCACCGGCTCCCCGCTCAGTTGCGCGCCGGCCTCCTCCAGCGCGGACATCAGCGGATCCGTTCGCCCGGCCGTGACACCGAGCTGCTCGAAGTCCAACTCCGGCAGCGACCCAGCCAGGTGGAACACCTCTCGAGGTGCCGCTGCTCCGGACATCCAGCTGTTGCGGGCCAGCCGCGGCAGCTGCGGGATGACTGTGGCCTGGCACACCGTGCCGCCCGCATGCACCAGCGAGGCGACCGGAAGGTCCCGCGCATGCTTCTGGAAGATGCCGTGGGGGCCCTCACGCAGGAACGAGCGCGCGCCCAGTACGACCGCCAGCGAGTCGACGGTGTCCCGGAACAGCGACGGGACGAGGTACTTGACCGCGGCCGCGTAGACACTGCTTTGACGGGGCAGCAGGTGCAGCGCACGGCAGACCGTGGTGGCGAAGGAGTCGGCGATCAGCAGATCGAGGAAGGCGCCGGTGAGCACCGAGCGGGCGTGCGGCAGGTCGGCCACCGAACGGTGATACAACCGCCGTCCGACCGCGAAACCGGTGACCGTGCGAAGCTGCTGGTCCACGGCTCCCAGCCCGGCGGCCGGCAGGACCGCCCGAGTGACCTGGAAGGCTCGCAGGATGGTCTCCATGGCCTCGCCGACTCCGCCGGCCACCGACGTCACCGGCAGCGGGCAGTCCCGGAACTCCAGACCGCCCAGGTACATGGAGCGCACCCCTGAGGTGCGGTAGCGCGGCAGGAAGCGCAGCCGGTCACGGGGCGCTGAGGCCATGTCGACCAGGACCATGGAATGGCTGCGGCTGCCCGGCGCGTCGCTCGTCCGCGCCAGTACGGTGACGGCTTCGGCCCGGGCCAGGTTGTTGATGATCTCCTTGCGCCCGTTGAGCACAAGCCTGTCCCGACTGACCTCGGCCCGGAACGCGGTGCGGGTCACGTCGTTCCCGGTGGACATGTCGGTGTACGCCGCGGCGATCCGCCCGTTGCGGCACAACACGTCGGCCAGCCAGCGCTGCTGCTGCGCGCTGCCTTCCGACCACACGTTCACCGAGCCGACCAGGTTGCTCGCCCCGTGGCCCAGCGCGAGCGAGCCGTCCCGGCGGAACAGCGGACGGAGCACGCGGGCCAGTTGGTCCGCCCGCTCCATCCGCCCCCCGAGCCTGCGCGGGACGAACTCGGAGCCCAGCCCGTAGGCATCCAGGACCCGTTCGCCGGCGGACAGCAGGTCGCCCCTGTCATCGGCGGCCAGGAAGGCTTCGAAGCCGAGCGGATTGTCGCGCTGCTCCGGATCGCCGAAGAGCGACTCCAGGCGGGTCGGTACGTCGAGGTCGGCGTAGAGCGCAAGGGGCGTGTTCGTGGTGGTCATGCGCTGCCTTTGACAAGGGGGTAGTGCAGGAGCGACGGCAGGACGCCGGAGCCCTGCTGCTCGATCAGGAACGGAACCAGCCGCTCCAGTACGTCGTCACCCGGATCCGGTCGGCCGGGGCGCAGCCGCGAGAGCAGTCGGGACAACACGGCTTCCAGCCAGAGCCCGTCAGCCCACAGTCCCCGGTCGTGGTCCTGGGACTCGTGGTTGCGCAGCCAGAGGTGGAGGGCTGCCGACGCCGCGTAGCAGTACGCGTATTTCTCGGCGAGCCCGAATGCGGAGGCCGGGACCTCGACGGCGGTCGGCCGGTGGGCGGCCAGCTCGACCGCGAGACCGTCGGCCACGGCGCCCACAGCCTCCGCTCGGCGGGCCAGCGACGAGGGGGCTGCGCCGCGCGCCGCGAGGGCGGAAACCTCGGCCACCGCGTCGGCCAGCCTCTGCACCAGGCTGGAGCCGGTCCGCGGTACGAGTGAGAGCTGGTCTCGGTCGAACTCGGGCAGTGGCGCGTCCAACGACGTCGCGGCCGCGAGCCCCTCGGCGTCGCCCGTCCTCTTCCGCAGCTTTCGTGCCAGCAGGGGAAAGTGGTTGACCAGCGAGTGCAGGTTGACCAGCGTGTTGCCGTCGAAGATGCCGACGATCCGGTGGTCGCGCTGCACCTTCTGGAAGCGGCCGTGCTGGTAGGTGGGGCCGACCAGCAGGGACCGCGCGCCGAGGACCGTACCGAGCCGGGTGATGGCCTGGTCGATCATCGTGGGCACCACGTACTTGGTGACCGCCGATACGGTCGCGAGCTCACCGGTGAGGCTGTGGATGCTGCGGCTCGAGACCAGGGTGACGGCCTCGGCGGCCAGGACGTCGGCGTAGGACTGCGCGAGCAGCCGCCGGGTCTGCGGCAGCTCGATCAGCCGTCGGCCGTAGGCCTCTCGTTCGAGAGCGAAGCCGGCGGCCAGGCCGAGCGCGTTGTCCGCCGCACCGAGCGAGAGTGCGGCACAGAGGATCCGGGTCAGTTGCAGGCTCTTGAGGACGATCTCGGCACCGGAACCCTCGCCGCCGATCAGCGCCGAGCGCGGCACCGGCGCATCGGTGAAGGCCACCCCGCTGATGTCGGCGCCGCGGATGCCGTGCAGTTTCACCGCGGGCAGCGGGCGGTAAGCGTGACGGCCGAGCCGCTCCTTGTCGACCAGCAGCAGGCTCAGGTCGCGGGCACCGCCCGCCTCGCCGGTCCGCGCCAGCAGGCAGACGATCCGGCCCCGGTTGGCGTTGTTGATCAGCCACTTCTCGCCGCTGACCGTATAGCCGTCGGCTCCCGGCCGGGCTACGACGTCACCCGCCAACAGGTCGCTGCCGTGGTCGCGTTCCGTCAGTGCCCAGGAGACCACCGCGCCGTTGATGACCTGCGAGGCCAGGTGTTCGGCCTGCTCTCGTGTAGCGCCCACCCAGACCGAGACGGCGCCGAGGAAGGTCTTGCCGTGCGCGATGGCGACCGTCAAGTCCCGTCGGGCGATCGCGCGCATCAGCTGCAGTACCTGCTCATAGCTCTGCAGCGCGCCGCCGTACGCGGCCGGGACATAGAGCGCGGGAAGGCCGAGGAAGTCGAGCTCGCGGCAGATCTCGACCGGGAACTCTTCCCGGTCGTCCAGCGCACCGCACCGCGCGTACGAGAAGAGCCGGCCGTCGTCATCCGGATCGCCCAGCCGGTGATCGAGCAGGGCGGCCTGCCGGTAGGAAGGGTGGGCCGTGGCGGGCGTGGTCATTCCGAGGTCCCCTCGCTCCGGTAGCGGCGGGCGGCCGCCGCGTCCAGGTCCTCAAAGACCGCCTCCAGGCCACCCCCGATGAAGAGCTCGCGCATCAGCGAGTGCTGGACCTTCCCGCTGGTGGTCTTGCGGACCTGCCCCGGGCGCAGCAGCACGAGGTTGGGTATCCGCACGCCGACGCGTTCCGACAGCTCTCCACGCAGGCGGCTCGTCAGGGCGGCGAGCTCACCCGGTTCGGCGGAGGGGCGGCGGATCTCCTGCATGACGACGATCTGCTCGCCGGTGACCGGAATCGAACAGGCGCTGCCGCTCAGGCCGCGGAAGCCCTCGTGCAGGGCGAGCAGCTCGCGCTCGATGTCGTGCGGGTGGAGGTTGCGGCCGTTGACGATCAGCACATCCTTGATCCGGCCGGTCACGTAGAGACTGCCGTCGTACAGGGTGCCGATGTCGCCGGTGCGCAGGAAGCCGCGTGCGCTCTCGGGGGTATCGGCGGTATCGGCGTGGAACGTCTGCTCTGTGGCCTGCTCGTTGCGCCAGTAGCCGGCCGCGATGCTGCCGCCCCGCACCCAGATCTCGCCGATACGGCCGTCGTGCAAGGTGGCCCGGGTGTCGGGATCGACGATCCGCAGGTCCATATCGTGGACCCGCCCGCTGCTGACCAGCTCCGGCCCCTGCGCCTCGGCCGACACCGGACGGAATTCGTTGGCTGCCAGGGCATCGCCGTCGACCCGGGTCACCACCGGCGGCTCGTCTGGCCGGGTGCCGGCGACGATGAGAGTGGTCTCCGCCATCCCGTAGCAGGGGCTGAAGTGGTCGAGCCGGAAACCGGCGGGGGCGAAGCGCTCGGCGAAGCGGTGAAGCGTCCCGGCGTCGATCGGCTCCGCGCCGTTTCCCGCACTGGTCAGGGTTCTGAAATCCAGCTTTTCCAGCTGAGCGTCGGTCACCCGGCGGGTGCAGAGGTCGTAGGCGAAGTTCGGAGCCACCACCGTCTTGATCTGCTTGAGGCCTATGAGCTCCAACCAGAGGTGCGGCCGACGAAGGAAGTCCATGGGGGCGAGCTGATAGGTGACCGCGCCGTGGTAGAGCGGAGTGAGGAGCATGCCGATCAGGCCCATGTCGTGGTGCGCGGGGAGCCATGAGCAGGAGCGGCTTTCGCTGTCGGCGGCGAAGGCACGGGTCATCAGGCTGATGTTGTGGGTGAGCGAGCCCCAAGTGACGACGACACCCTTCGGTGCGCTGGTCGAACCCGAGGTGTACTGGATGATCACCGGTTTGTCGGCGGTGGGTGGCTCGACCTGCCAGTCGGGGGCGTCCGGCAGGTCGAGCCGGTCAGTGGCCACGCACGGGACGTCCTGAAGCTCGGCGCGGGTCAGGAACTCCGCCGCGGTCCCGTGGTACTCCGAGTCGGTCAGCACCATACGGACATCCGCGTCGCGCACGATGCCGTCCGACCGGGAGCTGTGGCCCCGCTGGCTGCTCGGCTGCGGCGCGGGCACGGCGACCACACCCGCGTACATGCAGCCGGCCAGAACGGTCACGAAGTCCGGGCCGGTTCCGTACAGCATCAGGACGCGATCCCCGATCGCGCAGCGCTCCCGGAGCCAGGAGGCCACGGCGCGGGCCTTGCGGTCGAGTTCCCCGTAGGTCAGCGGCTCCTCCAGCAGGCCGGAGGCACCGTTGCGCACGAAAACCACCGCTTCCCGGTCGGGAGTCTCATGGCCGTGCTGTACCAGCCGACTCACCAGGTCAACGGGCATGGGTGCGGTGTCCTTTTCTACGATGAGGGCGGCGTGCGAAAGCGTGTCGACCCAGGGTGGGGCGGTCCTGTTGGCGGTCAGTTCCTGGTCCTGCGTCCGGCGTCGAGCACCCGCCGCAGACGCAGGTCCGACTGGAGGTGCCCGCTGATGTGCGCGAGCAGCTGCCGTTCCTGGTCCTGGAGGAAGAAGTGGTCGCCGGGGAAGACACGCGTCTCGAAGGCGGCGCTCGTGTAACCGGACCAGGCGGCCACGTCCTTGGTCGTGCAGTTCGCGTCGTCGGCACCCGTGTATGCCACCAGCGGGGCACGGTGCTTGGGGGAGTCGGCCGAGGGCTGGTAGGCCGCGGACAGGCGGTAGTCCGACCGGATGCTCGGCAGTATCAGCTCCAGCAGGAGCGGGTCCTCGACGGCGGCCAGCGAGGAGTGGCCGAGCTGGCGCAGCTCGGCCAGGAAGGCCGCGTCGTCCTCGGGCTGTGACTCGGAGCGTTCACGCAGGTGCGGGGCTTCCGAGCCGGAAAGGAAGATTCGTACCGGCGAAACCCCGTACTCCTGCAGGCGTAGTGCGACCTCGTGGGCGACCACCGCGCCCATGCTGTGCCCGAACAGGGCCAGCGGCACGTCCGCCAGGGCGCGCAGCGCGTCGGAGATCTCGTCTGCCATGGCGTGGACGGATGTGGCGAACGGCTCGCCGATCCGGTCCTGCCGCCCCGGGTAGCAGGCAGCAAGCAGCTCGATGTCCCTAGGCAGGATGCCGGCCCAGGACCGGTACGTGGTCGGTGCGCCACCGGCGTGGGGGAAGCACACCAGACGCAGGGCCGCTGCCTCCGGGGAGGCGCGGTACGTACGGAACCACCGAGCTGGAGAGGCGGTCATGGCTGTCCCTTCGGACCGGTAGAACAGGGCGTCGCCCCTTGGGCCTTCGGCACCGTGCTCGCGGCGGTTGCGACACGAGAGCCGACTGGGGTGGGGTGCGTCAGTGGATCTCCGAGCCCCCGCCCTGCGACGTTGCCGACCGGACCTATATCCCCGCCATATCGAGGATCAGGGCTCCGGGAACGCCCCGCCGACCTTGATCGACTTCCGGCTCGGCTGGCAGGCTGTCGCGCACCGACAACAGGGAGCGGGTGATCTGATGGACCTGGCTATCGGCGAGGTCACGGTATGGCGGGTCCTGGTGACACCGGCGAGCTCCCGGGCGGCCGAAGCGGCCCGGGGCATCCTGGACGACGAGGAGTCCGCCAGGGCCGGCGCCTTCCGGCGGGACGTGGACCGAGCGCTCTATCTCGTCGCGCACGTGGCTCTGCGGACCGTACTCGGAGTGGTTCTGGACATGCCCGCCCGGAAGGTCGTTCTCGGCCGGGCAGCCTGCCCCGGATGCGGCGGCCCGCACGGCCGGCCACGGACGCTGGGCGGCGGACCGGTCGAGTTCTCCCTCTCGCACACAGGCGGGATGGCCCTGATCGCGCTCGCCCGTGACGCCGTCGGCGTCGATGTCGCCCAGCGGGCGACCTTCGACGAGGCGAGGGGCCTGAACATCGCAGCGCGGCTCCATCCCGCTGAGCGCGCCGTCCTGGCGGAGCTTCCGAGCGCGCGGACAGCAGCCGCGACGCTGCGCTGCTGGGTCCGCAAGGAGGCTTACCTCAAGGCCACCGGAATCGGTCTCGCCGCGGGCGCGGACTCCGTCTACGTCGGCCCGGGCCCGGACCATCCGGTGGCGCCCGGAGCCGGTCCGGTCCCTGCCGAGCCGGTGGGCTGGGGTTTCGCCGATGTCCCGGTGGCTGACCGCTGGGCCGCGGCGGTGGCGTTGAGCCTGCCGAACGGGGTTGTGTCACTACGGGTGCGTGCCGGGGAATTCGACCTGGAATCCGGAATCCTGTCGTCCTATTAGGGCCTGGAAAACCGTCGATCACGGCACCTATGCGCCATTTGTTTGCCCATTTCGGCCATCAAGAAGTCTTATATAGTGGACAAATAGGTTCAATATGCATTTTTGTGACAATCCGGGCATTTTGCTGAATTCGAGTTGACCTGCGGCGACGGCTAAAGCAACAATTGATCTTCGTTTGCTGGGAGTCCTGGCGCCTCTGCGTCTCACCATGTGAGTCCAAAGGGGTGCGGTGGTGGTATGAGTCGGCGGGGGATGGGTGTGGCAATGCTCGGTTGCGCAGGTGGGCGGGGACCAGTCGTAAGGCCGGATCGGGCGCAGGGTGGCGTCGCGGAGAGCGGCCACGGCGCGGGCCGCCCGCTGTCGGCATCCGTTTGTGAGGTCCTGCCGCCGACGCGGTAGGCGGGACTGCGTTCGCTCGGCGCGGCCTCAGCCACGGCATCGCCTTCGAGTTCCGCGTTCTCGTGGCTCAGTGGCGTGCTCAGTGCCGCTGCGCGCCGGCGATCGACCCGGGTGGCGCAACGCGGCCGTCGGCCCCCGGTGGCGTGCTGCCCACGGCCTTGCTCCTGTCCGCGGCCGACCTCTTTGGTCTCGCCGTCCGGTCGGTCCACATCGTCCAACATGCTGCCGCCGACCGTTCTTCGGCGTCACGCCGATTGGACTCCTTCAGATTAACGAACACCGTGACCGCCTCTGCGCGCGTATTTCGCAGGCCCGTACACCTGACCAGGGGTGAGGTACGGGACCTGTGAGGCGGTCGCGAGCATTGAATGGGGAAATCATGCTCACCCTTTTGGGTGTTGGTGAAGATGCAGACATCATCTACAAAGAAATGCTAAGAAACCCCACTGCCGGAATTTCCGAAATCGCCCTGAAGGTTGACTGGGACGATGCAAGGGTTCGCAGGGGCATGGACGAGCTCGCTCGGTTGTCACTGGTCACCTCATCGCGGGAGAACCCGGCCGTTCTCCGGGTGGCCGACCCGAGAGTCGGGCTCTCGTCGCTGCTGCGCATCCGCGAATCCGAAGTTCAGCAAAGTCAGCGGGACTTGGAAGCGAGCCGCCTCGCTCTCGAGGGTGCCATCTCGGAGTATGCGTCGATTGTCCCGTCCTCCGACATCCCCCTGTTTGAACAACTCGATGGGCCGGATTCGATCCGTCTGAAAATCGAGGCATTGGTGGCGGGCTGCGAGTCAGAAATCATGGAGTTCGTCTCGCCGGACATGTGGGGCGTCGTAAGCGCGGAAGCAATCAGGGCCGTGGAGGAGACTGCTCTGGAGCGGGGCGTGCGAATCCGCTCCATAGGGCTGGGGAGCATTCCCAAAAATAGCGACATGATGCACCATATGCAATGGCTGGCGAGGTCCGGTGCGCAGGTCCGGATAGCGCCCACACTGCCTCCCCATATGGTGATCTATGACCGCCAGACTGCGATCATGCCGGTGGACCCGGCCAGCGCGCGCAAGGGTGCTCTCGTCCTGGAAGGCAGCGGAATCGTCGCGGCGCTTTGCGAGTTGTTCGAGCAGTTCTGGTCGACTGCGGCTCCCATCGGAATCCATTCCACCGGGAATGCCGACGAGCTGATGAGTCAGCAGCAGGCAATCCTGACACTGTTGTCACGAGGGCACACGGACGAGGCTATCGCGCGACGACTTGGTGTCTCGGTCCGCACCAGCCGCCGGATGACTGCGGGTATCGCCAGCCAGTTGAGGGCCAAGAGCAGATTTCAGATGGGCGTGGAGGCAGCCCTGCGAGGTTGGGTCGGCCCGGACGAAGTCGGCCGGCAACTCGGGCTCACTGGCCCTGTTCCGGAATGACACCGACGCTCAATAGTTCTGCAATCAATTCGAAGATGGCCACGGCGCACAGCTCACCCGCGCTGCACCGCGCCAACAGGGTCGAGTATGGCTGATTGCCAATCAGAAGCCTATCCAGGACGCGGAGTCTTCGCCTCCCCCGCACGGGGGAGTCTCTCTTCTCCCCCATGCGGGGGAGCTTGGTCTCCCCCGCGCGGGGGAGACCAGGACTCCCCTCTCGCGAGGGATGCGGTGCCGAGGGTGCGAAAGCCATGCTCTGTGATGTCAAGACCCCTCTCACGAAGGAACCGAGATGCGCCAACTGAACCGCCGCCTGCTGATCACTGTCGCCGCGTGTGGACTGTCCATGGTGGGGCTATCGGCCTGCTCCTCGGCAGAGGAGCACAAGACGAAGACGGTGAACTACGAAGAGACCGCTCCTGTGCGCACCCTCGTGATCAAGGGCACTGTCGGCGACATCAAGGTGAGCGGTGAGGCCACTTCTGTCAGCGTCACGGAGAAGCACTCCTACCAGACCGCCGAGCCCGTGGCCTCGCACTCCCTGGTGGACGGCACGTACACCCTGAGCTATACGTGCCCCGACTCGAAGTGCGGGGTCGACTACACGGTGCAGGTCCCGGCAGGGACGGCCGTGCAGGTCACCAGCGAGACGGGGGACATCAACCTCTCCAAGCTGACCGGGGGGATCGGGGCCCGTACCGGCACAGGCAGGATCGAGGCAACCGACCTCTCCTCGCCGCAGGTCCAGCTCACCACAGACACCGGCGACGTGACTGCTGGCTTCGTCAAGAGCCCGTCCTCGGTCTCTGCCAAGGTCTCGACGGGAGACGTGCGCATCGCCGTGCCGGCCGGTCAGTACGCAGTGGACGCGCGATCCGAGAGTGGTGACGTTCACGTAGAGGTGCCCCAGGCGGCTGACTCCAGCAGTAAGATCATCGCGAAGACCGACACGGGTAGCGTGACGGTCTCGAATGCGTGACCACGCTGGGCGCCGTGCTGCCCAGTGGCCTCTGACCTGGCTGGCGCGCGAAGACCAGCAGGGGCGGCGCGGGGACATGTTCGAGTCTCCGGAGAGACTGTCCAGACTTCAGACGCGTGCCGTTGCGTTCGGCGATTCGCTGCAGCGCTGCCTCCAGGGAGTCGACCTCCGCGCACTGGACACCTTGCTGGCCGTGATTTCGGTCGCGACCTCGATGTGGTTCGTCGCCCAGGACAGCATGGGCTGGAACTGGTGGGTCTATCTGTTGGGCATCGCCACCGGGCTTCCGCTCATCTGGCGCCGCCGGATGCCCTTCGCCAGTTTCCTCCTGTCGGCCGCTCCGTCACTGCTGATGTCGCTGGTGGCCCACACGGCCCAGCCGGTGATCCCGCTGTACACAGTGCTCAGCATCTACACGGTGGCCGCGCTGGCCCGGGACTGGCAGCGCTGGCTCGCTCTGTCAGCCATGGTCGTCGCGAACATTCTGTTCACCCACTCGGTCAACGGAATGCTGGTCAACGTTCTGCTGACTGTCGGCTCCTTCGCCTTCGGCTCGGTGGTCCGGGAGCTGCGCAACCTCGTCCGGAGGGAAGCCGAGCGCTCGCGGCAGCTGGAGCGTCAGGCCGCCACTGAGGCGGCGCGGGCGACCGTGGAGGAGCGAGCGCGGATCGCCCGGGACATGCACGACATCCTCGCCCACGCGGTCTCCCTGATGGTGATCCAGGCGGAGGCCGGACCGGTGGTGGTCATCAGCGATCCGGCTCGCGCGACTGCGGCGTTCGAGGCCATCGCGGAGTCGGGGCGGGACGCGATGGCCCAACTGCGGCGCATGCTGGGGGTGCTCAAAGAGGACGGGCACGAGATGAAGCGCGCTCCGCAGCCCGGTGCACACATGCTGCCCCAGCTGGTCGACGGAGTCCGACAGGCGGGCATCGCCGTGGAACTGACGGACAACAATCCGAGCGGCACCCTGCCCGCCGACGTGGACGCTGCGCTCTACCGGATTGCGCAGGAGGCGCTGACGAACGTGCTGAAACACTCCACGGCGGCGACGGTCACGGTGCGACTGACCCGTACCGCCGATGAGCTGACCCTGGTGATTGCGGACGACGGTACGGGACGGCGCCGACCCCTAGGATCGACGCTCGGGGTGAGGAGCGGCCGTGGTCTGATCGGGATACGGGAGCGGGCGACTTCCTGTGGGGGCAGCGCCACGACCGGACCCGGCACGGACGGCCGCGGCTTCACAGTCACCGCACAGTTGCCCGTGCGGTAGTGGCGGGGCAGGGAGAAGGAGATCCGTTGTGGGAATCAGCGTCGTCGTAGCGGACGACCAACAGTTGGTCAGAGCAGGGTTCAGCATGATCCTGGACGCTCAGCCGGACATCGATGTAGTGGCGGAGGCCTCCGACGGTGCGGAGGCGGTCGAAGCGGTGCGTCTCCACAAGCCGGACGTGTTGCTGCTGGACGTGCGCATGCCGGTGATGGACGGGCTCGAAGCCGCCCGTTTGGTGTGTGCTGAGAGCGACTGCAAGGTGGTCATGCTGACCACGTTCGACATTGATGACTATGTCTATGAAGCGCTGTACCTGGGGGCCAGCGGTTTCCTGCTGAAGGACGTGCGCAGGGACGACCTCATCCACGCGGTGCGGATGGTTGCCGCCGGCGAGGCACTGCTGGCACCCTCGGTCACTCGTCGCCTTATCGCCGAGTTCACCATGCGCAGGAACGGCACGGGCGATGCCCCTGCCGCGATTCAGTCGCGGGCCGCCGCGCGGCGGCTCAGGACGCTCACCGAGCGGGAGCAGGAGATTCTGCGGCTGATCGCGCGAGGGCTCTCCAACGGGGAAATCGCGGCAGAGCTGCAGGTGAGTGACCATACGGTCAAGAGCCATGTGAGCAATTTGCTCAGCAAGCTGGGCCTTCGGGACCGAGTGCGCGCCGTTGCCTTCGCATACGAAGCCGGAGCGGTGATTCCGGGCGAAGCCTGAGAGGCCACCCCTTCATCCGACAGAGTTCGGCTCGGCATGTCACGAATACCCAGGCATGTCGGCGCCGTTCGTTTTGCTGTCGTTTCCTGGGGGGCTCCATTCGCCGAAGTCCCTCCCTCGGGGGAGAGACAAAGATCCCTCTGGACGGCGATCCGTTGCCGCGGGCGGCAGGCAATTCTGATGTCCAATCCACTCAACGACATCAGGAGCGCACATGTCCCGTGCATCCAGTCCTCCCTCGGTCCTCCGGGGCATGGCTAACCTCACCGTCCGCCGCCCGATAGCGGTCATCCTGTGCTGGATCGCCATCCTGCTGATCGGGATCACCATCGGCAGCGGGGTGCTCAACCGCATGAACGGTGGTGGGAGCTCCGCTCCGGGAAGCGAGTCCAACCGGGGCGGCAAGGCCATCGACGAGCTCTACCGCCCGGATGATGTCATCACCGCCGTCATCGCGGGTGAATCCGTGGACTCGCCGACTCTGCGGAGCCAGGTCGCCTCGGCCGTTACCGATATCAAGGCGATCAACGGCGTCGGAAGCGTCGTCGATCCCTATCAGGTGCCCCAGGCCGTCGCGCCGGACGGCAGGGCGTTGACCATCCACGTGGGCTTTCCCTACGGCATGGACGGCGACGCCGCGGACAAGGCGATTCAGCAGTCCGTGGACCGGCTGAAGGCGATTGACGCACCTCAGGTCCTGGTCAGCGGAGGCCCGCTGGTCAACCAGGAGATGAACGCCGCAGGAAACAATGACGTCACCAATGCGGAGCTCTACTCGCTCCCGGTGGTGGTGCTCCTCCTCGGTCTGGTGTTCGCAGGTGTCACCGCGGCGTTCCTGCCCCTGGCCGTCGCCTTCTGCGGCATCAGCGGCAGCCTCCTCGTGCTGTACGGACTCAGCTTCGTGACGGACATCAACTCCAACGCGCTCCAAGTGACGACCATGCTCGGACTGGGGCTCGCCATCGACTACGCCCTGCTGATGGTCAGCCGCTTCCGCGAGGAACGGGCCAAGGGAGGGGAACTGGACGATGCCGTCCGACGGACCGTCCTGCGGGGTGGTCGTACGGTCGCCTTCTCCGCCCTGACCGTCGCCGTCTGCCTGGCTGGGCTCACGGTCTTCAACAACCCCGCCCTGCGCAGCATCGGTCTGGCAACCGCCGCGGTGGTGTTCATCGACATGGCCGCCGCCCTCACCCTGCTGCCGGCGCTGCTCACCCGCTTCGGGCACCGGGTCTCCGCCAAGCCCGCCAATCCGCGCGCCGGCTCGGCCTTCGGCCGGATCGCGCGAGTCGCGACGGCCCGCCCCGTCATCACGGCCCTGGCCACCACCGCTGTGCTCGCCTTCCTGGCCGCTCCCGCACTCGGCATGAAGTCGTCGAGCGGTGACGCACGGTCGCTGCCCAAGTCGAGCGAGTCTCGGCAGTTCTTCGAGATCGTCGCGGCGCACTTCCCCGTCGGAACCCAGGCTGACCCGGTCCTCGTCCTCGTCCAGGGGCACGGCCCGGAGTACGACACCTTCACCGAGCGCATCCGGCACGACTCCGCAGTGCTTTCCTCCTCGGTCAGCCCGTCGCCCTCAGGTGGTTCGCTGGTGAAGCTGACTCCGGCCGGGACCAGCGACGGCTCCACCGCCCTGGCTCTGGTCGAGCGCATCCGGGCTGATCGCGGCGATCTGGACTTCCTTGTGTCCGGTCCCGCCGCCCGAGTGGTGGACTACCAGGCGATGCTGATGTCCGGCCTGCCGTGGGCAACTCTGATCGTCGTCGGAGGCCTCCTGGCGCTGCTGTTCGCCTTCACCGGTTCGCTGCTCATCTCGGTCAAGACCATCCTCACCACAGCTCTCAGCCTCGGTGCTTCGCTCGGAGTGGTCACCTGGGTCTTCCAGGACGGCCACGGGGCGGGGATGTTCGGGAGCGAGGGGCTGGGTGCGCTCAACCTCGTCGCCCCGCCGCTGATCGTGGGAGTCGCCTTCGGCCTCGCCATGGACTACGAGATCTTCATCCTGGCCCGGGTGCGCGAGGCTTGGCTGGCCGGAGAGGACTCTCGCGAGGCCGTCGTGACGGGCCTCCAGCGGAGCGGCCGGATCGTCAGTTGTGCCGCTCTGCTGATCTTGATCGTCTTCGGCGCCTTCATGCTCGGCGGATACTCCCCGGTGCTGCAGATCGGCCTGGGACTCAGCCTGGCCGTCCTGTTCGACGCGACCATCGTGCGCATGCTGCTCGTCCCGGCGACCATGGCGCTCCTCGGACGTACGGCCTGGTGGGCTCCGGCTCCGCTGCGCCGCCTGCACGACCGGTTCGGGCTGAAGGAAGCGGACGACGAGCTGGCCGAGGTCGTCCCGCTCCGAGCCGGTGCCATCGAGCGCGTTTGAGGGACGGAGCCTGCTGTGCCCACGACGGGGCGCCCCGGACCCGGGACACGGGTCCGGGCCCCTCAGGGCACGAGAGGACGCGATGGATGATGTGCCGGGTTGGCTCAATATAGGACGCTTGTAGACAGGCGCCGAAGGATCTTGGTCAGTACGGGGACCGCTGTGTGGTGTGAGGCATGTCGTGTGCCGATCGGCCAGGCGAGACCGTTCGCACGACCTTCCAACGGCTACCTATCCGCGAGGAGCACCTGTGGTCCGGCGTCCGCCTCTGCATCACCTTTTCAGCAAGCGCGTTACCCAGGACCCGGATCTGCCCGCCATTGTGGACGGCCCGCATGTCACGACCTACCGGCAGCTGGACGAGCAGTCCGACCGACTGGCACGCCACCTGTCCGGGCTCGGGGTCGGACCAGAGGGCCGGGTAGCCGCCTGCATCCCCCACAGGGCCGGCCTCGTGGCAGCCGCACTCGCCGTATGGAAGACGGGTGCGGCCCTGGTCCCCCTGGACCCCGGTGCGTCCGAGGGGCGGCTGGAATGGGCTCTGCAGGACGCGGGGGCTGAGCTGATCCTCACGCACGAGGGGCTCGACCTGCCACCGGGCGGGGTGCGCCAGGTGCTCATGGACACGGATCCCCGGACGTTCCCGGCTGCGGCCGTCGGTTCCGACGTAGCGGCACCGGACCACGGGGAGGCCGAAGACCGGCCCGCGGTCATCGACTACGCGGGCAGCGATACCGCATTGGTGGTGGGCCACGCGGCCCTCGGCAACCAGGCCGCCTGGGCGATCCAGCGCCTCGGCCTGACCGCCGCCGACCGGGTGCTGGTCTCGGACGAGGCAGACGGGCACACCTGGTGCTGGGCGGCCTTCGCCGTGCTGGCCGTCGGCGGCACGGTGGTCGTCGCTCCGCAGGCCGCCGAGGACGAGGCGGCCGTCGTCCTCGGGACCGTCGCCGAGCACCGCATCACAGTGCTTCCGGTCACCCCGAGGCAGCTCCGCCTGTATTCGGGTCACCCGAACTGGAACGACTGTTCCTCGGTGCGCGAGGTGGTCTGCCACGATAATGCGCTCCCCGACGGGTCCGGCGGACAGCCGGTACTGCCCGGCGGGGCACAGCTGTGGAACACCTACGGCTCGACCCGGGGCCTCACCGTGGCCTCGGCCCGGCAGGTGGACCCTGCCCAGGACGACCAGGACCGACTGCTGGGACGTCCCATCGAGCAGGTGCGGCTCCTCGTGCTGGACGAATACGGCGACTCCCTCCCGCCCGGTGTTCCCGGAGAACTCCACCTTGCCGGAACCGGGGTGCCACTCGGCTACCACCGGCGCCCGGCGCTGACCGCCGACCGGCTCCTTCCCGACCCCTACGGCCCGGCGGGCAGCCGGATGCTGCGTACCGGTGATCTGGTCCGCTGGCGGAACAACGGCTCGCTGGAGTACCTCGGCCCGATCGACGGACCTTCCGCCGCCGGGCAGCCCTACGCGGGCGCCGGGTCAGTATCCTCCGAGGGCGCGCCCGCGCCGGGCGTGGCCGGCGTGCTCGTGCGACCGCCCTATGTGGCACCGGTGACGGACGCCGAACTCGCCGTCGCCCGGGTCTGGTCCGAGCTCCTCGAGGTGGACCGCGTCGGCGTAGACGACAACTTCTTCCAGCTGGGCGGCTATTCGCTGATCCTGACTCAGCTCGCGGACCGCCTACACCGGAGCACTGGCAAGCAGGTCCAGCTGGCCGACCTGTTCATGGCGGTGACGGTCAGGGAGCAGGCGGCGCTGCTTTCGGAGGACTCGGACGCCCACCCGCCGCTCGTGCCGGTCCCGCGCGACGAGCCGCTGCCGCTCTCCTCGGGCCAGCGCCGGCTGTGGGTCATCGACCGGATGGATCCCAACAGCCCGGAGTGGGTCTCCCCGCTCCTGGTGCGTCTGCCCGCCCACCTCGGCACCGAAGTGGTCCAGCGGAGCTTGGATGCCCTGGCCGTCCGGCACGAGGCGCTCCGGACCAGGTACGTCACCGTCGACGGAGAGCCGGCGCAGATGGTGGAGCAGCCGACCCCGGTCGAGCTGCGCGTCGTCGATTGCTCGCGCGAGGAACTTCCGGCCCACTGCGCCGAACAGTTCCAGGCCGGGTTCGATCTGGCCGCGGGCCGAGTATGGCGGGCGCTGCTGGGCCGGGTGGCCGGCGAGGAGCAGGTGCTCCTCGTGACCATCCACCACATCGCCTGCGACGGATGGTCCACGATGCTGCTGGAGCGCGAGCTGAGGCAGCTCTGCGCGGCCTTCCACGAAGGCCGGACTCCAGAACTGCCCGCACTGTCCGTCCAGTACGCCGACTACGCCGCCTGCCAGCGGCTGTCGAGCACGAGTGCGCAGCTCACGGGCGAACTGGAGTTCTGGCGCAAGGAGCTCGACGGGGTTCCCACGCTCGAACTGCCCACCGACCGGCCCCGCCCGGACAGGCGTGACGCGAGCGGTGGTGCGGTCGCCTTCACCGTCCCCGCCCGGCTGGCCTCCGCCCTCACCCTGCTGGGCAAGCAGCATCAGGCCACCCCCTTCACGACACTGCTCACCGCCTTCAGCACCCTGATCGCCCGCTACAGCGGGCAGTGGGACGTACCCATCGGAACACCCGTGGCCGGGCGGTCCAGGCCCGAGGTCGAGCCGATCGTCGGGTTCTTCCTCAACTCCCTCGTGCTCCGCTGCACCCTGGACGGCGACCTGCCCTTCGCCACCGCGCTGGAGCGGGTCCGGGACGTCACCCGGGACGCCTTCGCGCATCAGGAGCTCCCCTTCGACCAGCTGGTCGACGAACTCAGGCCTCAGCGGGACCTGTCCCGGACCCCGCTTTACCAGGTGGCGTTCAACTTCCACGACGAGTCCATGGTGGCCGGGCTTCCGCAGCTGAGCGACATCGAGCTCCTCCGGGACGCCCGGCGGGTGTCCAAGACTGATCTCACCCTCTATATCCGCCCGGAGGCCGACGGCACCTGGGTGGGCGCCCTCGAATACGCCACCGCTCTGTTCGACCACACCACTGTTGAGCGGCTGACTGGCCAGCTGGTCCGCCTGCTCGAATCGGCGGTCGCCGACCCCGGGGCCCGGCTCTCCGACGTCGACATCATGCCGGCGCCGGAGCGCGAGCGGCTGCTCGGCGAATGGAACGCCACCGCCTCGGACTGGCCCGACACTTCGGTGAGCGAGCTCATTGAGGCACGCGCGATCGCCGCACCCGATGCTCCCGCGCTGATCACGGACGACCGTCGGCTCACCTACGGAGAGCTGGACCTCCGGGCCAACAAGCTGGCCCACTTCCTCAGCGCGACGGGCGTGGGCCCGGACGACCTGGTCGGCGTCTGCCTGGAGCGGGGGGTCGACCTGGTCACTGCTCTGCTCGCCGTGTGGAAGACCGGTGCGGCGTACGTCCCGATGGACCCCGCCAACCCGGCTGATCGGCTGGCACATGTCCTCTCGGACAGCGCGGCTCGTGTCCTGATCACCGACTCGGCGACTGCGCAGGTCGCCGTTGCCGACGCGACCGGGTGCGAGCAGGTCCGGCTGGACCGCGACAAGGAGGCGATCGACGCCCAACCCGGCACCTCGCCGGGCCGCTCCATCGACCCTGAGCAACTGGCTTACGTCATCTACACGTCGGGTTCCACGGGCAAGCCGAAGGGCGTCATGGTGACGCACCGAGGGCTGGCCAACCATCTGGCCTGGGCCGCCGAGGACCTCGTCGGTGATGCTGACGGCGGAGCCGCACTCTTCTCCTCGGTCGCGTTCGACCTGCCCGCGACGAACCTCTACACCCCGCTGATCGCCGGCCGGCCCGTGCACGTGCTGCCCTCGGACATCGACCTCGCCGACCTCGGCCCGGCCCTGCTGGCAGCGGGTCCGTTCAGCTTCCTCAAGCTGACCCCCGGTCACCTGGACCTGTTGGCGCATCAGCTCACGCCGGAACAGCAATCCGGGCTGGCGCACTGGATCGTGGTCGCCGGTGAGGCGTTGCCGGCCCGGCTCGCCAACCACTGGCTCGATGTCCTGGGCCCGGGCCGGCTGGTCAACGAGTACGGTCCCACCGAGTGCTCGATCGGATCGACCATCCAGCCGGTCACCGCCCCGTACACCAAGTCGGTCCCGTTGGGCGGACCCCTGCCCAACACCACCGCGCACATCCTCGACCCCGCGGGACAGCTGGTTCCGGTCGGCACGGTCGGTGAGCTGTGTGTCGGCGGTACCGGGGTGGCCCGCGGCTACCTGCACAGGCCCGGGCTGACCGCTGAGAAGTTCGTTCCCGATCCGTTCGGACCTCCCGGATCGAGGCTCTACCGCACTGGGGACCTGGCCGTACGCCTGCCCGACGGAAGCATCGACTTCCTCGGCCGCATGGACAGTCAGGTGAAGATCCGCGGCTACCGCGTTGAGCTCGGTGAGATCGAGTCCGTCCTCACTGCGCAAGCCGAGGTGCGCGAGGCGGTCGTGGTGGTACGCGTCCTGAGCAGCGGTGACAAGACGCTCGTGGCCTATGTGGTGCCGGCCGACGGGAAGGCCATCGAGGCGAGGCACCTGCGCGAGCAGCTGACCGCCGTCCTCCCCGAGTACATGGTGCCCTCGGCCTTCGTCGCTTTGGACCGCATCCCGCTCACCGCCAACGGGAAGACCGACTACCGCGCGTTGCCGGAACCGGGCGGGGCGAGTGAACACCGGGCGCCCGCGGACCCGATCGAGGAACGCATCAGCGCCATCTGGGCGGAGCTCCTCGGGGTGGAGCAGATCAACCCCGACGACAGCTTCTTCGAGCTGGGCGGGCACTCGATCCTGGCGATCCGGATGACCTCACGGATCCAGGACGAATTCGACATCGACATCTCCGTCCGGGCGATCTTCGAGCACGCCACGGTCAAGCAGCTGGCCGCTGCGGTCGAAGCCCACGTCAGGGCGGAGATCGAGCAGATGTCCGACACCGAACTTTTCAACGAAGCGCAGCTGATGGGGGAGCAGGGAGCATGAGCGCCAACGGTAACGGGCACCGTGGGGACCAGATCACGGACGAGCTGCGCGCGGAACTGCTACGCCGCCGGCTGAGTGGCACCGGGAAGAACAAGGCCGGAACCGGCCGCGCCGCGTTTCCCTCGGCTGACCGCGACAAGCCGCTGCGGACCTCGTTCGGGCAGCAGCAGATGTGGCTCCTCAACCGCATGCAGCCGGACAGCCCCGAGTACCTCGTGCCGCTGGTGCTCAGGATGCGCGGGCCGCTGGACGCCGAGGTCCTGCGCCGGTCCCTGGAGCACATCCTCGGCCGCCACGAGGTCCTGCGCAGTCGCTACGTCCTGGAGGAGAGCGGACTCGTCCAGGTCGTCGACGCGCCCCGGCACCTGGAAATGCCGCTCGTTGATCTCAGCGCGACGCCGCCGGCCGAACGGGATGACCACGCGCGTGGCCTCGTCGAGAAGGAGGTGTCCGTCTCCATCGACCTGGAGCAGGAGTGGCCCGTTCGCGCCATGCTGCTGAAGTGCGACGACCAGGAGCACATCCTGACGGTCACCTTCCACCACATCGCTTGCGATGCCTGGTCGATGCGCCTTTTCGCTGAAGAGCTCAGCACCCTCTACCGGGCCTTCGCATCCGGCACAGATGTGCGGCTGGCACCGCTTACGGTGCAGTACGCCGACTATGCGGCATGGCAGAACCGCCACTTCAGTGGCGACGTCATGGAGCAGCACCTCGCGTACTGGCGCGAGCAGCTCGCCGACCTGCCCAGCCTGGAGCTGCCGACCGACCGGCCGCGTCCCGTCGAGCGCTCCTGGGCGGGCGACCTGACGCCCCTCACCGTCCCGGCCGACCTCGCCGACCGCGTGCGGGATCTCGCCAAGCGCCACAACACCACCCTGTTCACAGTTCTCCTGACCGCTTACCAGGCCCTTCTCTCCCGGCACACCCGCTCCACCGACATCCCGGTCGGCGTGACTGTCTCCGGGCGTGGCCGTCCGGAGCTCCAGCAGCTCATCGGCTACGGCATCAACACGCTCGTCATCCGCGGGCAGTGGGCCCCGAACGCCTCGTTCGAGGAACTGATCGCCGGTACCGGCGCGACCCTGATGAGCGCGTTCGATCACCAGGCGGCGCCTTTCGCCTTGCTGGTCGACGAGCTCCAGCCGGATCGCGACCTCTCGCGGACGCCGCTGTTCCAGGTTGACTTCATCCTGCAGCAGGACCGCGCCACGGCCTTCGACCTGCCCGGTCTCGACGTCGAGGTGCTCACGGGAGCGCACACCAGCAAGTTCGACCTGACCCTGGAGCTGCTGGAGAGCGCTGGTGGCGCGCTGAGCGGACACCTGCGGTACGCGACCGCTCTGTTCGACTCCGGGACGATCGAGCGCCTCGGTCGGCAGTTCTTGCGGCTGCTGGAGTCGGTGACCGCCGACCCAACCAGGCCGGTGGCCCTCGCCGACGTTCTTCCGGCTGAGGATCGTGGTGTGTTGGTGGGGGAGTGGGCTTCGTCGGTCGAGGTGCCGGTGGAGTGGTGTGTGCATGAGGTGTTTGAGCAGC
>NZ_JBEYZH010000022.1:0-100748 GCF_040645975.1 Streptomyces sp. NPDC046557
GAGGGGCCGACGTGATCCCCCCTTTGAGGGCCCGGATGTGCGAGCCGTCCACAGCGCAGTCGTCCAGGTCCAACACGTCGGCGCGGCGCAGTTCGGTCAGCAGGGCGGCGTGCAGGCGTGGCCAGACGCCGGCCTCGGTCCAGTCCCGCAGCCGGCGCCAGGCCGTCACTCCGGAGCAGCCCACGGTCTCCGCCGGGACGTCCCGCCAGGCGACACCGGTCCGCAGCACGAACAGGACGCCGGCGAGCGCTGTTCGGTCAGGAACACGCAACCGCCCGGGATGCCGGTGGCGTCGTTCGGGGGCCGGTGGCAGCAACGGGGCCACCCGCTCCCACAGGTCGTCCGGAACAAGATCAGCACGCACCCGGACACTCTGCCGACCGAGATCGTCGAGCACAAGACCCGCAGCTCAACTCATTCTGAAACGATCAGTAAGCCGCATAGACGTGTTCGATATCCGGGGTCAAGGCCCGGGCTGTCCCCGCAAATGCAAGCCCGTCAGGCGTCTGCTTCGACGTGTCACACTGTCGGCATGCGGTGGGGTGCTTTCGGGCGTGGGAGGAGGGCGCCGCTTGCGGTTGCGGCGGTGTCCCTGGGGGTGGCATTGGTGGGAGGTTGTTCGCTGGTCGGCGAGATCTCGGACGCCCGACGGATCGATGCCTCACCCCTGCGGGTCCACGGTGTCGTCGAACGTGTGGTGCAGGTTAAGGGCGGGGCCCATATCCGCGTGTCCTATCAGGTTGGCGGTCAGCGGTTCGCCACCGAAGGCCTGCCGGTAGGACAGGGGTCCGGGTTGACCGATCCCGCGGTCGGCTCCACGTTGTGCCTTGAAGCCTCGGCGGAGCACCCCGAGACGGTGCGGCTGTGCGGCCAGAGGTATCCGGGCGGCGACAAGATGATTCCCACGGAAGGCCTGGTGGTGTTGGCTGGTGCAGCAGGCGCCCTGATGGCCGCCGGTTGGATCGTGGCGGTCGTCAGGCAGGAAAGGCGTGAACGAGAGAGATCAAGGTGTTGCTTCCCCTCCTGAAGCTCGTTGGTGTGGTATCCGCGTCCCGGACGAGACTCTGTCGGGGATCTTGGTGTCGTCTGCTCGGTCTCTGGCGGACCGCCAAGACCTCGGCCGGGGGATCCCGTGCGGGTCCAGGAAGTTCTGGAAGGCGGTCGGCGGCCACGAAGGTGCTTTTCCGGTCGGCGGCCGTCGGCTGAGGGGCTCGATGTTTGCGGCGGTCGCTGTTAACACGTGCTGTAGGTGGGCTTTCTGCTGTTCCCAGTAGCGGCAGCGGCGCCTGCCGTGTCCGTGAGCGAGCTCATTGATGGTGCCTTCCACTCCGGAGCGGACCGCATAGCGGGCCTGCCATTCGGGTTTCTGTTGCTCGGCGCCAACTCGGAGTTGCAGGTCACGGAGTTCTCGCGGGCGAAAAGCCTTCTGATCCGCGACCTGTTCAGCAACCTCTCGAGTTCGGCGCCCGCCAGGAAGCGTCCTGCACCTGCTCGCCCCGTTGCAGTGTCGTTGACCTGGCGTCAGGCATGCGGATCACGGTGGAGCGAGCGGAGCGAGGTCTCCGACGGCCCCGAAACGAACCGTGTGAATCACACCTGCAGCCCCTCTCGCTGCGGGGTACAGCAAAACGGCCGTGACGATGCCGCCGCGTTCGAAGCGAGGGGTGCCGATCGGACCATCCGGCAGGATCCCTCCTCGCAGCGCGCCCTGATGGTCACCGCATCGCCGTCACGGCTGGCTCGAACGGTGACCTGGCGCCCGGCCCAGTGTGTGGCGGCTGCGGAGTTGACCACGACGTCCACAGTCCCGTACATGGCGTGCAGTTCCTCGTGTACGCGCTCGGGCAGCGCCGGGTCGGCGGCAAGCGCGCGCACTTGGCCGCCCCCGGTCCGCGTGTTGTCCGCCAACTTCGTTCGCTGTGCGGGACAGGACGTCCTCCCGCCCGCCGATCGCCACGACATGGGCGCCCTCAGCGGCGAACACCGCGCACACAGCGCACACAGCGCACACCGTTACAGTGAGCTACACGTCCTCATCGGGCACCTTCACGGGTTGTCGGGACAGCACGGATTACGAGCCCATCGCCCGTGGCCCTATCGCGCAGTGCGCCGCCCTAACCGCCTGCTCTGTGGATGCGCCGCCCAATGCCCCGCCCAACGACCGGGCGGTGACCTTGAGCTCATCCGTCAAGGCCGCGACCGCCGGGATGAACTCGAATTCGGGCAGTGTCAGCGCCACGATCTCCCGGCGCACCACGGGTTCAAGGCGCAGGAAGCGGACGGCGTCGACACGACCATCGAGCGCCATCTCCGGAAGGGCCGCTATACCCAGCCCCGCCGCCACCAGCGCGATGACCGCGGGGTAGTCGTCCGTGACGAGATCGATCCGCGGGGAGAATCCCTCAGCTTCGCACAGGTCCACCAGATGGCGGCGGCAGCTCGGGCAGCCCGCGACCCAGGGCTCCCCAGACAGCTCGGACAGACCGATGCGTTCCCGATTGGCGAGATGGTGGTCCGAGGGGGTGACAAGCACCAAGCGGTCGGTCAGGAGAGGGTGGACGACCAGGCCCTCCCACGCGGGGACGGCCTGCTTCCCGAAGTCGGGCGTTCCGGGGTAATGAAACGCCAAGGCGATTTCACAATCGCCGTCACGCAGCATTTCGACGGCTCGGGTCGGGGCGGCCTCGGTGAAGGACACATTTATGTTCGGGCGTTTGGCGCGTAGAGCGGACAGCGCCGCCGGCAGGAGTTGTGACGTGCCGCTCAGGAACGACACCAGCCGCACGCGCCAGGCGTAGCGCCCGGCCAGATTCGCCATCTCTTCCTCCGCCGCAGCCAGTCCGGTGAATATTTTCGTCGCATGCCGGACGAGTATTTCTCCGGCCTCTGTGGGCCGCACCGCCCTTCCTCCCGTACGGACGAGCAGAGGGGTCTGCACGTAATTCTCAAGCGCCTTTATCTGCTGGCTGACGGCGGGCTGCGTACAGCCCAACGCGTGTGCTGCGGCGGTGAAGGAGCCGGTCTGCACGACGGTGCGAAGAACGCGGAGATGACGAGCCTCGATCATGCGCTCAACCTACGGAGTCAAGACTCCGCCGACAACCTTTCACAGCGATCGCCGCATTTCCTGTCCGGACTGGTTACCGCCGGATGGGCAGCACAGACTGCACGTAGGGCATCATTACAGGACAAAACAACGCCGCAACTTCGGACATTTCCTGCCCTCAAAGTTTTGTTTATGCAATAGGAAAGGAATGCTTGGGTTGTCATGATGATCTTCGGGCAGGTACAACTACCCTCATGTCCAACCCCAACGCTCGCTCAATCCACGGCGCCTTTGGTGAAATTCTCCAAGGGTATACCCTCGGGCCGAGCGGTTTCGACCATTTTCTGTTTACTGCGCCGGTGGAAGAACTCCACTGCCAGGCACGATTGAAGCGCGAAGGAATTCCCTCGACGGCCGCGCTCGCCGTCACTCCCACCGATCGCGTCAAAGCCCTGCATGCCTACGACATGCTGAGCGCCGATCTACAGCGCTCCACCCGCGGTGCGCTCATCGAGATCCAGTCGAACATCCCCGTGGCGAAAGGACACGCGAGCTCCACTGCCGACATATTGGCAACCGCTCTTTTGTGCGTATCGGAGGCGTTCCCCGAGGCCCCCGAACCCATGGCGCACGCTCTGGCGCTCTCCGTGGCCCGCCGCCTTGAGTACGGTGATTACCTGCTGTACCCGGGCATCGCGGCCTGTGCTCAGCGTTCCCAGACCCTCCTCTCCACGTACCGCACCGACCTGCGGTGGACCATCGTCGGCGTGGACGAGGGCGGTTACGTGCGTACCGAGGAGTTTCACCGGGAGCGTGCCGAGGACCCGGGCAAGGCGACGGTCTATGAGCAGTTGTTCCGTGAACTCGACGCCGCGCTGCTCGCCGGCGACGGGGAAGCCGCGGCCCGCATCGCCACCCAGAGCGCCGAGTTGCACGATGACCGCCTGCCCAAGAAGTCCCTGGAGGACCTCCGCACGCTGCGCGACGACTTCGGCGCCCTGGGCATCTGCGTCGCGCACAGCGGCACACTGGCCGGCCTCATCTTTTCCCGGCACCAGTCCGACCACGCTGCCCGGGTGAAGGAGTGCCGCATGGCCCTGGACGCACTTGGCTACACCAGCAGCACGTTCACCTTGAAGGAAGCGAAGCACCCATGAGCCGTGTGACAGCGTCACCGAACCCGGACAGCGCCTCCGCGGCCGCACCGCAGGAGACGGACGGCCCCACCACCGCGTCCGCCGCCCACGGACGGGGTCGATACCAAATCATGGTCTTGGCCGCCGTGTGCTGCCTGGCCCTCGGCGGCGTCTTCGTCCGCGTCAGCGAGGTCGGCCCGGTGGCGTCAGGCGCCTACCGCTCGCTGTTCGCCGCTCCCATGCTGCTCGGTCTCTCGCTGGCGACCACGCGCCGCTCCGCCGCGCGTGAGGCCGCCCCGGCCGAACGCAAAGCCGTCCGTATCAGCAGGCGCGACCGGTGGCTCATCGCCCTGGGAGGTCTGTTCCTCGCCGGCGACCTGTGCCTGTGGAACGTCTCCTTCCTCTACACCTCGCTCGCCGAGGCCAACCTCCTGGCCAACCTCGTTCCCTTCATCATCGCCCCCCTGTGCTTCTTCCTCTTCGGGGACAAGGTGACCCCCAAGCTGGCCTTTCCCGCGCTCCTGGCGCTCGGTGGCCTCTACGTCTTGGTCATTCTCGGCACCGGCCTGGACGCGGAACACCTGCGCGGCGACATCCTGGCCCTGATCACCGCGGTGTTCTACGCCCTGTTCCTGGTGGTCGCCAAGGGGCTGCGCGAGCGCCACGAGGCCACCCGCATCATGGCCAGCCTGAGTCTGGTCTGCGCCCTCGTCTGCTTCACGGTGGCCGCCGTGATGGGCGAGACGATCTGGCCCACCAGCGCCCGTGGCTGGCTTCTTCTCATCGGTCTGGCGGTCACCTCGCAGGTGCTCGGCCAGACGCTCATGGCGCACGCGGTGAAGTTCCTGCCGCTCCAACTCGCAGCATTGTTCGTCCTCCTGCAGCCCGTGGCCGCCGCCGTCTACGGATTCGTCCTTTTCGACCAACGCCTGAGTGTGGTGCAGATGGCGGGGATCGCCATCCTCCTCGTTTCCATCTTCTGGGCCAAGTACCTCTTGGAAGGGCGCAAGTGAACCGTCTCGAGCTACAGGACCCTTACGAGGTCATCGAGGAGTTCAGCCGGCTGACGACCCTCGACTGCGGCACCCTGGTCGGGGGCCGGCTGCGGCTGCGCGCCATTCACGGCAGTCCCGCCACCGAGACCAGCTTCAAGTCCATCCTCGGGCTGGGGCTGCTGCTCCTCGCCCGTGAGAAGGGACTCCTCCGTGCGGGACAGCCGGTGATCGAGTCCACCTCCGGCTCTCTCGGACTCGGCCTGGCCGTCGCCGGCCGGATGATGGGGCACCCCGTTCACCTGGTGTCCGATCCCGGCATACCGGAGGTCACTCGGATCAAGATAGAGCTGGCGGGGGCCACCCTCCACATCGCCGAAAGGCCGCACCCGGTTCTCGGCGCCCAACAGGCCCGGGAGGACCTCCTGCGCGCCCTCCTGCAGGAGCATCCGGACTACTACTGGACCAACCAGAACGACAGCCCGCTCAATCCCGAGGTGTACGCCCGCTGGCTGGTGCCGCACCTGATGAGCACCCTGGATTTCTCCCGCATCGTCGCCGGTATCTTCTGTGTGGGCAGCGGCGGTCACTTCGCCGCGCTGTCGGCCATGCTGGAGGCCAAGGGCATCCCGTCCTACGTGGCCGACCGGCTGGGATCGGTCACCTTCGGCGGTGAGCCTGCACCGAGCATCCTGCGAGGCACGGGCAACCAGAACCGTGTGCCCGCCGTCATCGAAGCCGCCCGCTCTCGGGTGACGGGCGTCTACCAGGTGTCGGACATCCAGGCATGCACCGCGGTCAGAGAGCTGGTCTCCCGCGGCATCAGCGTCGGCGGATCCTCCGGCGTGTGCTACATGGGCGCCCGCCAACTGGCCGCCGACCTGGGCCCCGACACCGACGCGGAAATCCTCACGTTCTTCGCAGACCGCGGCGAACTTTACGGCACCACACTTCTGAACCGGGGAGAAAAGCCATGATGGAAGCCGCCCTGTGGAGCTCCTGCCCTCCCACCGAACAGCTCTACCACGATGACCCTTACGGAACGACGGCGACCGCCACCGTGATCTCGGTCCGTGACCACTACGCCGTCTTCGACCGGTCGATCTTCTACGCGGAATCCGGCGGGCAGGTGGCCGACCAGGGAACGATCGATGGCGCGCGCGTCGTCGACGTGCAGAAGGCCGGCGGCCGGCCCTTCCAGCTCCCCAACGGCGAGGTCGCCACCGTCGAATCGGTCTTCTGCCACCGCTTCGCCGAACCCTGCACCCTCACCCCGGGCCAGCAGGTCACCATGGAGATCGACTGGGACCGCCGCTTCCGCAACATGCAGATGCACACCTTGGCACACTTTCTCTTCCACGCCACCGGCGAATACCTCCAGGCCAACGGCCAGACCCGCTCCACCCGCGGCTGCCACATCAGCGACAGCTCGGCTCGCTTCGACTTCGGCTCCGCCATCCCGAGTGAAGCCGTGGCCGTCATCCAGGCCCACGTCACCGAACTACTCGCCTCGTCCCCGGAGGCGACCGTCACCGCCCTGCCCGGCACCCACGACGTCTTCGTCTGGCGCTCGGGAGCTCTGGAGATCCCCTGCGGCGGCACCCACGTGAACCACCCCAAGGAGATCCGGGGAACGGTCACGGTCCGTCGCCGCACCAAGGGCCGGAACGGCACCCGCCTCTACGTCGAACTCGACCGTGACACGCACATCTGACGCCACCGCGCCGGACAAACCGGCCTTCATCGACGACCTGGACCTCCTGCGCCGCCGCCGCACCTTCAAGTGGCAGGCCGGCGACGGAGGACCGGACAGGATATGCCTGGGCGTCGCCGAGATGGACCTGTACGCGCCCGCCTTCCTGCGCGACGCCCTGGAGCGGGCCGTACACCTCGGCGAACTCAGCTACGGGCTCGGCCAAGAGCAGCAGGAGGCGTGCGGGAGGTACCTCGCCGCACACCACGGCGCCACCGTCGCCGCCTCGCGCTGCACGACGGACGTCCTGACCGGCCTGCGCGCCGTCCTGCGCCTGGACCTGCCGCCGGGCAGCCCGGTGATCGTCGAGACCCCCGTCTACGGCGACCTGTTCACCGTGATCGAGGAAGCGGGACACACCCCGCTGCCCGTACCGCTGCTGCGCGACACACGTGGCTACCGGCACGACTGGGCCGCCCTCGCCGAGGCGGCGCGGGCGGGCGCCCGGGGTTGGATCCTGTGCCAGCCCCACAACCCGGTGGGGCGCGCCTGGACCGCCGAGGAGCAGGCCCGGGCGGTGGCCCTCACCCTGGAGCACGACCTGTTGCTCCTTGCGAACGAGGTGCACCTTCCTCTGGGCCTGACTGGGCAGCCCCGGTCGGCGTTTGCCGATCCCGCCGTACACATGGCTTGGTGCTATGGGTTCACGTCCGCCTCCAAGGCGTTCAACATCGCCGGTCTGAAGAGCGCGACGATCTACGCCTCCGACCGCTCGGCGCACTCGCTGACCGCGATGCCACAGAGCCTGATCGGCCGCCCGGGAAGCCTCGGCGCCATCGCCACCGTCGCCTGCTACGACCAGGGCACGCAATGGCTGCGCGTCTTGCGCGACGTGCTGGCCGAGCGTGTGCAGCAGGTACGTGACGAGCTCGCCACACTGCCGTTGGCCGTGGAGAGCGTCGTTCCCGACAGCACCTACCTGGTGTGGGCGGAGTTTCCTCACGGCGACGACGCACGGCGACTGGCGGGGGCGTTGGCCACGAGCGACGTGCACCTGCTCCCCGGCCCGGCTTTCGGCGGAGCGGACTACGCCCACTGTTTCCGGATCAACGCAGCCGCCCACCCGGAGGTGCTGCGCGAGGCGTTCGCCCGCATCCGGGCGACCCTCTGACGTCGCCGTCCGGGCCGGCCACCTCTTCCGATCCGTCGAAGTTCCGCACGCAGTATCCGACCGACCACGAGCGACGGTGGCCACAGGCCGTCGTACCGCAACGCGTCAACAAGGGGGAACCCATGAGGCACACCATCGGGCCTGATCACGTCCGCCACCTGCACACACTCGGGCCTCACGGCACGAATCTCGAAGCGGCGTCCCATGAGTGGCTGCGCCGCAGGGGCATCGACGGTACGGTCGATCTCCACTCCTCGCTCGAATCCGCGCTCGACGCCGTGCCGTCCGACGGGCAGCACGCCCTGACCGCCTGCGCCGTCTACCCCGCCCTGCACACCTTGGTCTTCGGCAACCTGCACCGGCTGCGCATGATCGACAGCTTCGTCATGCCGACGCACAACATGGTCCTCGCCACCACCGGGACGCCACGTCCCCGCACCGTCGCCTCACACCCCGCGCCCACCAGGCTCATACCGCAGGGAGCCGACGTGGTGGAGGTCCTGAGCAATTCCCAGGCGGCCATCGACTGCGCCTCCGGGCTGGTGGACGGCTGCATCACCACCATCGTCGCCGCCCGGGCCCGGCAACTGCGCGTCGTGCAAGACTTCGGCCCTGTTCCCATGGTCTTCACCGTCCACCAGGTATGCGCCGCCGAGGCAATCGACCCGGCGCAGTCCGTCGACGCGCGGCTTCTCGAGGCGGCGTTGTGACCGCCCGGGCCCCCATCGCCCCCGCGGTCTTGGCCGACGCCGCGGAGCTGGAACGCACCCTCGTCCCTTTGGTCAACCGCTTCCGCGCACGCCAAGCGGACAACGGCACGGTACCGGCGCCGACGCCGGCCGACGACACACTGCTCAGGGCCGTCCGCCACGTGGCGTGCGCCTGGTACCGGCAACACGGACTGGCCTACCAAGCCGACGCACTCACCCAAGACGTCGACGACTGGCTGGCGGCCGGTCTCGACTCGCCTCCGCACTTCGCCCGCTCACGAGACGCCCTGCGACCGCCCTCGGACGGCTCCACGGTCTTCTTCCTCGCCCCGCTGCGAAGCACCAACAGCTCCCCACCGGTCGGCAGACGGTTGGAATGCTTCTTCGCCCTGCGCAAGGAGCCCGACGCGCTGCCCGAACTCGCGCTCAGTCACCCGCACCCCAAGAACAACTGCCAGTCCCTGATCCTCGTAACCGGCAGCGACGGCTTCGCCCAGGGGAACTGCCTGGTCTTCTTCCCTGAGAACGTGGCCGCTCACGACAAGATCAGCGAGCAGCCGTACGCCATGTTCTTCTACAACAAGATGCGCAAGATCCACGAAACGTACGCACTGGCCGGCGCCGCCTCCGTACTGACCCCGGACACCCTGCCGCGCGCCTCCGCCGCCCTGGCCCCGGACGTCTGCTACCAGGCCCGCGCCATCTGGGGCTATCTCCACGACTCACTGCACTACCAGGGGCTGTGGCCGTTCGACCAGCACATCACCCTCAAGATGAACTGGTTCGTCGGACTGCTGGAAGAGACCAAGGTCGACGCCAAAACCGTGCTCGCCTGTGCCGAGGGCGACATCCCCTTCGCCCCGCAGCAGATCGACATGATCCTGCTGGAACGGGTGTTCCGCTACCCGCAGGCGGATGACGCGACCCGGAACTTCGATTCGGGTACCGGTGTCCTCCTCTACAGCTGGCTGCGCGAACACGGCGCGCTGACCGGCTCCCCGGCCGACGGCGGCCTACTGCGCTTCGACCCGGGCAGGGCCCTCGGCGCGCTGCGGGAGTACGTCGCCACCTTGGAGAAGTTGGAGGCGGAGGTCACCACCGACGACGAGTACCGCACCGCAGCCCGGGCCCTGGTCCGCACGTACCTGCCCCCCGGCGAGGACGGGCAACGCTACCGCTTCACCGAGGACCAGCGCACCCTGCTCCGTGCCAAGCGCGGCTTGGACCGGTTGCCGGCCCTGCGGTTCGCACAGGCGGAATGGTGAACGCGGGCATCGGTCCGGGGCGGCCGGGCGGCCGGGCTGTGGTCCCGCTCCTGTCGACTCTGATGGTGCTGCTGCTCGCCGCCGGCTGGTTGCTGTCCGGGCGTCTGGTCGGCGACGTGCCCCCGCTGGCGGTGGCCGCCGGCCGCACGGCGGCCGGGTTCGTGACCCTGACCGTCCTCGCGGTGCTTCGGCCGCGCACCTGGCCGGACGTGCGCACCGGTACGCGCCGCCCCCGTGCGGTGATCGTCCTGGCGTTCCTGGGCTTCTTCGTCTACTACACGGGAACGCTGCTCGGCATCAGCCGCATCGGCGCCTCCCGGGTCGGACTGATCGTTTCGCTGCTTCCCTGTGTCACCTTCCTGATCGGCATCGCCGCCTACAGGGAGCGGTCCACCCGCCGCAAGGCCCTGGGCACCGTCCTCGCCGTGGCGGCGGCCCTCGGCTATGCGGGGGCCGACGGTACGGCGGCGGCCCACCTGGCCAACGGGGGCGCGCTGCTGACCGGTGCCCTGTTCGCCATCGCCGGGACGGTCGCGTACGCCCTCTACGGATACGTCTACCGGCAGCACATGGCCGACGTCTCCCCCCTGGCAGTGCTGCCGGCCGTCACCGGCGCGGGCACGGTCCTGCTCGGTCTGGCGGCCGCCCTCTTCGTCCCGCTGGGCGGCCTCTCCCTCGCCGACTGGGGCGGGGTCGCCCTGCTGGGCGCGGTGCTGACCGCGCCGGTCTTCCTGATCTCCCACGAACTCATCCTGCGCAAGGGGCCGCTGTTCACTTCCGCCCTCGCCTTGGTCGTCCCCTTCCTGGTCCGGCTGGGCGAATGGACGCTCGGCTGGGCCCCGCCCCCTGGGCCGCTCGCCGTCGCCCTGATCTGCCTGTGCGCCGCCGGGGTGTGGCTCACCGTGGGCGGCGGCCGGCCCGCCGCCCACGAAAAATCGCCGGGTAGCGGGGCACCCGTCGCCGACGGCCCGGATGAACGCGACACCGTCCGACACGAACGGGGAACCCGTGAGCACCACTGAACCGACCGTCGTCCTGATCCAGCAGCGGGTGACCCTGCCCTGGATTTTCGAGAGCGCCCGGCGGGCCGGCATCCGCATCATCCTGGTCCCCCGGGGCGGGGAGCGAATTCCTGGAGGCCAGTTGCCGCCCGCCGTGGTCGAGGTCCTCCCCTTGGACGTGGAGAGCGACCGGCCGGGAGCCCTGGCCGCACTACGCCGACGCCACCGTCGCACGCCCTTCGACGGCATTACCACGCTCTACGATCCGGCCGTGCCATTCGTGGCGGAAGCCGCCGAACTGCTCGGCCTGCCCGGCATCCCCCTGCGAGCGGCACTTGCCGCGCAGGACAAGCGGGTCATGCGAGAGCGCCTGAGGGACGCGGGGCTGAACGTTCCCCGCTTCGTCCGGCTCGACGGCCCCGGCATCGACGCGGACGTCTCACATCTGACGTTCCCCGTCGTGGTCAAACCCGCCCACGGCTTCTCCAGCCTCGGCGTCACGAAGGCTGACACGCCCGAGGAACTGGAATCCGTCGTCGCCGAAGTCCAGCAAGTCTGCGGTGACCTGCTCCGGCGGAGCCCGGGCCTGGTCGTGGAGGAGTACCTCGACGGGCCGGAGTTCGCCGTCGAGTCCCTCGCCCACCGCGGCGAGGTGAAAGTCCTCACCATCGGCTACAAGGGGCAACCGCAGGGTCCGTACTTCGAGGAGACGGTCTACCGCGCGCCGGCGTCACTCCCCGTACCCCTGGAGGAGGCGATCCGCCGAGAGGTGACCGCCGCACATGCGGCCCTGGGCATCACGGACGGCCCCACGCACACCGAACTGCGGCTGCGGGCCGGCGCCCCCTGCCTGCTTGAACTGGGCGCCAGGGTCGGTGGCTCAGGCGTCTCGCACCACATTGCCTGGCACGTGACGGGCATAGACCTCGCCGCCGACGCGCTGCGCATCGCCGTGGGCCTGCCTCCGCACTCCTTCGCCTCGGACGAAGACGTGGTGGGCACCGGGGCCGCGGCCAACTACATCGTCCCCTGCGGCGGGCACGGGCGCATCACCGCCATCCATGGCCTGGACGCGCTGCGCGAAGATTCCCGGGTCGACCACGTGGTACAGATGCTCCACCCCGGTGACGTGGTACGGCCCTACCCGGATTTCACCGGCTACCCGGCGTTCGTCCTCTCCCACCACGCCTCCACCGCCGAGGCTGAAGAGTTCCACCGCCACCTGGCGAGCTCCGTCCGTATCGAGTACGCGCCCGAGGAGGGCACGCGATGACCTCTCTACCCTTCGACGACCGAGACGGCGACATCTGGCTCGACGGCGTGTTCGTGCCCTGGCGGGAGGCCCGCCTCCACGTCCTCTCGCACGGCCTGCACTACGGCGGCGGCGTCTTCGAGGGCGAACGCGTCTACGACGGCCGCGTCTTCGAGCTCACCGCGCACTCCCGGCGCCTGCACTCCTCGGCCCGCGAGCTTGGCTTCCGCATCCCCTTCGACGTCGCGGAACTGGACGGTGCCACCCGGGAACTCGTCAGCAGGCTGCGGATCCGTGACGGCTACGTTCGACCGGTCGCCTGGCGCGGCAGCGAACAGCTCGGCGTGTCCGGCGCGGGCACCTCCGTACATGTCGCCATCGCCGCCTGGGAATGGCCACACGTCTTCTCCGCCGCGGCCCGCAACCAAGGAATCACCCTCGCGACGTCCCGCTGGCGCCGGCCCTCCCCCGACACGGCGCCCGTGCACGCCAAGGCGTCCTCTTTGTACAACATCTGCACCCTCGCCCGGGATGCCGCAGCGGCGGACGGATACGACGACGCCCTGCTCCTGGACTTCCGCGGTCATCTGGCCGAAGCCACCGGAGCCAATCTCTTCCTGGTCATCGACGGGGCACTGCACACCCCCCTGGCGGACGTCTTCCTCAGCGGCATCACGAGGCAGACCGTCATCGCCCTGGCGGCTGAGCTCGGCATCGCGGTGCACGAGCGGCACATCGACCCGGCGGAACTCGCCCACGCGGACGAGGTCTTCCTCACAGGGACCGCCTACGAAGTGCAGCCGGTCCGCGCCGTCGACGGCAAACCGTACGAGGTGGGCGCCGTCACCCAGTCCCTGGCCGAGGCTTACACCCGCCTGGTCCATACCCCCGCCGCCTACGGCGCGAAGAGCCCGACCTCAGCGGCGGTCGACGAGTCGAATACATCGTGACCGGGATCCGTGGAGCGCTCGTCGACGCCCATGTCGTCGACGACCCGACGAAGAAATACGTGAGCTCGGCCGCCGTTCTCGCGCAGAACCTCAAGACCGAGGTCGGTTCGTTGCTGGGGTGCCACTTCAGTTGCCGTGTCGTGCCCGGCAACACCGGGACCTTCTTCGTCGATTTCCAGAGGGCCCCAGAGCCAGGCGCCCAAGAGTCCGCGTGACTGGCGTGTCGTCGAGTTCATCCAGCCGGTCCTGGACCGGGTTGCCGTTGGTCACGGCTTTTCCTCGCTCAGGTAGACGGCCTCGACCGGTTGGGCCCGGGTCGGCAGGAAGACCTCGTAGTTGATCCGCTGCCCGAGCTCTTTGGTGCGCTCGGTGTCGATCAGACGCAGGTAGTCGATCCCGGTCTGCGCCGGCGGGGCCGCGACTAGGGTCTCGGGCTTGGCCTTAGGGTGCGCGTGCCGGTTGATCAGGTGCGGATCGCCTTGCCGAAGGAGCGGCCGCCGAAGCGGACATCGATGTCGACGGTCCGCCGCCCACCCCGCACCGGCAGGGCCCGGCAGCGCCGCACGCGCCTGCTCCGGGTCGACGCCCTCCACCACCGCCCGTGACGTCAGTAGTCGGCGGGACACGTCCGGATCAGTTCACATCCGGACGCACGTACCAAGCACTCCGTCAGTGGTTGACGAAGCTCAGGCTCGTCGCGTCGTAGCGGGCGCCCGCGATCTGTTCGCGTGGAGCCGCGGCCTCGATCGCGGCGAGGTCCTCCGGCGTCAGCTCGACGGACAGGGCCGCGAGGTTTTCCTCCAGGTACTGCCGGCGCCGGGTGCCCGGGATCGGCACGACGTCCTCGCCCCGGTGCTGCACCCAGGCCAGGACGAGCTGGCCGGCGGTGATGCCCTTGGCAGCGGCCAGTTCCTCGAGCCGCGCGACAATCGCCAGGTTCCGGTCGAGGTTGCCGTCGGCGAACCGTGGCTGCGTGCGCCGAACGTCGGTCTCCCCCAGCTCCTCGACAGAGTTGTAACGGCCGGTCAGGAAGCCCCGCCCGAGCGGGGAGAACGGGACCAGGCCGATGCCGAGCTCACGACAGATCGGGGCGACCTCCGCCTCCAGGTCGCGGGTCCACAGGGACCACTCGCTCTGCAGTGCCGTGATCGGGTACACGGCGTGCGCCCGGCGGATCGTTTTCGCGCCGGCCTCCGACAGCCCGAGGTGGCGGACCTTGCCGGCCTCTACCAGCTCGGCCATAGCTCCCACGGTCTCCTCGATCGGCACCTGCGGATCGACCCGGTGCTGGTAGTAGAGGTCGATGTGGTCGACCCCGAGCCGGCGCAGCGAGGCCTCGCACGCCTGGCGCACGTAGGCGGCGTCACCGCGGATCACGGTGGGCTCGCCCAGGCGGTTGGCGAAGCCGAACTTCGTGGCGACCACCGCCTCGTCGCGCCGCCCGGCGATGGCCCGCCCGACCAGTTCCTCGTTGTGCCCGGCGCCGTAGAAGTCGGCGGTGTCCAGGAGCATCACCCCGAGGTCGAGGGCGCGGTTGAGGGTCGCGATCGACTGCGTATCGTCCGAGTCGCCGTAGCCGTGGCTCATCCCCATGCAGCCCAAGCCTTGTGCCGAGACCGCGAGTTTGCCCAAGTGTCGGATGCGTACGTCGATCATTGTGCCTCCCGAGCTGGAAACCGTCTGCCCACGACGCTAGGACTTGGAGTGCACTCCATGTCAACGATCAAGCGGCCGAGGTCGACTCGGCAGTAGCGGTCAGGCCGTCCGTGACGAGCGGGTCGCCGGCCGTGCCGTCGACGCTCAGCGAAGCTGGTCGAAGTGGGAGATCGCTCGCGGGCCAGTTCGACGTCGCGTCGGCCAAGATATCGGTGAAGGTGCGTAGTTGGATCCGCAACGGTCGCGCTCCGCGCATGCAGCGTTCGGGCTGGTCCGTCCCGTCCGCGCAGCGGGAGCGCAACTGCAGCAGGCCGGGCATCCGGCGGAATCGGTGGGTGCTCTTCCCTGAGCCGAACTTGCCCTTGCTGACGCACCGCGAACGGGCGGTCGCCGACGAGGCCGCGGGGCCACGCGCTTCCAGTCTGTGACCGCCGTGCCCAGTTTGCCGAGGTCCCCTTCCATGAGCTCGGTGTAGTCCACGATGCGTTCCTCCCCTACTTGAAGTACTCGGTGAGGCGGGAAACGGGCACTGCCGACCCGTCCCGTTGCGGAGGGACGCCGCGATCGCGGCGTCGTCCTCTGCATGTGCCTTCTTCGAGTAGTCCAGGTGGTTCGATATGTGTGCACATGCCTGAAGGACGCTCTTGACCTGAGAGGTCCAAACGGACACCGTCGTCTCCAGCTCACCGCCCAGGGCAAGGCTGCTGCCCTTCAAGGCCGCTGCTGCCTGCATCGTGGAGCCGACCCCTTCCTTGTTGGCCCCGACGCCAGCGATGTCAGCCTCCTTCTGTAACTGACTGTGCAGCATGAACGCCTCATGGCCGACATCGCCCAGGTCGTCCTGGTGCACGACGAGGTCGTCCCGTCCGCCGCCCCCTGGGCCGCCCGGCAGTTGGTTGAGTCGCATCCAGGCTTGCCGTTGGGCGGCCCCGCCCGCTTTCGCGCTGTCCCATTCACCCACGCCGGGAAGTTCCAGGCGAAGACCCTGGCCGCGCGGATCCCGAAGCGGGCCTGGCAACGGCTGTCGGCCGGGTCGGGCGCGAAGGGCCGGCGGTACTACGACTGGGCACAGGTCGAGGTTCACGGCCCGGCGGGTCGCCTCGGACAGTGGTGCCTGCTGGTCCGCCACAACCGACGCACCGGCGAACTCGCCTTCTATCGCTGCTTCTCACCCCGCCCGGTGCCGATGTCGGAACTGGTGCGGGTCGCCGGACGGCGATGGACGGTTGAGGAGACGTTCCAGGCCAGCAAAGGCCTGACCGGCGTGGCTAGCACCAAGTCCGCCGCTGGACCTGCTGGCACCGCTGGGTCACCCTCGCAATGCTCGCCCACGCCTTCCTCGCCGTCACCGCAGCCACCGAACGCCGCGACCGATCCACCCCAGACGGCTTGATCCCCTTGACCGGCAACGAGATCCAGCCCCTGTTCGCAGCACTGATAAGCCCAAGCCACGACCTCGCACACCGCCTGCACTGGTCACACTGGCGACGCCAGCACCAAACCCGCGCACGCCAGTGCCATTACCGCAGGCAAGCCGCCGCCCAGCCGTGAAGATCAAGATCTGATCTACGGTGGAGTACTAGGCAGAAACCGGTCCGGCGTTGATGCCCGAGATGCGGCCGGCGGAGTCGAAGGAGACCACCGTGGCGCCCCCGCTGGGCAGAGGCGCGGTGATCTGGTCGGCGGCCTCCTGCACCGGGACGCCGTGCAGGGCGAACCACCCGTTGACCACCAGCCGCGGCGAGCGTGCGAAAAGCTGTGCGCCAGTGAGCAGATGGCGCGGCATGGCGACCGGGTCCAGCCGCGCGGAGTGGAGTTGCGGGTCTTGCGGCACGAAGTAGACCCGGGTCTCCGGACCGGCCTCCTGGCCGATGTAGCCGGGTGCGCCGAGCACTGCCATGCCGAGGAAGGCGAGCGCCTCAGCGGCGCGGCGCGGATCGGCGAAACGGGCTAGCGCCACGCCCTCCTGCTGCAGCTCCACGATGCCGTGACGGCGGCCGAACTCGGGGATGCGCGCGGCGGCGGCGGCCACTTCACTGCCGCGCAGCCCCGGGTTAGCCCAGCCCCACAGCCAGGTCTGCTCGGCCAGGTCGTAGCTGCCCAGGAGTCCCACCCGAAGGCTTCGGCCGCCGGACTCATAGCGGCATTGGTCCAGATCTGCCGTCCACGGCCCAGCCGGGAAGGCCTGGTCGATCATTTCCAGCTGTTGTACGCCCCAGGCCGCGTGGTACTCGGCGGCGTGCAGGAAGGCGTCGGAGAAGGCCACGGTCATCGGGGCAGCTTAGCCCCTGCCAGGCCGACGGCCCTCAGAGGCGTCAGTCCCGGGTCAGCAGGGCGAGGCACTCACGAAGATCACGATGTACGGCTGGAGTACTAGGTCGAAAGCCCAGCCCCATGGGCGAAATGCCCATGAGACCCTTTCCGAGTCAGCGTCGAAACAGCCAGACGACGTGACAGGTCACTCGGTGATCACCGGTGGACGTCCTTTTCAGGTGTCAGTTCGTCTTGGTGAGGTCGAGGCGGAAGTCTGGGCACGTGTCCAGGTCGGAATTCTCGTAGAGGACCGTCATGGTGGAGTCCATGGCGACGGACAGGCGGTCGATCGTGTCACCGGACATCCAGTCGTGCGGCTGGGTGAAGTAGAGGTGGACCAGGGGATGGTCATTGGGGTTCGAGGGGGTGTCGATTTCCCAGGTGCCCGAGCCCTTGAAGGTGGCACCCAGTTCCGCACGGTAATAGTTGCCGGTCGGCCAATTCTCCGCCGTCAGAGTGCCGCCGTTCTGGCCGGGGGTGAGCGAGAGTGTGAGGCTGACACCCTCCGCGTCGTGTTTTCCTCGGTAGACGCCGGCGAGTTCGCTGCCGCCCGCAGCTGTGGCTTCGGGCGGGATGCAGCGCTCGACCGCGCTGGAGGCGCCGCACCCGGTCAGCTGGAACGTCAGCAGGGAGAGGGACGCAGCCAAAGAGTGGGGTTCACCGACGCGGGGTGGAGCAGCTCGGTAGCTCGCTGGGCTCATAACCCAGAGGTCGCAGGTTCAAATCCTGTCCCCGCTACCACCCGGAAGGGCCCGATCTTCAACGATCCGGGCCCTTCTGTCATACCTCCAGTGTTTCAGGCGAGGGGCATGGTGACCGAGCCGCCAGACCTCGGCTCGTCAACGCGCGGCCGCCGCCAGGGCGCCCAGGACGTCTATCCAGCCGAGAGCCCCGGGTCCTACCGTTCCAGCCGGTTGGACGGGGTCGTCCGCCAGGTACAGCATGTCGGACGTTCGATCGAATAGAGCCGCCCTCAGGCCAGGAGGACTGCTGCCCGCTTCCCGCGATCCATCGTCCGGCCAGACGCTACGAGCCGCCTGCGTCGGTCCCGATCGACACGCGGCCGGGTCTGCCTTCGCCGCCTGATGCTCCGGCCCCGAGCGAGGGCGACGCAAGCGAAGCGCGCGCCTAGGTAAGCGCCCCCGCGACACGGGGCCACTCCGCCCTGCTCGCCGGCACAGAGGCGGGCCGCCACGCGGCCACGGCCGTCTACCGCGCCTCAGCGCGAAAGCCCCGCCCTCTCGGTCTTGCGGTCTCGCGAAAGCCGTCAGCGCAGCCGGGCCGCGACCTCGTCACGCAGACGGGGAAGCAGCGCGTACAGCCGGTCGCCGGGGCAGGCGGTGTCGTTGAAGTCCCGATGCCCCCGGATCTCGGCGGGATCCAGCCCGTACCGCCCGCAGACGTACGCACATAGCTCCGCCAGGGCTTCGAACTGCTGCGGAGGCGGCTCGACGCCCGTGTAGGTGCCCTCGGTCTCGATACCCACCGCCACGTCGTTCTGCCCGACACAATGAGCTGAACGCACCTGCCGCAGGCCCTCGTTCAGCTCGGCGAGACTGCGGTGACGCCCCTCGGTGACGTACGCTCCCCGGCTGACGGTGAAGTGCTGCCCAGTGTCGATCCATCCGCGGGTGTCCATGTGGAGGTTCTGGACCGCCCGGGCGAGAGCGAGGGCCCGGCCGAGGGAGAAGTCCTCCAGATTCCTGGTCGCCGTGTGGTGGACCACGATCCGGCGCGGCGGCGAAGCCAGTACGACCACGTCCTCGGCAGGCGGCCGCGCCCCCCACCCCTCGCAGTCGATGATCCCCGCTACCGAGCGGACCCGTTCGGAGGCCCGTGCCGCCGGTGCCCATACGGTCGGCGCGAGCCCCAGCACGGAGCCGAGAGCGATCCGTCTGCTGATGAGCCGCGAGGGCGCTGTCTCCAGCGATGGCCGGCCAGGATGGATTACCACGGTTGCGCAACGATCAGATGATCGAGAGGAAACGTATGGTCACCCATTCACTTCCGCGCAGCACCGCCCTGCTCCTTGAGCCCGCTTCCTCTCTTCGCCAGCTCGCTCCGACCAGCGCCGGAGCAGCCGCTCCCGGAAGGGGTGTCCGCCGGAGCCGGGAACGATGTCCGCCTCGGCGGCGGCCGACGCCATCCCGTCGAGTTCCGCCCGGACTCCGTCCCTCCGCAGCCACCCGTATCCGCCGTCCTGGAGGCGGCGGAGAGCGCGTAGCGTCCGTCGGCGAGGATCCGCACCTTCGTGATCCCGTGTTCCCGGAGACCCGTCCTGGTTCAAGGCGATGCCCTTCGCCCATGCACGGGCTCCGGTCCACCCTCGCGGACGACGACATTGGTGACATGGTGGGCAAGCGGGGCCGTCAGTTCGATTCTAGAAGGAAGTCGGCGCTCGTTCAGTGACCTGTTCGGACGACCGGCATGGAAGCGAGGTCGGGTGGCACAGGCCAGGCCGGGTAGGCGCCGTGAGCCGGAAGAGGGATGACTGGAGGAGGTGGCGGTTATGGCGCGTCCGGTGTGGGCCGGGAATCTGTCGTTCGGGCTGGTCAGCCTGCCGGTGGGCCTCTACACGGCCACCGACAGCCACACCATCCGCTTCCATCAGCTCCAGCGCGGCACGTCCGACCGGATCCGCAACCGGCGGGTGAACGAGCGCACCGGTGACGAAGTCGAGCTGACGGACATCGTCAAGGGCTACGACACCGGTGATGAGTACGTCCTGGTCGAGTCGAAAGAACTCGACGACATCGCACCGGGCCTCTCCCAGTCGCTGGACATCGCCGGGTTCGTCGACCTGACGGAGGTCGATCCGATCTTCTTCGACAAGGCGAAGGCTTCCGACAAGGAACTGAAGATGGCCGAGCAACTCATCCGGGCCGTGAGCATGGACTGGGAACCCGAAGAGTTCCACGACACGTTCCGGGAGAAGGTCACGGCCCTCATCGAGGCCAAGAAGGCCGGCGGGACCGTGGAGAAGGCCGAACCCGCCGCGGAGCCGACCGGGGTGGTCGACCTCATGGAGGCCCTGCGGGCCAGTGTGGAGCGTGCCGGAAGTCCGAAGACCGCAGGCGGGAAGGCCACGGTCTCCGAAAGGACCGCGGCCGGCAAGAAGCCGGCGGCGAAGAAGCGGATCCGATCCGCCCCGAAGGAGGATCTGAGTGGCTTGCCCAAGGCAGACCTCTACAAGAAGGCCGCGGCCGCCAACGTCCCCGGCCGCTCGCACATGACCCGCGACGACCTCGTGAAGGCACTGTCCCGAACATGACTCAGGCAGATGATGACGAGCACGACCCGTCCACCTTCGCGACCGCCCGCGAACGCCTCTCAGCCGACCGCGCCGACACCCTCGCGCGGGCGGCCGCGCTGAGCCGCGACTTCGACGGGATCGTCGCGGCGAACGCCCTGGTCGCGGTCGACGACGAGCACGACCCCGAGGGAGGCAGCACCGCCTTCGAGCGGGCCCACGTGGCCACCTTGCTGGCGCGGGCACGCGAACACCTGGAAGAACTGGACCGGGCGCTGGAACGGCTCGAACAGGGACGGTACGGACGGTGTGAAGGCTGCGGTGGGACGATTCCGCCCGAACGCCTGGAGGTCCGTCCGGCGGCGACCACCTGTGTCCGCTGCGCGTCCGATCCGCGCCGGCCTCCGCACCCCGACTGACGCCGACCGGCATCCGGCGCACCCGCGTGCCGGCCAGGCGGCCGTGGCCTCGGTTCCTCGGCGTCGGCGCCCGAGCCGGGCATGCAGGCGTCCGGACAAACATCGCGCGGCGGTGGTCGGTCAGCGTGGTGGCCGGATCGGCGAGCGGCCCGACTGCTCTCGACGTCGGCGGTCGGCCCGCTCCTCGGCGCGCCCTGCGGCCGCGAGCCGTCGGTTCGGACGGGCGGATCAGCGCAGTCCGGCGAAGAGATCGTTCTCGGGTACGGCCGCGCCGGTGGCGTCCTTGACACGGACGAAGGTCTCCATGCCCATCAACTTGCCGAACCTCTCCTTGCCCATCTTGAGGAAGAAGATGTTCTCGCCCTGACTGGCGTGTGCGGCCAGCGCATCGAACTTCTGACCGCTGAACGCGGTGGTGTCCACCCACGTGCTGATCTCATCGTCGGGGAGGCCGATCTCGGCCATCGCGGCGGCCTCGGCGGGATCCGACTCCGGCATGTCGTGATGGAACTCGCGCATGATCTCCCCGAACCGCTGCATTCCCGAGCGGGGCACCGTCGTCCAGTACACCTTCGGTGTCAGGGCGGTCATCTCCAGCGCCGCCATCGTGATGCGGTGGGCCTGAATATGGTCGGGGTGGCCGTAGAAGCCGTTCTCGTCGTAAGTGACGACCACGTCGGGCCGGTAGTGCCGCATGAGTTCGGCAAGTCGGGCGGCGCCCTCCTCTACGGGAGTCTGCCAGAAGGATCCGGGGGCGTTGTTGCTCGGCCAGCCCATCATCCCGGAGTCGGCATAGTCCAGCGTCTCCAAATCGCTGACCTTCAGGACGTCACAGCTCGCCTCGAGTTCTTGACGGCGCATCAAGGCGACCGTCGCCGGATCGTGCCCGGGATCGCCCGGCTTGACACCCCCCGGTCCGTCACCGCAACCGCCGTCAGTACACGTCACAAGAACCGTGCGGATGCCCTCCGCCGCGTACCGCGCGAGAACCCCTCCGGTTCCGGTGGCCTCGTCGTCGGGGTGGGCGTGCACTGCCATGAGCGTCAAGGGCCGGTCAGTCATGAAAGAGTCCTCCTACAGCCGGTGGGGCGTCAACGGAACGCGGACTGGAGCGGGTACGCCCGCCGCCGACCCCCGCGGGGAAGTTCGTCCGGCGCCGACTCGGCCGCCCTCATGGGAGAGCAAGCACCAAGACATGACATGCCGTCAGACGGCGGCGCAGCGCGAGCAGTCCACCTCTCAGCGGGCGTCGAGTTCGTCGAGGATGACACGTTACAACCTCCCCCATAGCCGGGCCTGGCTCCACTGCGCGAAACGTCGGTAGCCCGCCTGCCGGCTCAGCCCGAATACCGGCGGAAGTTATGCCCTGGCTCCGCTGACGAACTTCTCAGTATCGCCATCGCCGTCCGCCTCCACCGGGAAGGCGGCTGACGACGGCCGGGCGGCGTGCCCTCCGTGCGAGCGCTAACGGGGCGCTACGGACCCGGCGGCGTCGCCGGCGGCTCGGCGGCGGACCTGGTCCTCCTGGGCCAGACGACGCAGCAGTTCGAACACCGGGGCGCAGATCGCGAAGACGATGACCGCCCGCTCGGCCAGAGCCACCGGGTCGTCGAGGCCCGCCGCGCGTTCCAGGTCCAACCGGGCCACCGACTCGGCCAGTCTCGCGTAGGCGGTGAGCTCGCCCGGAACGTACTGCGCATCCAGCCGCCGCAGTTCCCGCAGGGCCGCCGTCAGCCCCTTCACGTGCGGTGAGGTCGGGGGCGCCTGCCAGTCCAGCGCCGCGAGCAGCTCCGCAACCTCGGCCCCGGCGGTCGCGTCGGCCTCGGCATCCTCCTCGTGGTCTACGGCACGCTGGGTCGCCACCGGCACCGGCAGGGCGTAGCTCACTGCTCCGAGAGCGCCCTCGGTGGTGTGCGCCTGGTCGACGGCCCCGAGCACGTCACGGGTGGCGGCGATGGACAGGCCGCCGAGCGTGGTCAGCGCCTTGATCAGCCGCAGCCGCTGCGCGTGCTCATCCCCGTACTCGGCGATGGTCGCGGCGGTGGCCCGCCCCGCGGGCAACAGGCCCTGGCGCAGGAAGTACTTGATGCTGGCGACCGGCACGCCGGTCCGCCGGCTGAGCTCCGAGATCTTCATGCGACTTCCCTGCTGGTCATGCGGCCGGTGCGTCATCGGTGATTGGACACCACAACAAGATACTGCCACTATCCAATAGCTGGATACCTTAGGTATCCAGCTTAGGAACCGCTACGCAGCCGCACCGGAGAATCGATGCCTCATCCCACGCCCCCCTCCGTGCTCCGCCGACCCCGGTTGTGGATCGGAACGGGACTCATCGCCGCCGTGGTCTCGATACTGTTCGCCCTGCTCTATGTCGGTGGCAACGTCAACCCCAGAGGCAACCTGCGCGACCTGCCCGTGGCCCTGGTGAACACCGACAGCGGCGCCGACGCGGGCGGCCGCCACCTCAATCTGGGAGAGCAGGTCGTCTCGGGGATACGGAAGGCCGCCGAGGGCGACAAGAGTATCGACTGGCAGGTCGTCAGCCGTGAGGAGGCCGAGAGGCGGTTGGGCCGGGGCAAGGTCTTCGGCGCCCTCGTCATACCCAAGGACTTCTCCGCCACGGTGACCGGGCTGACCGCTCCCCAGCCGGCGCCCCAGGGCCGGCCCGCCCCGCCGACCCTGACGGTGCTGACCAACCAGCCCGCCGGCAGCATCGGCTCCTCCATGTCCTCCCAGGCCGCCCAGAAGGCCGCCCACGCAGCATCCGCCCAGCTCGGCCAGGAACTGCTCAAGCAGGCCGGGGCCCAGAAGACCCCGCTCCCGACGGCGGCCCTGCTCAAGCTGGCCGATCCGGTGACCGTGAACGTCGCCGACGGCCACCCTGTCGGCTCCCGAAGCGCCATGGGCCTGAGCGCCTTCTACTACGCACTGGTCCTGGTCGTCTGCGGCATGCTCGGCGCCAACGTGGTCAACTCCCAGGTCGACACCGCACTGGGCTACCTGCACACCGATTTCGGCCCTTTCCGCAAGCGCGAACCCGTCCGGCACACCAGCCGCGTCCGCACCCTGGCCATCGGCATGGCGCTCATGCTCGGCCTGTCCGTGGTCATGGGCTCCCTGGTCGAGGTCGCCACAGTCGGCATCCTCGACATGGATGCCTCCCACCTCGGCCTGCTGTGGCTCTACTCGGTCGCCACCATCGCGGTGGTCGGCGTCGGCAGCCTGACCCTGTTCGCCGCCTTCGGCACCCCCGGTATGCTGCTGGCCACCATCGTGTTCGTCGCGATGGCCGTCCCCTCCTCCGGAGCCACCGTGCCCGTCCAGGCGCTTCCCGGCTTCTTCCGCGTCCTCGCCACGTTCGAGCCGCTGCGCCAGATCACCGAGGGTCTGCGCTCCCTGCTCTACTACGGAGCCCAGGCCGACGCGGGTCTGACCCGGGCGTGGGGCGCGATGGGTGTCGCCCTTGTCGCCGCACTGCTCTTCGGCTTCTCCATCACCCGCCTCTACGACCGCAAGGGGCTGCACCGCATTCCCCGCCCTGAGGCCGAGGCCGCGGCTGCGGCTGCGGCTGCGGCTGCGGCTGCGGTCTGCGACGAGACCCCTGAATCCCCGAAGTCCCCCAACAACGCAAGCCCCGCCACCGCCTGAGCAGCCGGCCCGCAGGGCCCGCCACAGCCGGGTGCGGACGGTCGGGCAGGACCCCGCACCCGGCGCCGCTTCGCGTACGGGCGGCTCATCGCAGGCATGCGTCCGGCCAGTCGGTGTGCAGGTCTCGTGCTCCTCGCACCGATCCGCCGGAACCAGGCGGCCGCCGCGGTCGTGGCGCTGGCACCAGGCAGGTCCGCCTTGGTACGCCAGATCGGTACGTCTCCGTTCCGGCGGGACGCGTAGAGGGCCCAGTGGTGGGACGCCATGGCCAGCACGGACATCACATGTTTGGCTCATGCCGAGCGGGTAGGGGCCGGAGAGGACGCGGCCGGAACCCTCGGCTCTCCGAGCCGAGGCTCGCGATAGGAGATGAGCACCATGCGCAAACGACTGCTGGGGGTGGCCGCAGCGGCGACAGTGGCGACCGGGATGTGGGCACCGGCGGCAATGGCCGCCACTCCCGCGAATGACCAGGACGCCAATTTCGTGAGGTCGGCGCACCAGGGGAACCTGGCCGAGATCGCTGCGGGCCAAGACGCTCAGAAGAGCGCGATGACCGCCTGTGTCAAAGAGGTGGGCGCGAAGCTGATCAGCGATCACCAGAAGCTCGACAAGGACCTGAAAGCCCTGGCCGTCAAAGGGAAGATGACGCTTCCCGCCGCTCCCACGACCGAGCAGCAACAGGCGCTCAGGGGGGTCACGGAAAAGGCCGGAACGGCCGGATACGACCCGGCGTGGTTGAAGAACCAGGAAACCGCCCACAAGCAGACCCTGGCCCTGATCGACTCGCAGATCCGCTCGGGCAGTGACACGGCCCTCGTCAACGCCGCCAAGAAAGCCCGCCCGGTCATTGTCATGCACCTTGACATGGTCCGTGGAGGCACCTGCCACACGATGTAGGAACTCCCTCCCAGTCTGGGTCGAGACCGTCTGCGGCGGTGGCACCACCTACGCCCTGGCAGGATGCCGCGGGACAGCCCGGCCTTCGGATCGCAGGCTCGGGGCGCGAGTCGCTCGCATGCTCCCCGCCGGCGGCCACGATCCGGCGCTCAGACCGGCGACGGCCAGAACCGGACGACCGGAATGAGGGTCGCCCCCCCACCAGCGCCGTACGGGGGCACCGACCTGAACCGCCCCACGGTACCGGCACGGCCGTACACGGATCCCCACCAAGGAGGCGATGGGATGTCTACGGCTCCCGCCGAAGCAAAGGTGCGCCGGTTTGCGTGTGCTGCCGGGTCACGACGGACCTTGCGGGCACCGGCCGGGAACGTAATCGCACTGCACCGCACGGCCGGGCGACGCCCGAGCAGCCGTGCCCGCCCGCTCTTGAGCTGCGGGAACCGATCACGGATGTACTCCCTGAGCTCCCGGCCGGGGAAGTATCTGAGTGACAGCTGCTGTGCGGTGCGGTGTTCACCTCGGAAGCCGTCGGCGGGCTGATCGGCAGCCTGCTCACCCGGCGGATCGTCGCGGCGTTCGGCCAAGGGCGCGCCACGTGCGCGTTGATGGTGGTCAGCGCCCTGCTGTGGTTGCTCGCGCTGCCCTTCTACCGGGCGGACTGGCGGTTCGCGGTCGCCGTCGTCTGCCAGGGGCTCGGTTGGACCGCCTTCATAACTTTCAAGGTCTCCTCGGTCGCCTACCGCCAGCGGCTGTGCCCCGAGCCGCTCCTGTGCCGGATGACCGCCACCTTCCGCTTCGTGGTGTGGGGGTCAATGCCGGTGCGCGCTCCTCGGAGGGCTGCTGGGAGAGCAGTTCGGGGCCCGGACCGCCCTGTGGGCCGGGGCGCTGGGCGAACTCCTCGCCGTGATTCCCCTCCTCCTCTCGCCGCTGCGCACGGCAGGTGAATCGCCGGACCCGGAGGGACGGCGCCACGCCCCTGCAGCAGTACAACCCTGAACCCCCGCTCCCCCGGCCCACCGCCCCTGTCCGCTCAAGGAGCCTTCGTGCGCTACACCCACGTCGACGTCTTCACAGCCCGCCCCCACAACGGGAACAGTCTTGCCGTCTTCCCCGAAGCCGAAGGCCTCACGGCCGCCCAGATGTTGGCCATCACCCGGGAACTGCGGTACTTCGAATCGGTGTTCCTGACGCCGGACCCCTCACGGCCGCGCACCCACCGGGCACGGGTCTTCGACCTCGCCGGAGAGCTCGACTTCGCGGGTCATCCCCTCATCGGCGCAGCGAGCGTGCTGCGCGCCCTGGAGGGCGACCCCCGCGCCACGGGGGACGAGACCACATGCTGACCCCGGGCATGGGGCACTCCCGGCTTCGGCTTCGGCCTTGATCAACTGGACCACGTTGGCCTTCAGGGCCGGATGACGGCCTGTGGCTCGACGGCCCGCCCCAGGGCCGGCCTCGGGAAGCGAAACAGCCTCGGGGCCGGCGCTGAGGGCCGGTTACTTTCTCCAGAACAGGTGGTGCTTCACCCCGCTCGGGCTGGGCACGACCTCCAGGTGGAACCGGTCGAGCAGCTCGTCGGGTGACTCCCACAGTCGCAGTCCGGAGCCGAGCTTCATCGGTGAGACAGCCACATGCATGGTGTCGACGAGGTCGGCGTCGAGAAACTCCCTGATGGTGGTCACGCCGCCGCCGAGCCGTACGTCCTTGCCCTGCGCCGCCGCCCGGGCCTGCTCCAAGACAGTGGCGGGGTCGCCGTCGACGAAGTGGAACGTGGTGTCGGACAGCGTGAACGAAGGACGCTCGTGGTGGGTCAGTACGAACACCGGAGTGTGGAACGGGGGCTCGTCACCCCACCAGCCCTGCCATTCAAGGTCGTGCCACGGCCCGCGCTGGGGGCCGAACTTGTTACGGCCCATGATCTCGGCGCCGATGTTGTGGGCATAGTCGCGCGTGAGGTAATCGTCCAGGCCCCGGCTCCCTCCAGGGGCGGTGCGCATGGGCCAGCTCGCCGTGGCACCGGCCCAGGCGAACAGCCTCGCGGGATCGACATGCCCGAACGGCTTCTCGAGCGTCTGCTCCTCACCGGCACCGATCCCGTCACTTGAGATGTTGAAGTTCTGAACCCGCAGTAGCTGACACTTGCTCCTCCTGTGCTGTCGACAACGGTGGTAAGACTGGCCGGGCGGAGAAAGCTCATCGGTGCTCTCGCACCGGTCAGAAGTTCCCATCCACCAGGCGGTCACGGCGTGATCCGACCACAACGCCCACTTCCTGCTTGGTAGCACGTCCCTCACCGTCAGCCCGGTCGTTCCGCCGTGTCGAGGTAGTGAATGATGCAAGGCAGGCTCATACCAAGCCATGTGCGTCGTCCCCGTCGCCCGGCGTTCGGGCGGGCAGCGGGGCAGTCGGAGCGGTCGCTCATCCCGGCTGCACCTGGCAGCCGGTAGCGGCCCCGGCCCAGAGCGCGGCCCGGGTCGCTACGAGTTCGCCGAGCACGCCCGCTCTGGCTGCCAGGGAGCCCGTGGGAGCCTGAGGGAGCCCGTAAGGACCATGCGCAGGGTGGCGTTCATCCGGCCGAGCAGCTGGTCGTGGCTGACGCTCTGGCGCAGACTGACCTTGGGGACATGGTCGACGCCCACCTCGAAGGTGGTGAGCAGCCAGCCGTCGGCGGCCACCCAGAGGGCCGGGCCCCGGTCGACCAGGGCGATCGGCCCCCCGGTCGGAGCGAAGGCCAGCCGAGGAATGGCCAGGACGCGCCCCGGGCCGAGCCGACCGGACAACGGGCGAGCCAGGAGTGAGCCGAGCATCCCTGCCCCGCCCGGGTGGGTCACCTCCCAAGCGACCCCGACACGCCAGGCGGAGAGCTCACCCCGACCAGCGCGCGGTCAACCGGGCCCTCGCCCGGGTCAGGGCTCCGGTCGAGCGCGCCATGGCACGGTTGAAGTCCTGGCAGATCTTCCGCAGATCCCGCATCAGCCCCGACCGCATGACCGTCATCGCAAAGCGGCCCTCACTCTGGAGAGGCAACACTGAAAACGCTCACTGATGTGAATCAGAACCGTGTCCGTCACGACGTTCTCCACCCTTTCCGCCCTTTCCGCGCTTTCCGCGTCGTCGTGTCACTGCGGTCAGTAGGAGCGGTGGCCAAGGATTTGGACCACACCGACCGGGAGGAACGCGGGCCGGTGTGGCTGTCCGACCTGGTACGGCACATAGCCCAGCGAGGCGGCGACCTCGACCTCTTCGGCCGTCTCCGCCTGGAAGACGAGCCGGCAGTGCCCTGACTCGGCCCTCGCGCGCTGCCAGAGAGCGGGAGCCGGTTTGCGCTCCGCCTCGGTGCGGGGAGTGAGGATCCGGCCGGCGAAGTCCTTCCAGGCGAAGGGCGCGGAGTCCTTCCACGCAGAGTCGACTTCCTTCTTCAGCCTGGCTGCACGCTCGGCATCGGTCATCCCCCAGGAGGGCGGAACGTTGGTGATCAGGCCGACTCTGATGTGGCGCTCGCGCAGGGCGCGCAGATAAGAGGCCGCTCCGTACTGATAGGCGATGCTGCCGTCGTCGGCGGTGTGCACGAGGGTCTCGCCCAGGTCGAAGTACACGACAGGGCAGGCGCTTTCGTCCACCGCACGCGCGACGGAATCCGTACCCGCGGCCCCGCTCACGCCCCCGGGCCCGGGCGCCGCCGCGCTCAGGGTGGTGCAGAGCACGGTCGACGCCAGGGCCGCACCGAGCGCGAGGCTCGCCCGACCCAAACCCATGGAGACGGATATGTTCATCGTGTCGTCGCCCTTCTCCTTGTGCACCGCGAGGACGCACGAACGTCCGGTCCATGACATGCAGAAGCCTGCCCATCCTCGTGCTGCCACAGGGATCTGCGCCAGACCCGGTCGACCTGCGCCGCGAATCCGGGGAACGCCATCCAACCGGCCCCACCGGTGACCGGGCTCGCAATCACCCGCCTGGGCGCGACCCTCGCGGCGGGGTCCACTGCCACACACGGCAGCACACATGACAAAGGCAAGGAGGTTCTTGCCCACTCCTTGCCACTATCAAGATATAGCGCAAAGGGGGCCTTGCGGCAAGGCCCCGGTCATGCCGCAGAATCTGCGAACGATCCGGGAACCGCCGGAAATCAGGGATTAACGAAGTGCGTGCGCATTCGGCGGCGTACGGGCGGTCGACGGGCACACAGCAGCCGGGCGTTGCAACACGCTCAATGGGGGTTTCTCATGACGAACACAGACATGGCCGTGAACTCAGACCTGGACGCAGACGTGATCGTGGCCGGTGGAGGCCCGACCGGCCTGATGATGGCCTGCGAGCTGCGCCTGCACGGCGTGCGGGTGCTCGTACTGGAGAAGGAGACGGAGCCGACCCGTCAGTCCCGCGCCCAGGGCCTGCACGCGCGCAGCATCGAGGTCATGGCACAGCGCGGTCTGCTGGACCGGTTCCTCGCGCTCGGCAAGCAGTACATGGTCGGCGGTTTCTTCGCCGGACTCGCCGAGTCCTGGCCGGAGCGGATGGATACGGCGCATTCGTACGTCCTGCACATCCCGCAGACCACCACCGAGCGGCTGCTGACCGAGCACGCCGTCGAGACCGGCGCCGAGATCCGGCGCGGCTGCGAGGTGACCGGGCTGGACCAGGACGACCGAGGGGTGAGCGTCGAACTGGCCGACGGTACGTGGCTGCGCTCGCGCTACGTCGTCGGCTGCGACGGTGGCCGCAGTACCGTGCGCAAGCTGCTCGGTGTCGCCTTCCCCGGCGAGCCGTCCCGGGTCGAGACGCTGCTGGGCGTGATGAAGCTGGACGTGGAGCCGCAGACGCTGGCCGCCGTGACGGCCGAAGTGCGCAAGACCCAGCTGCGGTTCGGTGCCATGCCCCTGGAGGACGGGGAGTACCGGGTCGTCGTGCCCGCCGACGGGGTGGCGGAGGACCGTGCCGCCGCGCCGACCCTGGAGGAGTTCAAGCAGCAGCTGCGGGCGTACGGCGGCACCGATTTCGGCGCACACTCGCCGCGTTGGCTCTCCCGCTTCGGCGACGCGACCCGGCAGGCCGAGCAGTACCGGGTCCGCCGGGTGCTGCTGGCCGGCGACGCGGCGCACATCCACCCGCCGACCGGCGGCCAAGGCCTCAACCTCGGTATCCAGGACGCGTTCAACCTGGGCTGGAAGCTGGCCGCGGAGATCTCCGGCTGGGCACCGGAAGGCCTGCTCGACAGCTACCACGCCGAACGGCACCCGGTGGCGGCCGACGTGCTGGACAACACCCGCGCGCAGATCCAGCTGATGTCGTCCGAGCCGGGTGCGCAGGCGGTGCGCCGGCTGATGGCGGAACTGGTGGAGTTCCAGGAGGTGAACCGGTACCTCATCGAGAAGATCACCGCGATCGCGATCCGCTACGACTTCGGCACGGGCCACGACCTCCTCGGCCGCCGACTGCGGGACGTCCAGTTGAAGCGGGGGCGCCTGTACGACCTGACGCACGCGGGCCGTGGCCTGCTCCTCGACCAGACCGGCCGCCTCTCGGTGGCGGGCTGGGCGGACCGCGTCGACCACGTCGTCGAGGTCAGCGAAGAACTCGACGCGCCCGCGGTACTGCTGCGACCGGACGGCCACGTCGCCTGGGTGGGCGACGACCAGCAGGACCTCCTCGTCCACCTCCCCGTGTGGTTCGGCACCGCCACGACCTGACCGCACCACTGCGGCCCTGCCAGGCCTCCCGGCCACGCCTGATGATCCTCGGTGAGGCCGGACGCGCCGACTCGTCTCCCGGATGGTGCCCCACCGACGAGCCTTTCGCCGAAACGCTCTGCTTGGGTACGACGATCGCCGGATCCCAGGCCGGCGATGGTGGCCAAGGAAGCAGTGAACCTGGAACGCGTCCACCGAGCCCTGTCTCACGACGGCCGAGACCGTCCTGACACGGCCCGCGGGCAGGTGTGGCGGGCGCCCGAAGGACGGCCGGCCGACCTGGAGCGAGCCGTCATCTATGCTTCAAGGCGACCGCTGGGCGGTGACTCGTCGCTTACGCGACACCTGCTGAGCGGTCAGTCCGGCCGGTCGGAGACAGCGACCTGCATCGGTCCCGGCCGGGACGGGGACCGGATGATCCCGATCATCAGCATCCTGGGGAATCGAGTGACCGCCCGCATGCGGCTCAGTGGTGTGGGGCGCCCGGGCCACCCGCCCGCGAGGAAGAACACCCCGAGGGAGAAGTGAGGTATGCCGGTGATCTGCGTCGGAGGCATGATCGGAATCGGCAAGACGAGTGTCGCCGAGCTGCTGGCCAAGGAGCTGGGCAGCGAGGTCTTCTACGAAAGCGTGGACGACAACCCGATCCTTCCGCTCTTCTACACGGCGAGCCCCGAGGAGATACAGGCCAAGCGCTACCCCTTCCTCCTCCAGCTCTACTTCTTGCGGACGCGGTTCGCCTCGATCAAGGAGGCGTACAAGCGGGGCGACAACGTCCTCGACCGGTCCATCTACGAGGACTGGTACTTCGCCAAGGTCAATCACGACCTGGGCCGGATCAGCTCCCTTGAAATGCGGGTGTACGAGGGACTGCTCGACGAGATGATGCGCGAGATCGACGGCCTGCCCTACCGCAAGGCACCCGACCTCATGGTCTACCTCAAGGCGGACTTCGAGACGGTGCTGCACCGCATCGGGCTGCGGGGCCGCGGCTTCGAGCAGGACGAGAGCCTCGTCGAGTACTACCGCACCCTGTGGTCGGGCTACGACGACTGGGTCCACAAGCACTACTCGGCCAGCGAAGTCCTCGTCATCGACATGAACCACACGGACGTCGTGCACAACCCCGACGACGCCGCCCGCGTGGCGCAAGAGGTCAAGGACGCCCTGGCGGCGGCGCGGCACCACGGCTGAAACCGTCCCACCGGCTGACGGCCGCGGCAGCGCGCGGCCCGGAAGCGGGCGGGGGCTTCTTCAGCAAGCGCCCGACGGTTGGAGGGCAACGCGGGCAGGGGGGGTTCCGGGCGCCGTCGAACGTACTCACTCGTCGGAAACCGGTCGTGTCCTCCTGCGCCTTGGGAAGGCAAGGGCCACGACGATCAGCGTTGCGACGCCGGTCAGGCAGAGCCAGGCAAAGGTGTCGCCGATCCGGTCATAGACCGTGGTGACGCCATGAGTGGCACGTAAGCCACCATAGCCTGGCAGCACGCGCACAGGCACCGGGGGTGCGATTGCGCTTCGTCGCTGAATCGAACATCGACACCCCCGAGTTGCGGCGCGGCGAGGTCGACCTGGAGGCGAACGCCAACCCCCCGAACGCACCGGACATCCGTACCGAGAACGTGGGCGAGACCCGCCTCGTCGTCGTCGTGAGGCAGGGGCACCCTCTCACCCGCGTCAGGACCGTCACCGCGAAGCGGTACGCCGCCGCCGAGCACGTCACCGTCTCGCGACGCGGAAACCTCGGCAATGTCCTCGACGACGCCCTCGCACCGCTCGGCCTCACCCGCCGCGTGGTGGTGACCGCGCCCACCGAAGCGGCCGCGCTGGAGTTCGCACGCGGTTCCGATCTCCTGGTCAGCGTCCCCGAAGCCACCACTCGCTCCACGGTCGCCGACCTCGGCCTGGTCGTACTCCCCCTCCCGCTCGAACTCCCGCCGGCCCGGATATACCTGTCGTGGCATCAGCGCTACGACACCGACCACGCCCACGCCTGGCTGCGCGGGCTGGCACGAACCGCCTTGGCCTTGGACGAAGCCTCGTAGCCGGCGCCCGTCCGGTCGCTTCCCCATCCGCCCACAGGGGACCACGTGGAGGCGCACAGCCCGCGTTTCACCAGCCGGCGCTCTCGCGCTCACCCAGGCCATCGGCCCGCAAACCGACTCGCGTTACTTACTCCGCCTCACCGAGGTCCGCAAGCTCAGCACCGCGACGAGCTGCCGGCTCACCATCCCGGCGCCACGCACCTCACTTTCACGGACGCCCCCCTGTACCTGCCGCCGGTGCCCTCGATGTGTCGACCTACGGCGACCTCAGCGTCCACAACCACCGCTGATCGGCCGTGCTGCCGCAGCCGAGGGCACAACCGATCCCGCTTGTCTCCTGCTCTTCGCCACGGTTGGGTAGCCAAGTCACCAACTTCGATGGTCGTTCCGAGGTTCAGCGGCGTCGGCCACGGGTGGTCCAAGCGCTGCCTACGCCGGCCACGTGGAGAGCGAGCAGCATCAAGCCGAGGATCATGAAATTGCCGGACGAGAACACGTGGTTCGTCGAGATCTCCGCCGCGTTGATCAGGAAGCTGATGAAGAACAAGACCGCGGCTGCGATACCAAGCATCATTGCTCCTTCCAGAAGGTGGGGTGCGTCTGCCCGCACATCGCGGCCTCATGCGGGCGTCGCGGCATCCCCGGAGCGATCCGGCCCGTATGGGCGCGCCAGAGGGAACGAACATGACGGAGCCTGGTGTACGGCCTCGCGGGCGGCGACCCTCATTCAGAGGCGATGCCCTTGGGCGGCGAGCCAGCGGTGGACGGCCGACTTGTCGGAGACGCTGATGCGGGTGGGTCCCGTCTGAGTCGGACCCTCCTCCTCGTTGAACGCCGTATCGGTGACACGAGCCGTCACCCAATGGGCCAACTCGCGAGCGGCCTCGGCCGACAGGCGCCGGTGCTCCCAGTCCTTCCCGGCTTCGTCGGCCGTGGGGGAACCATGCGCCCCCGCCTCCCGCAGCCATACCGGCACGAGCCGTTCGACGACCTGTTCGTCCGACAGCGCGGAGGACTCCTCACCTGATTCACTCACCCTCGTAGGCTGACAGCTTCGGCCCTGAACACCGCTCTCACACTCCACCCGATCCCCCTGATGCCACACCGAGGCGCTCGGCTATGCCCCGGACTCTGTGGTGAAAGCGGGTCCCGTACCTGGGCTGCGATGATGACGGCATGCCAGATCCCGGGACCACTGCCGTCGTCATCGTATTGCCCGATGCCACCCCGCTCCTCGATGCGGCGTGGCGTATCGACCCGGCTCTGGTGCGTCATGGTGTGCCGGCGCACGTCTCGCTCCTCTACCCGTTCGTGCCGGAATCAGCGCTGACAGGTCAAGACGAGAAGGGCGTGCGTTCGCTGGCGGCGAGTTTTCCGGCAGCTGATCTCCTCTTGGAGGAGCTCGTGACGGCGTCCGGCTTCGTCGCCGTCACCGTTCCGGAACTCCAACCGATCGTTGATGCGTTCCGCACCCAGTGGCCCGGGGTGCGCCCGTACGGAGGCCGCTTCGGAGCGCGGCCCGCCGCCCATCTCACGGTCGCCATGGGTACAGACAATCCGACAGCCTCCGCCCAAGTGCGCGCTGCGGTCGGCAGCCTGCTGCCTCTGCGCACCCGTGCGGCTGCGGTCCAGCTGGTGGTGCTGACGGAGGAAGGCTGGCGGCTGCGGTTCACCGCGCCGCTCGGCGGCCCGGACGGACGGTGAACACCGCCCACCGGCCCCCTCTGGCCCGTGACCACGACCAGAGGCCAGGACACAGCACCCACACTTGGCCACATTCCGAAGACGAGTGGAACTGCGCAATGACCGCATCGCCGGCGCCCCTGACGGCGGGCGGGACGGCTGCCCGCGGCTCCGGTGACGCGGATGCGGATCGCGTGGGCGCCCGAGGCGAGTCGGGGGCCGGCCCATACGGGGACGTCAGCGGTGCGAACCGCCGAGTACTCGTCGACCGTACTCGTCGACCGCCGCCTCGGCGCCACCGTCAACGGAGATGTTCACCATGGCGTGGCTCGGCGCGGTCACGGCGCGCAGCGTGACTGTCGGTACCGACGAAGCCCAGCGTCGCCGTGTCACCCGTGACGTCACTGTAGGAGTTCGTGCCGGCGTCCACACTCGGTTGTCCGACCTGGCCGCCGTTGCGGACACCACCGCGTTGCTCCACCTGCGCGAGCGGTTGAACCAGCCCCTGTGAAAAGGATCGCGTTCACGCACGGAGGAACAGGTCACCGCCCTCCGCCGCCGGCCGGACACCGCTCCGCGACGAGCCGGGACGACGGGGCACCTCACGGCCGTCGGCGAGCCACTGCCGCTCCACCGCGTCGTAGATCGGTACATCGGACACCTGCCCCCACTCCATGGCGAGCGAGCCGAAGACCGACTCCGGAGGCGAAACGGTTCTCTTCATGCCCTAGGCAACGAAGACCGCTCACATAGGTGGCGGCACGTGACTATTCCGTCATCTCTCCGTAGTCCTGAACGTGACCCGTCCAATGACGAGCGACCGCGCCGTCTGATCTCGTACGCAGTTCGGCCGACCCACTCGTGCGAGTGAAGGCCGCCGACCGCCCGGCGGGGCACCGCGACCAAGTGACGATCCCGACGCACCGTTAGCGTCAGTACTCCCGCCCCGAGGCAGGGTCCTCAGCGTCGGCCCCCGCCGGCCAGGACGGGGACCACGCTTTGCCCACCCACGTGCCCGCGAACCGGGGGGCGCCCAAGGTGTGCCATGGCTCGACCGCCGAGCACAGCCGGCTCTGCGACGGCTTCGGACGCCGAACCAAGCCCGTGAGATGAAGGAAGGGGCGCGGTATCGGTATGGACGACACCGACCTGAACGACCGGGAATGGGCCGCTGTCCGCCGTCTGCTCCCGCGATGCGGACCCGCAGGACCGAACTACCGGATGATGATCAACGGCTTGCTGTGGCAGCAGAGTACCGGCGGGCGCTGGCACGACCTGCCCTCCCGCTACGGGCCATGGCACCGCTGCGCCGAACGACTGCGCCTGTGGAACATCGACGGAACATGGCAGAACATCCTCACCGTTCTCGCCGCCGGCCGCCCGGTCCCCCACGACGCCCCGGTCCCCCACGACGCCCGTGCCGCCCACGATGATCGCAAGACGGGTGAGCCGGTCGACGAATGGAACACTCCCTGGCTGAGGTAAGCGCTCGCGGAACACGGGGCCGTGCCGGCTCTTCGAAAGCGCTGCTCAGGCCCAAGCGCGAGCCTCGACCTCAGGCGCTGTGGGGTGTGCGGCCGGTTGTCGCCTTCACCGGAGACTGTTTCACGGCCGTCCCCTGCACGCCGGGAGGCGGTCGCCCGAGCGGACCCCGCCGTCCGGCACCGGCCGGCCCCAGCGCGCAGGCCGGCCCGCGCAAGAAGAACCGCTTCGCAAGGAGGGGTGGGGCTTCCGCCTCGGACTTGAGGGCCGCGGGCAGGCCACCCGGAGCGTGCTCGCGGACCGCCTTCTTACGCCGAACTCGGCGTCGAAGGGTTCGGCGATGCCCCGGCACACGAACCATGCCGCCACCCCTCCCAGCCATCCCGTGGGCCCGTAAGGGCCTCGATGGCGCCGACAGTACGCACCACCTGTCGATCCGTCAGATCTTTTCGCCGGCCTCGGCCTCGGCCGTGACTTTGGCAGCTCAGTCGAGGCGGGAGACCTGGTAGTGGCTGATGTCCCAGCTGGCTGGCTCACCGTGGGCTTCTGGGCTCTCCGCGGCTCCTCGCGGCCCCGATGGGGCGTTCAGTGCCGCGCAATGCTGTACGCGTACGTTCAGGCCCAGAAGGCTTCGGTGACGGTGATCTGTGGGTCGGCTTGGCGGCGGATGAAGGTGAAGATGAGCCAGCCGCGGCCGCCGGCGAGGTCGGCGATGTCCGGTCCGCACGGGCTGGTCGAGGCAAGGGGTCGGACCGTGATCCAGTGCGGGAGGAACACGTCCGCGTCGATACCGCGGAAGTAGGGGTCATCGACGATGATCAGTTCCGCGCGGGCCGCCATCACCAGTTGCCGACCCTCGGACGGCATGCGCTCGAAGTCCTCCCACGCCTGTTTCGTCCAGTCCATCTGCCAGGGCGGGCCCAGCGGGATCGTCAATCACTGACCGGGCTCCACAGCGCCGGCTTCGTGCCGCAGACGGCTGTACTCCTCCAGCAGGCGTGCCGACTCCTGGGGGTCCTCGGACTTCGCGGCGCGGGCCTCAAGATCTCGGAGGTGTTCCTCGAGAGCGGGGTCGCGGGCGATCGCGTACTGCGTCCACCACAGCCGCATGAACGCCGGAACAGGGGTGACGCTGAACGCGTCGGCGATCACGCGCCGCCAGTGCGCCTCGAAGTCCGGCAGGAGGTGAGGGGCGTGTTCCTGGATGGCCAGGCGCAGGGCCTGCGGGGTGCGCTCGGGCATTTGGGGGATCCGAGCGGGTTCCCCGTCGTGGAAGTGGACGGGCTCTGCGGTCATCGCGCGCTGCTCTCTGGAAGTCCGGGGCCGCTCAGGCGGCGTCCGTCCGGGTATCGGCCTCGGCATCACTGTGCGCGGTCATCTGCTCGAACCATTCCGCCGGGACCAGGTAGGCGACGGTCTTGCCCTTGCGGGTGATGGCCGCGGCCTCGCCGGCGATCCGCGTACGGTCGAGGATCTCCCCCATGCCCTTCCGGAGATCGATCGTCGTGTAGGTCCTGGTTTCCATACCTCCAACATATAACAACTCTCATAGTTGCCACAGACCGCCCAGCCGTTCCGTCTGCCGTCGCTGCGGCCGTGGGCCTTGGCAGCCGGGCACGACTCGCGCCTGGTCGTCTCCGAGCCCATAGAGATCCAGGCTCCGCCCAAAGCCGTGATGGAACGCGTTGCCCGGCCCGCTCCGCACCGTGCCGGACGGCTCCACCGGGCGACCGATCACCACGGGATGACGAGTGCGGTAGCCGGCGAACGGGAGTGCCTGGTCAAGCAGGTCTTGGACGTCTCTCCGGGCCGGGGCACGAAGATTTTTTCGCCCTCGCCGGACTGGTCGCCGCCGGCCCCGCTCTCGCAGCCTCGTCCCCGTCCGTCGCGAGCTGGAACGATGCGGACAACATGGGCGCCGCGGGATCCCCTGGCGGCAGCCACTACTGGCTGATGACCGCTTGCTATGTGCCACTGTTGGCCTGGGGGCCGCTTCTCGCGGTAGTCACAGTGGCCTACTACCGCCGTCGGCGTCGGGGGCCACTGAGTGCGGCCGTCGGCAGGTCTGGTACGGATGCGAGCCGAAGTCCGGGGTCGGCTCCACGAGGCGATGCTGCGCCGCCTCGAAGACGCCGGCCTGCTCGTCCCCTCCCGCGCAGCCCTCGACTCGCCCCACGTTCCGGCTGAAGGGGGCGAACACATAGGTCCGCGCCCCGTGGACCGGGGATAGCCGGGCTCCAAGATGCACGTTCTGTTCTGTCGGACGCGAACGGGCTTCCTCTCCCTCGTCGACCTCTCGGCCGCCAACCCTCACGACAGCCAAGCACCGAAGCCCGTGATCGGGGGACACCAAACGAGACACGAACCCCAGCGCGAACGCCACTTCAAGTCCCAGCGTGCACGCCGCAAGGCCTACGACATACCTGAACCGCGGAAATCGCTCCACGGCACGAGAATCGGCGTCCGCATCGCAGGCAGAGGCATCGGGTCATCCGCACGACTGGGGCGCCACCGGTGACCGGCAGAGATGCCGCTCGTTCCGACGGGTGGCGCAATTCATACCGGCCGGCCTTACGGGGGTATTGTCGTCCGGTCACGGACGGCAATCGGATCGTCTGTTCAACCCAGGGGAACCGACATGACTGATCTGAACTCGCTGCGGGCAAGTCTTGCGTCAGGTGAGCACGAGTTCGCCGACACCTTGGCCTTCATCGCCGCGCATTACGAGTACCAGCCGCAGGCGTTCCGCAACGGGGAACTGGAGAATGCCGCAGGTGAGAACGAGGGTTCCTGCAAGACGCTGGGACTGGCCCTGCTGGAAGGGCTGAGCGACCAAGAGGCGCTGCTGGCATTCGGTGAGCACTATCGCAGCGTGCTGGCGACGCCGAACGACACTGATCACGGCAACATTCGCAACCTCGTAGCCCATGGCCTGGCAGGGGTGAGCTTCGCCCGGCGACCGTTGGCCCGCAAGAGCTGAACGGCTTCGGCAAGACCTCGTTGACGAACTCGTCGTCAGGGCGCTGCCGATGAGGGATTCGATGGGTGAAGATGCACCAGCCCAGCACGAAGCCCCCGGGCGCCATAAGCGCCACGACTAGATCGGTCATGTATTTCCCCCTGTACGGCTGCGGTGGCCAAGGCAGGCAGTGTAAGCAGCGGGGGCGCGGCCATCGCCGGCAGCGGCGGCACGCGGATCACGGTCAAGATCCGTCGCTGACGGCAAGAGGTTGCGGCGGTCCCCTGCACCGCCGCAACCTCCCGCTGCCAACGCAACGTGGGCGTGGTCGTCACCGAAGACATGCCATACCCGTGAGAACACCAAGAACCCGCGCAGAACGCCAGCCGAGAAACTCCGCCAGTTCATGCCGGGAGAAGCCTGCGGGTCAGCTCAGGCGGGCGTCGGCGTATACGGCCATCGCGTCGCGCTGGTAGGTGGCGAGGCCCTCGGCGATCTTGTCGAAGTTCTGGCGGAATTGCGGATCGTCGACGTACGTCTGACCCAGTCCCTTGTAAGCGGTCGCGTTCGGAGTCCAGAACCGGCAGACACCCCGGTAGTGGGCGTCGATCTCCGCCTGGACCGCGGGATCGGCCACCGGGGTGCCGGCCGCCTTGAACTCCGCGATGCGGATCATCTGTGCCGTCACCTCGCGCTGCCACTGCTCCATGTCCTCGGCGGTGAGCGTCTCGATGACCTGCCGGGACTGTTCCCACGCCTGTGGCCACCGCTCGCGCGCCTCATCCGACTGGCCTGTGCCGTCGAACCCCTCGAACAGGTTCTCCGGCCTGTTGATCTTCGTCATATCGTCCTTGACCCTTGCTTCCTCGAGTTCGGCGATGGTGCGGGCGACGGTGCGGACCAGCGTGGCCAGGCGGTCCCGTTCGGCAACAAGCCGCAGGTGGTGCGCCCGTAGGGCCTCCACCTGGTCGACCTGCTCGGCCAGCACCGCACGGATCTCCACCAGTCCAAGGCCCAGCTCCCGCATCACGAGGATCTGCTGCAGCCGCAGCAACTCCCCCTCCTCGTAATAGCGGTAGCCGTTGCTCCCCACCGATGCCGGAGGCAACAGGCCCACCTCGTCGTAATGGCGCAGCGTCCGCGACGTCACACCCGACATCCGGGCCACCTCCGCGATCGACCAGGCCATCACCGTCTCCCATCTCGACCGGACTGTCCGGCCACACACGACCGTAGAAGTTGACGCAACGGCAAAGTCAAGCTCTTCCAACACGCACGGGACACCACACCGACGTCCCCGCTCCGCAGCAACAAGCAACACTCGATCACACCTTGTCGCCTGAAGCCCAACGCGCGTATTCGGCCGGTGTCGCGGCCGAACTGGCGGCGTAGAGCGGCGGCTGAAGACATGTCCGACACCAGTAGGAGGAGCCCGGGGAACGGTCGGGTCGGCGCCGATCAGGTCGAACCAGACGGTGCTCCGGTCCAAAACTCATGACGTACTCGAGGTGCTGCCACAGCGGGAACAGGCCTGTGCGGTTGTCGACCTTGGCGTTGCGTCCGGCAGTGCGGGGTGCGCGTTCACCTGTGCGGGCCGTTTCCAGCGCCCGGAACCCGGGAAGGAACCGGCCGCTTCTTCCCCCCGAGCAACATCCCGGAGGCATCTGTGCCCGACATGACCGGCCCCTACAAGCCCGGTACCCCCTGCTGGATCGACCTGATGGTCCCCGACCAACAGGCGGCCATCGACTTCTACAGTGACCTCTTCGGCTGGCAGGGAGAGGTCGGACCCGCAGAGCAGGGCGGGTACGCCGTCTGCACGCTCAAGGGCAAACCAGTCGCCGGAATCATGAAGGCGATGAACCCTGATGGCAGCGTCCCCGACCCACTGCCGCCGACGATGTGGACCACCTACCTGTCCACCGACGACATCGACGGCACCCTCAAGTCCGTCACCGACGCCGGCGGCACTGTCATGACGGGCCCGATGGACGTGATGGACCTCGGCCGCATGGCCGTCATCGCCGACCCGACGGGCGCCGTCGTCGGCCTCTGGCAGGCCGGCACCTTCGACGGCGCGGGCATCGTCAACGAGCACGGCGCGCTGATCTGGAACGAGCTGACCACCGCCGACCTCCCGGCCGCCGCCGCGTTCTACTCCTCCGTGCTGCCCGTCACCACGGCCCGCTCCGAGATGCCCGGCGCCGAGGGGTACATCGAGTTCAAGGTCGACGACCGCGCGGTCGGCGGGATCATGGACCTGTCCCAGCTCCCGCCCGGCGTCCCCCCGCACTGGCAGCCGTACTTCCACGCGGACGACGTCGACGAGGTCCAGGCCGCGGCCGTCCGCGCCGGCGGCAGCGTCGTCGCCCCGGCCTTCGACATGGCGGCCGGGCGGATGGCCGTCCTCGCCGACCCGCAGGGCGGACCGTTCTCGGTGATCACCGCTTCGGCCCCCCAGCATTCCTGACCTCGAACGGCCGGACCTTCCGGCGCCGCACCCGCCGAGCGGATGCGGCGCCGCGAGCCACCGGCCAACGACCGGGGTAGCCACCGATCCGCACCCCAGGACACCAGAGGGCCGGCCGGGGCCACGGGAGAGCCTCACCGCGCACTCACGGACGAGCGATCCGGCGCTGGGTAGCGCGAGTCGGAGCTGTCGCTGGCGCTGCGATCTTCCGCGTTGAGCACAGCCGTTGGCCAACCGGGCTTGTGGCGGGCGCTATGCAAGAACGGCATCGAGGTCGAGGCCGGTCAGATCACAACTTGCCGCCCACAACCGCGCCGCGATCGAGGTGTCGGCGAGGTGGTTCCACACCGCTTCGCGTCGGGGCTCGCCGCGCAGACCGAAGAGGCGCGGTCCCCACAGTTGGCCTCCCCGCACGGCCGGGTCGACCACGGCCCGCACTGCGGGCCATGCGCCGGCGTCCTTGCCTTGGACGACGAGGGCCGCGGGTGCCGCGCTCAGCCGTGCGCCGAGAGTTCGCGCATGGAGTGGCGGACGTGACGGGGTGAGAGAGTCCAGCGCGCCGCCCGGATGGACCACTACGCTGGCCACCGTGCTGCCCGCGACGCGCAGCCGACGGTCGAGTTCCACGCCGAAGTACATCTGTGCCAGCTTGGAGCGTCCATAGGTGCGCTTCGGCCGGTAGCCCTTCCGGGACTGCAGGTCGTCCAGATCGAGCCGCTCGGACTTGGCCGCGAAGCTGCCCATGGTCACAATGCGGGCTGTCGGCGCAGCCGACAGCAGCGGCATGAGCCGCTGGGTCAACGCGAAGTGCCCCAGATGGTTCGTACCGAACATGAGCTCGTGACCGTCCGCGGTCGCCCTTCGCGGCAGGTCGTCGAGCGCGACGCCGGCGTTGTGGACCACCGCGTCGAGGCGGCCCACTTCAAGTGCTTCCACCGCCGTTTCGAGCGACGACAGGTCGGCGAGGTCCAGTTGCACGGCCCGCACTCGGGCACCGGGGACGCGCGCACGGATCGAAGCCATCGCAGCCTCGGCCCTCGTGGGATTCCGGCTGCCCAGTACCACGACAGCCCCGGTTGCCGACAACTGCTCGGCGACGAAGTACCCGATGCCGACGTTGCCGCCGGTGACCAGGAAGACGCTGCCATCGGCACGCGGCAGCCGTTGGACATCCCAGGGCGGAGTGGAAGGCGTGGACCACATGGCGAGGGGGCTCCCCTGCTGGCGAGGCTGGTACGGCCGCCCTGTTGGACAACCCGACACCCATGGTTCCAACAGCCACCGACACATCGTCGACAGATCACCGACACTGCGAGGCGCTCGGCGGATGAGCCTGCCGGCGCGCCACGCGGTAGCGGAGGTAGACGACTCTCGAGCCGAAGGTGCGGGTCTCGACGAGTGCGAGATCCACCCGGCGCTCGTGCTGGGGGAAGAACGGAATGCCACCGCCAACCAGCACCGGGTGGACCCTGGCCCGGTACTCGTCGATCAAGCCCAACGCGGCCGCCTCGGCGGCGAGAGTCGCGCCGCCGATCGCGATGTCACCCTCTCCCGGCTCGGCTCGCCACCGCTCGATCTCCTCCGCCAGGCCGCCGGAGGCCAGGCGGGCATTGCCCTGGACCGCCGACAGCGTGGTGGAGAACACCACCTTGGGGAGCCGCTTCCAGATCGCGGCGAATTCGAGCGTTGAGAAGTCGAGCGATGGATTCTGATCGGCGGTCTCCCAGTACAGCATCGTCTCGTACAGCCGTCGTCCCAACAGATGGACGCCGACCTCCCGCACCTCGTCCGTGGCGAAGCGAAAGACCTCCTCGTCGGGCGGCGTCCATTCGAAGCCGCCGTCCGGCCCGACGATGTAGCCGTCAAGTGAGACACTCATCGAATAGGTCACGCTGCGCATCAAAAGTCCTCCTTGATGACGGGTTCGACAGTACGACCGCAGGACGCCTCGGGACTCATCGCGAGTCGCTGGATCGCCTGGGCCGAGTCACCTCACGGGATCATCTCGTTGAAAGTCCTCACTGGGCTCAGCTATCCGACCCGCACGACCAACGGGGATGGACAGCCGCGCGCGTTGGCCTGGCTGCGGTCTCCAGACTGTGGCCGTGCATAGGGACTCCGGCTGTCCCCCTCGTGGTGACCGAGGCAGCCCCTTCCGGGTGGTCGGCCACATCATGGACCACCCGGGCTTTCACCGCCGGGCAGACAAGGTCGAGAAGCAGGTACAGATCATTGAGCGGCTTCGCGTCACTCCACACGGCGCCGGCCGCACCGCAGTCCCCTCATACGCGAACCGGGTGAACTTCATCGTTCCGTCCACTTTCCACCCGCACAGCGGCACCATCCTTGAGCAAGGTCGGCGCCTGCGTCCTCACCGGCTCGTCTTGGGAGGTAGTTCTGCGCACTCGGCCCCGCCCCACAGCTGTCATCGCCACGCGAGCAGCCATGCTGCCGGCCACCCTTGCCGCCTTCGGGTGGCAGTGCGGCCACCGTCGGCCGCAGGAGGAAGAAGGAGAAACCAGTATGGCGATTCAGCGGATGGACAACGTCGGCATCGTCGTCGAGGACATGGATGCCGCCATCGCGTTCTTCGTGGAACTCGGTATGGAGCTGGAGGGCAGGGCGGAGGTCGAGGGCCTCTTCGCCGACCAGTGCACCGGACTCGACGGCGTCCGCTGTGACATCGCGATGCTCCGTACCCCAGACGGTCACAGCCGGCTCGAGCTGGCGAAGTACCGCAGCCCCGCGGTGGTCAGCGCCGGACAGCGCAACCGGCCGCACAACATTCCGGGCACGCACCGCGTCATGTTCGCCGTCGACGACATCGAGGACACCGTTGCCCGCCTGCGCCCTCACGGCGCCGAACTCGTCGGCGAGATCGCCCGATTCGAGGACAGCTATCTGCTCTGCTACATCCGCGGCCCGGAGGGCGTCATCATCGGACTGGCCGAGCAACTGAGCTGAGAACGCGGAACCGAACCATGAAGCCGACCGAGATCATCGATGTTCTGAACCGCCCGATCAGCGTGGCCGGCTTGTACCCGCCCGACGCCGTCATCCCTCCGAGGGGCAGGCGGGGCGTCCAGGATCCGTCTTCAAGAGATCGTTTGCGTGTTGGGCTGGCCGGCGGGCTCACCAGTAGGCGCGGTCGTCCCAGGACTGGAAGCCCGCGAACTCGACGGGGTCGTCGTCCTCATCCAGGGCGGCGAACCCACGGCCCGCCGTGGACCAGGTGCGTTCCCCGCCCGGCTTCGTACCGTGGGTGAGGCGCCGCTTCCAGGCCCGTTCCCCGGGGACGGGTCGGTCGTGTTCATGCTCGGCCGCGCCTCTCTGGTCACGCATCGTACCGGCGTATTGTCGAGACATGACGGACGGGTGCCGTGCATGCCAGGTCACTCCCCTCCCGTGCCGCCCGTCCCTTCGGATGGGGATGTGTGGTGTCCGGCAGCAGTGACAGGCCCCAGGCCGGGATCCTCGACGACGCGCTGGCGGATATCGTGCGCCGCACCGGAGCATCCGCCGGCGGCGTCTACCTGCTGCACGAGGCCAGGCAGGTGCTGGGTCTGGTGGTGGTGTGCGGCGTACCGGTAGAGGTGGCCTGGCCCTGGCGGCGAGTGGCGCTGGGCGCGCCCGTGCCGGTCGCCGACGCGGTCCGCGCGGACCGTCTGATCTGGGTGGGATCCCAGGACGACATGGCCCGCACCTATCCCCGCGCCGCCGCGAGCCTCCCCTACCGGTTGGCGACCGCCGCGGCCCCGCTGCAGGGCAGGGGCCGGTGCTGGGGCGCGCTGATGCTGCTGTGGCCCGCCAGCCACCCTGCCGACGCCACCGCGCGCGAGCGGAGCCACATCGGCGCCGCGGCCCGGCGCATCGCTCGCGTCCTGGACGAGGCCACCGTACCGCCTGCCGTGTCGGAGCATCCTCGACTCATCCCCGTCAGCGCGGTCGCCCGCCCGCACGGGCGGCAGTCGCCGCAAGCCGCTTTGGACTACGTCGAGCGCCTGCCCGAAGGAGCACTGGGCCTGGACCTGGAGGGCCGGATCACCTTCCTGGCCGCTTCGGTGGAATCGCTGCTGGGAGTCGATGCCGCACGACTGCTGGGCACCCGTCCGTGGCAGTCGCTGCCCTGGTTGGACGACACCCTCGTCGAGGACCACTACCGCACCGCCCTCATCAGTCGTGACCCGGTCGCCTTCACCGCTCTGCGTCCCCCCGACACCTGGCTGCAGTTCCGGCTGTACCCGGACGCCGGCGGTATCAGCGTCCGCATCACCCGCGCGACGCCACCTGAGTACGACCGGCCCGTGCCCGACCGGGCCTCGCAGCAGTCAACCGGAGCCGCCGCTACGAGTCCGCCCCAGGTCGGGCGCCTGTATCAGTTGGTGCACCTGGCAGCCGCATTGACCGAAACGGTCGCCGTTCGCGATGTCGTCGAGCTCATCGCCGACCAGGTACTGCCCGCCTTCGGCGCGGACGGCCTCGTAGTGTCGGCAGCCGACGCCGGGCGCCTGAAGATCACCGGGCACCACGGTTACGACCAGGAGACCATCGACCGACTCGACGGCCTGCCGTTGGACACCGACCTCACCCCCGCGGGACGAGTAATCGCCGAGGGCGTCCCGTCGTTCTTCGCCAGTCCCCATGAGCTGGCTCGCCGTTACCCCAGGGCCTCGCAGATCAGCGGCAAGCAGGCATGGGCGTTCTTGCCGCTGGTCGTCTCCGGCCGGCCCGTAGGCTGCTGCATCCTGTCCTACGACCGGCCTCACGATTTCGGCGCGGACGAGCGCGCCGTTCTGACGTCACTGGCCGGATTGATCGCCCAAGCCCTGGACCGGGCCAGGCTCTACGACGCCACCCGCGACCTCGCCCGCGGCCTTCAGCAGGCTCTCCTGCCTCGCAGCCTGCCGTCCTTGCCGGGCCTGCAAAGCGCCGCGCGGTACCTGCCCGCCAGCCGCGGCATGGACATCGGAGGCGACTTCTACGACGTCATCCGCATCGACGCCACGACCGCCGCGGCCGTCATCGGCGACGTCCAGGGCCACAACGTGTCGGCCGCCGCCCTCATGGGCCAGGTGCGTACGGCGATCCACGCCGCTGCCGGCGCGCCGCCCGACCAGGTCCTGGCCCGCACCAACAGGGTCCTTGCCGACCTGGAAACCGACCTGCTTGTGTCCTGCCTGTACGCGCACATCGATCTCGCCCGCCAAGAAGCGGTCCTGGCCAGTGCAGGCCACCCGCCACCGCTCCTGCACCATCCCGCCATGCCGCCGGGCGTCATGCGACTCGACCCGGGCCCCCTGCTCGGCATCGATCCCGGCCTCTCCTATCCCCTCACCGTCCAGCCACTACCTCCCGGAACCACTCTCGCCCTCTATACCGACGGTCTCACAGAAGTCCCCGGCACCGATGCCGACGAGACCGCCGACCGCCTTGCCCGCTGCCTCGCGCAGCACAGCGGGCACAGTCTCGACGACCTCATCGATGTCCTCCTCCGCCATGCCCGGCCCACCGCCCACTACACCGACGACATCGCCATGCTCCTGCTGCGCACCGGCCCACCACCCACATGAGCACGCACCCCCTCCATGGGCGCCGGACCCGGCACGCTCGGCAGGGCCCGCCAGAGGTTTTCCCTCACCCATGGCGGGAAGACGCCGGTCGCCGGAGAACGAGCGGGTGTCATGGCAGGGAGGAGCGGTCCCATGAACAACCCGATGGAACAGCACCCAGAAGGGCAATCGCCTCTCGAACGCGTCACGGGCGAGAAGGACGTGCACCCGGAGGAGGAGCGCCGCACGAAATCCGAGAGCGGCCGCCCCGCCGGTGAAGAGAAGCGCACACGAAGCACCGAGTCCGAGAACAGCGGTGAAGGCCACGAGCCGAATCCCCTGACCGGCTGAGTGCGGTCGAGGGCCGGCGTACGGGACGCCGCTCCGGCGGGAGTCCGGCCTCCCGGAGCCGATACGTGGGCTGCTGGACATCGCTTCGCGCCGGTCGCCCACCAGTCAGGCCTCGGGCCGGCCGTTCGGCCACCGGGTGTATCGACGTACGCCGCCCATCCAGCAGCAGCCCCGCGCACAAAGCACTACGGGGTACTCAGGTACGGGCGAAGGTGCGCAGGTCTTCGTTGAGGCGGTCCGCGTGGGTCGCGAACAGCCCGTGGCCCGCGTTCTCGTATACGTGCAGTGTCGCGCCCGGGATCAGGGCGGCTGCGCGGCGACCCGTGAGGTGGAGCCGGGCGGAAGCGTCGGCGGACCCGTGCACGACGAGGACCGGGCAGTCGATCTTGGCCAGCTCCGGAACGAGGTTCAGTGAGGGCAGAAGGTCGTTGAGGGCCGTCGCGGCCCGTGCCGTCGCTCCGTGGCAGAGGTTCACCATGTGCGCCACGTACGCGTCCGACACCGTGGGGCCCGGAAGGTGGCGGGCGAAGAAGACGTCCGCCCCGTCGGCGAAGAATTTCGCCCGGTCCCGCCGAAAGGTCTCGTTGAACGCGCGGACGAGCTCTGGATCCAGTCCCTCGGCGTGATCCGAAGACCGGGCCGGCCCCGGCGCCACTCCGCTGACGAGGACGACCCGGGCCACCCGCTCACCACCGCCGACGGTCAGGTGGCGGACGACCTCGGCGGTGCCGAGGGAGTGCCCGACCAGCGTGACGTCGAGCAGGTCCAGGTGGTCGAGCAACGCACCCAGATCCCCGGCCAAAGTATCGAGGTCGAAGCCGCCCCAGACGTCCTCGGACCTGCCGTGTCCCCTCCGGTCGAACCCCACGCACCGGAACCCCTCGGCCGCCAGCGGCACCATCTGGTACTCCCACATCTCGGTGCTGAAGTAGGAGCTGTTGACGAAGACGAGGACGGGACCGCTCACCGGACCGTAGTCGACGAAGTGGAGGCGGGTGTGATCGGTCGTGGACTCGAAGTACGGCATGACGGACGGGGGTCCTTTCGTGAGGCGGCTTGGGGGTGGCACCATCCTCGCCCGGTGCCAGCCCCCGGGCCATTACTTCCGAGGTCATGGCCGGGGCGGCTCCCGGGCGTCCTGCGCCGGTGATTCGATCGGGATACGAGGCCAGGCGTTCGAGGATCTCGTCGGCGCTCTTCGCCCGGGCGAAGGGGTTCTCGCCCCGAGGGCAAGCATCAGCGCCGGCGGGGGCGGGTTGGCCGGGATGTGCAGGGGGCGATCACGCAGGCACCGGGTGGGTTCATCCGGTTCGTCCGGCACCGTCGGCGGCCGGCGCCGGCGGACCGGTCACAAGGGTGGGTCAGATACCCGCGAGGAACTCCTGGACCGCTGTGGCGAAGCCCTCGGGGTCCGCCTGTTGGACGAAGTGGTCGGTGTCCAGAGGGCGGTAGACCGTACCGGGGCGCCTGGAGCACATGTCATGGGCCTGGTCGGCGGCCAGGACCTGGCTGCGTAGGCCATGGATCAGGAGCGCGGGACAGTCAGTGGCAAGCCACTGCTTCCAGTGGTCACCGTGGACAAGGTTCTCCGAGTCGACGGTGTCCTGCGGGTGGAAAGGCAGCCGCCAACCGGCGCCGCCGGGCAGCGGGCGCAGCAAGGGGCCGAGAACGGCGGCGAGGGGTCCGCAGGCGGCGGCCAGTTCCTCGCGGGTGGCAGCGGTGTAGGGGAAGTCGAGCACGAAGGCGAGGGGGCTGGTTCCGCGGTCGGGCAGGTCGACGGCGGTGTCGACATTGATCAGGGCCTCGACCAGTTCCGGACGTTCGGCGGCCAGGTGGTAGGCGTTGATCGCTCCGAGGGAGTGACCGAGGAAGACCGCCCGGTCGATGCCGAGGTGGTCCAGGAGAGCAAGGAGGTCGGCGAGGTAGCCGGTGCGCGTGTAATCGGGGGCCCGTTCGGAGTCGCCGTGGCCGCGCTGGTCGGGGGCGATCACCCGCCACTCCGGGCCGAGGGCGGAGGCCAGGGCAGCGAAGGACGCGCCTTCGGAGAGGTGACCGTGCAGTGCTACGAGGGCGCGGCCGTTGCCGCCGTAGTCCAGGTAGGACAGGGCGCGACCGTCGAAGGTCATGGTGGCACGCGTGGGCTGGGCGGTCATCGCGGTGATACTCCCTCGGTGAGAGGATTGGCGGTCGTGTCCGGGATGCGGGCACGGCGTCGACCGCGGACACCGACGCCTATGTCGTCATGGCTCACTGAGGGCGCGCGCCACAGCCGAGCGGATGGATGCGGTCAGGCGATCTGCTCCTGCGGGTCCAGGTCGACTTCGATGTGCGGGGCGACGGCGTGCAGGAAGTCCTTGGCGTCGAACATCTCGCCGGCGGAGGCAACGCCGACGGTCTTGATGCGGCCGGTCAGGACGCGTTCGAGGGCCTCGGCGACAAGGGGCGCGGTGACAGCGTAGATGTCCTGGCCGTCGGCCGCGGCCCGGCGTTCGGCTCCGCCGGAGCGCACGATGGCGTCGACGAGGAAAGTCTGGTCCGAGCGCCCGCTCCTGTCGGCGGCGGTCGGGGCCGGGCGTGTGGGGGCGGCGACGTCACTGACCGCCTCGGCGGTCATGTAGGTGGTCACATCGGGGATGGACAGGTGCCGGGGAACGGTGATGACGTCCGCCATCGTGCACTCCACCGATCACTTGCCGGGGTCCCATCGGATCCGGGAGGTCCACACCAGAATGGGCGGCTGGTCGCTGCGATGCTCCCACTGTCCGCCGCTGTAGCGCAGGCGGTGGTCGCCGCGCCGCTCGCGGGAGACCGCGCCCGAGAGCCGGGTACCGGCGGTGGGGTGCCGGCTGCTGAGGGCGTAGGCGATGTGGGCTTCGTCGGCTTCGGTCCGGTCGCCCATCGCCGCGGTGGCCGGCAGGTCGCCGAGACCGCCGAAGAAGGCCATGTCCGGGACGATCACCGCTCTCGCAACCGGGTCCTCGACCGACGCTACCCGGGTCTCCAGCCCGTGCTCGTCGGCCAGTTCCTCCAAACCCTGCGCGTTGCGCCCGGACGGCACCGGGACGCCCACGCCTGGCCGGCTCTGCGACCACGAACCGTCCCGTGTGACCGTACGCGCCGAACACCGCCGCCAACTGACCTGACCCCATGAGACCTCCCCCGTGTACTCGGACGCCCGCTGCGATGTCGATCCGCTGCGGCCTGACACCACATCCTGTCTTCGAGGCAGCACCCGCACGAGCGTCGGAAACGACCTGCCCCGTACAGTTTCGGACATGCCCACTGTCGCGCTGGCCGTCACCGACGGCATGCTCCACTACGAACTGTCCGTGGCGCTTGAGATCTTCGGGTCCGACCTGACCCACATCGTGGACCCCTGGTACGACTTCTCCCTCTGCGGAAACGGCCCGGTGCGCGTCGACCGCTTCCGCCTCGAACCCGACCACGGACTCGACCACCTCGCCCACGCGGACACGGTGATCGTCCCCGGCTGGGCCGACACGGATCGCGAACCACCCTCCGAACTGGTCGAGGCGGTGCGCGCCGCCCACGCGGCCGGTGCCCGCGTGGCCTCGCTGTGCACGGGCGCCTTCGTCTTGGGCGCGGCAGGACTGCTCGACGGCAGGCGCGCCACCACACACTGGTCTCACACGCGGGAATTGGCGCGTCGCAACCCGGCGGCCACCGTCGATCCGGACGTCCTCTACGTCGACAACGGTGACGTCCTCACCTCCGCGGGCAAGGCCGCCGCCATGGACCTGTGCCTGCACCTGGTCCGCCTCGACCACGGCTCGGCCAACGCCAACAAGATCGCCCGACGTCTGGTCATCCCACCCCACCGCGACGGCGGCCAAGCCCAGTTCATAGCCACCCCCCTCCCCACCCCGGGCAACCACCCCCTGAGTGAACTCTTCCCCTGGGCGTTGGAGCGGCTGGACCAACCGCTCACCGTGGAGGACCTGGCCCGCCAGGCCCGCATGAGCTCACGTCACCTCGGCCGGCACTTCAAACACCTCACCGGCACCACGCCGCTGCAGTGGCTCCACACCCAGCGCATCCGCCATGCCCAGGAACTGCTGGAGACCACCAACGCCACCGTGGACGCCATCGCCGTGGCCACCGGTATGGGCACTGCCACCACCCTGCGCCGCCACTTCCACCGCAGCGTCGGGGTCCCTCCGGACACTTACCGCCGCACCTTCCGCTCCCAAGGAGTGCCGTTGGCCCTCCCGTCGTAGCGTTGCGTGGAAGGGCTTCATCGCGGGCCCGGACGGCGCGGGCCCCACAGGTCCCAACGGCTTTTGGCCCATACCGCAGGACTACATCCAACACCTCGTGACCACATACCCGGAGACACTGCCCGTCCAGGCCCGCCAGGCACTGTCGGTCACAGCGGTGGGCCCGCACTTCGACACGGTGCTCGAGGGGAGGCGCACCTACGAGATCGGTCTCGCGGCCGGAATCCCCGACGCCTACCCCCATATGCGCCACCTGGTGTTTTCCCGGACGCTGACCGAGAGCCCGGACCCGGCCGTCGAGCTGGTCGCCGAGGACCCGGTGGCGACCGTGCGGAAGCTCAAGCAGCAGGACGGCAAGGACATCTGGCTGCTCGGCGGCGCCGAACTGGCGGGCTCCCTCTACGCGGAGATCGACACGCTGATCCTCAAGATCGCCCCGTTGACCATCGGCGACGGGATCCCACTGTTCTCCCGTAAGGCCCTCTTCGACCCGCGCACCTGGACACTCGCCGACCACACCGTCCTCAAAAGCGGCGCGATCTTCCTCACCTACACGCGCATCAACGGCTGAGCGCACATGGCGGGCAGTGCCTGTCCGGGGCCGCCCGCCGGCTCACCAGACGCCGCTTCACACCCCGGCGGCATCCCCGCGTGTCAAGCCCGCACGAACCACCTGCTTCGCGGCGCCGGGTCTGGCGGCTGGGCCGGCCGCGTCGAACATGACCGGGCAGACACCCGGCGAGGTGTGGGTGATGTTCGGTACTCGGGGGCTTCAGGCCGCGGAGCGGGTCGGGTTCTCCTCCAGGCCCGCAGCTGGCCCACGATCAGCACACGTCCCGGAACAGCGTCACCCGGCCGGGCTCGGCTGGGTGAGGTTCACCGGGTTTCCGTCGGGGTCCTGGATGTGGGCGACGCGCTGTCCCCACGGCATGTCGTTGGGGCCGCTACGGACGAGCCGCCCAGCGCCGTCACCCGGCCGAGCGTCTCGTCGACGTCGTCGACACCGATGCTGAGCAGGATGCGCGACACCTCCCCAGTCCCCGGGTCGGCCTCGGCCACCAGCCCGAGGTCGGTGTCGCCGATGCGCAGGTCGAGGTAGAAGGCCGAGCCTTCCGCCGGTACCCGGAAGATCTCCTCCGCGCCGGTGAACTCATCGGCAAAACCACCCGGCCGGACGATCTGCAACACAGACTGCCGCCCATCACCAGCACGAGCACCCCGAAACGAGGTCACACCACCCCTGACCAGCCACTTCGAGATCGGGCAGCACCCGAAGCGCGGCAGAAATCGAACGGTGCATGGCTTCGGGCAGCGCGGGCCCCTGCCCGGTTGGCAGGGGCCCGCGGCATGCACAGCAGAGGAGCGTCGGACCTCCCTTGACGAGCAGCATCCTGGCCAAGTCGGCTTAACGTCTGCTGGTGGCCTGACGCCCCGGCCTTACTTCAGGTGCCGGGCGAAGAACCGGGCCGCGGCGTCCCCCGCGAACTGCGGGACGCCGGTGTGCCCGCCCATGTTGGCGTGCAGCGTCTTCTCCTTGGAGCCGAGGGCGTCGAACAGGTCCAGGGCCGCCTGCCGGTCGTTTCCCTCATCGTCCCACTGCAGCAAGACGTGCAGCGGAATGGTGACCTGGCGGGCCTCCTCGAACATGGCGGCGGGCACGAGACTCCCGGCGAACAGAACGGCGGCCGAGATGCGCGGCTCGACCACCGCGAGCCGGATGCCGATGGAGATCACTCCCCCCGAGTACCCGACCGGGCCGTCGATCTCGGGCAGCGACAGGAGGGCGTCCAAGGCGGCCTGCCATTCCGGAACCGACTTTTCGACGAGCGGGAGGACGAGGGCATCGATGATCTCGTCATCGACCGGCTCGCCGGCCTCCATGGCCCGGCGCAGGTCGGCGCGGGCCTGCTCGGCGGCGGCCCAACGGGGCCGGTCACCGCTCCCGGGGAGCTCGATGGTGGCCGCGGCGAAGCCATCCGCCGCGGAATGCCTGGCCCGTCCCGCCAGCCGGGGATACATCTTGCGCAGTCCGAGCGGGGGATGGCCGAGAAGGATCAACGGCGCCGGTGCGGATACGGAGGCGGACGCGGGCGTCCAAAGGATGCCGGGGACGTCGCCGAGGATGAATTCGCGCTCGAGGACACCGTCGTCGAGACGTCGTTCAGAAGTGAAGTGCACGGTCGTGCCTTTCGGGAGTGCTCAGAAACGGCGCTCCCGGACGACCTATCGCCCGACCGTGACCCCGGAGGGGAGCACCCATGTCGATACTGCGTTCACGGGTACCACCTCCTCGTTCTCTGCACGGCCTCCGGCAACTTAGCAGTGGGCTCGGTGGTCCGCCAAACGATTTCGGCTCGACCCCCACGAACGGGGAGCTGCTCGGCGGTGCGGGCGACACCACGGGCCGGCAGCAGGCCCCGCGCCGTATCGCGGACGCCGACTGGATGCGGCTGGACGCCTCGGATCGCTGGACGCCTCGGATCGCTGGGGGCCCGGGCGCCGACCCGGTGCACGACCGCAGGCGTGTCGCCGGCCGCGACGGAGATGTCCAGAACCGGACGGCGACGGCCAAAATCATCGCGCCAAGGCCGGCATCCGTGATCCGACCGCCGGCCGACAGGCCTGCTGCGTCGGGGCGACCATCAGCGGCCGGTTCATCGCGTCAGAGCACACCAGCCTGTCGCGGGTGCATTCAGTGAGTGAGGTGCCAGTCCGGAACGGTGGGCATGTGCGGGGAGAAGGAACGGGCGCGCTGCCAGATGCCGTGGAGTTGTTCGGTGGGGCGTTGTTGTTCGCCGTGGAGGGCGTTGAGGATGACGAGGCTGCCGGTCAGCGCGGGGACGGCCCATTGCAGGCATGCAAGGTGGCGTTGTGCCTTGTCGGTGTCGATGGGGTGCTTCGCCGCTTTCTCGGCGTCCTGCGGATCGGATGAGGCGGCGAGTTCGATCTTCTTGCCCAGGACGCGGCTGTAGGCGGTGGCCGCGAGGGCGGCGCCGGTCAGGGCGGTCTTGGCGAGAGTGGAGGCGGCGACGCCCTGCTGGACGGCGACGCGCGGCGCGTTCGCTGCGAGCAGCCCTCCGGAACCGAACAGGTGCGCGGCGATCGCCGCGGCGTTGACGGGCGTCCACTTCGCCCAGCCGGCGCTTGCGATCCTCGCCGAGGTGGCCCAGGTCCCGCCCTCGTCGAGGGCGGCGCCGTTCAGGCCGACCGCGCCCATCAGCGAGCCGCCGAACCAGGCGGCCAGCCCCACATCATGAAGGCTGCGCAGCAACGTGTGACGATCGGACATGACGGCTCCCTTTCAGGCGGAAAAAGCCCCGGCGAACGGCCGGCGCCGTGACCACCGTCCTTCACCGGCCGGTGACCTGCCATCGGACCTGGTACGAACGGAGCAAACATCCGCGCCCTGCCGTGGGGAGGAAGGCAGAACACCGCGCCACCGGAGAACCGTGCACAGCCTCGGCCCGCGCTTTGATCACATCGACATCGGATCCCGCCTTGGTTCCGCAAGCGGTCCGGCGGGAAAGCGGACGCGAGCCTGGTCGGCGCCATCGCCGGCGGCAGGGAGACGTACCGCAAGGACACATGCGGACACCCATGGCGCAACCACCTCTCGGCAACCGAGAAGCCGTAAGAGCGGCTACTCCCCACCCCAGCCGGCACTGCCGCCTTCGCCGAACGGTGAAATTGGCGGCGCGACCGGGGCGTCAGCCCCGAGCGGCGACCGCCGCCTCCAGGAAGGTCCAGCCATCGATCTTCGCTTGCTGCCTCTCCCCCGATTCCCATCCGCGTGCCAGCGCCGTATCGAGCAGGAACCGTACGGTGCCCGGCTCGTGCAGGTTCAGGGCGCCGACGCCGACGGCCCCCACCTCTCCCGACCCCGTGGAAAAACCCGCGACGTAGCGACCGGGGCCCTCATCGAAGACCAAGCGCAGCAGACCGCCGCTGCCCGACGGGTGAGAGATCAGGGTGAGAGTCGTGCGGCAGCCGCCGTCCTCCAGCACGCAGTGACCGTGGCGCACCGTCCACAGGTAGGTACGCCCGTCCGCGACGAGCCGGCGGGACTTCTTCGAAGAGCGGGGCACGCGCCCGAGGGTACGCGGACGGACGTAACGATCCCCAAGGGGATTCCCTCCACGTCGAAGTGATACCACTCGGAGCTCGGCTTCGGTGGCGATGCACCTCCAGGCCGCAGCCACCCGGCTCAGCCAGGACTCGTCCTACCCCGACATCACCGAATGGGCCGACTACTTTCGGCACGCTCGCGCGACCGACGCCGACGCCGACGCCGACGCCGACGCCCTCGACGCATTCGCCCCACGCGACGGACGCGACCACAGCCCGTGACACTCGCCCTCTTCCACGACAGCGGGCAGCCGAAACCGACTACACGATCAACGGCGCGCACCACCCCCGATGTCGGTCTTGGTGCGCAGCCGCTGCCCTCATCTGCCGCGGGCCTGGCACCAAGGCGCCCGCCGGGGTGCCGAGGTGTTCGCTTGCGCCGGAGGGGCGGTGGAGCACCGCCTTGACGTGAGCGACGGGCAGGCCGGTGAGCTGGGCAAGTCCGCACGCACCCGAGGTGGCCGGGTGTCGAAGCGTGGGACGTCCGTGCGGTAGCGGACGTCGCCTCGAACTGGTCGACCACCCCGGCCCCATGAAGTCGGCACCGCTCCGCGTGGTCAGTCCGAACGCCAGGCAGAGGGAGTGGGCGCCCTCGTCGGTGGCGACGGCGTGCCACACCAAGCGCGGGGCGGCTTCGCCTATGAACCCTTGTAGGAACCGATCGGAGTCGCGGTCCCGCAGGACGCTCCGCCCAGCTTCTGCACGGCCGAGATCCGGTCGTGCAGGCCGAACCAGTCACCCAGCTTCGACACCGAGTAGCCGGGCCGGACACAGTACTTGGCGCCCCGGTTGTACGCGTCGACGTAGACGTACCAAGACACGCTGTTGCGGTTCCACAGGGAGTCGAACCGGTCGTTGTCACCGCCGAGAGCGGGCGCGGAGGCCGTGTAGGCGGTGAAGATACCGCCGTAGTCCGCATCGGACCAGGCACACAGGCGGTTGTCGGCACACTGGGCGGTACTCGCCGACGCGGGTGCCTGAGCCGTCGCGAACGCGATCGCCGCGGCGCCCATGAGGACTGCGGCTCGCTCCGCTGCACGGCGCGGGCGGGACTTCGTACTCCGTGAACTCGTTGCAGCTGTCATGCGCGTGCTCCCACCTCTGTTGCGGATGTGGTGATGTGCGGATGTGGTGCCGTGGGGACTCTGCAGGCCGGCGCCGTCACGAATCCTGCCGACGATCGGGTTCCGCCGGCCACGCTCTTAAGCCACCGCTTAAGAGCGGGCGCCGTCTCTCGCGTGCTCCGGCCTCCCACCGAGCAACTCACGTCCGAGGGCCGTCGTTACGTGGAGCACGGAACCGCCCCTGCGACTCGTGGTGATGAGGCCCGCGCCGCGCAGGGCCTTGGTGTGCTGACTCGCCGCCGCCGGGGTGATGCCGAGTCGTCCGGCGAGTTCGGTGGTACCGCAGCCGTCCACGAGAAGTCGCAGCGCTGCTGCCCGGGTACGGCCGAGCAGGGCGCCCAACTCCTCGTCGGTGTCGGTGCCGTTGCCGTCGTGCCACAGGGCGGAGCCGTTTGCCGTATCGGTCACCGCCGGCACGGTCAGCCGGGGCACCGACTCCTCGTCGTACGGGTCGTACAGGAGGCTGAGCTCGCGCCAGGAGAAGACCGTCGGCGCGAGGACGATCCCCCTGCCGCCCAGGTGGACATCGACCGGCCGGGGGTAGCGCACCTCCAGCACGGGCGGGCTCCAACGCACCAGCGGCGGGCACAACGTGGCAAGCAGACCCTCCACGCCGGTCTCCAGGAAAGTACGGGCGTACTGTGCGCGTACCGCTTCGAGGTGCGACCGGGCGGCCGACCAGTACGGCCCGACGGTCACGCGGTGGCAAGCCGCGAGGGCTGTCGCCAGTTGCCGGCGGGCTTCGCCGTCCCCCTCGGCGACGGTCCGTGCCCAGGAGGAGTGGACGGAGTCGAAGGCGACCGCCGCCAACTCTCGGCGTACGCGTGCGCGCGGAGCCCGCAGCAGGGTGTCGACGGCCTGGTCGATGTCGGGCGAGTCTCCGGCCAAGGTCAGCAGGTCGAGCCCGGGACCGTGATCCGGCATGAGTACGGTGAGCGGCTTGGCGTCCTGCGGTAATCGGCCGGTCACCTTCGCGCGCCAGTGCCGGAAGGGCACCGCGAGGGAGCGTCGGCTCAGCATCTCCAGGCTGTAATAGGTCTCCGCCGCCGCTCCGATCGTGGTGGCCACTCGTGTCCGGGCGAGATCGTCCGCGCTGAAATGAATACGCAACACCAATGGCCCCACTGATCCCGGGCTCGTACGGCGACGCGGGCTGATCCGACGTCACTCACGACCGACCGCTCGCGTGGCGGGCGGCGGTGGTAATTGTCCGGTGCTCCCGGGTGGCGCTTCAACGGCGTTTCCGGACCTTTCGTGCACGGGGGCGCGCTCCAGGAGGTCGAAGGCTCGGGTGGCTTCGGTGGTGACGGTCCGGACGATCCGGTCGTCGGGGTGGCCGGCGAGGGTCAGAAGGATCGTGGCGTCACGATCAGGGTCGAGGCGTTCGGCGGTCACGACTTTGCGGGTTTCGACGAGCAGCGCCGCGCGTCGCGGTTCCCCACCGGTTGGACGAGCAGGGCATCCGCGTTCCACATCACCTCGCCGCGTTCGGCGGTGATGAGCGGCAGCGTCAGGTTTGCCTTGAAGCGCGACGCGTACAGGGCCGGGTCCACCTCCGGCAGCAGGGCGTAGCTCGCGTCCAGCAGCGCGCAAACGGCGGCATCGCGGTCTTCCTGGGCGGTCGGGTCACAGGTCTGGAGGGCCTCGCCGACACCGGGATCGCTGAGCCGAAGCGGTGACCTACGCCTAGGGGCGCGAAGGGACGAGCGGCAGACTGTCGCTGTACCCGTTCACCGGCCGGTCGACCTCCTCGACCGTACGGGCGTCCAGTTCGACCGGGGCGGACTGTGTGCCGAGCGTGCCGCCGGGGTGCCAGGTGCCGGTAACCGAGACCCAGGTGTCGGCGGGTAGGGAGGGTGCGCCATGGACGCGGACCTTTACGGACTGTGCGTCGGCGGCGCAGCACGAGATGATGATCCGGGTGAGGTACCAGCCGTCATGTCGCTGATCGAGCGTGACCAGGCCGCTCATCTGGACCGTCCGTCCCTTGATGGCCTGGGAGCTGTCCTGCTGCACGCGTCGCGTGAACTGGGTGAGGGTCATCGGCAGCGGTGAGGTGGCGGGCAGCGCCTCGAAGCTCTGCTGCGCCGTGACGACCTTGGCGGAGTCTCGGGAGGCGGTATACGAGCCGAGGGCAGGCGGGGCGTACACGAGCAGGCTCAGGGCGGGCAGGAACAGCAGCCAGGCCACCCGGGGGGCGCTGGAATGGTCGTGACCGTGTGCGTGCGCCGGCTGGACCGTGTCGTCGGGCTCGTCGCCGCTGCGGGTCGCGTGCTCGTGCGTCCTTGTGACTCTGCGCCGCGCGTTCGGTCTGCGGTGGGACCAGACGTCCGCCGCCGCCAGCACCAGCAGCACGACGCCGGAGACGATCAGCACGGGCCGCATGCCCGGCTTGACGTACCTCAGGCACAGGTCGGTGAACAGCGAGACGTGCAGCAGGCCGGAGCCGATGAGGAAGAGCAGGAACACCTGTGCCGACCGCTTCACAGCAGCACTCCTCCGATCAGGACGCTGGACAGAACCGCCACGACTGTCGTGGCGGTGGAGAAGCGGACCGCGAAGGCCCGGCCGAACGTGCCCGCCTGCAGGGCGATGAGTTTCAGGTCGACCATCGGGCCGACCACCATGAACGCCAGCCGTGCCAGGGGCGAGAAGCCGGTGAGTGAGGCCGCCACGAAGGCGTCGGCTTCGGAGCACACCGCGAGGACGATGGCGAGGGCCGCCAGGAAGAGCACGGACAGCCAGGGCGAGCCGGAGACCACGTCGAGGACCGAGCGCGGGACCGCCACGTTGAAGGTGGCCGCCGCCATCGCTCCGAGGACCAGGAATCCCCCGGCGTGCAGGAAGTCGTGCTGGAAACCGCGCCGGAACTCGCTCAAGCGGCTGTGCCCCGTCTGATGACCGGTGTACCGCGCTACGGGACGCAGCCACTCCTCGCGGCCCAGCCAGAGCCAGAGCCAGCCCATCACCGCGGCGGTGGCGAGCGAGGCGAGGAGCCGGGCCAGGACCATGGCGGGACTGCCGGGGAAGGCGATGGCCGTGGCGGTCAGTACGACGGGGTTGATGGCGGGGGCGGACAGCAGGAAGGCGAAGGCCGCGGCCGGGGTGACTCCTCGGCCGATCAGGCTGTTGGCGACCGGGACCGACGCACATTCGCAGCCGGGCAGGACCACTCCGGCCAGGCCGGCGACCGGCACGGCGAGCACCGGCCGCTTGGGCAGCATCCGGGTGAACACGCGCTCGGGTACGAAGGCGTTGATGGCACCGGACAGCGCCGTGCCGAGCAGCAGGAACGGCAGCGCCTGTACGGTGACGGCGAGACAGACGGTCCGCCAGGCCTGCACCGCCGCCGCGTCCAGCCATCCGGCGCCGACCAGAATCACGACACCGCACGCGGCCATCGCCATGGCCCACAGATACACCCAGCCGGGGACCGGTTCGCGGATGGAGGCGCCGTGGGATGGGGCAGCGGCCCCGGCAACTTCAGCCATCTCGTGCACGCCTTCTCCACATGTCGGACGTTCGGATCGAAATATAGCTGGCGTCAGGCCAGGAGGACCGACTGCCCGCTCGTCTGCGTGCCGTCGTCCGGCCACGAGCCACGAGCCATGAGCCGCATGCGTCCGTCCCGACCGATACGCGGCCGGCCCGGCCGTCGCCGCCTGATCGTCCGGCCCCGGAGCGAGGGCGATGCCGGCGGAGCTCGCGCCCTACCGGCCGAGGGAGGCGGGGAGGTGCTTCCGGCCGTCGGGCCCGGCCGGCTCCCACCGACACCGTCCTCATCGACCGCCACGCTCACCTCGCCACGACCACCTCGCCACGACCACCTCGCCTCGACCACCACCGCAGCGCTGCCGGCCCACTGCCCGGCCCTTGCCGCGCGGGTAGCGGGAACGCACAGGTGCGAGGTGCCGGCGTGGATCACTCTGCCGGTGACCGGCGGCTCCGACGGGTACCTGAAGTGGGTGGTCGAGGAGTCAGCTACTCAGTAGCCGACGGTTGAGCTGAGCGTCTGGCCTTGGTCGTCGCCCGTCAGGCGCCCCCCATCCTGGAGGGCCGGTTCAGGCCGCAAGTCACCGCAGGTGGTGGGCAAGTCGCGCCGCTGTCGGCGAGTTGGGCGACGACCGGCTCGGCGCGCTCTGCCCATGGCGTTCGATCGGGTTTCGGACGCGGCCGAGGGCGGCGCCGTTCACGCCTTAGGCAACGGCGGCTCCTCGGCGATCGTCCGCTCCGTACTCCTTCAGCCCCAGACCCATGGCGGATTGGCGGCCCCAGCGAACGTGGGCAGAGCATGGGCGGTTCGCCGAGGGCTCTTCGAGCTCTTCGCCGCTACGACCCCGTCGGCGGTTCGAGGCATCTTCGGCCACACCTGTGAGATGGGCACGCGAGGTGGACCGGGCGCGGCGGTCGGGCGGAAGTTCTCCAGGAACCACGGGTAGTATATGGATATGGTTTCCATTACCAATAAGGCCTGAGAGAAGCAGGAGTCGCCCATGTCCGCCCACTGCCAACTGACCGGCGCCAAGCCCGGTTTCGGCAACAACATCTCCCACTCCCACCGGCGCACGTCACGCCGCTTCGACCCGAACATCCAGAGCAAGCGCTACTGGCTGCCGAGCGAGGGCCGCAACGTCCGGCTGACCCTGAGCGCCAAGGCGATCAAGACGGTGGACGCCATCGGCATCGAGGCCGCCGTGGCCCGGATCCGGGCCCGAGGAGTGAAGGTCTGATGGCGAAGAAGAGCAAGATCGCACAGAACGAGAAGCGCAAGGCGGTCGTTGAGCGGTACGCCGCACGGCGGGCCGAATTGAAGGAGATCATCCGGCGCACTTCGTCCACCGAGGACGAGCGCCAGAGCGCGCTGGCGGAACTGCGCCGACAGCCGCGTAACGCCAGCGCCACCCGCGTACGCAATCGCGACAGCGTCGACGGCCGCCCCCGCGGCTACTTGCGCAAGTTCGGACTCTCCCGCGTACGCGCCCGGCAGCAGGCGCACGCCGGCTTCCTCCCCGGCGTGACGAAGTCTTCCTGGTAGTCCCTCCCGTATGACACTCCGCTGCTGGAGCACCCCATCGGAATCCGGTGGCGTGCTCCAGCAGCTTGGGCCAGGGGCCACCGATCCGGCTGTGAGCGCGACCGGGCGCGACGCCACTGCGGTGCCAGCGGGGGGTTCGAGGGGTGTCGCGCGTGATGACCGTCGCGATTGAAAATGGTGGTCATTTTCATGTAGCTTCGCGTCGAACGCCCACGACACCTCAGGAGATCCCGATGGCCGTCCCCAAGCGGAAGATGTCCCGCAGCAATACCCGCCACCGCCGGGCCGGATGGAAGGCCACGACGGCGCAGCTCGTGCCGATCACGGTCGACGGCTCCGTGCACCAGGTACCGCAGCGACTGGTGAAGGCATACGAACGCGGCCTGCTGCGCCCCGAGGGCTGAGTCGATGAGCCGCCCCGCGAACACCCCGCTCCCGGTAACCGTCCTGTCCGGATTCCTCGGAGCCGGCAAGACCACCTTGCTCAACCATGTGCTCGCCAACCGCGAAGGAATGCGGGTCGCGGTCATCGTCAACGACATGAGCGAGGTCAACATCGACGCCGCGCTCGTGCGCGGCGGTGAGGCCGCGCTGTCGCGCACCGAGGAGTGGCTGGTCGAGATGACCAATGGGTGCATCTGTTGCACCTTGCGCGACGATCTGCTGGAGGAGGTCGACCGGCTGGCCCGCGAGGGGCGTTTCGACTATCTCCTGATCGAGTCCAGCGGGATTTCCGAGCCGATGCCGGTGGCGGCGACCTTCTCGTTCCCCCGGGACGACGGCGCCACGCTCGCCGACCTCGCTCGCCTGGACACGATGGTCACCGTCGTGGACGCCGCGAACTTCCTGCCGGAGCTCGCCGGCGGCGACGATCTCACCGCTCGCGGGCTCGACCAGTACGAGGACGACGAGCGCACCGTCAGCGATCTCCTCATTGATCAGATCGAGTTCGCGGACGTCATCGTCCTCAACAAGCTCGATCTGGTCGGGCCGACGGAGGTTGCCCGGCTGCGCGCGACCCTCTCGCGGCTGAACCCGGAGGCGCGGATCGTTCCCGCCGTCCGCGGACAGGTGACTCTTGAGCAGGTGCTGGGCACGGGTCCGTTCGATGTCGAGCGGGCCCAGAGGCTCCGGGCTGGGTCAAGGAGCTGAACGGCGACCACGTCCCGGAGACCGAGGAGTACGGGATCTCCTCTCTCGTGTTCCGATCGGACCTGCCGTTTCACCCCGGCCGTCTTTGGACCTTCGTCACCAAGGGCCTTGGCAGCGGCACCTTCGGGCAGATCCTCCGCTCCAAGGGCTTCTTCTGGCTCGCCAGCCGCCCCGGCGTGACCGGCCTCTGGTCCCAGGCCGGCGCGGTGGCCCGCTTCGAGCCCTCGGGCGCCCGCGGACCGGAGACCACGCAAGGTCAGGAACTCGTCTTCATCGGCACATGCCTTCGCACCGACGCACTTCGGGCAGCCCTCGAAGCGTGCCTGCTCAGCCGGGGCGAAGCCGTGCCGCCCGTGGACGACTTTCCGGACTGGGAAACGTACGGAATCGACGACGCCTGCGAGCACGAATCCCCCGCCCCTCAGGCGGCCTGACACTCCGGGCCGGACGGTGGCCCCAGCCACGGCACCGTCCGGCTCGAGCCCTATTGAAAATGATTACCATTGTCGTATACTGCTGTCATGGCACGCAACGAAGTACGCCCGATCATCAAGCTCCGCTCCACCGCCGGCACCGGCTACACCTACGTCACCCGCAAGAACCGGCGTAACGACCCCGACCGCCTGGTCCTGCGCAAGTACGACCCGGTCGCCCGCCGGCACATCGACTTCCGCGAAGAACGCTGACCCCTCGACTTCGGAAAGAGCAACCCCCATGAAGCCCGGAATCCACCCCTCCTACTCGCCTGTCGTCTTCCGCGACAAGGCCGCCGACTTCGCCTTCCTCACCCGCTCGACCGCCACCAGCGACAAGACGGTCGAGTGGGAGGACGGCAACACCTACCCCGTCATCGACGTCGAGATCTCCTCCCAGAGTCACCCCTTCTACACCGGCACCGCCCGTGTCCTGGACACCGCAGGCCGCGTCGAACGCTTCGAGCGCCGCTACGGAGGGCGCAAGTGACCCTCCCCGTCGTGATCGTCGCCGGCATGCACACCGACGCGCGCAAGGAGACCGTCGAGCACTTGCTGCGCAGCGTCCCGGGAAGCATCGCCCTGCACCACGATCTGTCCTCGGCCTCCGGCGGCACCGTACTTCGAACGCTCCGTGATTCCGGGGGCGCGATCTCCGCCGACGAGACTGCTCTGGTCAACGACTGCGCCTGCTGCGCGCTGCGCGCGGACCTCGTCCCCGAGCTGAAGCGACTGGCCGCCGGCGGGCTGACCCGCCTGGCCGTGGTGGAACTTTGGGAGTCCGTCGAGCCGAGGGCGATGGCAGAGGTGATCGTCGCGCACGGCGGGGACGTACTCGAACTCACCAACGTGATCACCGCTGTAGATCCCGCGCTCGTCCTGCCCTGTCTTGCCAACGGGGACGACCTCGCCGAGGCCGGACTCGCGGCGGCGGCCGGCGACCAGCGCACCGTCGGCGACACCTGGGCCCGACAGTTCGAATACTCGCCGGTCCTCGCGATCGCAGACAGCGAGGAGACCGACGACGAGGACCGCGCCCTGCTCACCCAACTCCACCCGACCGCCCGCCAGGTACCCACCGGCTCCAGCGAACTCACCCGCCTCGCCTTCGCCGGCTTCGACGTGGAGTCGGCCGCTGCCGCCCAGCACCCTGCCTGCGCGCTCCTCCCCCAGGAAGCCGACGAGGCCGGAGTCGCCACGTTCGTCTGGCAGCGGCGCCGGCCGTTCCACCCCGAGCGGCTCTACCAAGCCCTGGAAGACCTGACCTGCGCTGCCGCCCGCAGCCGCGGCCGGTTCTGGCTCGCCGACCGCCCCGACACCCTCCTCGCCTGGGACGCGGCCGGTGGCGCGCTGTGCGTCGAGAACGCCGGCCCCTGGCTGGCCTCGCTCCCCGACGCCGCCTGGGACCTGGTCCCGGCCATGCGTCAGGCCGCGGCCGCCCTCGACTGGGACCCGGAGCACGGCGACTGCTGCCAACACCTGGTCTTCACCTCGCCGGGCCTCGACCGCGACGGGATCGAACAGCTCCTGGACTCCTGCCTCCTGACCGAAGCCGAGTACACGGCCGGGCGCGAGGCGTGGAAACAGCTTCCCGCCGCCTTCGGTCCGTTGCTCGACTCCGTCTCCTGAGCCCGACCGATCCACTGACCCGACACCCGAACATGTGAGGAACCCCCATGCCCCGTCGCCCCGCCCCCGGCAAGCCGATGAAGTCCCGCCCCAACCCGCTGGACACGGTCGGAATCACGTACATCGACTACAAGGACACCGACTTGCTCCGTAAGTTCATCTCCGACCGCGGCAAGATCCGCAGCCGCCGCGTCACCCGCGTCACCGCCCAGCAGCAGCGCCGACTCGCCCTGGCCATCAAGAACGCCCGCGAGATGGCCCTTCTCCCCTACGCCGGCCGATAGCGGACGGCCCGTGCGACACTCCACCACCGACCACGGACCTCTGGCACGCTGACCACCATGCGGCCTGAGAGTCCCCCAGGCTCTCCAGGCCACGCGGCCCGAGGCACTCACCCGGCCACGCACCGTCTGTGACGGTGAAGTACGTCGAACGTTGGTCCGGCATGGACGAACACTTCCTCGGCGCGCTCCTCGATGCCGTGCCAGGGCAGAGCGGTCATGAGCCCCTGGGTGCCCTTGCAGGCGGGACCCTCTCGGAGGTGGGTCGTCGAGCCTCGGGCGAGATGCGATCGAGATGCGATTCCGTCTCGGATCACGTCTGGGAGCTCCAGCGGGCGCCTACGACCCCGTGCCGTCCTGACGACAGGAGCCTCACACTGCGCGTGGCCAAGCCGGTCTGCTGTAGTTCAACCTGCGGTTGTTTCTGGATCCGCCCCGAACCGGGGTACGTCCCGCGGAACTCGCGGGACGTCGCACGTACGTTGTGTGAGGTTATGTGCGAACGAATCCCGCTGGGTCGGACAGGTAGCGGTCGAGGTCCGGGTCTTCGTGGAGTGCGTCGAACTCGTCGTAAATCTGCCACGCCGGGCCGAGCTCTGTGCGAAGGCGGCCGAGCGCTTGGCGTACCGCCTCGTTGAAGTTCTGACACTCCGCTTCACGCCACGGCCCCGGGTCCGGAGGGTAGTCCCAGTTCAACGACGTATCGTAGCGATCTATCAGCCTGCGCAAGCCGTCGCGGAGGTCGTGACTGATCGGTAGTCGGTCCAGCTCGACCGGGTACCCCCACACCTCCTTGCCCTCGGGCGTGACCGTCCAAAGGACTCCGCCTGATCCTGCGTCGAAGAAGAACCTGGCGGCGAGCATGGCGTCGACCTCTCGAAATATCGGTTTAAGCGGCCGCCACGATACTTGACGAGGCTGCTCCTTCCGAGTCAACCCATCATGCCTCCTCGTCAACTGGAGCGATCACCACAGACACGACCTGCCGTCCTGCTTGACCAGCGCGTCCACGTCGATCTGTGCCGGCACCGTGTTGGTGACCCGGTTGCTGACCGCTTGAATGCACAACCGGATGGGAGGCCGGCGGCCCCACGGTGGCGACGTAGCGGTCCGTCTCCCACACGATCCCTCCAAGGCGCCCACCGGTGCCGCCGTCCATCGGGTCGCTGCGCTCCGGGGCCGAGAGCTGCTCGTCGCCTTCCTCGCCTCATGGACACAAGAAGATCCGTACGGTGAAGCACGCGCGGCCCCCGGTGGGCCCGACGGGGGAGCCGCCACGAGGTGCGGTCGCCGCGGTCCGGTGATGCAATTGCATGGGGGCAGAGAGCCAAAATCCCAGAGGTGACGCCGTGAGCGACGCATTCAATGAGGTCGACACATCCGGCGAGATGGGCCCCATCGACTATCTGGTCGTCGAGTTTCCCGGCAACCGAATGACCGGCGAGGGTCTCCCCCTCCTGGTCGACCTGGTGGACCGTGGCCTCATCCGCATCCTTGACCTGGCCTTCATCCGGAAGGACGCCGACGGATCCGTGGCCGTTATGGAAATCAGCGATCTCACCGGCGACGGTGCGCTCGACCTGGCCGTTTTCGAGGGGGCGTCCTCCGGGCTGATGGGCCAGGACGACATCGAGGAGGCCGCCTCCGCCTTGGAGCCCGGGAACTCCGCGGGCGTCCTGATCTACGAGAACGTGTGGGCTGCGCCGTTCGCCGCAGCCCTGCGTCGTGGCGGTGCCGAACTGGTCGCCTCCGGGAGAATCCCCGCATCGGTCGTCATGGCCGCGCTCGAGACGACCGAAGCGAGTTCCTGAAAGACAAGGGGAGCAAGAAGGGAGAGCACTATGCCGGGTCTGCTCCGAGGAGTCGCCCGCACGGCCGTCGTCGCCGGTACGGCGACCGCCGTATCGAACCGCGTATCCCGACGCCAGCAGGGGCGATGGGCCGCCCAACAGGGATACCAGGAGCCCGCGCCCCAAGCGGCATACCCTGCTGAGTCGCCCGCGGCTCCACAGGCACCCGACATGACCAGCAAGATCGACCAGCTGAAGCAATTGGGCGAGCTCAAGACCCAGGGCGTCCTCACAGAACGGGAGTTCGAGGACCAGAAGCGCAAGATCCTCGACTCCTGACCGCTCCGGCGGCGCGGGCTGCGTCGAGCGCCACCCCTGTTCCCTTTGCAACGGCCCTTTGTCTCGTCGGCGTTGGCGTGTTGACTGCGCAAGATCCCCCTTCGCGACACCGTCTCTCCATCGGGTGCTGCTGCCGAGTGACGCCCTTGGACCGCCTACCGGCAGCGCGCATGCCGCGAGTTCACGTCCATGCCCCGAAAGGCGATGCGCCTCTCCTGCGCTAGCCGGCCGACCGCGATGGGCTTCACCCCGCGTCGCTGTTGTTCCGCACGTCGTCGCACCGGCGCAGCCGGACACCCGCCCAAGGCGGCCGGCCGCTCATCCGCCCACGGTGCGGAGCGCGCCCGGAGATCGCTCAGGACGTACGCCACCCAACCACCAGATGAGGAGCCTGAGATGGCTGCACAAGAGACCGGGGCGGCCAGCGTCGCCGCCCTCGCCGAAGCGAACGCGCCCGTGTTCGAGACGCTCGTGCAGATGACTCTCGACACGTTCGAGCGGTCCGGCCTGGATCAGCAGACGTATCTGCTGGCACGCATCGCGGCTCTGGTGGCCATGGACGCCTCGGCTCCCTCGTACCTGCTCAACCTCGGCACCGCCGCAGAAGCCGGCGTACCGCTGGAGAAGATCCAGGGAACGCTTGTGGCGATCGCCCCCGTGGTGGGCAGCGCCCGGGTGGTTTCCGCCGCCCGCGCCATCGGCGAAGCCTTCGAGCTGGAACTCCCCGGCGATGAGGAGCGGTGACGACCGGCCCGGACGGGGCGGCAGGCCCCGCCCGGGCGCAGCAGGGATCCGCCGGCCGTTCCCCCGCATGTGCCGGAACGTCAACACGGACGCAAACAAACAGGAGAAGCGATGGACAGCTACGTGTACCTGGCCTACGACTACCCGGTCCTCGGAGCCTTCTGGACGGTCATGTGGATCTTCCTTTGGGTCATGTGGATCTTCCTGCTCTTCCGCATCATCGTCGACATCTTCCGCGACGACTCCATGAACGGATGGGCCAAGACGGGGTGGCTGGTCTTCACGATCGTCCTGCCCTTCCTGGGCGTCTTCGTCTACGTCATCGCCCGGGGCAAGGACATGGGCAGGCGTGAGCAGGAACACGCCAGGGCCCAGTTGGAAGCAACGGACCGCTACATCCGCGAGACCGTCGGCACCACCGGTCCGGACAGCGAGGTGGACCAACTCGCCAAGCTCTCGGAGATCCGGGCCCGCGGCGACATCTCCGAGGAGGAGTTCCGCCAGGCCAAGGAGAGGGTCCTGCACCCTTAACCGCACGCAATGCCGGCAACGTCGCCGGATTGTCCGCCAGATGCGCCGACTTCACCGGTGTCGTGTAGGCGGCGAGCCGGCCGACGGGGCGGCCGTCGATGACTCCCAGATGGGGCGGAGTACGCGCGCCCGGGGGCGGCCCTTCTTGTCGACGGGCATCATCGTCACGTATGCGATGTCGCTGATGCACCGGAAGATCTCGCTCTCCGCGTCCGAGGAGCGCCCTTTCAGCACACATGGCGGCATCTCCGCCCCCCGGGCTCATCGCGCCGCCTCTGCCGTCTCGAAGTTTTCGGCGGCGCCCGGCGCCGCCCGCGGCGCGTCGCCATCCGTCGCATACGGAGGCGACCGCGGAGGCTGAACGCGCTGATGAGTGCGGCGGGGGCGGCTGCGATGAGCGGGACGAGCAAGGCGGCGTGGTAGCCGTCGAGCAGGGTTTTGGGGGATCCGTCGTCAGCGGTGGCCGCGACGTTGACGGCTGTGACGGCGGACAAGCCGAGGGCGGCGCCGAAGTGGCTGCGGGCGCTCGATCCGGGTATACGGGGGAAATGGATGGAAAGGTCTGGCTCACGCTGGCCGCGATCGTAGCGGGCGGACTCGCGCTCTATGCGGCCGTATTGCTCGTACGGGTCTTCAAGGCACGGCGCCTGCTGCTCGACGCCGGGATCCCACTGCGCGACAAAGCCCTGTTCTGGGTCGCCGTGCTCTACACGGTCTCGCCGGTGGACCTGATCCCGGATCCGGTTTATCTGGACGACATCGGCGTCCTGCTGCTGGCCCTACGCTCGCTCCACGCGGCGGCGGCCCGGCTGCCGGTCCCCAAGGACACCGCACCCTTGTGAGCATGGGGTCAGCAGGAACGTTGTTACTGGGTCGGCCGCCGGCGACGTCGATGGTGCGTCCGGTCAGCCAGGAGGCATCGGACGCCAGGGACAGTGCGGTCTGGGCGCCGGACGGGACCAGAACCAGAACCGGACAGGCGAAACGCCGGTTCACCCCCGCCTCTCACACGTGGGTGGATCCAGGCACGGCCTGTGCCCAGGCCAGGCGCCAGGGACTCGTCCGGCAGGTCGGGCGTCGGGGCGCTCTACAACCTGCGAATTTGCGGCTGAGGAGTGCGCCAAGCCCAGCTCGGTGCCCAGCTGAGCCCCCAGCTACGGTGTTCTACCAATGCCGCCGGGGCGACGACGACAATGGCGGCCGCCCGCCACTGCACTCCGGCCGCCCGACACCGTCGTGCGGCATGCCCCCGCCTGGTCTGCGTCGGGGACCGGCACGGTCCCGGACCGCAGATACCGCATCCCGTTGCAGGGACGGTGGTGCCGGCATCCGAGGCGGCCGGGAAAGCGGGCCGGCCAGAGCCGGCGCCTTCCACGACAGCAGGCGGGGCGGGTCCCCTACCTAGGCGAGGGCGGGGAGCCGGCTTGCGTCGATCCGGTCATGGCGGCCCTCGACGTTTCCGATCGGATCGCCTGTGCGTGCTCGTGGCCGTGACTACTGGGGGCGTCCGTACTGCCTCTGCTTGTGCCTCTTGAGCTGGGCGGAGAGCTTGTTGACCAGTTGGTCGATGGCCGTGTTCATGTCGGAGGCTGTCGCGGTGATGTCGGTGAGGTCCTGGCCGTCCACCTGGAGGGTGCCCGAGGCGCTCTGCTTCGAGCCGTCGATCTTCAGGGTCACACGGGCGCTGCTGGTGTCGGTGCCCTGCACATCGAGCTTGGCCAGCTTCTCGCCGACGAAACCTCGGAGTGCGTCGGTGATCTCGACGTTGTCTCCGTTGAGCGTGTGGTTCATTGATTTCCTCTCGATTGTCTGGCAGATCCTCGCTGGTCAGACTAGGTGCTACGAAACATGGACGCGCGTGCGGCAGCGCTTGGTCGACTCCAGAGCACACGTGTCCCTCCCGAAAGTGCCCGCCGACCCTACCGGCGGGCACACCAGCGGACCGCACCGGTCCGCCGTCCACCGGGTGCGACTTGACCAACCGCCCGGCCCGCCTCCGTACCGCGCACTCGGCTGACGCGGCACCGCCGCCCGGACGCAGTGCCCGACGCGCTACGGCGGGTCGACGGCCGGCTGCGGCGCTACTGCAGGCGGTCACAGCGGTTTCACTTCGGCCGATTTGCAGCGCCCCCCGGGCGAACGTCTGGGAGTCTCGCTCTACCTGTACCACGTCGCGGTCGACCCCTCCCGTCGAGGCGCGGCGGGGCGACGGACCAAGCACAACCGTCAGGGGACGCACGCCGGCCGTGGTTGCAGTGTTGCCGCTCAGGCCGTCGCCGGGGTGCGGTCGTGGAGTACATGCTCAATCCTTCCTGCTGCTCGCGCACTTGCAGGCCGAGAGGACCGCGGCTTCGGACCCGAATCGCCCTTGCACACCCATGGAGGCGCGAGGCGACTGCCCGGTGACCTGCGAACGCCCGCCCCCACAGCTACGGAGGTCACCGCCGCCGCCGGCGGCGGTGACACTTCGCGATAGAGCCAGACGGCCGGTAACGGCTTCGCCCTGATACGAACCTGCGCCCAGCCTGCATAGACATCGCGCACCGGTGACGGCTGCCAGAACCGGTGCTGCGGAGCAATGCCTGCCTACCCCGCCGCGTCCGACCGGGTGGCCGGTTATCAGGCGGCCCCTGCGCTGCGGCGCCCGACCGCGGACACAGGTTCGCCTCGTCTTCTACGGGGCGAGTTGGGTGGCGAACAGTGCGCGTACCCGGGCCCAGGAGTCTTCGGCGGCGGCCTTGTCGTACATACCGCGTCCGGGGAAGAAGAACGCGTGCTGTGCTTCGGGGTAGACGACCGTCTCGTGGCGTACCCCCGCCGCTGCCAGGGCATCACCGATCCGGCCGCGCTGGTCCGCGTCGATGACGTGGTCGAGTTCCGCGAAGAACAGCAGCATCTGCACATCGCGGTCGGCGATGGCGCCGGTCGCCTCCAGCAGCGGCTCCGGGCGGCTCAGCGCGGTCCCCGCGACCGGCAGCCACCCCGGGTAGAAGATCGCCGCTGCCGCGAGGTCGAGGCGGCTCGCGGCGAAGTAGGCGATGTGGCCGCCGAGGCTGAACCCGAGGACGCCGCACTTGCCGGTGGCGCCCGCGTGGTCACGGACGTAGTCGGTACAGGCACGCAGATCCGTTTCGACCTCGTCCCGGGTCAGCAGGCCGAGAAGCTCGAAGGCACGCGTCCTGTTGGCGTCGCTCTCCTCCAGGCCGCTGGCGGTCTCCGGGCCGGAGCGGTGATACAGGTTCGGGGCGATCGCGACATAGCCGAGTTCCGCGACGTGCCGCACCACGGCCCGAACCTCCTCGGTCACCCCCCACAACTCGGCGCAGATCAGCACGGCCGGATGGCTGCCGCCCCCGGCCGGACGAGCCAGATAGGCGCTCATCGACGCCGAACCACCTACCTCGATATCCACAGCGTGCGCGACGATCTCGTATGCCATGAGGTTCCCCCTCGATCGTGATGATCACCGCACTCTGCCAGAGCACAGTCGACCACGGAATGCGGTATCGACATACGAACAGCCGTGCCGAGCGCCATCGATCCGCGACCCCTCGTACGACACGGCGCGATGGTCCCCGCTCGGGGCCCGGCTCACACGTCAACGCCGGCCCCACCGGCGAGGCGCCCTCCCGCCGACATCCGACGCGCGGAAGCGTTCCCCAAGGTCGAGGGGCCGCGCCGTGGCTGCGGGGTGAGGTCCGGGTTTCGGTTGTCGGTCACCTGGTTCGCTCGACGCTCCACCGCGGCAGCAGTTCGAAGAAGGTGACCGCCTCCGCCCGCCACCGCGGGCGCCATCCGGCGGTCACAGCGGACGCTTGCCGGGCATAGCGGCGCATGTCTGCCTGCATTTTGCCCGGCACACCGCGGCGTTCGCCGATTTCCCGGACAGCGGCGATGGTTTCCGGCTCACATGCCGGGTTGCCGAGCGCGGCTTCCAGCAGGTGACGCTCAGGGCCGTCGACGGCCGACAGCAGCGCGTTGACGGTGTAGCTGCGCCTGCCGTCGCGGAGGTCGGTTCCGATCGGCTTGCCCATGGCTGCCGCGTCCCCGAACAGGTCCAGGTAGTCGTCGCGCATCTGCCCGCAGACCCCCACCAGCCGCGCATACTCCCGCAGTTCCTCGTCGAAGAGGGCCGGCTCCTGGCCCGCGGCCAGGAGTCCGAGCCGCATGGGCGCGAGAATCGAGTAACGGGCGGACTTGTAGTCGGCCACGCAGTGCAGGACGTCCTCGTCCGGCGCGGCGGCGAAGTCGCGTTCCAGGTCGACGATCTGACCCACGAACGTGTCGGTCGCCGCCCGGGTCTGCACCTCGATCATGGCCTGCCGCACCGCCACGGGTACCTTCGACTCCTCCAGCAGCACCCGCAGCGACAGGGCAAGGGCGAGGTCGCCCGCGAGCACGGTCAGACCAAGGGCCGCCTGCGGGTGGTCGGGAAACCGCTCGCGGTAGGCGTAGTAGGTGGAGGGGGCGCCGCGACGGGTGGGGCTGTCGTCGATGAGGTCGTCGTGCACCAGGCCGTGGGTCTGCAGCAGCTCGATGCTCAGCGCGGCGGCGCCCAGTCCTTCAACCGGCTCCTCGGTCACCAGACGTGCCGCCTCATGCAGCAACACGACCCGCATCCGTTTTCCGCCGCGCAGGGACAACTCCCGCAGCAACCGCACACAGTCCGGGGTGAAGCGGCTGAAGGACGGCGCATCGAGTTGAGCGCTCACCCTGTCGAAGTACTCCTCGAAGAGCGCGTTGAACCGGTGCTCGTGTCCGGCGACACGCTCGAGGATCTGCTGGGTCATGACGCGGTCTTCCTACTCGGGGACTGCCACGGGACACATTTGTGTACGGGTGACACTCGGGTCGGTGCCCGAGCTGTCCCCGTCGGGCAGGGTCAGGACGTGTACCGGGTGGCCCGAGGGTCCTTCAGCCAAGAACAGGCGCTCGGAATGGGCGACAGGAACGGCCCGGCCGCTCGCCGGGTCCGGGCGCCGCCCGAAGCGCGGGCGTTCCCACGGAGCGGGAGTCGCCGGGCTCCTACCTGGCTCGCGGCGCGGATTCCTGCGGGGCAACGGTCGCGGGTGCCTGCGGGGCAGGAGTCGCCGATTCTCACTGCCCGGGCGCCGAGGATTCCTGCGGGACCGGCGGGTGGCATTCGGCGCCGGCGTCGTCCTCCTCCGTGCGCGGCCAGTGCCGTCCTTCGAGGGCCTCGGCGCTGCGGTTGAGTCGGACCAGGACGTCCTCCAGCTCCCGTACCTCCTCAGGGGACCAGTCGGCGACCACCCGGGCCAGGCAGGACCGGTTGACCTCACGGTCTCCGGCGAGCCGGCGCCCGCCTTCGGCGGTGATGCGCAGCTTGCGGGCCATGCCGCCGTCCGGGTCCGCGACGCGCTCGGCCAGTCCGCAGCGCAGCAGTGCCGCCGTCTGGCGGTTCACGGTCGAGGTGTCGAGCCCGAAGGCATCCGCCAACTGCCCGATGGACATGGGGCCTTGGGTGTCGAGCCGGCTGAGCAGCAGGTACGCCGACCGCTCCAGGCGTTCGGGGTCTCGCTCGCGCCGGGCCAGCACCTGGTGCCGCGAGAGCAGCATCAGCTCCCGCTCCAGTTTCTCCAGCACTGCGCCTCCACTCCTTCCGGCGCTCCATTATCGCGGACACGTGGACCGGCGGACCTCTCAAGGGCCGGTCTGCGGACGGCTTCGCCCGCAGACCGGCCACGGCAATATGCATGATACACAGTATGTGTACTATGCACTCCTGGTTGTCACCCGACGAGCCACAGCCTCACACCGGAGGACCCGCATGACCGTCACCACGTCCACCGCCTCCCGCGCGGCCGAGATCCTGTCCCGGCCGATCACGCTGAACGGCCTGACCGTCCCCAACCGCATCGCGATGGCTCCGATGACGCGGATGTTCTCTCCCGGCGGCGTGCCCGGCGAGGACGTGCAGGCGTACTACGCCAGCCGGGCCGCCGCAGGTGTGGGCTTGATCGTCACCGAGGGCACCTACGTCGGTCACCAGTCCGCCGGGCAGAGCGACCGGGTGCCGCGCTTCCACGGGGAGGAGCAGTTGGCGGGGTGGGCGAAGGTCGCCGCGGCCGTGCACGAGGCGGGTGGCACGATCGTGCCCCAGCTGTGGCACATAGGCATGGTGCGCAAGCAGGGCGAGGCACCGTACGCCGAAGCGCCCGCCGTCGGCCCCTCCGGTATCCGCGTCGATGGCACGGAGGGGACCGGCAAGGCGATGACCCGCGCCGACCTCGACGATGTCATCGGCGCGTTCGCCGACGCCGCCGTCGAGGCCGAGCGGATCGGCTTCGACGGCGTCGAACTGCACGGTGCCCACGGCTATTTGCTCGACCAGTTCCTTTGGGAGCGGACCAACCGCCGCACCGACGCGTACGGCGGCGACGCGGTGGCCCGTACGAAGTTCGCCGCCGAGATCGTGGCAGCGGTCCGCGAGCGCGTCGCGGCCGACTTCCCGGTGATCTTCCGCTACTCGCAGTGGAAGCAGGAAGGCTACGACGCCCGACTCGCGCAGACCCCGGAGGAGCTGGAGGCCATCCTGGCCCCGCTGACGGCGGCGGGCGTCGACGCGTTCCACGCCTCCACCCGGCGCTACTGGCTCCCGGAGTTCGAGGGCTCGGACCTGAACCTGGCGGGCTGGACCAAGAAGCTCACCGGCCGGCCTACCATCACCGTCGGTTCGGTCGGCCTCGACGGCGACTTCATCCGCTCCTTCGTCGGCGAGGGCGCGGCGCTCGGCGACATCGACAACCTCCTGGACCGCATGGAACGCGACGAGTTCGACATGGTCGCCGTCGGCCGGGCGCTGCTCCAGGACCCGCAGTGGGCGGCGAAGGTCCTCGGCAACCGCTTCGACGAGCTGAAGCCGTACGACGCGGCGGCGCTCAAGTCGCTCAGCCGGTAGCCGGCAGCCATCCGGACGGCTGGTCCGAGGAAGCCCCGTGGCATCGGTCCGCCGACGTCACGCGGCAGCCCCTGCCACTCAGGCCCGGCGCATCGCGCTTCCGTGTTCGACCGGGTTCAGTGCTCGCAGAGCGAAAATTCTCGCTCGTAGAGCTGTTCGTTGTGTTCGTCGACGAAGAACTTGCGTTCCTGCATGAGTTGTTCGCGGTAGTTCTTGGCCTGTTCAAGCGTCATGGTCGAGGTGTCGGACCATGGTTGTTGCGGTGGCACATCGGATGTCGAGACTATCTTTTCCGATGGGTCGACCAGGAAGAACGCGAGAATTTTGCGATGCCCCGGGCGGGTGGGGTCCGTGAGGCGGAATGAGCCGACGCGGTGTTGCAGGATGTTCGGGAACGCCAGGCAGCGGCCCGCTGGGGTCGACGTCGATCCCAGCATCTGGTTCAGTGCGTCTTCGTCCTCCAGGCCGTAGACCTCACGGAGGCCGTTGTCGTCGTTCTGCTCGTAGTGCGGGTCGTCGAGTGCCGCCCGGAAACTCAGTCGGCTTTCGGTGATGTTCTCGCTGTCCCAGTAGTAGATGGCGGTCGAGACGATCCGCTCGTTCATCATCCCCTCGACATGCCAGGAACCGCCGGGGTACTCGGGCTTGTCTGGGGTGAGATGAATGGTGGCGAGCTTGACGATGACCTGGAGAGAGCGGCCGCGCAGGTCGACTCGGGCGGATTCATCGGGCAACTCGGGCGGGGTGAAGGCAGGTGCGTCCGGGACGACCGGCCGGCGGTTTTCCCACCAGTCGGCCTGGGCCTCTTCCCACGCATCGCAGGCTTCCGCGTAGGCCCGATCATCACTGTAGGCGGACTTGTCCGGATACTCCGGCTCCGAGTCGTACCACCCGAAAGGATTCGCCTTGATTCGTGGGGGCCGCGGATGGCGCAGATCGGTGAGCACGTTCTCCAGCAGCGGGCGCATGCGCGCGAACACATCGGGCAGGACGGCGGCCAGTTCGCGGTGAGTGTCGGGGTGGACGTTGTTGACGTACGAACGGAAGGCGACATCGCCGTCGTCACTGACCTCGACGTCCGTGGGCAGCCACTGGAATTTCTCCGAGAATTCGTACCTCGAGTACCGGTCCGTCGGGTTCTCCCAAGCCCAATCGGGTGCCCCGCTCACCTCTCTCACGAGGCAGAACAGTGAGGGATGAACCAGATCCAGTACTTGGCCGTCGGATCCGGGATGCCAGTCCTGTTCTGCTTCGGGGACCTCTTCCAGAGCCTGAACCGCCTCGCGCAGCCGGGATCTGAGCTTGTCGTCCACCAGTGTGTCCGACTGCCACACCCCGTCGACGGCTGACACCTCGACGCCGGTTCGTCCGTCCCGCAGGGCGGCGTAATGCCGGAGTTCGGCAAGCACGTAACGCACCTGCGCTTCGGTGAGGCCTTGGGCAACCGCTTCTTGTGCCCACCTGGCGACGATGTCGGCGTCGTGCATCTTGTCGAACCACCCCGACTTCGCCCGAATGAGCGCGCTGCACTGCATCATCTGAAGCTCCCGCAGCGTTCGGGGTGTCGCGAACGCTATGGAACGAGAAGCATGAAAAGGCAGCGGGAAAGCAGACAGGGCAGTCAATTCTCCTGGTCCTCCCAGTCGGTGTGCGGTGGCTGGAAGGATACTTCAGCAGACTGACACCGCAGCCGTGGCCCCGTCATCGCTGTGACGATGACCCAGGCGGGGTTCGCGGGGGCGGTGAGGGCCCCGGGCGCGGACGGCCAGCCGCCTGGTGGACTGCGTCCGCGCTGCCCCGCCGGTACGCCAAGAGCGGGGCGCCGGCTTCGGAGTTCAGGGCAGGAGGTCCGGCTGCGCGTCGGGGCTGCTGGTGGCGGGGCCGGAATCCCGGCCTCCTGCGATCTTCTCGCCGGTGACTGCGTCGAAGAGTGCGTGTCCGTCGTGGGACACGACCTTGACGAGGTCGTGTTCGGTGTCCGGATGGACCGCGAAACCGATGCCGAGCAGGCCGCCGATGGGAATCCTGCGGTCCGGCACTGGCTGCCAGGGCGCCGGAGCCGACGTGACAGGGGCAGCAGGTAGCAATCGCGTAGGCGCTGCCGGACGGACTGAGCACCCGGGTGGTGCTCGGACAGCGCGGCGCCGACCGCGCCGGCTCCCTGAAGCACGCCACCTCGGCGGCGGCCCTTCTGATCCCGCATGTCGGAGGGCCGTCCCGGGGATGATCGGTTCACGCCGCCTCGGCCGTCCTGGAGCGACCCGCCGCCCTCGCCACCCTCGCCACCCGAAAAGGCGCCAACGATGGCCTCATACCGGCCGGCTGAACCAGCAGTAGACCCCTCGGTGCGGCCCCCCGGCAGGGGCGTCAGACCACGGCCCTGCGGCACCGGCCTTCAGGAGGAGACAGTCGCCCGCTATCCGGCCCCGCGCGCTGGATAGGATTCCGGCATGGCGAAGACGACTGCGGAGAAGCTGGGCATCAAGGAGGGCGCGACCCTCCTGACGTTCGGAGCGCCGGCCGACTGGTCGTGCGGACCTCTTCCCTCCGCCGCCACGGTGGTCGCGGAGGCCAAGAACCCGGACCTGGTGCTGCTTTTCGCCCCCGACGCCGCGACCCTCGACGCCACCGTCAAGAGGGCGCTCGACGCGGTCCCGTTCGACGGTCTGGTCTGGGTCGCCTACCGCAAGGGCGGTGTGAAGGCCGGCACCGACCTCAACCGCGACATCCTGCAGAACCGCCTCTCCGGCCACGGCCTGGTCGGCGTCACGCTGATCGCCCTCGATGCCACCTGGTCAGCCATGCGCGTCCGCCCACTGGACCGGCCCCGCCGACGCTGACGCGCGGCGTAGCGGTGCCCGGCTACCCCGCCCCGGGAGCTCGGGGTACCCGGGGTGGGGCGTGCGCCCCAACCCGTTCAACGAACGGGAGAAGTATCGGTTCCGCACGAACCGCCGGGCCACCCGGGCGGCCCGGTTTTCACCTCCCAAGCGATGCATCGCCGCGATCAGGGGCTGACCGAAGCCGCTGACTGAGCAGCGGGTGGGGCCGGTCACCAGGTGGTGGCCGGCCCCGTCGCTTCGTGGCGAGGTTTCGGTTGCTATCCGCAGCTCCGCCTACCGCGTCGGCTTCGGCGACGCGAAACGCGGCCACGAGCAGCACACCCAAGATCACTTGTCAGACAAGATCCGACTGTCAGTCCTTGAGCTTGTACGTGCAGGGCTTGGCCGACTCGCCGCCCTGATTGTCCGCGACTTGCTTGCCGTCGACCTTGATCGTGCACGGGGCAGCCTTCAGCATCCCGTCCGAGCCCTTGACCGAACCCGGCACCAGCGACACCGTGACGCCGACCTTCAGCTCGGCGCCCTCCAACTGTATGGACTCCGTCTTCGTCCAGGGCAGCGTCACCTGCTCGAAGTGGTTGGTGTTCCCGATCCACATGACGTTGGACGCCCCCGTGCCGTCGACCTCGAAGACCACCTGATGCGGAACGCCCTTCTTACCCGAGGACGAGCCCTTCGCGCCGCTCGCCGGGGCACTGGGCGAGGCGGCGCCCGCCTTGGCCGGGCCGGCGTCCTTCTTCTCGCTACCGCACCCGGTCAGCAGCGCGGCCGCCGCGAGCAGGCTGATGGTGAGAGTGGCTGTCCTGCGCATGCGCGTACATCCCCGTTGTCGAACTGATCGGTGTCGGTGCAATAGGAGACCGTAGATCACGGCGCTGCGCCGAAGGACACCGCCCGACGTACATCGACCCATCCCCGCACCACACGCTCCGGTAGGCGACGTTCTCGCACCGGCCGAGGATAGCCCGGGCCCGGGGCGGGCGCCGCTCAGCGGTGGTCGGCGCCGAAGGCTTCGCTCTCGCGCAGCACTGCCAGGGCGAAGGCGAGGCGCTTGTCCAGCCGGCCATCGCGCTTGACGAAGTACCAGCGCTTGTCGTCTGTGGTGCGGGGGAAGGTCAGTACCGCTTCCCCGTACCGACCGTCCGCGCCTTCCTCCTGCCCGTCCTCGCGCCCACCGCCCAGACCACGGGTTTGAGGGGTGAGCCGGAGTCTGTGCCTTCGTCGGACCCGAAGGACAGCAGGGAGTCCACGACCCCGTCGAGGACACGGCCCACCCCGCGCCCCAGGGCCGCCCCTCGCCCAGTTGCGCGGGGCCACGATGGCCGGGGGCCCAGACTGTTCCATCCCCAGGCCGTGTTGGGTGAGCCGCTTCGTGACCGGGGTGCGGCGGACCGAGCCGAGCTCTTGGCCGACGGCGTTCCTCACCCGGTATCGATCGGAGCCGTCCGGGAGCACCGTGCACAACAACTGTCGGCTGTCCTCGTCCTCGAAGAGCCGGAAGCCGCCCTTCGAGACCAGTCCGGCCGGCTCCACGGGCATGACGTAAAGGGCGGGGACCATGTACTCGACGCCCCCGCGCATCCTCATGAACCGGACCGCATGCGCGCCGTCGCCCCGCTTCGATTTCCGGAACGTGCGCCGCATCATCCTGCCCACCGTGAACTGGGTGATCTCATCCCAGTGCACCGCCTCAAAAGACTCGTCCCGCCTGTTCCTCACGAATCCCATCAACCCCACCCTCCCGGTCTCCCGGCTTCCTCTCCGGCGGCACGAGGATACGAAAGGACCGGAGGGCCACGAGCAGGTGATGACCGCCGCCGGCCGCACGACTTCCGGATCCACGGGAGGCCGGGCCGAGTTCGAACACCCCCTCACGCCCGAAGGCGCCCCTGGACGACCGCGCCTGCGGGATGCCGTCCGGCCCGTTTGTCCCCGGATCAACCCCCGCAGCCTCCACATCCCCCTCCCCCGCCCGGTGAATCGTGCCAACCGCCGCGTCCGCTGCGCTCCATGGGCTCCCACGGGGGGCGGGTCAACAGCCCGCTCTCCTTCGTGAACCGGGGAAGCCGGGCGCGCAGCGCCGGGGCGCCGAAGACGGCGACGCTCAGCAGCAGCCCCCCGGGGTCGTCCCGATCCGTGGCGAGGCGGGCCCCGGCACGGTCTTGGCGCAGCCGGAGCAGCTCGGCGCCGCGCGGGGTGCGCCGGGGGCGCGTCCACAACACGAGGGCGGCGATGTCGGCGAGGAGCATGAGCCACAGCCACACCGTCTCCCCGCCACCCGTGGCGCCCCAGGCCGGTGCCGCGGCGAACACCGGGAGCAGCAGGGCCCGTGCGGCCCAGCGTCGCTTGGCGGACACCAGCAGCCCCGCACGCTCCAAGCCCCGGGCCGTCTCCCGGATGGCAGCCCGTACCCGGTCTTCGTTTTGCAACCGGCGCGGATGTGTTTTCCGGTAGAGCACGTCGTACTGGGCGCAGGCCACCGCGGAGCAGCCGCGCGGCGGCCGCCGGTGCTCAACCGCCCGCACCGTTTGCCGGAACCCGGCCTCCACAGCTCCGGCCAGGTACAGCTCGACCAGCCCGGTCTGCGCCGCCCCCCGCACTCCCCCACGCAACAGCCCCATCTCCACCGGCGACAACGCCCTGCGCGACGATCCGACCCAGCCGCCACCGAACCGCACCACCCCCGCCAACAGCACCAGAAGCCACGCCAGACCCGCCGGCACGCCACCCGTCAAGCCCACACGAACCACCCCCCGGTTCAGCCTTCCCCGGCTGTCCGCCGCCCGAAGCCCCCGCTTTGGCGGCGGGAGTATCCATGCCCCGCGCGGCCGCCGGCCCCGTCCTCGACGCCGCCCGCACTCGCGGCCTCGCGATCACCGGCGTGCCGCGCTCGTGCGCGCTCTCGCCTTACTCACCGCTACTCCCCCGCCCAGTACGCGGCCCGCACCTCCCCCTCGGCGAAGTCCCGGCGCGGCAACCGCACGCCGAGGGACACCTCCAGGGCGTGGAAGTACAGCTCGAACGTGCTGGTCAGTTCGGGGTGGTCCAGCTCCGCACGGCGCACCGCCCGGTTGAGGAAGTCCAGCTCGCCGCCCCGTAGATAGGGGGCGCGGCCGCGCTCGTACCAGATCAGCTCCAGCGCGCCCCAGTCGTCGTCGACGCGGCGGCCGTCCCGCATGTAGTCGAAGGTGTAGATGGCTTTCGCGGAGGTGGCGGTCAGCCACACGCTCTCCTTGATCCCGAGCGCCTCGTACGCCTCCTTGTCGGCGAAGGATCCCGGCGGCGTGTCGTGGTACAGCAGAAACGTCCACCCGCCCGCCTGCCCGAAACAGCAACTCTCCCACTGGCGGTCCCGGTGAGCCCGGCCGCTGTCCACAGCCTCCAGGTCCTTCAGGCGGGTACCGGCTGCGACCTGCGCGGGATCGGCTCCGTACAGCAGGGCCAGCCGCTCGGCGTCGACGGTTCGTCCGGGCGCCGCGCGAAAGAAGGCAAGCGTCGTGTACGGGTCCTGCTCACGCCAGGCCCCGGCTATCCAGGCGAGCCCTTCCAGCGGGTCGCGTCCGCACCCCTCGACCGTCCCCGTGTCGTCCAGGCCGCCACCGCGAAAGCGTCTGCCCCACGCCGGATCGATATGGTCCAGCGCGTCGGCCACCTCCTCGGGGCTACCGCCGGGCCGGCGCAGCGAGGCCTCCGCGATCAGGTAAAGCGCCTGCTCGAGGTCGCGCGTGGCGAAGACCTCCCGGTAGGGACCGTGACAGCCGCGCACTGTGCCGTCCTCGCCCAACAGGAGGCACAGGCCCCCGTCCTCCGCTGCCCCAGCGCCCTTGCCCCACTCCGCCAATTCGCCGTCCGAGACCACCACAGGTGGTAGCCCGACCATGTCGAGCAGGGGGGCGTGTCGTGAGACCGTCCGCTGCCAGGCCTCCGCAAGTGTCCGCTTGGTGATCTCCATGGCTTCAAGATAGAAGGGAGCACTGACAACCGGCCGACCGCCGCCGGCCGTTCACCACCCAACTGCTCAGGACCGGTACGGGGCGCACCCCGTCACCGTGGGCAGCAGCGCGAACGCCGACGCCTTCGCCGGACCGCCACCTGAGGGGCCGTGCGGAGGCCACACTCGGCCGGGGTGTCAAAGGGTGGTCCGCAGGAGCTCGCGCTGCTGGTCGACGGTGAGAGTGCTGCCGCGGAAGCCGTTCGGCTCCCTTCGAGCGCTCGGTCTCGCGGCCACGGCTGCCGGCCGTCAGGGTTGCTGTTCCCGCGGCCCGGGGCGCGCGTCAGAGCCGGTCCTCCGCAGGGCGGAGACCCACTCCGCCCAGGACGGTGAGGTCCGTCCGATGTGGTGCGGAAGACAGTAGTGCGAGATCTGGCGGGACGACGCCAGTGCCCAGGCAGCCCTCGCCGCTCCGGCGACCGCCGGCGCTCCCACCCCCGCGGATGTCCGCATCACGCTCAGACCAGGGTGGTGATGCAGAACGGGTGGCCTGCGGGGTCCAGCAGGACCCGCCACCGGTCGGGTTCCGGCTGGACGGCGGGCTCGACCGCCCCGAGGGCGAGCAGCCGGGCCTGGGCGACATCCAAGTCATCGACGCCCAGTTCGATGTGCGCCTGCTTCTCTTGGGAAGGGTCTGGCCAGGTGGGACGTCGGTAGTCGACCAGCCGGTTGAACCCCAGCCCCGCCGAGCCTTCCTGGCCGAGCAGAACGAAGTCGTCAGTGGAGTAGGCCACGGGCAGGCCGAGGGCGTCGCCGTAGAAACGGGCCAGTTCGGCAGGGTCCGGGCAGTCGAAAGTGACGGCCGAATAGCGGATCGCGGGTGCGGACGTGTTTCCAGTGCTCATGGGAGAGACGCTACGACGGGACCAGGACAGATTCGGTCCTGGTCATGCGGGACACTCCGAAGGTGATCAGCACATCCGCCCGCCTGCTGCGACTGGTCTCACTGCTGTCCGCACGACCGTCGTGGACCTGCGGCGAGCTGGCCGACAAGATGGCGGTCACCGAGCGCACGGTGCGGCGTGACGTCGCAAGGCTTCGAGAACTCGGCTATGGAGTCGAGTCCGACCCCGGGCCGTGGGGCGGCTATCGCCTGCGGCCCGGCGCCCGGGTACCGCCGTTGATCCTCGATGACGAAGAGGCACTCGCCGTGGCGGTCGGGCTGCGCGAGGCCGCACTCAGCGGCGTTCTCGGAGGCGATCAGGCCGCTCTGTCCGCTCTGTTGAAACTACGTCAGGTCCTACCAAGCCGGATCGCGGACCGGCTGGGCGAGATGGACGCCGCCCTTGTACACACCACGAGGCCCGACGAACCGCAGATCACGCCCCGCATGCTGCTGGAATTGGCCTCAGCATGCCGCCGGGGCGAGCGCAGCCGCCTGTCGTACCGCGATCGGGAAGGAAGGGCCACGGTCCGGGATGTCGACCCGTACCGTCTGGTACACACGGGGCGCCGCTGGTACTTCGTCGCCCGGGACGTGACGCGGGACGAATGGCGTACGTTCCGGGCCGACAGGGTTGGCCGGATACAGCCGACCGGGCGTCCGGTGGACCTTGGCGACCCACCCGACCCGGCTCTGCTCGTCTCCCGCTCCATCGCGACCGGCGCCTACCCGCTCTACGTGACGATCCGCCTCCCTCTGCCCTTGGAGAAGGCGCTTCGGCTGATCCCGCCGACGGTCGGTACTCATCGCCCGGAAGGCCCCGACGCCACGATCGTCGAGATCGGCGGCCCCGACGCGGACGGGCTAGCCACGTACCTCCTCAGCCTCGCCACACCCCTGCGGGTCCTGTCACCCGACCCCGTACGGGAAGCTCTGCTGCGCCGCACCCGGGAACTGTTCGAGGACAACGACCGCTCTGGGAACACCAACGGACGAAGCTGAGCGCGAGTAGCCGGCTCGCACGACGTGGCCTTCCGAGTGCCGCGCGTTCACCGCGTTCGCCGACGGAACGGACGGGCGCGGTAGAGGCCGGCATCACCGACCCCCGGTGAAGAACCCACCGGCGCGCCCAACCTCCCGAGTCCCGAACGCATGGAACAGCGGCACCCCGGGCACCCGCCTGGACCAGATCAGCCACGCCGAGCAACGGGAGACCAGATGATGCGCAACGCCGTGACCTGCGACCGTGAGAGCTGCCTCGCCCTGTCTCTGGAGCCGGAGGAGCCGGAGAACACCCGGTTCGAGGACCTGATCGTGGAAGCCGGGTGGGTCCTGCGGCCGGCAGTCGTGGTCCTGCCGGGCTACCCGGGCGCGCCCGACGTCCTCGCGCACCTCTGCCCCGCCTGCGCGGCCGAACGGGGCCCGGTCCTCGAACGCGGAGAGTGCCCCACCTGCGCCGGCGCGACCGAGGACCTGGATACCGGATCCACCTGCCGCTACTGCCGGAAAGTCGTCCCCCACCTTGCCGACAAGTGGTGCTGACCCTCGGACACAAGAACTCAGGCATCCACCGCCACGCCGGCGCCAACTGCCCTCGTGTCGCGACAGGAACAGCCCCCGCGACCGGGCAGCGCACTACCGCTCGGTGCGCGCGGCGTACTTGACGGTGTACCGCTGGGCGATCTCCAGTTGTTCGCGCTCCATCCACGGGGCGGCCACGAGCACGTCGGGCAACATCGCCCGTTCGGTGGTCACCGCGCGGAACAGGCGGGACACGGTCACATCGTGGTCCGGGCGGCGCACGACGGTGATCCCGTCGCCCGCACTGATGTCACCCGCCGTGATGACGCGGAGCATCGCGCCGGGGGACGCGGCCCGGGTGAAGCGGCGCACCCATCCCTTCTCGCCGAGCCGGCCGGCGAAGGTGCGGCAGGGGATCCGGCCGCCGGTCACCTCGACGACGGCCTCGGGGCCGATCCGCCACTGTTCGCCGATGAGCGCGCGTCGCAGGTCCATGCCGACGACGGTCAGGTTCTCGCCGAACGAACCGTTGGCCAGTACGCGGTTCAGCTCCCGCTGCCAGCCGTCCAGGTCCTCCCGGGCGAAGGCGTACACGGCGCGGTCGTCACCGCCGTGGAAGCGCCGGTCACACACCGCGTCACCACTCACGCCGCTGCCCGCCAGGCCGGGTGGCCCTGCCGGGGCCACCCGGACCGGCCCGTCCACCGGGCGCTTGTCGATTCCCGTCGCGCCGCCCGGGGCGTCCGTGTAGGGCACCGCGCGAGCCCGTCCGATGTTGACGCTGAGGACGGAGCCGTGCGCGCTGTTCACGCGTCGGGCCTTCGTGTAACCGGCACGGGCCGCCCGGATGGTCCGCCCCGGGGGGCGAAGGGGCAGTGCCCGTACGCGTCCGTCCACATCCCGCAATACTGACGCACCTCGAACGATTCGCCGAATTCGGCGAGGTTCGGGTTGATCGAATCCTGCAGGCGCAGTTCGCGGTCACGGATGCGGCGCTGGAGACCTTCGTAGACGCCGTTCTCCACCAGCCGACGGAACTGTTCGAGGAGCAGCATGAGTTCCGCGGACCCGTACGCCGCGTCGGTGTCGGTCCCGGCCGGAGTCCGTCCGCCCGGGGCTCGGCGGCTTCCGGCGCGGTGTCCGCGCGCTCCTCCGCGAGCACGGCGGCTACGGCACGGCGGTCGATCTTGCCGATCGCCCCGCGGACGCGTGATCCCCACGGGCCCGCACGGATGGCTGAAACACCCTCACGTCGGCCCGACTTGGCGAGCGCGGTTGTTTGGCGAGCGCCTCACCGAGTAGGCGTACACCTGTGCGTCCGCCGTCTTCCCGCGTGGTCTCGTCACCCCTGGTCCGTACCTGGCGACCGACGCCGCGTACGGATCGTCCGCCGACGACGCCGTTGCGCCACCCGGCGTCTCCCTCGACCCCAGGAGCACCATGACCCCGATCCTCTTCGTCTACGCCAAGGGCGGCCCTCCTTTGGAGTACGCGGTCCCGCACATCGCCGCCCACGCCGAGGTACACGTCCTGGCGCTCGCGCCCTTACCCCGAATCACCGAGTCGGTGTGGCTGCCTGGATGCGCGTCGATCACCACGGCCCCACCGGGCGAGGGGGTGGAACCGGTCGATCTGATCTGTTCCCACGCCCGCCGCGTCGGCGCCGAGGCGGTGCTGACCCTGTCGGAGTACGCGGTGGTGGCCGTCGCCCACGCGAGCCTGCGGCTCGGTCTGCGCGGCGCCGGTGAGCGGGTCGTGGGGGCGCGGGACAAGCGTCTGATGCGCCGGATCTGGCGTGACGCCGGGGTGCCCGTACCGAGGTTCGCGGAGGTCCACACCACGGAGGACATCAAGGCCGCCTTCGACGTCCTCAGGCCGCCGCTGCTCCTGAAGGCCGCCTGGAGTGCGGGTTCCACGGCCCATCTCACCGTGTGGAACCAGCAGCAGGCCGAGGTGGCCTGGAAGACCGGACGTTCCGTCATGGAAGCCGCTTCCGCGCAGGGTTACGCGGAACTGCACGCGGCGGACGAGGGCGTCAGCGATTTCCTGCTGGAGGAGATCGTGACCGGAGACGCCTCAGATTGGTTCGACGGGGACGGGTGGGGCGACTACGTCAGCGTGGAGGGGATCGTCGCCGACGGCCGCTACCACCCGCTGTGCATCACCGGGCGGATGCCGACCATCGCGCCCTTCACAGAGCGGGCGAGCCTGGCCCCGGCCGCCCTCCCGAACGCCTTGCAGCACCGGATCGAGGAGGTGTCGCGCGCCGCCGTCGACGCGCTCGGACTCGACACCTGCGCCACCCACACCGAGATCAAACTCGGTGCGGACGGTGCCATGTGGCTGATCGAGACCGCCGCCCGGTTCGGTGGGGTGATGACCACCCGGCAGGTGGAGACCGTCTTCGGGCTCGACATGATCGGCATGCTGGTGCGCGAGTTGCTCGGCCGGGAGGTCGCCTACCCGCAGCGGATGCCGACCGAGGGCACGGGCGCCGCTGGATCCCTCGTCATCCTCGCCGTCGACCCCGAGGGCCGGCCCTGGAGCGAACTCCCGGCCTGGGACTTCGAGGCGGTCGACTGGCCCGCCCTGGTCGCGCCGGGATCCCGCGTGGAGCCGGTGCGCGAACACAGTCTCGCGCCGGGCACCCCGGTTCCGCCGTACGAGGAGGCGGGAGGGGCCAATTCCATGGCCGCGCTGTGCTTCCTCACCGCCGAGTCCGGGCCGGAGCTGCTGGCCGATTGCGCCAGCATCCTCGCGGCCTTGCCAAAGGCCCTCACCACCCCGTCCGTCGCCCTCACGAGGGCCCCCGCCGCCCCCACCGAGCCCTCCGCGCTGTCTCCCCTGTCCCCCCTGTCCGCCGACCGCCCGACGCCCGGGAGCACCGCATGACGAACGCCGGAACCATCGCAGCCGCGCCGTCCCCCCGGGGCGCCGCCGTGGACACCCTGCTCACGCTCCCCCTGTTCGAGCAACTGGCCGGGGTGCTGGGCGGGCACCCGTACGTGAAGGTCGTCGTGGACCGCGAGCAGGACCGCTGGCACGTCCTCGACAGCGCCGTGCACTCCTTCCACGTCAACTACATAGCCACCGAGATCCAGGGGCTGACCCTCGAACAGCTCGACGCGGAACTCGACCGTTTCAACCATGACGTCTACCAGGACCCCGCCCGGCGCTTCCTGCTCGGCGTCCTGTCGCTGCACCCCCGGGGCGGCCCCGAGCCCGATGAGCCGTTCATGGTCCTGGAGACCACCGAGGCCGACACCATGGGCGCGGACCTGCTGATCGAGTTCCACGCCTTCGTACGGGCCCACCTCGATCCCGCGCTGGAACTGCTGGTGAAACCGGCCAACCACGGGCAGGAGAACGCCCTCGCGGCGGTGCCGGAGACCGTGGTGCCCCGTGCGCGGGGTCACGCGCTCCTGGCCACCGCGCCCTTCGTGCCGTTGACGCTCGCCTCGGCCACCGGCCGGCTCCGCGCCTTCGCTTCGGGCGAGGAATACCTGCTCGCCCGCGCGGACCTGACCTGGTACGACATCGTCGCCATGCCGGTGGTCCCCGACGACATTCCGCGGCTCGCCGGTTTGATCAACGCCCAGCCCACCACTCCCCTGTCGCACACCAACATGCTGGCGGCCGGGTGGGGCATCCCGAACGCCATCGTCCGCCAAATCCTCGACACGATCGCCGACGAGAAGCTGGACGGTGCCTGGATCCGTTACGAGGTCACCGCCGACGGGTTCGTCATCGAGCGCGCCGAGGAGCCGTCGGACCTCGCCGAACCGACGTGGCACACGCAGCGCGTCCGCCTCGACGCGCCACACGTGACGGACGTACCGCTCGTGCCGCTGTCCGCGTTACGCTCCGGCGACCGGAACCGATACGGCACCAAAGCGGCCAACCTCGGGGAACTGCACCAGGTACTGCGTCACGGATCGGGCCGCCTGACCGGCTACTACTCCGTGCCCCGCCCGCCCCGAGCCGACCTGCTCGGTCACCTGGCCGCCCGGCTGGGGATGCCGGAGGACGGCGATCTCGCACAGTACGCGAGCGAGTTCCTGACCCGGCACGTCCGTGCGCCGGCGGGCATCGCCGTCCCCTTCTCCGTCCAACAGCGTTTCCTGGACTCCTCACCGGCAGTGCAACAGAGCATCGGCAAACTGAAGATGGCACTGGAGCTGAACTCCATGGACGCCGTGGACACGGTCTGCCTCCAGTTGCAGCATCTGGTGCGCACCCTCCCGGTGCCCGAGGACCTGGTGCACGCCCTGGACACGCAGCTGGTCGAACACCTGGCGGGCACGGGCCGCTTCGCCGTGCGTTCCTCCTCGAACGCCGAGGACCTGCCGGGCTTCTCCGCAGCCGGGATCTACGAGTCCCACACCAGGGTCACCGATCTGCCGGGGCTGCTCGACGCCATCCGCCAGGTGTGGGCGTCGTTGCTCTCCCCGCGCAGCGTACGGCTGCGTCATCAGGCCGGCATCTCCCTGGACGACACCTACATGGGGGTGATCGTCCAGCGCTACGAGCCGTCCCCCCTCGGAGGCGTCATGGTCACCTGCAATCCGACCAACCGGGCCGACTTCCGCAACGTGTACCTCAACTGCGCGCACGGGTCCACGGCCGATGTCGTCGACGGCCGGACGATGCCCCTGCAGTACCTGTACAACACGGTCGAGGGCGGCGGCCGAACCGTCTCGCTGGGCGCGGCCACCGAGGACCTGGCGCAGGACACGCGGGCCCACCTGGGCCGGCTGGCGCTTGCGGGCCGCTTGCTCCAGTCCCATTTCGCCACGGACTACACCTTCGCCGGGCCGCTCGACATCGAATGGCTGCTCGGACCGGGAGGCGCGCTCCACATACTCCAGCTGCGCCCGTACAGCGTCTGACCCGTCCGCACTTCCTCGCGTACCGCCCCACCGAAGGTCGACCCATGCCCATCTCCCCGCGTACGCGCGTGACACGACGCGTCCGCCCGCCCGCCCCGGTGCTGCGCGTGATCCGACTGAACAACGGGTTCCAGCTGTTGTTCAACCTGCTGTGGTGGATGCCGGTCTTCTACCAGTACCAGCGGCAGGCAGGCCTGTCCGACAGCCAGATCTTCGGCATCCAGAGCGTCTACTACGTGGCGTTCTGCCTGCTGGAGATACCCACCGGCTTCATCGCCGACCGCATGGGACAGCGCCGCTGCATGCAACTGGGGGCGGCCGCGATGACCGCGGCGAACCTCCTCCCGGTCGCCTCGCCGTCCTTCGCGGGCTTCATGGCGCACTTCCTGGCCATCGCCGCCGCCCGCTCGCTGGTGTCGGGGGCCTCCAGCGCCTATCTGTACGAGTACCTGCACGAGCACGGCGCGGAGGGGCACTACATACAGGCCGAGGGCACCGCCCGGGCGCTCGGCCTCTGGGCGAAGATCGTCTGTTGGCCGCTGGTCGGCGTCCTGATGCACGTCCGGCACGAGGCCCCTTACGTGCTGACCGCTCTCTCCGCGCTCGGTTCGCTGGCCTGCTCATCGGCCCTCCCGGCGATCGCGGCGCCCCGCGGGGGCGGTCACCCGCCCGCGGAGCGGGTCGGGCTCCTCGATTCGGCCCGCCGGGCCGCGAGGGTTCTCGGCACGTCACGGTCCCTCGGGCCCTTGATGGTGCAGGGCGTTGCCGTGTTCACGCTCGCCCGCATCTGCCAGGTCAACCTCTTCCAACCGCTGCTCCTCGAAAAGGGTCTTCCCGTCGCCGATCACGGTGCGGTGCTGTCGGCTATGACGGTCGCCGAGGCCATTGGGTCGGCCAGGACCGGCTGGTTGCGCGGCAGGCTGTCCGACTCCACCGTGGTGACCGTCATCAGCGTGGTGATGGCACTCACGCTCGCGGCCACCACGCTGTCAGGGGGCCTGGGCACGATCTTGTTCCTGTGCGCGTTCGCCGCCGCGGCGGGCCTCGCGTACCCGGTGCAACGCAACCTGATCAACGCGGCGATCCCGGCGACCCCCTACCGGGCGACCCTGCTGTCGGTGGAGTCCATCATCGACCGCGGGGTGTGCGCGGTGGTGGCGCTGGCCGTCGGTGCCTACCTGGCGGCGGACCGCCTCGACGCGCTCCTCGTACACGCCGCGGCGGGCACCTGTCTACTGCTGCTCGTCGTGGGGGTCGTCCTGGGGCGACTTCGTCGGGACGGGGTACGTCGGACCGCCGGCCAACCCTGATACGGCGGGACGGCCGCGCGGCGATCAGGTCCGCCCACGCGTGCCGCACCGCCCGAGGGTTGGCCGCGCACGTGTCCGATGGCGCGGTAGCCCTTCGGTTTCGGCTCCGGGTTCGGGTAGTCGACGGCCTCATCTCACCCGCCCGATCACGTGTAGGTCAACGGGGTTTGACGCTTGATGCCGAACCCTTTGCCTGAATGCGAAGTGCGCCACCACCGGCGGCGCACCGGCCGATCCGTCCGGGACGGCCCGGTGTCCGAAAAGCGAGTACCGCCCGCCATAAGCCCTGTTGGGCAGGCACGGGCTGACCAGTACCACCGCGATGTATCCGCTGAGCGAACGCCGAGCATCGAAATCCGGACTGGATTCGGCCGATTAATGACGCGCTCCTGACAAAGATCGCGATCGCTGGCACTCTCTCCCCATCCCCAGCACGGAACAGCTCCGCACGCTCTGCCCGGCCGGCCTCATCCAGCCGCCCGGTAACCCCCCACACGCAGAAGGAGTCCGCGTGAAATCCACGACTCGTCGTCACGCCACCGCCACCAGCGCCCTGCTCGCCGCAGCCGCCCTGCTCACGGTAGGTGTCCAGGCAGGCAGTGCCAGCGCGCAGCCCGAAGGATCCGCGAACGCCGCCGCCCCCAAGGGCCGGCCGGTACGCAACCCGGGCGCGCTGCCCGCACAACTCACCCCGTCCCAGCGCGCCGAGCTCATAGCCAAGGCCCAGAGCACCACGGCCGCCACGGCCAAGGAGCTCGGCCTCAGCCCCCAGGAGAAGCTGCTCGTCCACGATGTGGTCAAGGACCAGGACGGTACCACCCACACCCGGTACGAGCGCACCTACGAAGGACTCCCGGTCCTCGGCGGCGACTTGGTCGTCAGCCGTTCGACGGACAACCGGACGCAGGGCGTGAGCAAGGCGTCCACCGCCCCGCTGCAGGGCATCTCGACCACCGCCCCGGCCGACGCTCCGGCGGCCGCCTCCACGCAGGCCCTCGACGCCGCGAAGGCCGTGGGTTCCAAGGCCGCGAAGGCCGACGTCGCGCCCCGCAAGGTCGTGTGGATGGCGAAGGGCGTGCCGACCCTCGCCTACGAGACCGTCGTCGGCGGGCTCCAGGACGACGGCACTCCCAACCAGCTCCACGTCATCACCGATGCCAAGACGGGTGCGAAGCTCCACCAGTGGCAGGGCATCGAGACCGGTGTCGGCAACACCCACTACAGCGGCCAGGTCACCCTCGGCACCTCGCAGTCGGGTTCGAGCTTCACGCTGAACGACACGGGCCGCGGCGGCCACAAGACCTACAACCTGAACCACGGCACGTCGGGCACCGGCTCGCTCTTCACCCAGGCCACCGACACCTGGGGCACCGGCGCCAACTCCAGCGCCGCCACCGCGGGCGCCGACGCCGCCTACGGCGCCGGGGTCACCTGGGACTTCTACAAGAACGTCCTCGGCCGCTCCGGCATCCGTGGCGACGGCGTCGCCGCCTACTCCCGGGTCCACTACGGCAACGCGTACGTCAACGCGTTCTGGGACGACAGCTGCTTCTGCATGACGTACGGCGACGGAACGGCCAACAACGACCCGCTGACCTCGCTGGACGTCGCCGGTCACGAGATGACGCACGGCGTCACCGCCGCCACCGCCGGCCTCAACTACAGCGACGAGTCGGGCGGCCTGAACGAGGCGACCTCCGACATCATGGGCACCTCGGTCGAGTTCTACGCCAACAACCCCAGCGCGCCGGGCAACTACCTCATCGGCGAGCAGATCAACATCAACGGCGACGGCACCCCGCTGCGCTACATGGACAAGCCGAGCAAGGACGGCGGCTCCGCGGACAGCTGGTACTCCGGCGTCGGCAGCCTCGACGTCCACTACTCATCGGGACCGGCGAACCACTGGTTCTACCTCGCCTCCGAGGGCTCCGGCGCCAAGACGGTCAACGGCGTCAGCTACAACTCACCGACCTCCGACGGCCTGCCCGTCACCGGCATCGGCCGGGACAAGGCCCAGCTCATCTGGTACAAGGCGCTCACCAGCAAGTTCAACTCCAGCACCGACTACAAGGGCGCCCGCGACGGCACGATCGCCGCGGCCACCGAGCTGTACGGGGCCGGCAGCCCCGAGGTCACCAACGTCACCAACGCCTGGGCCGCCGTCAACGTGGGCGCCCGCGCGAACGGCGGCACCCCCACCCCGGGCAAGGTCTTCGAGAGCACCGCCAAGGTGGCCATCCCGGACTCCCCCGGCCCCGCGGTCACCTCTTCGGTGAGCGTGACCGGCATCACCGGTAACGCGCCGAGCACCCTCCAGGTCGGCGTGAAGATCACCCACACCTACATCGGTGACCTCCAGATCGACCTCGTGGCCCCGAACGGGACCTCGTACCGTCTGCAGAACTCTTCCTCGGACTCCACGGCGAACCTCGACAAGACGTACACCGTCAACGCCTCGGCCGTGGCCGCCAACGGCACCTGGAAGCTGAAGGTCCAGGACAAGGGCGCCGCGGACGTGGGCACCATCACGGACTTCAAGCTCACCTTCTGACCGGCCGACCGCACATGACCTGATGCTGCCCGGAGCCTTCGCTCCGGGCAGCATCGTTTGTGGCGGCGGGCGAGGACCCCGTCCAGCACCTTCCGTGTCAACCGAGACGCTGCGTCTCTTCGGGCAGCCGGACGGTACATGACGCACAGCGCCGGGCCAGGGCGGGGACAGGGCTGAGGCATACGGGGCAGTCGCGCTTGGGTGCCTGGACATCCTGGTGGGAGGCGAGCCGCTCGTGGAGCTTGTTGATGGGCAGAACCACCAAGAAGTACGGCCTCGGATGAACGCGGTGCCGCCGAAACGGGCCTGCCCCTGCGGCTCGCTTCGTCCGCCACCACGAAGAGGGACCAGGCCCCGTGCCGGGGCGCCGGCCGACCGGCCGCCGAGATCATCTTCGACCGCGGCCTGGGACCTGTTCCTGGTGCCACAGCAGGCGATGTCGTGGGCCCCATATGACGCCGGAGGGCGCGGGAGAGCTCTCGTTTACTCGCCAGCACCGGCCCGGCGCCAGGCCGAAGCACGCACATGCTGCCGAATGCCCCGCCGCGTGTCAGCCTGGAAGGCAAAGCCCTCCGAGTGAGGAGCCACCTCATGGGCGGTACGCGGGACAAGCGGCCCTGGTCCGGCAAGGACCCCGACGAAGTACGACCGGAGTCAGAGGTCCCGACCGGGCAGGATCCGGTCCACCCCGCGGAACCCGGCCGGCCCTCCCCCGGCAAGGACGGGGCAGCCTTGCGCCGCCGCGAGCAGGACGTGCCGGCTGAGAGCGACTACTGGGGCGGCTACGACGAGCTGTAGCCAAAGACGAGCTGTAGCCAAAGCAGAACGGCCACGGTGTCCCAAGCGGCCATGCAGACTCAGGCCGGGGTAGTCCTCGGTGCCGTTGCCTTGCCGCCGGCCCCTAGCCACCGCCTCACCGCACCTGCGGTGGTATAGCCCATGGCCCCCACGCCCGACCGCTCGGGGTCCGGGGCGAACTTGTACGACACGGCTTCCATCAACGGCCTGCGCTTGGTGTTGTGGAAGGCGGCGATGCGCCACTGCCCGTCGCACACGCGGACGAGGGTGTACGTCTGGACCTTGCCGAGGTTCTTCGGCTCCCTTTTCTTGTACGTGTCGCCTCGACCGGTGACGACGGCCAGGTCGGGTCCGTGGAAACGGACGCCGACCACCTCATCGGCCGGCCGGGTGCCTTTGAGGAAACCGGTGAAGAGCGCGCGGTGGCTCTCCACGATGTCGCGTCGCCCCTGGTACACCGTGCCGATGTACGTCGTGTACGAGGCGTCTTCGGTGAAGAGCGCGCCGTACGCCTCCGCGTCGTGACGCTCCCATGCGCCGACGAGCCGGGCCAGGAGGGCTCGGACCGCGGCGTGCTCCTCGGAACTTCGCCCGTGCGGCGCCCGCGTTCCGAGCCGCCACAGAGGAGATCCGGCAGAATGCCGCACCGAAGCAGGCCATGCAGGCAGTTGGACAGAAGCCAGACTGAGCGACCGCATCCGTGGAGGTCACTTGGGCCACCGTCGAGATTCGAGTCAGCCTCGCATGCAGGTGCCCGCACCTGCCTACCGCCGGCCCCCGAGTGCGGACGGCCCCTGCCGCCCGCCCTCCCCGGCCGTCACACCAGGTCGGCGGGCTGTACCGGCGGCTCAGCGAGAGGGCCGGCGGCCCCGGCTTCTCGGAATACGGCCCGACCATCGCGTCGAGTGCTCAGGCCCGTCCTCGAGATCGGCGTCGGTGCCGCGGGCGGGTCCGCCGCGGAGCTGGCGCCAGTGCGTGCGGTACATGACGAAGTAGATCGCCACGCCCAGGGCGCACACCTGCATGCAGAGGCCCAGCGTCAAGAAGGACCGCTCGCTCGTCAGGGCGTTGGTCAGGTAGGTGAAGTTTATGCCGAAGAACCCGGTCAGGAACGACAGCGGCAGGAAGACCACCGAGGCGATGGCGAGTTTGTTGATCACCAGATTCTGCTGGTCGGCGACGAGCGAGGCGTAGGTGTCGGCGGCCCGCCGGGTTTCGTCGCGCAGCGACTCGATTTCCATCAGCACCAACTGGACGGTGCGCTCGTGCTTGAGGTTCAGCGCTCGCCAGTCCTCCGAGATTTCACGGTTCGCCATCCTTCGGCGCGTCAGGAATTCCTGTGCCACCGCGGCGTAGGGAAGGAACGCACGGTGTAGCTGGGCAGCGCGCCGTCGCAAATGGGCCAGTCGGTGTACGTGTTGCGGCTGCCGCTGCTCGAACATCTCCTCTTCCAGGTCCTCCACCTCCAGCAGCGTCTGGGCGGCGGCCCGGCGAAAGCCCTCCATCACCCCGTGCATGAAGAGGAACGCCATCATCGCCCCGTCGGAGGGCCGATCCTGGGGCAGGCGCTCGAAGAACGCCTCGATCAGTGCGACGGGCCGGTGGTGGACCGTGACGAGGTGGTGGTCACCGGCGAGGACGTGGATGTGGGTGATGTCGGCGCCGTCGACCACCGGCACGACGCAGCCGACGGCGCCCTCGTGGTAATCGGCCCGTACGGGCTCGTGCCGCCGGCCGAGCCACTCCCAGCCCTTGTCGGTCAGTCCGAGCCGGCGGGCAAGCGGCTGATCGTCAGGCGGCGGGTCCTCACCTTGCTCGATGTCCACGATCACGAGATCGCGGGCTGCGAGACGCTCCCGGGCTTCCGACAACTCTGTGCGCGTGACGACGCCTTCCGGCACCGACACCACCGACACGATCATCGCGCCTCACCCTGGATGACAGTGCGCTGCCGAGAAGCGGGACACCTCAGCCCCTGAGGCCCAACGCCCGGCACGCTACCACCCGGGGCCGCGCGGCCGACGGTGGCGACCGCCGGGCTCGCGAAGTCGCCGCCGGCATCACCCGGTTCCCGCTGCGGGCGTGACGCGTGCGTCAGGGTGAGGTCCCCGGTGGCCGCCCACCGCCGAAGCGCTGCCGGTCGGCCGTCCGGGCCCCGGCGCGGCGCGCGGGGTCGGTGAACGTCCGCCGGACGGACTCATCGAGAAGGGCGAGCTCCGCGCGTACCGTCGGCAGCCGCTCGGCCGGCTGGATTTTTCGAGCAGGTCTTCCGGCAGCGCGCGCAGTCGCCGGCACACCTGGAGCGCGGCGGCGCCGTACTCACGGATCTCGGTGACTGCCAGTTGCAGGTAGTCCTCCCGGCCACGGCCCGGCACCACCAACCGCGGCCGTCCCTGGTCGTCGGCGAGCACGTACCGATTGGTCGTCGGGGAGCACGTACCGGTCGCGCGGCCGGGCCCGGCCGACCGCGTGCAGGAGTGCAGCAGGCGCCCGGCGGCCAACCCGCTCCGTCGACGTCGGCGGCCCACTCGGCGAACAGCGCCCCCAGCAGCGGTCCGATCAGGGGGATCGCCTGGCGCTCATCGCCCCGGCCCGTGTCGGGACCATCCGGCAACGCGTCCGCCGCACCGACGTTCCTTCACCGCGCCGGAAGTACACAGCCGACCGTGCGAGGCGAGGGTGATGCGCGGTGTTGGCGCGGCAGTGGACGGCGGCCGTGCCGTCGTGTTCGGTGAGGATCTCCTCGATCCGCGCGAGATCGTCGGCAGCGGCGGCACCCAAGCCCGCGCCTTCGCCCGCGACGCCACATGGGCCGGCTCACCCCCGGCGAGGTCTGCCTGACCTCCTCCACCCGCAACTTCGGCGGCCACATGGGCAGTCCCGACGCGGAGATCTACATGGCCTCCCCCGCCACCACCGTCGCCGCCTCCGCCCTCACCGGCCATGTCACCGACCCGCGAGGGGAACTCAGCTGATGGACACCCACATCACCGGGCGCGTCCGGGTCGCCGGCGACTCCGTCACCACCGACGCCATGTACCCGGCCTTCGCCATGAAACTGCCCGTCTCCGAAGCCGCGAAGCACATCGCCGGTGATCACCGGGATTCCCTCCGTCCCGGCCGACTGCCCAGGCCGGGACGGAGGGAGGGGGCGTAGGGGTCAGGTTCAGCAGGTGCTTGCGCGCCGGCGTCGGCGGAGGACGGCGACCCCGCCCACGAGAGCGATTGCCGCGCTGGACCCGCCGGCGAGTAGCAGGGTGGAGGTCGAGGCATCGTCCGCCGTGCGCCGGGGGCTGTAGCCGCTGGAGTAGCCGTTGGTGTCGTACTCCGAGCCGGGCAGCTTGTCCGCGTAGCGGGCCTTGACCAGTTTCTGGTAGTCGCTGAGCGACATCGACGCGCGGCCGCCCATGCCTTGCCGGGCCTCGTCGTTGAGCGGCTCGACAGTGGTGAGCTTGAGCTGGTACCAGCCTCGGATCTGCGGCTCGGTGAAGACCAGCGTTCCCAGGGTGGCCTTGCCGGCGTATGTGGCGTCGCCCTCGCCGTCGCGGATGGCCGCCAGATGCCAGCCACCGCCCCGGGTGGGGGCGAGCATGACCGTGGCGTTGCGGCCGTTGACGGTGATGCTGAGCGACGAGACCAGCTGCGTCAGCTTGATCGCCTCGGTGGGCAGTGGCTTGGCGGTGCCCGCGACGAACCCGGGGGTGATTTCGTTCCGTGCCACCGGGTCCTTGATCGAGAAGGCCGGGAGGCCTTGGCAGGGTTCGGCCGTTTCGGGGATCGTCTGCACCGGCCCGCCGGCGCCGCCGGTAGGCACCGGAGTGTTCAGGAATCGGCAAACGGCGTTGCGCACGTCGGTGGACTTCACCGCGTCCAAGGCGGCCTGATAGTCGGGAATGTCGGCCGGGAGAGGGTCCTTGGCCGGGGCCGCATGGGCCGGACCGACGACGGACAGCAGTGCGGACGCGCTCAGAGCGATGACGATGGACAGGCGGGAGAAGCGAGAGTCCGCCCGCTTGCTGGACGTTTTGGTGTCGCGCATGTCGCCTGCCTTTAGCGGGAGATGCCGATGCGGGAGTGGGTCCACTTGGACGAACTGTTGCTCACGTAGTCGTCGTAGTTCCACCACGTGTAGGTGGTGGTGTCCGGCCACGGGTCGGCCACGGCGATCGTGTTGTTCGACGTGTCGAAGCCGTAGACCACATTCATGTGGCCGCCACCGGACGTCCAGCCGATGCGGGCACCGATCGGTCGGGCCGCCTTGACGTCGGTGAACACCTGGTTGAACGTGGCCGCGCTGCTCAGGCCCGAGCCGGTGTGGGCCATGCCGAGACTGCTCCAGCCCTTGGCCATGTCGTCGAGCGTGGCGGGCTGGTTGTTGCAGCCGTAATAAGGCTGGGCCCGGTTGCAGAAGTCCGTCTGTGTGGAGCCGAAGCCCTGGAACTTGGCGATGGTCAGCCCGGAGGCGACCCAGCACCACTGGGTCTTCTCCTGCTTCAGCATGGTGATGGTGTCCTGACCCGCTTCCGCGTGAGCCGTACCTCCTGCGGCCGCGAGCGATCCCAAGGCGACCAGCATGATGGCCGACGCCGTGGTGCCAAAACTGAATTTGCCCATGTTCCTGCCTTCCCCCTGATGGGTGCAACGAGATGAGCGGGGCAATCTGGAACGAATATGACGGCGCAGCATGTCGAAGGCATAGGGGATTTGCGGTGATTCAACTCCTACTGATTAATTGTCATGTAATCGTGTAGTAACTGCTGTTCCCCTTGGGACGGTCGTTGCCCCCGTGAAGGTTGTGCAGCCAGATCTGCCGAACGCGGCTCGATCGACGCCGTCAACCCCGGGCCGGCAGCCCCGCCCGGGACACGAACTCCCGAGCGGTGTGTCCTGCATCCCGAAGAGGTGGGCACCTATCCCCGGGGGATGACACGCCGCCCGCCTCTCTGATCGCCCGCATCGGCGCGTGGGACGAGGTCCAGGTGGTGGAACATTGCCCTGACTCCCCCAGCTACCAGCCGATTTGTTGATCCCCGCCCGGCCGACGGGTGGGCGGCTTTCCGAGCCGGGCGTCGACGGGCCCGGTGATCACCGGATGGAAATCCCGCACGATCCCGATGCGGCTGTTGCTGACCGCCGTGACCGCGATCACCTTTTGGCAGCCAGGTGTTGGCGTGCGGGCCCGGGCAGCGAGCGGGCCCGAAGTCACCCACCCGGGGGACCGACTTGGGTGGCCTGGGGCGGGCGCAGTCTGGCCCTGGCGCAGGGGCAGCAGTCTGCACCGGGGCGCGCATGGGCTGGGCCCGAGAAGAACGATCTCTAGAAGGACTGGCCGTCCACCCCTTCGAAGGCAGCCCCTGGGCTGATCACATTGCCGATCCCGTTGTTCACCGAGTCACCGAAGGTCTGCGAGTCGAAGTTGAAGGACTCGTCCCGTGCGACGCTCCCGATATCGCCGAGACTGTCGACCTGATCAGCCATTGCGGTTCCCGTGAACGACAGGGCTGCCCCGGCGAGGGCGACGGCAGCAAGTACACGCTTGGTGTTGTTCATGCCCGGCCAACGATCTTGAACTGGTCGGGTTACGCGCGCTTGCCGCACCGGGCCGGCCTGGCCGCTTCGGCCCATGACCGTGACCCGTCTTGACCCGTCTTGACCCAACGGCCGTAACCGGGGTGCACGCTTGGTATCCGCGAGTCATGCGGTGGACGTGCGGGCCCGAAACCGGAGACGACGGCGTGGGTCTCGGTCGCTTCAGGCGGTGGTCGTCGGGTTGCCCGCCGTGGCGGTGGCGCGGCGGTATTCGGCGTTGATGCGTTGGGCTTCTTCGAGTTGGTCTTCGAGGATGACGATGCGGCAGGCGGCCTCGATGGGGGTGCCGTGGTCGACGAGTTCGCGCGCGCGGGCCGCGATGCGCAGTTGGTAGCGGGAGTAGCGGCGGTGTC
>NZ_JBEYZH010000023.1:0-95165 GCF_040645975.1 Streptomyces sp. NPDC046557
AGGCGCGCATCTTCTCCAGACGCTCTTCCAGCCGGCTGCGGCGGCCCTCCAGCACGCGCATGCGCACTTCCCGCTCGGTTTGACCGAAGAAGGCGGAGGCGACACATGGTGAACCCCCGCGCCCCCGCGCGTAGCCCTGTCAGTGCTCGCGCGGGGCCGGGACCACGCGCTCGACCTCCGGGTGCACGGTGAGCAGCTGACGCATGGCGTTCTCGGCGCCCAAAGCGTCTCCGGCCGCGAGCGCCTCGACCATGCGGGCGTGGTGCGCGACAGAGGTCTCGCTGGGCCGGTCGCAGGCGGTGACCGGGTTGCCGGAGACCTGGAGGGCGGCCGAGACGATGCCGGAGAGGTGCTCCAGCATGCGGTTGCCCGCCACCTGGATCAGCAGCGCGTGGAACTCGTTGTCGGCGCGGGCGAAGGTGATCGCGTCGCCTTGGCCGAGGGCGTGTCCCATGATCTCGACCATGTCGGCGAGGCGCTGCTGGATGTCGGGGCGGCCGTGGCCGGCGGCGAGGCGTGCGGCCAGCGGTTCGATGACCCAGCGGAGCTCGTTGAGCTCGCGGCGCTGGTCGTCGCGTTGGGGGCCGAAGGCCCGCCACTCGATGATGTCGGGGTCGAGCAGGTTCCAGTCGGCGACCGGGCGGACCCGGGTGCCCACGTTCGGGCGGGCGCTGACGAGGCCCTTGGCCTCCAGGACGCGCAGGGACTCGCGGACGACCGTCCGCGAGACCTCGAAGCGCTGGCCGATCTCCTCGGGGACCAGTGGACGGTCCGCGCCGAGGTCGCCGGAGACGATCATCTGGCCGAGCTGCTGGACGAGTTGGCCGTGCAGTCCGCGGCCCCGGCTGCCTGCCGCGCGGCGGCCCACGCGGCTCAACTCGATGTCGGCGCCCTCCCAGTGGGGTGGGCCGACCCGGTCGGACCCGGGGGTCTCCGCGAAGGGGTAGCGGTCGAGTTCGCCCGGGCCTGCGAGACCGGAGTCGGCGTGGCGGGCGGCGGTCATCATGGTGTGCGCAAGGGTACTCACGAATCCTTTGTCGGCTGTGCCTCCATCACCCTTGAGGTCTTTGGTGAAAAGCACACGAAAGGGTGATCGGTGCCACCTACGCAATTGACGACTTATCGTAAAGAACCGGGCCTATTGCGGGGAGTTGCGGTCCGTTTCACGTGATGTGGGCGCCAACGGTCCCGTTGCCACCTCGTCCCGCACCGGAACGATCAGCATCGGTCTTTCACCAGCGCACTCGGCTCCGCAGTCCTGTGAACCCATAGGCGCACAACAGGACGATCAGCGACAACACCAGAGCCGTACCGACGGGTTGGGTCATCATCCGCAGCAGATCCAGGACGAAGCGGTCCGCCTCCGGCGGCCAGTGTGCGGCGGACAGCCCGCGCGACCGCGAGACGATCCCGCCCGCCGGGTACGCGGAGGGTCCGGCGAGCACCTTGCGCACCAGGGGTACGACCGCCACGGGTACGGCGAGTACCGCGGCCAGGCCGGCGGCCGTGGAACGGAAGACGGCGGAGGCCAGGACGCCGGCCCAGGCGCAGCCCGTGAGCAGTCCCGCCCAGCCCACGGCCGAAGCGATCCACTGCGCGGGCGAGCGGAGCGGAGCGGCCCCGAAGACCAGCCCGACGGCGCAGGTGTCGGCGACGAGGACGAGGGCGCCGATCAGCAGGGCGAGGGCGGAGCAGACGCCGAGTTTGGCGGTGAGCAGCCCCAGCCTGCGCGGCACGGTTCCGCGGGCCGCCGCGAGGGCGGGGTAGCGGTACTCCTCGCCGAAGGCCAGGGCGCCCAGGAGCCCCGCGCCGAGGGCGGCGGGCGGCAGGGGCAGGAGTTCGGGCCACGCGGCGAGCATCCGGTCACGCGGCGCGGAGCCGGTCCGGGCGAGCAGGACGGCGGTGAGCGCGGAGACGGCGATGACCACGGCCGCCGTGAGCCAGGGCGTCGCGGTGCCGAAGACGCGGTGCAGTTCGTAGCGCAGGGGCCGCAGCGGGCCGGCGACGCGACGGACCGCCGAGGCCGGGAGCCCGGGGCGGCCGTCGTGGGCGTGGCCGGGGGTCGGCGAGACGTCGTGGACGGACTCGGTCCCGGACCAGGTGTCGGCCCGGGCCCTGGAGGGGGGTTGCGAACCGCCGGGTCCAGCGGATGGGCCGGGTCGGCCGGGCGAGCCGGAGCCGGCGCGGAGCTCGGAGGCGGGCTGTTGCCCGCCCTCCGTTCGCGCTTCCCCCCGGACGTCGATACGCGCTTCCGCTCGGGCGTCGACGCTACGGGCGTCGACGCTACGGGCCTCGGCGGCGCGGGTTTCGGCGGCCCGAACCTCGGTACCGGCTTCGCTGCGGGCCTGTGGAACGGGCCGGGCCGCCGCTCCCGCCTCGCCGGCGTCGCTCGCGTCTCCGGTCTCGTCGGCGAGCCGATGGACCAGTACCCCGTTGCGGAACGCGGCTTCGCCCACCTCCGCGCAGTTGCTGCCGTACACGGACAGGCGGGTGCCGCTCTCCGCGACGATCTCGACCGCGCGTCGGGCCGCGCGGGCCTCGCGTCCCAGGACGTCGGCCAGCCGGGCCGCGTGCGGGGTGCGTACGGCGACCCTCGGCCGGAGCCGGGTACGGGCGAAGTCCGCGGCGTCCTGGTCGGCGACGAGCCGGCCCGCCTCGATGGAGACGACGCGATCGGCGCCCCGGGCGGCCTCCTTCGCGTCGTCGGTGGTGAAGAGCACCGCCCCACCGAGGGAAGCGTGTCCGCGCAACAGCGCGTACAGCCAGTTCCGTTCGCGGGGCGACAGCCCGGCGGCGGGTTCGTCGAGCAGCAGCGTGCACGGGTCGGCTAGGAGCGCCGCGGCGAGTGCGAACCGGCGCTCCATGGCGCGCGAGAGCGAGCCGAGCCGGTGGTCACGCAGGCCGGCGATGCCGACGACCTCCAGCATGGTGTCGGCCCGGGAGGCCGGCACGCCGGCGGCGGCGCAGAGCATCCGTAGCTGGTTGCGGACGGTCCGCGCCGGGTTGCCGGGCACGTCCCCGAGCAGTACGCCGACCTCACGGCCCGGCTGCGGGACCCGGTGCAGCGGGCGGCCCCGGAAGTAGGTGACGCCACGGCCCGGTTCGAGCTCGAGCATGAGCCGCAGCACGGTGGTCTTGCCCGAGCCCGGTTCGCCCAGCAGGGCGGTCACGCACCCGGGGCGGGCCTCGAAGGTGAGGTCGTCCACGACGGGAGGGAGGTCTCGACGGGATGTGCTGGTGAGTCCGATGGCCTGGAGCATCGCTTCTCTCGCGGGGGGTGAGACCGCTCTGCGGCAGGGTGAATTCCGCAAGGAAGATAACGCGATATGTCCGATTTTCGAGGCAGGTGGGTCGTGGAGCCGCCCGTGTCGCAACCGGAGCGCGGCCGACCGGGCGGAAGTCCGGCGGGCGGCAGCGGCGCGGTCCTCCCCCGGGTGGGCCGGGCCCCGGCGCCGGGGCGTCAGACCTCCGGGCGCAGCATCGGCGGGTTGAGCAGGGTCGCCCCTCCGGCCCGGAACAGCTGGGCGGGACGCCCACCTTGACGGGTCGTGGTCCCTCCGGCGGGCACCAGGAACCCGGGGGTCCCGGTGACTTTGCGGTGGAAGTTGCGGGGGTCGAGCGCCACTCCCCACACGGCCTCGTAGACCCGGCGTAGCTCGCCGACCGTGAACTCGGGCGGACAGAAGGCGGTGGCCAGCGAGGAGTATTCGATCTTGGAACGGGCGCGCTCCACACCGTCCGCGAGGATCCGGGCGTGGTCGAAGGCGAGCCCCCCGGAGGCTTGCTCACCCGCGGCGAGGAGCTCGTCGACCGGGGCCCAGCGCGCGCTGTTGGCGTCGCCTCCCGCACGGGGCGCCGGCAGGTCCGGGGCCAGGACCAGGTGCGCCACGCTGACCACCCGCATCCTGGGGTCCCGCTTCGGGTCTCCGTAGGTGGCGAGCTGTTCGAGGTGCGCGCCGTTGTCGACACCCGGAACGCCCGGATCGTGCGCGCACAGTCCGGTTTCCTCGGAGAGTTCCCTGGCCGCGGCCGCCGCCAGGTCTTCCTCGGCTCGCACGAAGCCGCCGGGCAGGGCCCAGCGCCCCTGGAACGGCTGCTCACCCCGCCGGACGACCAGAGCGCAGAGCGCGTGGCCCCGTACGGTGAGCACGACCAGGTCGACGGTGACGGCGAAGGGCGGAAAGGCCGACGGGTCGTAGGGCGACATGCCGCGATCATAGTCGTCTGCCTGACGATAAACAGAGCTTTGGTGATCCCGGAGACGGTGATCCGGAGCTTAGCCTCCCAGTTGGAGCGCATCCGCCGCCTCCTCCACCATGCCGAGCCCCAGCCGGCTGACGCGTAGGGCGAACGGTTCCCCGGCCACGCGCAGCCCCGAGAGGCGCAGTGCGCCGAGCGGGGCGCCGGAAAGGGGCGCGAGCGCGACCGTCCCGGCGGGGGCGTCCGGGCGGATACCCGCGAGGGCGGTCAGTACGTGGATCCCCGCCGCCGCGGCCACCGCGGCCGGGCGGCAGGCGGCCGGGTGCGGGAAGGGCGCACTGCCCGCGGTGCGCTGCTCCGCCGCGTACATCTCCGGCAGGCGGTAGCCGAACCTCTCCGCCGCGTCGAGCAGGCCCCGCAGCAGCCCGGCCGCCTCCTTCTCGAAGCCGGCCTGGGCGAGGGCCCCCACCGCCACCGCGCTCTCGTGGACCCGTACCGCCCCGGAACGGTGGCCGAAGGGGTTGTGACCCGGCTCCCGGGCCGCCATGCTCCGCAGGCCCCAGCCCGAGTCCATACCGGGTGCTCCGAGCAGTCGGGCGAGTTGCCCGGTGCGGGCCCGGTCGAGCAGGCCGGGGGCCGGGCGGCCACCGCCCAGCAGCCCGGTGTCCAGCAGGTGGGCGGCGGCCCCTGTCAGCCGGGGCAGCGGCCGCCCGTCGGGGTGCAGGGCCGCGGCGGGGCGCCCACCGTCGGGGCCGTCGACCCAGAACGCGGCCCGGAACCTGTCCCGCAGTCCGGCGGCCCACTCCCGCCATTCCTCGGCTCCGTCCCGCCCGCAGCCGGCGAGCAGGTCGGCGCCGAGCAGAGCGGCCCGGTGTGCGTGGGCCTGGGTTTCGCACCGGCGGGGTCCCGGATCGGGATCGGCCAGGAAGCCGTCCTCGCCCAGGGCCCCGCGCAGCCACCCGAGGCAGCGCTCGGCAGTGGGCAGCAGACGGGCCACCTCTGCCTCGGGCAGCCCCCACCGCCACGCCTCGGCCAGCACCGCCGGGAAGGCGAGGGTGGCCTCCGTCCCGGTGCAGCCGGGCGGCAGCTGCGGTCCGGCCCCGCGCAGCGGGCCCGGGATCTTCCCGGTGTCGGGCCCCCGTCCCGTGATCTGGGTCCGGGCCAAGGTGCGCAGGGTGGCGCCGGCCAGGCCGGCGCCGAGCGGCAGTGCCATCCGGGCGGCCCACAGCGACTCCGCCGGGGCCAGCCCGAGCCGCCACGGGACCCCGGCTGCGGCGTAGGCGTCACCCGGCTCGACGGGATCCCTGAGGAGCAGGGCTCCCAGATCCTGGACGCTGGTCCGGAACCAGACCTCCGCCCTGGGGTCGTCGCCCTCGGCCCGCGCCTCGGACAGCGGGTTCGCGACCTGCCCGGCCGGGGCCCGCGCGGTGCGGTCGGCGGTGGTGCGCAGTTCGATGGTGCGGGTTTCGCCCGGCCCCAGTTCGAGTTGCCAGCGCAGCAGGCCGGAGGAGGCGAGCGCGTCGTCCGGAGCCGGTTCGGCGGTGGTGACGGCCTGCGCCTCACCCGTACTCCAGCGCAACCCGGCGGCATGCACCGCAGCGGGCAGTTCCGCTCCTGCCCGACCGGCCGCCACGGCGGCCAGCTCCGCCAGGTCGGTGCCGAGCGAGAGCTCCACGGGCAGCCGTACCGGCCGGACCGCATAGCTTCGCAGGGTGATCCGCTCGGTGCCGTCGGCGTGGCGTACGCGCTCCACCCCGATGTCCGGGTCGGGACCGGCCTCGGCGCCGGTACGGACGGTGGCGGTGAAGGCCGCCCGGTCCGCCCCGAGACCGCGCCCGTGCACGGCGACCGGCTCGCGGCCCCCGACGCGCAGGACGCACCGGGAGAGCAGCCGGCGCCCCGCGCGGTAGATCCCGTCGAGCCCCCGGCCGGTCAGTTGACCGTGCTCAGGCGAGATGACCAGGCACGGTGCGGCGACGCAGATGACTGCGTCGTGCACGGGCGGCAGTTCGGGCCTGCGGGCGGGCGGTACGGAGTGGGCCATGCGTCGCCTTGTCTGCGCTCCGGTCGGTTTCGCTGGTCGGCGGCGGGGCCGGTCACCCACCACCCCCCAGCTGAACGTGCCGAGCCCCGCCCGGGTCACGGGCCCCGGCGGCGGCCCGACCCGGCGACCGGCCCGTCCACCCACCCGTAGACCCCCGTCGGCGATCCCCCACCGGAACCGGCCTCTGCCCAAGACCCCGGCACTCCGCAGCCCAAAGCACGGGCCGCGGAAGACCTGGGCGATTCGCAGCCCGAACTGCGGGCCGCCGCAGGCGGGGCCCCTACCCGGTCCGCGCCGGTCGCCGCGCGGGACTTCACGGACCAGCGACCGGGTGGGGGGCGTCGGCGGCGCGCCCCGTAAACGGTGCCGGATCTGCCCCACGGCCGCACAGGCGACCGTGCGCGACCGCGCCGGCGGAGCCTGACCGCCTCGCGGCCGCGGTCGCACACACGGGAGGACCGTTCCCCGCGGTCGGCCCCCGGCGTCTGCGCCCTCGCGCGGGGCGCCGTGCAGCGGGCACGCCGATGCCCTCCCGCTCCGGTTCACCGGTCGCTCCCCGCACCCCGGCGCGGCGCGCGACGGTTCGTCCTGGGGCGACGGCCGGGTGGGCGGGTACCCGCTCCCGCCCGCTTGCGGCGCGGCTCCCGGCGCCTTCGCTCCTCTCGCAGACACGCCCGGAGCCCCTCCGGGTCGATGCCCTCGTTGCAGGCGTGGTGGAGCAGCTGGGCGAACCGGTAGTCGGCGTCGGCTTGCAGGGCGAGCCCGAGCACGATCCGCGCGGTCGGCTCGTCCCCGGTGGACCAGGACACCCAACCGGCGAGGGTCAACGGGGCGGCGGCGTGCTCCCCGTACGCCCCGACGCACCGCCGGGCCAGCGCACGCCACAGCCGCAGGGCGGGCGCCGCCTCGTCGTCCTCCATCCATTCGGCGGCGATGTCGCGGATCTCGCGGTCCTGGAGACCGATGATCAGCGCGGCGGCCTCGTCGTGGTCGAGCAGCGCGTCGTCCCAGCCGTCGGCTCCCAGGCCCGTCTCGGCGGGTGGCGCTTGGGCCAGGCGCCGCATCAGCGTTTTGGCCAGCGCGAGCGTCTGGGCCCCGACCTCCTCCCGGTTCGCCTCGTCGAGGATCTTCGGCACCAGGGCCACGGCGGCGCGTTCCAGGGCCTTCTCCTGTTCGACGGCTTCCGTCCCGCCGAGAGGAGCCAGGCGGCCCTCGATCTCCTTGAGCGATCCCCGGACCTGGATTCCGGCGAAGGTGGCCGCCGCGGCCATGACCGAGGTGCCCGGCAGGGCCATGGGATTGCCTTCCGCCGGGCAGCAGCGCTCGTCGGGGCAGATGTAGGACCAGTAGCGGGCGCCGGAGAGGCACAGGGCCTCCATGACCGGCACGTCGAGCGCCCCGCAGGCCAGCCGCAGCCGGTGGGCGAGCGGCCTCAGCCGGGTCATGACCCGTTGCGGGCTCTCCCCGAGGAGCGGGTCCTGGCACAGGTAGACGACGATGCCGTCGGGCTTGCCGCCCCTGCGCTCGCTGCCCCGGATCAGGGTTTCGGCGACCTGCCGGGCGGTGTCCTCCCATTCCGAGGGCGCCGAGGGAATGCCGACGCGGAGCCGACCGCCGAAGCGACCGCCTTCGCCGTGGACTGCGACCAGGACGAGCGAGTCCGTCGGATGGAAGCCGAGCATGTAGGGCAGGGCGTCGGCCAGCTCGGCCGGACTGCGCAGGGTGATCTGGGACGCCGTGGTTGATCCGGAGGGGGTGGTGGACCGCCGTCCGGCCGGACTGGGTGATTCGTGGTTCTTCGTCATGCGTCGACGGTCCCGCCTCTGATCGTTTCCCGAAAGCCCTGTGGATAACTCGTCCGGCTTTCAACATCCACAGGCGCAGAGCGGCATTGGCGCGATGTCACAGGCATCGGGTTGCATGGGGGCATGAACGCAGACCTGAGGTCCTCGGCCGATTCCGTACTCGCCCGTCTCGTGGGCGACCCCACGGGCACCGCACGGCTGCGCGAGGACCAGTGGCGGGCGATCGAGGCCCTCGTCGCGCAAAAGCGTCGGGCACTGGTCGTGCAACGCACCGGCTGGGGCAAGTCCGCGGTCTACTTCGTCGCCACCTCGCTGCTGCGCGCGAGCGGAGCCGGTCCCACCGTGATCGTCTCCCCCCTGCTCGCGCTGATGCGCAACCAGGTCGAGGCCGCCGCCCGGGCGGGCATCCACGCCCGCACCATCAACTCCGCCAACCCCGAGGAGTGGGAGGGCATCCAGGCGGAGGTCGCCGCCGGTCAGGTCGATGTCCTCCTGGTCAGCCCCGAGCGGCTCAACAACCCGGACTTCAGGGACCAGGTGTTGCCCAAGCTGTCAGCCGCCACCGGCCTCCTCGTGGTCGACGAGGCGCACTGCATCTCCGACTGGGGACACGACTTCCGCCCCGACTACCGACGCCTGCGCACCATGCTGGCCGATCTCCCGCCGGGCGTGCCCGTGCTCGCCACCACCGCCACGGCCAATGCCCGGGTGACCGCCGACGTCGCCGAGCAGTTGGGCACCGGCGCCGGAACGGACGCCCTGGTGCTGCGCGGCCCGCTGGACCGGGAAAGCCTGAGCCTGTCGGTGCTCGCCCTTCCGGACGCGGCGCACAGACTGGCCTGGCTCGCCGATCACCTGGGCGAACTCCCCGGCTCCGGGATCATCTACACACTGACCGTGGCCGCCGCCGAAGAGGTCACCGCCTACCTGCGCCACCGGGGCCACACGGTCTCCTCGTACACGGGCAAGACCGAGAACGCCGACCGCGAGCAGGCCGAGAACGACCTCCAGGCCAATCGGGTCAAGGCCCTCGTCGCCACCTCCGCCCTCGGGATGGGCTTCGACAAACCCGACCTGGGTTTCGTCGTGCACCTGGGCTCGCCCTCCTCTCCCATCGCCTACTACCAGCAGGTGGGCCGCGCCGGTCGTGGCGTGGAGCACGCCGAGGTGCTGTTGCTGCCGGGCCGCGAAGACGAGGCCATCTGGCAGTACTTCGCCTCGGTGGCCTTCCCGCCCGAGGAGCAGGTACGCCGCACGCTGGACGTACTGGCCCAGGCGGGGCGGCCGTTGTCGCTCCCCGCGCTGGAGCCCCTGGTCGATCTGCGGCGCACCCGCCTGGAGACGATGCTGAAGGTCCTGGACGTGGACGGCGCCGTACACCGGGTGAAGGGCGGCTGGACGTCGACGGGCGAAGCGTGGACCTATGACGCCGAGCGCTACGCGTGGGTGGCCCGGCAGCGCGCCGCTGAACAACAGGCCATGCGTGACTACGCGTCAACCATCCAGTGTCGGATGGAGTTCCTGCGCCGCCAGCTCGACGACGAGGAGGCGGCGCCCTGCGGGCGCTGCGACAACTGCGCGGGAGCGCGCTTCACGGCGGAGGTCTCCGACACCGCCCTGGACACCGCCCGGGGTGAACTGGGGCGTCCGGGCGTGGAACTGGAGCCGCGCAAGATGTGGCCGACCGGACTCGCGGCCGTGGGCGTGGACCTCAAGGGCCGCATCCCGGCCGGGGAGCTGGCTTCAACCGGGCGGGCGCTCGGCCGGCTCTCCGACATCGGCTGGGGCAACCGGCTGCGCCCGATGCTCGCGCGTCAGGCACCCGATCAGCCGGTTCCGGACGATGTCGCACAGGCCGTGGTCGCGGTGCTCGCCGACTGGGCCCGGGGGCCCGGCGGTTGGGCCTCCGGTGCCGCGGATGCTCCCGCGCGGCCGGTCGGCGTCGTCGCGTTGCCCTCGCGCAGCCGTCCCCAGTTGGTCGGCTCCCTGGCCGCCCGGATCGCGGAGGTCGGACGTATGCCGCTGCTCGGGGCACTGTCCTACACGGACGAGGCACCGGAGTTCGGTCTTCCCTCCTCCAACAGTGCGCAGCGCGTCCGTGGGCTCCGTCTCGCCTTGACCGTGCCTCCTGCCCTGGCTGCGACGCTGACACAGGCGGAAGGTCCGGTGCTCCTCGTGGACGACCGTGCGGAGAGCGGTTGGACACTCGCCGTGGCCGCCAGGTTGCTCCGCCGGGCGGGCGCCAAGGAGGTGTTTCCGCTGGTGCTGGCGCTCCAGCCATAACGAATGCGTCATGCACGGCGTGGCGGGGCAAGGATATGAACGGCATACCGGCGAATTCCGGTCGGTGGTCCCAAATGCTCATTGCCCCATGCTCGCGGGCCACGCGAGAATCGGAGAGCTCCCGCTCGGCTCGTCGGCACTCTCCAGGGCCGTGCCGCGGCGCGCCCACATCCCAGCCGTGCCCGTCCGCGGGCGTGTACCCGAAGGGAGGACCGTGACCACCGGATTCGCCCCGCCCTCGACGACGTCCCTGACCACGGCCACCGGTGGCGCCAGCCGGCACGGCAGACTTCTGGAACCCGCGGAGTGGTCGGCGGCGGGTGTGCCCTTGCTGAGCAATCCGCGCGAGGTCGTCAGCGGACTGCACTCCCGGCACCACCCCGTGCCGTCCACGGCCGTGATCGCCGTGCTGGACCCGGAGGAACGGCTCGTGGCGAGCGCCTCGTTCGCGCAGCGGTCGGTGTCGGCCGACGGCTGGGAATACCGCAACGCCCTGCTGTCCCGACTGCGCCGCGTCCTGCCGCACGACCTGCGGCGCCGGACGCCCGTGCGCACGGCGGTTTTGCTGTACTGCCGGGAGGGTGACGAGCGGTGGACCGAGGAGGACGGCGCCTGGATGTGGGGACTGCGGGACGCGTGCACCTTGCACGGGCTGCGCTGCGGCGCGTACATCACGCTGACCCGGGGCGGTTGGCAGGTGCTCGGCGAAGGCCGCGGCGGGCGCAGACCGAGCTCGGACTCCCGCCCCGAACTCCTCGGCGCGCTCTCCGCCGAGCCGGTCCAGGTGCCGCTGCGCACCGGTGGTGGGGCGGCCGAGGCGTTGCGTCACACCGCCGCACGCTGAGCTCCACGCCGGTCCGGCCAGCCCCGGCCCCCGCCGCCGTATGCTCTGCCCGTCCGCGTTCACGTCCACGCACCCGCTCCGCCGAACCGCGGCGATGAACCGCGGCGAGCGGCACGGTCGGAGCGCGGGGCCGCGGCGGGGCCGACGCCCGGGCCGCCCCGCCCTCCCCACCCGTACCGGAGTACGGACCGTCAGACGTCCGCGCCGAGCACGGAGTTGATCTGCTGCGCGTCGCCGCACACGATCAGCAGCGCGCCGGCCCGGGTCAGGGCCACCGGCAGCGCGCCCGCCACCGCGTCAGCCGGACCGCCGTTGGCCGCGAAGACCACGACGGGACGGTCCGCGGCGCGCTTCGCCTGCGCCGCGTCCGCGTAGAACACGTCGTCCCGGGCATCGTGCTGGGCCCAGTACGCGGCCTCGCCGAAGGACAGTTCGTGCGCGGCCCACGGGTGCGGGTCGCCGGTGGTGAGCACCAGGATGTCGCCGGGGGCGCGTCCGGTGTCGAGCAGCAGGTCGACGGCCTCCTCGGCCGCGTCCAGCGCACCCTCGGCGGAAGCCGGGATCAGCTGGACCTGGGGCACCGCCGCCGAGACGGACGGCGCGGTCGGGGCTACGGGAACGGGGGTGGCCTGCGCCGCCCGCTGCACGGGCGGGGCGGGCCTGGGGGCACTTCCCGCACGGGTTGCCGCTGCGGGGGCGGGCCCGGGGCGGCCGGGCCGGGGTACGGCGGCCGGACGGGGACCAGGTACGGGGCGGGGGGTCTGCGCGGTGCGGCTCGCGGCCGGCGTAACGCGGGGACCCTGGGCACTCTCGTGAATCTGAGGCTCCTCGGGGTGAGAGGCATGAGTTGACATCTATCAAACACCGGTACGAAACGTACCGGCGGATGGCACGTGGACGCGATCAGAAATCGAAGCCGAGTTGGCCTCCGTTTTCCAGCTCCGTCGATTCCTCGCTTCGGCGCACCTTCTTGAGGTGCCGCCACTGGGGCAGTGCGTCGAGGTACGCCCACGAGAGCCGGTGGTACGGGGTGGGCCCCAGCTCCTCCAGGGCCGCCCGGTGCACGGGCGAGGGGTAGCCGGCGTTCGCGGCGAAGGCGAAGTCCTTGACGGAGGCGATCCCTTCGCCGAGTTCGGCCATCATCCGGTCCCGTCGGACCTTGGCGATCACCGAGGCCGCGGCGACCGCGACGCAGGACTGGTCGCCCTTGATCACCGTACGGACCCGCCAGGGCGCGCCGAGGTAGTCGTGTTTGCCGTCGAGGATCACCGCGTCGGGCCGCACCGGCAGCGCCTCCAGCGCACGTATCGCCGCGAGCCGCAGGGCGGCGGTCATGCCCAGCTCGTCGATCTCCTCCGGCGAGGCGTGCCCGAGACCGTGGGCGGTGACCCAGCCCTCCAGGATGTCGAGCAGCGCGTCCCGACGTTTGGGGGTGAGCAGTTTGGAGTCGGTGAGTCCCGCGGGCGGCCGGCGCAGACCGGTGATCGCCGCGCACACGGTGACCGGACCGGCCCAGGCCCCTCGTCCGACCTCGTCGACCCCGGCGATGACCTTGGCGCCGGTGGTTGCACGGAGGGAGCGCTCGACGGTGTGGGTGGGTGCTTCGTACGGCATGGCGCCAGCAAGGGTACGCCGCCCCGCGCCGCCTGCACACCCCGCCCCGGGCGGGGAGTGCGGCCGACGTCCCCCGCGTGCTCACACCCGGAGCATCGGCACCATCACCCGGTCGATCAGCTGAGCGATGTCCTGGTCGTCCCATTCGCTTCCGTACATCTTCGCGCGGTACATCAGCATGGCGGGAATGACGTCGACCAGGAACGGAGTGTCCGCGTCCGGTCGGACATCGCCCCGCTCGATCCCGCGTCGCACCAGCGCCCTGATCATCTCCTGCGCGGGCTCGTGCAGGCCGTTCCAGGTCACCCCGCGGAACCGGTCCGCGTCCTCGTGGTCGCATTCGTGAAGCACCGCGCGCAGAGCGACTCCGGCGCGCGAACGCAGCACCTCACACATCCGCGCGCACAACCCGTAGAGGTCGTCACGGATCGATCCGGTGTCCGGGATCTCGTCCAGCGGCGGCAACCCGGCCCGCAGCACCTCGGCCACGAGTGCGACTTTCGACGGCCAGCGCCGGTAGAGCGCCGCCTTGCCGGTCCGCGCGGCGGCAGCGACCCCCTCCATCGTGAGCGCGTTCCAGCCGACGGTGCTCAACTGCTCCAGGGCCGCGTCCAGGATGGCTCGTTCGAGCTCCGGGCCCCTCCTGCGCACAGGCGGCGGCTCCGACCAGCGGGAACCCGTCATCTCCATACCTCCGACCGGCCCGCGTGCCCATCGCACATATTTTCAGCCTTAGTGAACGCTTGCGTTCACTAAATGTAGCTCCTACGGTGGGTCACCAGTGAACGAATGCGTTCACTATTTCACTTTGGGGGGATCCTCAGTGAGAAGCGTTCAACTCGACAAACCTCGGATACCGGGGGCCGCGCACCACCCGAACCGGCCCGGCGTGGCGCTCGCGGTGATCGCCGCGTGCCAGCTCATGGTCGTGCTCGACGCGACGATCGTGAACATCGCGCTCCCGCACATCCAGACCGCGCTCGCATTCTCCACCACCGATCTGTCCTGGGTGCTCAGCGCCTACACCCTCACCTTCGGCGGGCTGCTCCTGCTCGGCGGCCGGGCCGGCGACATCCTCGGCCGCCGCCGGGTCCCTCGCCCCGCTGTTCATCAGCGAGTCCGAACGCCATCCCGGCCGGTTCGACATCGCCGGAGCGCTCACCTCCACCGGCGGCATGGCCTCACTGGTCTACGGATTCATCCGCGCGTCCGAGGACGGCTGGCGCGACTCGCTGACCATCGGCTCCTTCGCCGCCGCGGTGGTGCTGCTCGCGCTGTTCGTCGTCATCGAGTCCCGGGCCCGCGAACCCATCATCCCGCTGCGCATGTTCGCCGACCGCAACCGCGCCGGCACCTACCTGATCATGCTCGGCCTCGCCGCGGCGATGTTCGGCATGTTCTTCTTCATCGTCCAGTTCGTCCAGAACGTGCTCGGCTTCTCGCCGATCCAATCCGGTCTGGGCTTCCTCCCGGTGACCGTCGCCATCGTCACCGCCGCCGGGCTCTCACAGCGGTTCCTGCCGCGCTTCGGGCCCAAGCCGTTCATGGTCGCCGGGTCCGCCCTCACCGGTTCGGGGCTGGCCTGGCTGAGCTTCATCGAGACCGACAGCTCCTACATGTCCGGGGTGCTCGGCCCGATGATCGTGTTCGGCTTCGGCATGGGCCTGAACTTCGTGACCCTCACGCTCACCGCCGTCTCCGGGGTGGCACCACGCGAGGCGGGCGCGGCCTCCGGGCTGCTCAACGCCAGCCAGCAGGTGGGCGGCTCGCTCGGCCTGTCGATCCTGGTCACCGTCTTCGGCACGGCGAGCCGCGACGAGGCCGCCAAGCAGGCCCCGGACTTCCTGACGAAGGCCAACCCCGAGCAGCTCGCTGCCTTCAAGGCGACCCACAGGTTGCCCGACCCGTGGGGCGACCTCGTCCTCACCCAGGGCATCTCCACCGCGTTCCTGGCCGCCGTGGCGATGGCGGGGCTCGCCCTGGCCACCGCGCTGCTGGTGATCCGGGTACGCAGGAGCGACCTGGAGGCCCTGAACGGAGTCGCCGCCGAAGCCGGTCCGGCGGCCTGAGCGGGGACGACCGTACTCAGGCTCGGGCGCCCGGAGACATCCGGGCGCCCGAGCCGCGTCCGTCACACGTCGACCGGCCCGGCCCTCAGCGGGGCGCCCCGGGCAGCCATTCGGGCAGGGACTCGGTCCGCGCCAGCCACGCCTGCGGCAGTACCGCCTCGCCGCGTGCTCCCAGCACCCCGCCGACGATCGCGCAGGTGGTATCCACGTCCCCGCCCACCTGGGCGGTGGTCCAGAATGCCCGCTCGTAGTCGTCCAGCGAACGCGCCGCCGACCACAGGGCGAACGGCACCGTGTCGTGCGCACTGGTGCGCCGACCGCAGCCCAGGACCGCCGCGACGGTGGTGGCGTCGCCGTAGTCCAGCATGTCCCTCGCCCGCCGCAGCCCGGCGCCCACCGCGCTGCGCGGCACCAACGCGATCACCCCGTCCAGCAGGTCGGCTGCCTTCGGCGGCCCCGCGGCGTCGGCCGCGAGCGCGGCCGCGGCGGCGACGGCCATCGCCCCGCACACCGCCTCGCGGTGCTGGTGGGTGGTGTACGCGGAGATCTCCGCCTGGTGCGTGGCCTGCTCGGGATCGTCCGCGTACCAGGCGCCGAGGGGTGCGATGCGCATGGCCGCGCCATTGCCCCACGAGCCCTGTCCGTTGAACAGCTCGGCGGCCAAGGTGCGCCAGTCCTCACCCTCCCGGATCAGGCGCAGCATCCGGTTGACGGCGGGCCCGTAGCCGCGGTCGAAGTCGTGGTGGTGGGCGAACGAGGCGGCCAGCGCGTCCTGGTCCATCCGGCCGTGCTCGGCGAGGACGGCCAGGACCGAGCAGGCCATCTCGGTGTCGTCGGTCCACTGCCACGTCTCGCCGCCCTCGGGCAGCTCGCGCCGCTTGAGCAGCGGGTAGTTCACGGGAACGAAGTACTGGGAGCCCAGGGCGTCCCCCAGGGCCAGCCCGCGGAGGCTGGACAGGGCGCGTGCGTAGCGCGTCTCGGGAGTGGAGTCAGCGGTCATCCCGCGTCACTTTAGTCGTCCAGGTCGTAAGGCTCCGGTGTGGTCCACCGCTCAAACGGGCGGTCCAGGCGGTAACGGCCGTCCGGGCCCAGCTGGAGGGTCCTGAATTCACCGTTCCCGGGGTTGGACAGGGCCTCGAACTCGGCCACCGACCAGTGGAACCAGCGCATGCAGAACAACCGCATCGTCAGTCCGTGGGTCACGAGGAGTACGTTCTCGGGGTGGTCGGGAGCCTCGAAGCTGCGGTAGAGGCTCTCCAGGAAGGACCCGACCCGGTCGTAGACGTCGGCGCCCGACTCGCCCTGCGCGAATCGGTAGAAGAAGTGCCCGTACGCGTCCCGGTACGCCTTCTGCAGGCGTACGTCGTCGTGGTCCTGCCAGTTGCCCCAGTCCTGCTCGCGCAGCCTCGGTTCCTCGCGCATGCGGACCCGGGTGGGGTCCAGTCGCAGCTCGCGGAAGGTCTGCAGGGTGCGGCGGTAGGGGGAGACGTAGGCGCTGATGCGCTCGTCCCCGAACAGTTCGCGCAGTTTTGCGCCGGCCTGCCGGGCCTGCTCGCGCCCGGCCGGCGTCAGCCGCAGGGCGTGGTCGGGCTCGCGCTCGTACACCGTGTCATCGGCATTGCCCTGGGATTCCCCGTGCCGGACGAGGACGATGCGCCGTGGTCGTACCATTCCACGACCCTATTCGGCCACCGGTGCGCGGTTCGAACGGGCACGCCGATCAGGAAGCCGCTCGTCTTACGGTCATACCGTCCAGGAGGGTTCGAGGTCGACGACATCGCCGGTGAGCGCCTCCACATCGGCCTCGGTCTGCGCACGCAGCGAAAGCCGCTCGACCCGCTCCTGCCGGTACTTGCCGTGCTCGGCTGCTGCTCGCCACATCGACAACACCAGGAACTCCCGCCCCGGTGCCTCCCCGAAGAGTCCGCGGATCATGCCGGGCGACCCGGCCATGGCCGGGTTCCAGACTTTCTCCTGCATCAGGGCGAAGTGCTCCACGCGCCCCTCCCGCACCCGGGTGTGGGCGACCCGGACCACGTCGGCGTCGGAGAAACGGGGCTCGAAGCCGGTCTTCACGTCGAAGCGGTAGTCGAAGAGCGTGACCCGCGCGTCGGTGAAGGTGCCGTTCTGGGCCGCCGCCAGCCGGTCGTACGAGCGCGCCATGAAGGAGTCGTAGAAGGAGCGGCTCTCCCAGAACGCGAAGACATGTGCCACCCCCTGCCGGCCACGGCTCCATCCGCCGCCCTGCCCCCGGAATCCGGGCTCGCCCGGTAGCCCCGCCCATTTGCGCTGCCCACGCTCGAACCCGCGTCGGTCCGTCACCGTGCAGCGAATCCACTTGACCAGCACCGCGCCATCGTACGGGCCCGGCGCGGCCCGGGTCAGTCCTCGGCGCGGAAGATCCGCACGAGATCAGCCGCGTCCCGCTCGGACAGCCGAAGGCCGAACTCGCGGTCGAGGAGGGCGATCAGCCCTTCCGGGTCCACGCTCCCGCGCTCCACCCGGCCGTCCGGGTACCAGTGGGTCAACTCGCGCCCCAGCAGGGCCACCCTGACGTCCTCGCCGGGGCGTTGGACGATGACCTTGCCGATAAAGGCCGAGCGGGGATGTGAGGAGCTGTAATGGTTCAGCACCACGTAGTCGACGGGGTAGTAGGGCTGCGGAGTGAAGGCGTAGAGATCCTGCCAGGTTCCCTCGCGCAGCCGGCGCAGCACGAGGACGTCGCCCTCCTCGCGGTGGACGGCGTACGTCGACTCCCCCTGCCGCACTTCGACTCCGGGCCGCCCGAGCGGGACGGGCTCGAACGGTCCGGGGTACCCGAACCCGGCGTCGCACAGCCAGGGTTCACCCTCGACGGTGACGACGAGGACGGCGTGCGTCACCGGCAGCAGGGTGTCCCCGCGGGCCCTGTTGCGGGCACCGCGTCCCGACACCTCGAAGCCGATCCGCTGGAGGGCGGCCGCCAGCAGCGAGTTCTGCTCGTAGCAGTAGCCGCCGCGGCGGCGGTGCACGAGCTTGTCCTGCAGTGACCCGACATCCAGCGCGACGGGGTGGCCGAGCGTGACGTCAAGGCTCTCGAAGGGAATGGCGGCGGTGTGGGCCCGGTGCACTGCGTACAACGTCGCCAGGTCGGGCCGGAGTTCCCGCCCCTGGCCTTCTTGTTCGTCACCGCGCCCGATGCCTATCCGTGTCAGATACGCGTCGAGGTCCAACTCGTCACCGCTCCACATGGCTCCCCCACTCCCCCAGTGACCGCAAGGGGCCGCGGCACTCGCCCACCCCGCCTCCATGATCGCCGCGAGAGCCCCACCACGCCAGTTCCTCCCACCGTGTACGGGCGGCCCCGCGCGTACGCGGTCAGAGACCGAGCATTTCCGCGAGGGTGCCGCCCAGCACGCGATCACGCAGCGCACCCGACCGGGTCACGCGCTCAACGGTGGCGCGGGCGAGCACCGGGTCGCCGTAGGGCGCGTCCGAACCGAAGAGCGTGCGGTCGGGCACCTCCTCGATGGCCAGGCGCACCGCGAAGATGACATTCGCCGTCGAGAGTTCCAGGAACATGTTCGGGGTGTCCCGTGCCAGTTCGATCGCGGTCAGCCAGTTCAGCCCGCCGAGTTGACTGATCACGAGCGGGACGGTGGGGTGGCGGCGCGCGAGAGTGGCCAGGGTCACCAGGTCCCGCGCGGTGGTGGACGTGAAGCCGTGCACGACGACCGGTAGCCCGCCGTGATCGGCGGCGGCCCGCAGTACCGGTTCGATCCGGCCGGCCCCGTCCGGGGACGGGGTCAACTCACCGATCCCCCGGTACCCCCGCCCGACGACCTCCCGTTCGACCTCCTCGGCGATCCACCGGGCCGACAGGCCCAGGTCCACCTTGCCGAAGCCGATGAAACGGTCGGGGTACGCCGCACACGCCGAGTCCAGCTCCTGCCGCGCGGTCCGGTAGCCTTCCGGACCGGTCGTCCTCCCGCCGACGGTCTCGGTCAGGACGCTCATCTCACGCCGTAACGCGACCAGATCGGTGGCCCGCTCGGGATGCGGTCGGGTGCCGAAGAGCACGGCGCGGTCGACGCCCGCCTCGTCCAGCAGGGCGATGTGGCTGTGCACCGGATCGTGGACGTGACCGTGCGCATCGATGATCAACGAATTCTCCTGGTCGGCACCCATGACGGCGACGGAATGCCGTCCATGCCCCCATCGTTGAGGGTTGACACCGTGGCAAGGTCAAGCTCCGTGGAGAAGCGATGCTGATTGGGCAGTTGGCCAAGAGAACAGGTACGAGCGAGCGTCTGCTGAGGTACTACGAAAGCGTCGGCCTCCTCGCCTCGACCCGACAGGCCAACGGATACCGCGACTACGACGACGACGCCGAGCGGACCGTCCGACAGATCCGCGGCCTGCTGGCGGCCGGACTGTCCTCCGACGTGATCCGGCAGGTGCTGCCCTGCGCCCTCCCGGACGACTCGCTGCGTCCCTGCCCGGGGGTGCTGGACAAGCTGCAGGCCCGACTCGCGCACCTGGACCGGCGCGCGGAGGAGCTGGCGCAGGCACGCCGTACCCTGCGACGCGCCATAGCGGCAGCCGAAAACCCGCGCTAGCCACCCGTCGTCCCCAACGCGGCGCGTCACGTGCGACCGCGGTGGGGCCGAAACGCGTGGTGGGGTGCCGACGTCACCGTCGGCACCCCATCCGAACCGCTACCTCACGCCCGATGAGGGCTCAGGCTCAGCTGCAACCGCTGGTCGAGCCGCAGCCCTCGCAGATGTAGCAGGAACCGGCGCGCTGCATCTTCGTACCGCAGGAGAAGCACAGCGGGGCGTCTGCGGAGACGCCGAGCTGCATCTCGACGAGTTCGGCGCTGGAGTGCGCCGTCTTCGGGGCCGGGACCGAGACCGGCGCGGCGGCGATCGGCTTGGGCTCCGACGGGACCGCCGCGAGCGGGGCCGACTGGGCCAGCGACTCGGTGTCCAGCTCCTCCTCGTCCAGCGGCTCGTACGAGCCGGTGTCGAGGTGGCGCTGACGCTCCTCGGCGGTGTGGATGCCGAGCGCCGAGCGGGTCTCGAACGGCAGGAAGTCCAGCGCCAGGCGGCGGAAGATGTAGTCGACGATCGACTGCGCCATCCGCACGTCCGGGTCGTCCGTCATGCCGGCCGGCTCGAAGCGCATGTTCGTGAACTTCGAGACGTAGGTCTCCAGCGGCACGCCGTACTGGAGGCCGACGGAAACGGCGATGGAGAAGGCGTCCATCATGCCCGCGAGGGTGGAACCCTGCTTGGACATCTTGAGGAAGACTTCTCCCAGGCCGTCGTCCGGGTAGGAGTTCGCGGTCATGTAGCCTTCGGCGCCACCGACCGTGAACGAGGTGGTGATCCCCGGGCGGCCCTTCGGCAGACGCTTGCGGACCGGGCGGTACTCGATGACCTTCTCGACCGCGGCGCGGATGGTGTCCTCCGCCTTGGCGGTGACCTCCTCCTTCTCCTCTTCCTTCTTCTTCGCGGAGAGGGGCTGGCCGACCTTGCAGTTGTCGCGGTAGATCGCGAGCGCCTTGACGCCCATCTTCCACGCCTCGAAGTAGATCTCCTCGATCTCCTCGACGGTCGCCGATTCCGGCATGTTGACCGTCTTGGAGATCGCGCCGGAGATCCACGGCTGGATCGCGGCCATCATGCGCACGTGGCCCATCGGGGAGATGGAACGCTCGCCCATGGCGCAGTCGAAGATCGAGTAGTGCTCGGTCTTGAGGCCCGGGGCGTTCACGACCACACCGTGCTCGGCGATGTGGGTGACGATCGCCTCGATCTGCTCCTCCTGGTAACCCAGGCGGCGCAGGGCCTGCGGGACGGTGCCGTTGACGATCTGCATCGAGCCGCCGCCGACGAGCTTCTTGAACTTGACCAGGGCCAGGTCCGGCTCGACACCGGTGGTGTCGCAGGACATCGCCAGACCGATGGTGCCGGTCGGGGCGAGGACGGACGCCTGGGAGTTGCGGAAGCCGTTCTTCTCGCCGAGGCGCAGGACGTCCTGCCATGCCTCGGTGGCCGCTGCCCAGATCGTGTTGTCCAGGTCGTCGGTGCGCGGCGCGAAGGCGTTGGCGTCGGCGTGCTGCTTCATGACGCGCTTGTGCGACTCCGCGTTGCGGGCGTAGCCGTCGTAGGGACCGACGATCGCGGCCAGCTCGGCGGAGCGCCGGTACGCGGTACCGGTCATCAGCGAGGTGATCGAGGCGGCGAGCGTACGGCCGCCGTCCGAGTCGTAGGCGTGGCCGGTGGCCATCAGCAGGGCGCCGAGGTTGGCGTAGCCGATGCCGAGCTGACGGAAGGCGCGGGTGTTCTCGCCGATCTTCTGGGTCGGGAAGTCCGCGAAGCAGATGGAGATGTCCATCGCGGTGATGACCAGTTCGACGACCTTGGAGAAGCGCTCGGCGTCGAAGGACTGGTTGCCCTTGCCGTCGTCGTCGAGGAACTTCATGAGGTTCAGCGAGGCGAGGTTGCAGGACGTGTTGTCCAGGTGCATGTACTCGCTGCACGGGTTGGACGCGGTGATGCGGCCGGACTCCGGGCAGGTGTGCCAGTTGTTGATCACACCGTCGTACTGGATGCCCGGGTCGGCACACGCCCACGCGGCCTCGGCGAGCTTGCGGAAGAGCGCCTTGGCGTCGACCTTCTCGATGACCTCGCCGGTCATGCGGGCACGCAGGCCGAACTCGGTGCCGTTCTCGACGGCCGTCATGAACTCGTCGTTCACGCGGACGGAGTTGTTGGCGTTCTGGTACTGGACGGACGTGATGTCGTCGCCGCCCAGGTCCATGTCGAAGCCCGCGTCACGCAGGGCGCGGATCTTCTCCTCCTCCTTCACCTTGGTGGCGATGAAGTCCTCGACGTCCGGGTGGTCCACGTCCAGGACGACCATCTTGGCCGCGCGGCGGGTGGCGCCGCCCGACTTGATCGTTCCGGCGGACGCGTCGGCGCCGCGCATGAAGGAGACCGGGCCGGAGGCGTTGCCACCGGAGGAGAGGAGCTCCTTGGAGGAACGGATGCGGGAGAGGTTCAGGCCGGCGCCGGAGCCGCCCTTGAAGATCATTCCCTCTTCCTTGTACCAGTCGAGGATCGACTCCATGGAGTCGTCGACGGCCAGGATGAAGCAGGCGGAGACCTGCTGCGGCTGGGGCGTTCCGACGTTGAACCACACCGGGGAGTTGAAGCTGAAGATCTGGTGCAGGAGGGCGTACGTCAGCTCGTGCTCGAAGATCTCGGCGTCCGCCGGCGAGGCGAAGTAGTCGTAGTCCTCGCCGGCCTTCGTGTAGGTCTTCACGATCCGGTCGATGAGCTGCTTCAGGCCGGTCTCGCGCTGCGGGGTGCCGACCGCGCCGCGGAAGTACTTGCTGGTGACGATGTTGACCGCGTTCACCGACCAGAAGTCGGGGAACTCGACGCCACGCTGCTCGAAGTTGACCGAGCCGTCGCGCCAGTTGGTCATGACGACGTCCCGGCGCTCCCAGCTCACCTCGTCATACGGGTGCACGCCCGGGGTGGTGTGGATGCGCTCGATCCGCAGGCCGCTCTTGGCAGCCTTGGTCCCCTTGGCGCGGGAACCTCGTGCCGAGCCGCTCGCCGTCTCTGTCATGCCGCCTCCCATATGCGGGCAAAAACGCCCTAAAGTGCCAGCGATATTCCGCAGCACGGTGCGTGTGTCTGTATCTACGAATCTACGAAAACTACGAATCTCGCCTGGCCGACCGGGCCCGGGCCGCCGCTCCGTGGCGGCCCGTCCGGTCAGTCGGCGGCGGAGGCGGGCACGGGAACGACCGCGGGGGTCCCGCCCGGCTCGCACTCAGGGGGGTGAGGCCGTCGCTCGCGGAGTTCCGCGATGGCGGTCTCGAAGTCTTCAAGGGTGTCGAACGCTTTGTACACGGATGCGAACCGCAGGTACGCGACGAGGTCGAGTTCCTGCAAGGGGCCGAGTATGGCCAGACCCACGTCATGGGTGGTCAGCTCGGCGCTTCCGGTGGCGCGCAGCGCCTCCTCGACCCGTTGGCCGAGCTTGGCGAGGGCGTCCTCGGTGACCGGCCGCCCCTGGCATGCCTTGCGCACGCCAGAGATGACCTTGGAACGACTGAAGGGTTCGGTCACCCCGCTGCGCTTGATCACCATCAGCGAGGCCGTCTCCACCGTCGTGAAACGGCGGGAGCAGTCGGGGCACTGACGGCGCCGGCGGATCGACGTGCCGTCGTCGGTGGTGCGACTGTCGACGACCCGGCTGTCGGGGTGCCTGCAGAAGGGGCAGTGCATGGTTCCCTCACCCTCCCTCTTTGGCACGACTGATCACCCCACGGGGCCCCTGAGCGGCAGGAACGAGGCTCTGCCGGGGGCTCGTGAAGCAGCCACAAGCATATGCGATGCCGGGACCCGCAGCGGACCCGGGACCACAACTTCTGGGTGGCAGCGCTCATCCAACCACTAGATCTTGGGTTGTGGTGGATTTACGGCCCGCCGCGTGTCGCGGTACTCGATGTCCGGATAACGGGGTCTGCGGTGCCACACTGGGCACGGGCCCGCACGGTGGCGATCCGACCCGGAAGGGTACCGTAGGCGCCGCGGGTACGGCCGAACCCGCGTTCGGTCAGACTGTCGGTCCATACACCTCTAGCACTGCTCCAGGTGGACGATCTGCGATATTTCACTCGAACGTGTGTTTGGCGCAACCTTTCGAAAGCTACTACCGTTGTCCAGCTAGGGAGAACATTTCGAGAGGGGCCGACGTGACCACGACCGCAGACAGTGCCACCATCACTGCCCAGAACCGCTCCCAGAGCCGACTTGAGCCGGTGCATGCCATGAATGACGTACGTCAGAACCCCGAGGCGGAGTCCGTGCGCCCCGCACGCTCGCTGCCCGGGCGACCTCCAGGCATCCGCGCCGACAGTTCGGGACTCACGGACCGGCAGCGGAGGGTCATCGAGGTCATCCGGGATTCGGTCCAGCGACGGGGCTACCCGCCGTCGATGCGCGAGATCGGCCAGGCGGTCGGCCTGTCGAGCACGTCGTCGGTCGCCCACCAGCTGATGGCCCTCGAACGCAAGGGCTTCCTGCGTCGCGACCCCCACCGCCCGCGTGCCTACGAGGTACGCGGCTCGGACCAGCCCAGCTCGCAGCCCACGGACACCACCGGCAAGCCCGCCGCCTCGTACGTGCCCCTGGTCGGCCGGATCGCGGCCGGTGGCCCGATCCTCGCCGAGGAGTCGGTGGAGGATGTCTTCCCACTCCCCCGACAGCTGGTCGGAGACGGCGAACTCTTCGTCCTCAAGGTCGTCGGCGATTCCATGATCGAGGCGGCGATCTGCGACGGCGACTGGGTCACCGTCCGGCGTCAGCCCGTCGCGGAGAACGGTGACATCGTCGCCGCGATGTTGGACGGCGAAGCCACCGTCAAGCGGTTCAAGCGCGAGGACGGCCACGTCTGGTTGCTTCCGCACAACGCCGCCTACCAACCGATCCCCGGAGACGAGGCGACCATCCTCGGCAAGGTCGTCGCCGTGCTGCGCCGGGTCTGAAACCCGTCGCCCCCATCCAGCTCCGGGACCTCTGCGCCGGTCCCGGAGCTGCTTTGTGTCTGAGGGTCCCGGCCCGGGGGCCGTCTACGCCCAGGCTATTTGCCGTCCGCCCGGGCCGTGGCGTCGATCGCGGCGAGCGAGCGGCGGACCTGGTTGCGATCCGTGGTGTACCAGAAGTCCGGCAGCGTGGCGCGCAGGAAGGTCCCGTAGCGCGCCGTGGCCAGCCGCGGGTCGAGTACGGCGACGACACCCCGGTCCCCGGTCGCCCGTACGAGTCGGCCCGCGCCCTGGGCCATCAGCAGGGCGGCGTGGGTGGCCGCGACCGCCATGAAGCCGTTGCCGCCGTGCTCCTCCACCGACTTCTGTCGGGCGCTCATCAACGGGTCGTCGGGGCGGGGGAACGGAATCCGGTCCATGATCACCAACTGGCAGCTGGGACCGGGGACGTCGACCCCCTGCCACAGGGACAGCGTCCCGAAGAGGCACGTCTCGGGGTCCGCCGCGAACGTCTTGATCAGCTCGCCGAGCGTCTCCTCGCCCTGGAGCAGGATCGGGTTGTCCAGCCGCCCGCGCAGCTCCTCGGCGGCGGCCTTGGCGCCGCGCATGGAGGAGAACAGCCCGAGGGTGCGGCCACCGGCCGCTTCGATCAACTCCGCCAGCTCGTCCATCATGTCGCCGCGGGTCCCCTCGCGGCCCGGAGTGGCCAGGTGCTTGGCGACGTAGAGGATGCCCTGCTTCGGATAGTCGAACGGCGAGCCGACATCCAGGCCCTTCCACACGGGCTCGTCGTCGCCTGCCACGCCTTCCGGCGAGAGGCCGAGTGAGCCCGCGACCCCGTTGAAGTCGCCGCCGAGCTTGAGCGTCGCGGAGGTGAGGACCACCGAGCGGTCCTCGAACAGCTTGTCGCGCAGCAGGCCGGAGACGGAGAGGGGGGCGACCCGCAGGGTGGCGCCGAACCGGTCGTGGCGTTCGTACCAGACGACGTCGTACTCCGAGCCGAGCACGATCCGCTCCGCCACCGAGTGGACGCTCTCCACCGCGGCGAGAGCCTGCTTGCGGACGGCATCCTCGTCCTGGAGGGACTTGTCGCGGGTGGAACCGATCGCGGAGATCACATTGCGCGCCGCGTCGCGCAGGGACATCAGCGCGTACCCGAGGTCTTCGGGGACCTGCTCCAGCCGGCCGGGCAGCGCCAGCTCCATGACGCGTTCGAACGACTCCGAGGCGGTCTGGAGGGCGTCGGCGGTCTTCTCGTCGACCAGTTTGGCGGCGCGCTTGACGGCCCGGTTGACCTGCCCCGGGGTGAGTTCGCCGGTGGCGACGCCGGTGACGCGGGAGACGAGTTCGTGCGCCTCGTCCACGATCAACACCTCGTGCTGGGGCAGCACGGGGGCTCCCTCGATCGCGTCGATCGCGAGCAGGGCGTGGTTGGTGACGACGACATCCGCCAGCTTGGCGCGCTCGCGGGCGGCCTCGGCGAAGCACTCGGCTCCGTAGGCGCATTTCGTGGCGCCCAGGCATTCGCGGGACGAGACCGAGATCTGGCCCCATGCCTTGTCGGAGACGCCCGGCGTCAGGTCGTCCCGGTCGCCGGTCTCGGTCTCGTCCGCCCAGTCCCGCAGGCGCAGCAGATCCTGTCCCAGCTTGCTCGTGGGCGCGGCAGCTTCGAACTGGTCGAAGAGGCCTTCCTCCTCGTCCTGTGGCGCACCCTCGTGGAGGCGGTGCAGACACAGGTAGTTGGAGCGGCCCTTGAGCATGGCGAACTGCGGGCGGCGGCGGAGCTGCGGATGCAGCGCCTCCACCGTCCGGGGCAGGTCGCGCTCCACGAGCTGCCGCTGGAGGGCCAGCGTCGCGGTGGCGACGACGACGCGTTCGCCGTGCGCAAGGGCCGGCACCAGGTAGCCGAGGGACTTACCGGTGCCGGTGCCGGCCTGGATCAGCCGGTGGGAGTTCTCGTCGATCGCTTCGGCGACGGCTTCGGCCATGGCCACCTGGCCGGGCCGCTCCGTGCCGCCGACGGCGGAGACGGCGGCATGCAGCAGGTCGGGGAGGGAGGGCTTCGTCATAGCACTGCCAACCCTACGGGGCCACACCGACAGGAGCCGCATCGCCGACGGATCACGGTCGGTGGAGGGGGTTCGCAACGGTCCCGTGGGTGACCGCGTGCGGGCGGTCCGGGCGGTCGCGGTAGCCGTCCTCGTGGAGCCGGTTCCGGTTGAGGCAGAGCCGGTCGATCCGCTCGGTGAGCAGGTCGAACAGTTCGTAGCGGTCCTTGAGCTCGGGGAAACGGGCCTGATGGCGCAGGATCTCCGCCCGGACGAGGGACCAGAAGTCGCTCTCGGGTACTCCCAGCCGGTCCTCGCAGATCGCGGAGAGATAGCGGAACACCCCGACGAAGAGTCCGGAGTGGATGAACTGCGTGAGGTAGGCCGGGGGCTCCGTGAGCAGGGCGGCGCGGACGTCGGCGGGCATCGTTTCGTGTTCGGGCAACGGCTCCCGGCTGATGTTGACGTCGTCCACGAAGTCCTTGACGGCGAGCCGGACGGGGACGTCGCCCTCGTCGAAGATCACGATGGTGTTCTCGCCGTGCGGGGAGAACACGGTGCCGTACCGATAGAGGAAGTGGAGCAGCGGCGGCAGCAGGGCGGCGAAGAGCCGTTGGAGCCACACGTCGGGGGCCAGTCCGGAGCGGGCGACGAGCTCGGCGGTGAAGGAACGCCCGCGGGGGTCGGTGTGCAGGAGGGACGCGAGCGTACGGGCCCGCTCGCCGGGGGTGAGGCGGCCGGTCAGGGGCTCACGCCAGATCGCTCCGAGAAGCTCCTTGTACTGATACGGGACCTCGGGGAGCCGGTCGTAGACGGGATGGCGGACGGTGACGGAGGCGACCTCGCCGAGGAGGAGGACCCGGCACTCGTCGCGCAGGAACGGGTCCGTGTCCCGCAGGGAGTGGATCCAGGCGGTGACGGCGGGGGCGGCGAGGGTCAGGTCGCAGGGCAGTCCGCGCCACACCATGGTGTTGAGGACGGAGAGCGGCAACTTGACGCTGTGCCGGTCGGGCCGGGTCAGGTTGAGGAAGGTACGGATCGATTGCTGCGGCAGTCGTACGTCGGGATCGGCGGGCAGAGGTACCAGCGCGCCCGAGGCGAGGGCTGGTGCGAAGAGCGGGAGCACTATCTCGTCCCACTGCCAGGGGTGCAGGGGGAGGTAGAGGTAGCCGCTGGGGTCGAGGCCGCGGTCGCGCAGGGTCCGGTCGAAGCCGGCGCGGGTGACGGCGTCCAGCTCGGCGGAGTAGAGGCGCGCGGGGTCCTCCATCCCGGCGGTGCCCCGGTACTCGGCCAGGGAGGTGTGGGCGGCGAGCCAGGGCAGCCGTTGGCGGCTGCGGGATTCGGGTGCCCAGGCGGCGGTGTCGGCCGCCGACATCCCGACGCGGCCCTTGTTGAGCACGAGCCAGGGGTGGCCCGTCTGGTGGCCTTCGAGATCGGCGTAGTCGAGGTCGGCGAGGACGTCGGCCGTGAGCGCGTGGTGGTCGAGGTGGGCGTCGGCGGACAGGGTGGCGCTGAGTTCGCGGACGAGGTGGCCGAGGGTCCCGCCGTCGAGGCCCAGGAGCGTGCGAGCGCGGATCAAGAACTCGAACGGGTCACCGAAGGCGGTCGGCGGTTGGGTGGAGGGGGGTGGCGGAGTGAGGGTGATGGTGCCGCCGTCGACGTGCCAGCTGCCGTAGGAGCGGCGGCGGGCGCGGAAGCCGAGGCTGCTTCCGTCGTCCAGGGTGAGGGTCCAGGCGTCTGGGGTGCGGTGGGTGCCGGAGGGCGCGGAGGCTGGGACGGGGACGGGGACGGGACTGATGATCTCCTCGTACGCGAATTCACCGAGCATCTTGGCGAGCAGCCGGCGGGTGGCGGATTCCCACGTCACGCCGTTGATCTCGGGCGGTGTGCAGGGGTGCTGGGGGGAGGCGGGCACCTCCTCCGAGAAATGGGGGCCTGTGGAGCCTGAGGCGGCGGGGAAATTCGACACGGGACTCCTCGGGTATCGGGAACTTCGGTCCACAGCGCGGAGTTTTCAATTGCAGAGGCGTCGAGCGATGACGATGCGAGGACTGCGGGGCGGCAATCAGAGAAGATTGCGCAGCGCCCGCTCACGGATCATCAGAGCCGCACGCTTCTCAGGGAGGTCGATTTCCGCGGAACAGCGGAAACCGGAGTTCAGGAAGGCTGATACGGAGGGGGTGTTGCGAATGTCCGGTTCGGCGATCACGCGAGCGCAGCGTGGCCGGTTGTCGAACACCAGGTCGGCGACCGCGCGCAGCAGTGTGGTGCCCAGACCGCGGCCGCGGTTCGTGCCGTCCCCGATCAGCAGGTGGATACCCGTGTCGTGGGGACGCGCCGGGTAGTGGCGGGCGAGCGGGTCGAGGTCGGCCCGGTAGATCTCCCAGTAGCTCATCGGCGTGCCGTCGAGGAGGCCCAGGCAGGGAATGCTGCGGCCGTCGCTGTCCAGCTGTGCCCCCAGGTGGGTGGCCGTGGCGGTGGCGGGACCGGCGAGTTCCCAGAAGGCGGCCACCTCGGGGTCGTTCATCCAGCGGGTGAGGAGTTCCAGGTCGCGGTGCGGTCGTACGGGTTCCAGGCGGAAGGTCCCGACCGGTGTTGCGGCGGCGCTCCAGGCAGCCGGTGAGTCGAGCAGGTCCGCCTCGGCGAGCAACGGCAACCGCTGTGCGTTGAACAGCGGTTGGCCGGTTCCCCCGGTGATCGCGACGGTGGCTGCCGCCGTGGCCGTGCGGGTGGGACCGATGGGGGTGCGGGTGGAGGGCATCGGGCTCTTCTCCGAGTCGGTGGGGGCGCGTCGGTCTTTCAGTCGTGCCGTCGTTCGGGCGTTGAACGGTGGGGCGTTGAACGGTGCGGTGATACGGCGTTCAGGCGTGGAGGGGGTTGGTGATGGTGACGTAGACGGACTGGGTGTCGACGGGGCCGACGAGCTCGTCGAGGCCGCCCAGGCGGGTGAGCAGATTCGCCTTGCAGCGGAGGGTGGGCGAATCGAGCAGAAGCGCGGGGAGCGGACCGAGACGAGACGCCTTGCCTAGGAATCGGCGGAAGGCTGCGAGCAGGACGCGTTCGTCCGCGAGGCGCTGTGACCCGAAGGCTCCGATGAGGCCGAACACGTTGTTGATGCCGAGGTAGTAGGCGAAGCGTTCGTCGGTGACGGCGTCGGAGACGAATGTGTCGGACGCGTCACCGACGCCGGGCAGCCGGGATTGCAGTTCCGCGCGGTGGGATTCGCGGAAGTAGTAGCCCTGGTTGTCGCGGTAGCGGCCGCCGATCGGCCAGCCGGCCGGGTCGAGGAGCACGAGGGTGTTCTGCTGGTGGGCTTCGAGGGCGATGCCCGCGAGTGCGTCGAAGGCGAGGACCGGTTGGACGACGTGGTCGAGGTAGCGCAGGAACCACTCGGCGGCGACGGCCGGGGTGGGGCGGCCGGTGGACGCGGCGAGTCGGGAGATCGTCTCGGCGAGCCGCGAGCGCATCGTGGTCCGCCCGGGCCACGGGCGGGGAGCGGTGAGTGCGGCGATGCAGACGGCGTCGTCGCCGGAGCGGAAGGGGTTGTGACGCAGGAGGGCGTCGAGTCCTTGGACGGGCAGGCCGCCGGGCGTGTCGACGGCGACCCAGGCGGGGTCGCGGACGATGTCGAAGCGGGGGTGGGCTGCCTGCCATTCCTCGGCGAGACCGGTGCGCAGGAGCCGGTGCACCTCCACTCCGCGGTGGAGTTCTTTGCGGAGGTTCTCGCGGCGGGAGTTGGTGATGCGCAGGCCGAGGGACAGCTTGAGCATCGCGGGGGCGCCGGGGCGGTGGACGGTGCGGACGGAGGAGGTGGGGTACCAGGGGTCGCCGTACGGGCCCAGGTCGGTCAGGAGTCCCGCGTCGCGCAGAGCGGCGACGGCGGGGCGGTGGAGCAGGTCGCGGGCCTGCCAGGGGTGAAGGGGCAGGGGGGTGGTTCCGGCGGGTAGCGGCAGGCCGGGGGCCAGGCCGGCGAGGAGCTGAGCGGCGCGGACGGGTCGGCCGCGTTCGGTCCAGGCGGAGTCGGTGGCGAGCACGGAGGGGGCGATCGCGAACCAGTGCAAGGGGAAGGAGCCGTGCAGTTCGGGTGAGTAGCGGCGTACGTCGGCTTCCGAGAGTCCCTCACGGCTCTTCGGGTCGGGTTGGAGGGGGTGACCGAGGAGGAGCGACTGTTCGGCGGTGAGGAAGCGGTTTTCGGCGATCGGGGCGGGCGCGGTGGGGCGTTGACGCCGATCGGCGATGAACTCGGTGGTGCGGCGTACCGAGTCGGCGACCCGGCCGACGAGGTCCGCGGCGCGGCCGGTACCTTCCCGGGCGATGAGGGCGGCGAGGGTGACGGCGTCCAGGGCGGGGGCGTCGGCCGGAGCCCCTTCGAGGCGGGCGGGGGCGAAGCGGTGCCAGCCGGTAGGGGACCAGTGCCGGACGGCGACGAGCAGGACTACACCGGATGCGGGGAGGGGGATGCGCAGGAGGGTGCCGAGGGGCCCGTTGGGGCGGCCGACGCCGCTTTCGCGGACCCAGCAGCGCAGCAGGTTCTCCACCGTCGCGGCCTCGGCGGCGATTCCGGGGTCCGGGTGGTCCAGCAGGTCGGGCAGTGCGGTCGGGTCCGGGCCGAGGAGGCCGGCTCCGGCCGGACGGGGCCGCAGGGTCGGCCGCTTCTGCCGTGGAACGCCCAGGGCGGCCGGGGCCGTCGGCCGGTGGCGCTCGCCCGGTAGCGCTGCCGCCTGCGCCTCATGGGCGGCGGGACCGGTGTCGGCCGGCGGAGCCGATGCGACGCCGCCGCCGTGCTCGGCGCCGGCTGCCGGGCCGGGGCCGGGTGCCGCCCCGGCACCGGGGCGCTGGGCCGGGTCCGGGCGCTGGGCCGGGTCCTGGCGCTGGGCGGGGTCGGGGAGAGGCGCCTCGGCCGGTGCGGTGGTGGGGGCCGGGCTCGGCGGGGTGCCCTGGGCCGGTGCACCGCCGGGCCCGGGGCCTGGGGCAGCGCCCGGATTCCAGGCACCGGCCGTGGCTGAGCCCCGGTCCGGGTCGGCCCCTGGGGACGGGCTGCCGCCCTGGCGCCCTGCCCCGCCCGCGGCCGAGGTGCCCCAGAGCCCGGGGGCACCCCCCAGGGCCTGGGTGCGGTCCGGGGTCTGGGCGCCCCCCGGGCTCTGGATGCTGTCCGGCGCCTGGGTGCCGGCCGGGCCTCGGTCAGCGCCGAGGCTACGGGCGGTGGCCGGGGGCCGGCCGGCGGCCGGATCGGCGCCCGGCGACGGGTTGCCGTCCCGGCCCGGGGTGGGAGTCGTGGCGGGGGCGAGAGGTGGGGGCGTGCCCGGAGGGGTGGTCGAGGCCGGGACGGCTGCCGGGGGTGGGTTGCCGGCCCGGTGCTCGGCCCCACTCGTGAGCGGGGCCGGGTCGGGGGTGGAGGCCGGGGTGGGGTCGGGCATTGGGGGGTCCTTGGGGGTAGGTCAGCGGGGCCGGCGGGCGGCGGCGGGGATGGCGTCGGTAAGCCGGTCGAGGACAGCTCCGGCCTGCTCGTCGGTCAGCGTCAGCGGCGGCAGGAGACGTACGACGCTGGAGTGACGACCGCCGAGCTCGATGATCAGGCCCCGGTCCAGGCACTCCTGGCGGACGGCCGCGGCGAGCTCCGGGGCGCCGGCGCCGGTGTCGGGGTCGACCACCTCCACGCCGATCATCAGACCGCGGCCCCGGACGTCGCCGACACAATGCTGGTCGGCGGCGAGTTCGCGCAGCACCGTCAGCATCCGCTCCCCCAGCACGGCGGCCCGTTCGGCGAGGCCGTTGCGTCGGACGTAGGCCAGGGTGGCGGTCCCCGCCGCCATGGCGAGCTGATTGCCGCGGAAGGTGCCGGCGTGGGCGCCGGGCGCCCAGACGTCGAGCTCCGCCCGGTACACGATCACGGCCAGGGGCAGACTGCCGCCGATCGCCTTGGACATGACCATCACGTCGGGCACCACCCCGGCGTGGTCGACTCCCCAGAAGGCGCCGGTGCGCCCAACCCCCGTCTGCACCTCGTCCGCGATCAGCGGGATGCCCCGGACTGCGGTGATCTCGCGCATCCGGCGCAGCCATCCGTCCGGCGCGGGGTGGACCCCGCCCTCCCCCTGGACCGGCTCGACGATCATCCCGGCCGGCGCCGGCACCCCACCCTTGGGGTCGTCCAGCAGGCTCTCGGTCCACCGCGCCGACAGCCGCTCCCCCTCGGCCCCACCGACCCCGAACGGACAGCGGTGGTTTTGCGGGAACGGGAGTCGGGCAATCCGTACGTCGCAGGCCCCGCCCGAGACCTCCAGTGCCCCGGCCGTCATGCCGTGGTACGCCCCGGTGAAGGCGAGCAGCCCCGACTTGCCGGTGGCGGTGCGGACCAGCTTGAGTGCGGCCTCCACGGCGTCCGTCCCGGCGGGCCCGCAGAACTGGATCCGGGCGTCCGCCGCGAGTGCGGGCGGCAGGGTCTCGAACAGTTCGGTGGTGAACGCGTCCTTGACCGGGGTCGCCAGGTCCAGCACGTGCAGCGGAGCCCCCGAGTCCAGCACCGACCGGACGGCTTCGAGCACCACGGGGTGGTTGTGGCCCAGCGCGAGCGTGCCCGCGCCGGAAAGGCAGTCGAGGTAACGCCGCCCGTCGGCCCCCTCGATCGTCAACCCCCGGGCGCGCACCGGGACGATGGGCAGGGAGCGCGCGTACGTCCGCGCGGCGGACTCGCGCAACGCCTGCCGGCGCAGGATGCCTTCGGCGGCGGTCGGTACGCCGTTGCCCTGCCGAGGCACCTGTTCGGCCACCGCCGCGTCCCGCGTCGCGACCGCGTCAGGCGCCTCGGCCTCGGCTGCGGCCGGCTCGGTCAAAGGCTCGCTCCACGCCACGAGTGTCGGTCCTCCCGCCCGGAACTCTCGTCCGGATTGCGTCTCGAACAGGAACGCTGCTCCCCCATCCCCCGTACGTACCAACGACGGTGACGGCGACGGATCACGGGTGGGCGGAAGATCCTTGCCCGCTCGGCGGCCGACGGCCGGTGCGGAGGCGGCGAAGGGGAACCGCGGCCCCGCCCTGTGTCGTCCTGAACCGCAGCGGCATAGTGGGGTGCTGTGCCCGGCGGCGCGCGAAGGGGCGCGCCGGCCGCACCGCACCCCGTTCAACGCCTCGAACCACCAGGGGGACTTACGACATGCGACCGAACCGACCGGTCTTCGCGACCCTGTGCGCGGCCGCGCTCGTGCTGACCGCCGCGGCCTGCGGACCCGGTGACGACAAAGCCGGCGGCGATGCCAAGCCGAGCGTGGCGGCCAGCCTGCCGTCCGATTCCACCGGCGGGATCAAGATCCCGGACGACATCAAGGACAGGCTGAAGCAGCACGGCATCGACATGGAGAAGTGGAAGGGGGGTGCGTGGAAGAACTGGAAGCGGGAGGACTGGCTCCGCGAGGCGGGCGACTACATCAACCCGATCATCGAGGGCCTGTGGGACCCGGACCGGATGCGGGACGCCGACAAGACCCCGCAGCCCCCGGCCGTCGACCCGGACGCCGGCAAGGATCAGGGCGTCACCGACCCCACCCCCGCCCCGGTGGAGGCGAAGCAGGCGGCCGCTCCGTACCACGCGAACGTCCCGGCGTCCGGCAAGGTCTTCTTCGACGGCCCGGAAGGGTCGATGGTCTGCTCGGCGACGGTCGTCAAGGACCCCGCCCACCCCGGCAAGTCCAACCTGGTCTGGACGGCGGGCCACTGCGTGCACGCCGGCAAGGCCGGCGGCTGGTACCGCAACATCGCCTTCGTCCCCTCCTACAACAACGCGGGCAAGTCGGCGGCGGCGCTCAAGGGCGCGCCGCGTGACCAGGTGGCCCCGTACGGCGTGTGGTGGAGTGACTGGGCGCAGACCTCCGACCAGTGGATCGCGACCGGTGGCCCGACGGGCGGGGCGGGCGCCCCGTACGACTTCGCGGTGCTGCACGTGACCCCGGAGAAGGGGGCGGGCAAGTCCCTGGAAGAGACGGTCGGTTCGGCGCTCCCGGTGGAGTTCGCGGCTCCGGCGGTGCAGAAGGTCACGAGCATCACCGCGACTGGCTACCCGGCGGCGGCCCCGTTCGACGGTCAGCGGGCGTTCCAGTGCACCGACAAGCCCGGCCGGCTGTCGCTGACGGCCGCCGCCCCGGTGATGTACCGCATCGGCTGCACGATGACCGGCGGTTCCTCGGGGGGCGGCTGGATCGCGGCGGGCGCCGACGGCAAGCCCGCGCTGGTGTCGAACACGTCGATCGGTCCGGCGAAGGCGGGCTGGTTGGCGGGCCCGCGGCTGGGCCCGGAGGCCAAGGGTGTCTACACCGCGGTGAGCGACAAGTTCAAGTAGGCGAAAACGGTGAGGGCCCCCGCCTCGGGCGGGGGCCCTCACTCATGTCCTGCGACCGATCGGGCGGCTCGGACCACACGGTCCGATCAGCCCGGCGGGTCGTTCGGCCCGACCCGTCGGACCGGTCGGACCCCTCGGACCGGTCCGGTCAGTGCTTCGCGGGCACGTACGGCGCCAGGTCCGCCGCCAGTTCCTGGTGGACCCGCGCCTTGAGCAGGGTGCCCTCCGGGGTGTGCTCCTCGGAGATGACCTCGCCCTCGGCGTGCGCCCGGGCGATGAGCGAGCCGCGGGTGTACGGAACCAGGGCCTCGACCTCGACCTCCGGCCTCGGCAGCTCGCTGTCGATGAGCGCGAGGAGTTCCTCGATGCCCATGCCGGTCCGGGCGGAGACGGCGATCGAGTGCCGCTCGATGCGCAGCAGCCGCTGAAGGACCAGCGGGTCCGCCGCGTCCGCCTTGTTGATCACCACGATCTCCGGCACGTTGACCGCGCCGACCTCGCGGATGACCTCGCGGACCGCCGCCAGCTGCTCCTCCGGGGCCGGGTGCGAGCCGTCCACGATGTGCAGGATGAGGTCGGAGTCGCCGACCTCCTCCATCGTGGAGCGGAACGCCTCGACCAGGTGGTGGGGCAGGTGCCGAACGAAGCCGACGGTGTCGGCCAGGGTGTAGACCCGGCCGGAGGGCGTCTCGGCCCGGCGCACGGTCGGGTCGAGGGTGGCGAACAGCGCGTTCTCCACCAGCACACCCGCGCCCGTGAGGCGGTTGAGCAGCGAGGACTTGCCGGCGTTGGTGTAGCCGGCGATGGCGACCGAGGGCACCTTGTTGCGGCGCCGTTCCTGCCGCTTGATGTCGCGGCCGGTCTTCATCTCCGCGATCTCCCGGCGCATCTTCGCCATCTTCTCGCGGATCCGTCGCCGGTCGGTCTCGATCTTGGTCTCACCGGGACCTCGGGTGGCCATGCCGCCACCGCCGCCGCCACCCATCTGCCGGGACAGCGACGCGCCCCAGCCGCGCAGTCGCGGCAGCATGTACTGCATCTGCGCGAGCGCGACCTGTGCCTTGCCCTCTCGGGACTTGGCGTGCTGGGCGAAGATGTCGAGGATGAGAGCGGTCCGGTCGACCACCTTCACCTTGACGACGTCTTCGAGGGCGATGAGCTGGCCGGGGCTGAGCTCGCCGTCGCAGACGACGGTGTCCGCGCCGCTCTCCATGACGATGTCGCGCAGTTCGCGGGCCTTGCCGGAACCGATGAAGGTGGCCGGATCGGGCTTGTCGCGGCGCTGGATCACGCCGTCGAGTACGAGAGCACCTGCCGTCTCGGCGAGCGCCGCGAGCTCCGCGAGGGAGTTCTCGGCATCGTCCACGGTGCCGGAGGTCCAGACACCGACGAGGACGACCCGCTCCAGGCGGAGCTGTCGGTACTCGACCTCGGTGACGTCCTCGAGTTCGGTGGAGAGGCCGACGACGCGGCGCAGGGCCGCGCGCTCGGAGCGCTCGAACTGGTCGCCGTCGCGATCTCCGTCGATTTCGTGGCTCCAGGCGACGTCCTCTTCCATCAGGGCATCGGCCCGAAGGCTCTCGGTGAAGCTCGGCGAGTCCTGCACGTCCTGTGCGTCCCGCGCGTCCTGGGAAGGGGAAGAAGAGGAGGTCATTGGATCCTTACGTCGATTCGAATGCGTCCGCGGGCGGCGGCCGCCGAGGCTGTCGCCGTGCGTGACACGACACGTCGTGACACAGCACTGTCAGGTTCAACGTGTCACACCGCACGGAGATTCCCGTACCCGGGGGCCCGGGCCGGGCGGCCGGGCGGACCGGCCCGTCGATGGTGACATGCCCGTTCGGCGCCCGTCACACGCTTTTCGGGTCTCAGGCCTTCTTCCCCGCCTCGCCCGGCTTCGGGGTACCGGCCGTCTTCGGCGCCTCGGGCGCGCTCCACTCCGGGTGGCCCGGCATCGGCGGGGTGGTCGCCCCGTACAGCCACGGCTTCAGGAACGCTTCGAGGTCCCGTCCGGCCTCCCGTGAGGCGAGGAGTACGAAGTCGTCCGTGCCGGCGGTGGAATCCGCGTGCTCGGCCACCCAGCGCCGCTCGACGCGGTCGAAGGCGTCGGCGCCGATCTCCTGGCGCAGGGCGTACAGGATCAGCGCGGAACCGTCGTAGACCACCGGCCGGAACAGTCCGATCTTCTCCCCGGGCGGGGCCGGCTTGGGGGCCGCCGGAGGGCCGCCGGCCGCGCGCCACTGGTCGGAGCGCTGGTACGCCTCGCGCATGCGCCGCTCCAGGGAGTACTTGCCCAGGCCGTCCGCGTAAAGCGCCTCGTACCAGGTCGCGTGGCCCTCGTTGAGCCACAGGTCGGACCAGCTGCGCGGGCTCACGCTGTCGCCGAACCACTGGTGGGCGAGCTCGTGGACCATGACGGATTCGACGTACCACTGGGGGTAGGTGTTGGCCGTGAACAGGCCGCTCTCGAAGAGGGAGAGGGTCTGGGTCTCCAGCTCGAACCCGGTCTTGGCGCGGGCGATGAGCACCCCATAGTTCTCGAAGGGATAACGGCCGACGCGCTTCTCCATCCACGCGATGTGCTCGGGGGTCTTCTTGAGCCAGGGTTCCAGCCGCTGCCGGTCGGCGGCCGGCACCACGTCGCGCAGCGGCAGCCCGTGCGGTCCGGTGCCGGAGGTGACGGCCGAGGCGCCGATGGAGACCTGGGCGAGTTCTGTCGCCATGGGGTGCCGGGTGCGGTAGGTCCAGGTCGTGGGCGCTCCGGAGCGCCGGCCCGGGACCGTGGCGGGGAGGGTGGCCGGGAGGGTGGCGGGCAGGCCGTTGGCGACGGCGGTGAAGCCGGCCGGGGTGGTGATCCGGAAGGTGAAGAACGCCTTGTCGGCGGGGTGGTCGTTGCACGGGAAGACCCGGTGGGCGGCGTCGGCCTGGTTGGCCATGGCGAGCCCGTCGTCGGTGATCACCCAGCCGCCGTCGTCGCGGCCTCGCGGGTCGCTGGTGTGCCGGACGACGACGCGCATCGGCGTGTGCGCCGGCACCGGTCGCGCGGGGGTCAGTACGAGGTCCTCGCCCGCGCTCTCGAAGCGTGCGGGTTCCCCGTTGATCTCGGCGGACGCCACCGTGCCGTGGGTGAAGTCGAGGTTGACCCGCTCCAGGTCCTCCAGGGCCCGGGCGTCGATGACGGTGACGGCGTCGAGCGGGCTCTTGTTGTCCTTGTACGTGAAGGACAGGTCGTACGAGAGGACGTCGTAGCCGGGGTTGCCGAGCTCCGGGAAGAGGCGGTCGCCGATGCCGAGCGCCTTCGGCGGCGGCAGTACCGCGGCGACGAGGGTGAGGGAGGCCGCGGTGAGCAGCGCGGCGCGCAGGCGGGGGGAGGTGAGCTGCATCCACCATCGCTTACCAGGGCCCGGTGTCCCGTCGCGACCGGCGCGCGACGGGGCCACCCGAACGGGGCCGCCCGGCCGTGGACCGGCCTACGCGCGGACGGGCCCCCGGGAACCCGGGCCCGGCCGTGAAGTGCCGGACATCCCCTACGCCCGGCTGACGTCGTAGACGCCCGGCACGTCGCGCATCGCCCGCATCAGCGCCGGGAGGCCGGCCGCGTCGGGGAGCTGGAGGGTGTACGTGTGCCGGACCCGCTGTTCGACGGGCGGTTCCACGGTCGCGGAGACCACCTCGACCCCCTCACGGGCGATCGCTTCGGTGAGGTCGGCCAGCAGGTGCGGGCGGCCGAACGATTCGGCGACCAGGGTGACGCGACAGTCGGCGGTGGCCCGCCAGTGCACGGCGACCGAGGTGCGGCCCACGGCGCGCATCTGGGCCACGGCCGGGCAGTGGACGCGGTGCACGGTGACGGCCCCGCCCCGTACGACGAACCCGGCTACCGCGTCGGGCGGCACGGGGGTGCAGCAGCCCGCGAGTCGTACGTGTGCGTTCGGCAGGTCGGCGACGGCGTTGCCGCCGCCCCCGCGCGCGCCGACGACGGACAGGGGGGCTCGTGCGGCGGGGGTGGTGGCCGCGGCGTCGTCGGGGTGCGCTTCGAGCCAGCTGCTGATGGCGATCCGGGCGGCTGGGGTGGTGGCGTGTTCCAGCCAGTCGGCGGCCGGCCCGGAGGAGGCGTCGTGGGCGAGCAGCGGTTGCACGGTGTCGCCGTCGGAGAGTCGCGAGGACAGGGAGGTGAGGCGCCCGTTGACGCGGGCGCCGATACAGCCGTGGGCCGCCTCGCCGTACTGGGCGTAGGCGGCGTCGATACAGCTCGCGCCGGCCGGGAGGGTCAGGGCGCGCGGGGTGGCGGCGGCGCCGTCGACGCCGAACACGGTGATCTCCCGGTCCTGGGCGAGTTCGGCGCGCAGGACGGTCCAGAAGGTGTCGGGGTCGGGCGCGGACTGCTGCCAGTCGAGGAGGCGGGAGAGCCAGCCGGGGCGGGTCGGGTCGACGCGCTCCTCGTCGCAGTCGGCGGCTTCGCCGGTGGTGTACGGGTTGCCGAGGGCGACCACGCCGGCCTCCGCGACGCGGTGCATCTGCCGGGTGCGGACGATGACTTCGGCGACATGTCCGTCGGGCGTGGCGACGGCGGTGTGCAGCGACTGGTAGAGGTTGAACTTCGGGACGGCGATGAAGTCCTTGAACTCGGAGACGACCGGGGTGAAGCAGGTGTGCAGTTCGCCGAGCACCCCGTAGCAGTCGGCGTTCTCCGCGACGAGGACGAGGATGCGCCCGAAGTCGGAGCCGCGCAGCTCGCCGCGGGTACGGGAGATGCGGTGGACGGAGACGAAGTGGCGCGGGCGGACGACCACTTCGGCGGCGATGCCGGCGTCGCGCAGGACGGCGCGTACGGAGTCGGCGATGGCGGGCAGCGGATCGTTCTCGCCGGCGTGGGCGGCGATGAGCGCGCGGGTCCGCTCGTACTCCTCGGGGTGCAGGATCGCGAAGACGAGGTCTTCCAGCTCGGTCTTGAGGGCCTGTACGCCGAGCCGTTCGGCGAGCGGGATGAGGACGTCGCGGGTGACCTTGGCGATGCGGGCCTGTTTGTCGGGGCGCATCACGCCGAGGGTTCGCATGTTGTGGAGCCGGTCGGCGAGTTTGATGGACATGACGCGGACGTCGTTGCCGGTGGCGACGAGCATCTTGCGGAAGGTCTCGGGCTCGGCGGCGGCGCCGTAGTCGATCTTCTCGACCTTGGTGACGCCGTCGACGATGAAACAGACCTCGTCGCCGAACTCCGCGCGGACCTGTTCGAGGGTCACCTCGGTGTCCTCGACGGTGTCGTGGAGCAGGGAGGCCGTCAACGTGGTGGTCTCCGCGCCGAGTTCGGCGAGGATGAGGGTGACGGCGAGCGGGTGTGTGATGTACGGCTCACCGCTCTTGCGCATCTGGCCGCGGTGGGAGGTCTCCGCGAGGAGGTAGGCGCGCCGCAGGATGGACAGGTCGGCGTCCGGATGGTGGGCACGGTGGGCCTCCGCGACGTGCCCGATGGCGTCGGGGAGCCGGTCGCGGGACGGGGGGCCGAGCAGGGCGGCGCGCCCGAGCCGACGCAGGTCAAGCCTGGTCCGGCTCCGTCTGCGCAGCTCAGGGCGCGCTTCGGGATGTGCTTCGGGGTTCGTGGCCTCTGCACTCATGGGAACCTCCGGCGGCTTCGACCGGCGGTGGTGGGCATGGGGTGAGCCCTCAGGGCCGGTGCCTGATGTTACCGACCCCACCACGTGGCGCAGTCCACCTCTCGCACAGCGTGAAACGGATCACCCATTAGAGGGAAGCTTCAGGCGAAAGCCGTTTCGGTGAGCCAGGCCGCCTCGAACTTCCCGGAGGCCACGATGACGGCCGGTCCGGTCATGTCGATCCGCCCGTCCGGGTGTTCGGTGATGAGGAGCGTGCCGCCGGGAAGGTCGACGGTGTACGTGACCGGCTGCCCGGTGACGGCCGGGTCGGCGCCGTCCCGCCGGATGGCGGCCACGGCGACGGCGCAGGCGCCGGTGCCACAGGAGCGGGTCTCGCCGGAGCCGCGCTCGTGCACGCGCATGGCGACGTGCCGGGGGCCGCGGTCGACGACGAACTCGACATTGACCCCCGTGGGGTAGGCGGACGCCGGGCTGAACGGCGGGGCGGTGTAGAGGGTTCCGGCGTCGTCGAGGCTTTCAACGAACGCCACGGCGTGCGGGTTCCCCATGTTCACGTTCCGGGCGGCCCAGGTCCGCTCGCCGACGGAGACGGTGACCTCGCCTTCGGGCAGTTCGGCGCGGCCCATGGACACGGTGACGTCGCCGGTCTTGTCCAGGTGCACGTGCTTGACGCCGCCGCGCGTGGCGACGGCGAGGTCGCCGGGTTCGACGTGGCCGGCGTACTGGAGGTAGCGGGCGAAGACGCGCACGCCGTTGCCGCACATCTCGGCGACGGAGCCGTCGCTGTTGCGGTAGTCCATGAACCATTCGGCTTCGCCGGCCATGTGGGCGGCCTCCGGGTGGGCGGCGGACCGCACCACATGCAGCACTCCGTCCGCGCCGATGCCGGCCCGGCGGTCGCAAAGCTTGGCGACGGCGCCCTCGGGCAGCTCGATGGCGTTGTCCGGGTCCGGGACGATCACGAAGTCGTTCTCGGTCCCGTGGCCCTTGAGGAAGGAGAGGGTGCTGTGCGTCACCGGCCCATCGTAAAGGACGGGCGTCAGCGCAGCCGGGCCACCCGGTACACGGCCAGCGCCACGACGGCCAGCGCGACCAGCGCGTACAGCGCGACCATGCGCCAGTCTGGCCCTCGGCCGGCACCCCGAGCCGGGAGCCCGGGCAGGGAGTACCCGACCCGGCGCGCGGCCATCATCCCCCAGCCGCCGGCGCAACAGCTGATGAGGAAGCCGAGCATGGCGACCACGGCTCCGCCGTCGCCGAACTCGAAGGCGAGGGGGAACGCGAACATCAGCGAGCCGGCGGCGGCCAGCATCACGATGGGGGTGATCTGCCAGATCCGCAGGCGGCGCTGCGGGCGCAGTTCGACCTCGAACTCGGGGCCGGTGGCGCCCTCGACCGCGGGGTCCGGGGCGTCCGGGCCGTCGGGGGTCAGGCGGGCGGGGTCGGCGGGCAGCCCGAGCACACCGGGAGCCCCGAGCACGCCGGCCGCGTCGGGCCCGGCAGACCGCGGTCCGGGTTCTTGTCGCGGTTGCGGTTCCTGTCGCGGCACCGGCCCGGAGGCAGGGTCCGGCGCGGGTCCGGCAGACTCCGCGGTCCCGCTGTGAAGCATCGGGTCCGCTTCTCGTCTGGTGTCGTCCCGCCCAGTGTCACGAGGGCCGGCCTCCATAGCCACGCGCCCTCCCCACTCGGACTTCGTACGCCGCTGTTCAGCAGTTTGATGATGGCACGGTCCAGAGGCCGAGACGGGCGCACGGGGCTTCCCGATGCCATCACGTGATCAGGCTGTGACCGCTCGTTCGACCAACGACTGCGCGAGTCCGGGGAGTTCCCCCCGGTCCGCGGCGGCTCCGCTGAGCCAGTGCACGCGCGGGTCCCGGCGGAACCAGGAGTCCTGGCGACGGGCGAAGCGCTTGGTGGCGCGGACCGTCTCGGCCCTCGCCTCGTCCTCGGTGCACTCGCCCGCGAGGGCGGCGAGCACCTGCTGGTACCCGAGCGCGCGGGAGGCCGTGATCCCGTCCCGCAGACCGCGCGCCTCCAGCGCCCGGACCTCGTCGACCAGCCCGGCGTCCCACATCCGGTCCACGCGCAGGGCGATGCGTTCGTCCAGCTCCGGCCGGGCCACGTCGACACCGATCTGGACGGTCTCGTAGACGGACTCGTGGCCGGGCAGGTTGGCGGTGTACGGCTGCCCGGTGATCTCGATGACCTCCAGGGCGCGGACGATCCGGCGGCCGTTGCTGGGCAGGATGGCGTGGGCCGCGTCGGGGTCGACGGCGGCGAGCCGGGCGTGCAGGGCCCCGGGGCCGCGCAGGGTGAGCTCGTCCTCCAGCCGGGCCCGTACGGCCGGGTCGGTGCCGGGGAACTCCATCGCGTCGAGCGCGGCACGGACGTACAGCCCGGAGCCTCCGACGAGGATCGGCGTGCGGCCCTCGGCGAGCAGCTTGTCGATCTCGGCGCGGGCGAGGCGCTGGTACTCGGCGACGCTCGCGGTCTCGGTGACGTCCCATACGTCGAGGAGGTGGTGCGGAACGCCTTCGCGTTCCTCCGGCGTCAGCTTGGCGGTGCCGATGTCCATCCCCCGGTACAACTGCATGGAGTCGGCGTTGACGACCTCCCCGCCGAAGTGGTGGGCCAGGGCTACGCCCAGGTCGGACTTTCCGGCCGCGGTGGGACCGACGACGGCGATGACCCGCGGGGCGGGGGCTGCATTCCTCACTGCCACAGTCTCGCAAACCCTGCGGCGGATACCCGATCGGGTGACGTGACGGGATGGGGTCGGGGTCGTTGCCTTGGCGGGGTTCCGGGCCCGGCGCGCCCGGGAGCGGCCGATCCGGCCAAGGCGGAACTCCACTCGCACGAGTAACGTTTATGGGAGTAGACATGGGTGTTTTTGGCCGGTTTTTTGGCCGTAAGGATCAGGATGCGACGACCGAAGCGGCCGTTCCGGAGACTCTGACGGCCACGCCCGAGGACGCGGAGGCCGTGGCGGCGGAGGCGGAGGTCCAGACGGCGGAGGCCGTCGAGATCCCCAAGCAGCAGTCGGTGGAGGCGGCCGCGGACAGCGAGACCGGCGAGGGCGCCCGTACATAGCCACCGGCAAAGGGAAAGGTGACCCATGGGCCTCCTGGACAATCTGAAGGCCAAGCTCGGGCCGGCCAAGGAGAAGGTCGGCGACCTCGCACAGCAGCACGAGGGCAAGATCGGCGAGGGTCTGGACAAGATCGCCAAGGTCGTGGACTCCAAGACCAAGGGCAAGTACAGCGGCCAGATCACGAGCGGCGCGAGCAAGGCCAAGGACGCCCTGGGCAAGATCGCCCACAAGGACGGTACCGGCGGGCCGACGCCGCCGGCGGCTCCCTGACGCGGTCCGTGAAGGGGTGCGGGGTCTTTGACGGACCCCGCACCCCTTCCGCGTCTCCGGGGCCGCCGGGCGGGTTTCAGGACCAGGCGGCGACGAAGTAACCCACCCCGTACGGGGCGTCCTCGTACAGCAGCCACCCGTCGAGCCCCGCGTCCTCCGCAGCGCCCGCGAGGACCTGCCAGGGCGCCCGCCCGGCGGCCTTGAGTTCGGCGGCGAGCGTCATGTCGAGGGCGGCGAGCGCGGCGGTGTCCGCGGCGCCGAGGGCCGTCGCGGCGGCGGCGTCGAAGGGCTCGGCCCGCTCGTCGAGGTAGCCGGGCGCCTTCACGGTGCGGCAGGCGCTGCCGTCCCCCATGACGAGCAGGGCGACCCGGTCGGCCCGGTCGGCGAGGTCGCGGCCCGCGCGCAGTGCCGCCTCGGTTTCCAGGGACTCTTCCACCGCCAGCCCCTCGACGGGCGCGGCGCCCCAGCGGGCGTGGCCCAGCAGCCAGGCGCCGACGGCCAGGGTCGGTGGGAGCGTCCGTGTTCCGTCGTCGTCCGGGCCTTCGCCGAGCCGTACACCGGCGTCGACCCCGAAGGCGCGGAACCCGCCCCGGGAGCCCGCGGGATACCGACCGGCCTCGCCGGGCCCGGCGGCGCCGACGACGACCAGCAGATCGGGGCGGGACGCGGCGAGCACGGCGAGCGCGTCGGAGCAGGCGGTGCGGGCACCGTCGAGTTCGGCGGCGGCCCCCGCGGCGACCTCCGGCACGAGGAGCGGCGGGGCGGGACAGACGGCGGCGGCTACGAGCATGATCCGCAGCCTAGCCGTCGCCGGGCGCGGCGGGGCTCGGGCCGGGCGTTCGCCTTCCGAAGCCGGGGCGGGGCCGAGCCCCGGCGCCGGGCGGTTCGAGTGCGGCGCCCCGGCGCACGCGGCCCCGGCTGCGCCGGGCTTCCCGGGGCTTCACCCCGGACCCCACGCCTCAAACGCCGGCGAGGCTGATTTGCCCGGCTTCGCGCCTCAAACTCCCGCAGCTACCGCTCCGGGTGACCCCCACGAGGCTGGATCGGCCCCGCCGACGTCGGGTTTGCCCGCCGAGCCGGATGGGGGCGCCTCAGGCCGAGGGAGCCGCGCAACCGGAGGTGGTGACCGGGAGAGGGGCCGGGACGCCCAGGGTGGGGATGCCGAGCATGACGCCGGCCGGCTGGGCCGGGGCGGCGTTGCGCTTCTCCCACGCGTCGCCGGCGCGCGTCCGTCGCACGGAGCGGGTGGGGCCCTCGGCCAGCAGGTGGTGCGGGGCGGCGTAGGTGATGTCGACGGTCACCACGTCACCGGGGCGGACCTCCTCGTCCGGCTTCGTGAAGTGCACGAGGCGGTTGTCGGGGGCGCGGCCGGAGAGCCGGTGGGTGGCGCCGTCCTTGCGGCCCTCGCCCTCGGCGACCATGACCTCCAGGGTGCGGCCGACCTGCTTCTTGTTCTCCTCCCAGGAGATCTCCTCTTGAAGGGCGACCAGGCGCATGTACCGCTCCTGGACGACTTCCTTGGGGATCTGCCCCTCCATCTCCGCCGCGGGGGTGCCGGGGCGCTTGGAGTACTGGAAGGTGAAGGCGTTCGCGAAGCGGGCCTCGCGCACCACGTGCATCGTCTGCTCGAAGTCCTCCTCGGTCTCACCGGGGAAGCCGACGATGATGTCGGTGGAGATCGCGGCGTGCGGGATGGCGGCGCGGACCTTCTCGATGATGCCGAGGAAGCGCTCCTGCCGGTACGAGCGGCGCATGGCCTTGAGGATCGGGTCGGAGCCGGACTGGAGCGGCATGTGCAGCTGCGGCATCACGTTCGGGGTCTCGGCCATCGCCGCGATCACGTCGTCCGTGAAGTCGCGCGGGTGCGGGGAGGTGAAGCGGACCCGCTCCAGGCCCTCGATCTGCCCGCAGGCGCGCAGCAGCTTCGAGAACGCCTCGCGGTCACCGAGGTCGGAGCCGTAGGCGTTGACGTTCTGCCCGAGCAGGGTGATCTCCGAGACGCCCTCGGCGACCAGGGCCTCCACCTCCGCGAGGATGTCGCCGGGGCGGCGGTCCTCCTCCTTGCCGCGCAGCGCGGGGACGATGCAGAAGGTGCAGGTGTTGTTGCAGCCGACGGAGATCGAGACCCAGGCCGCGTACGCGGACTCGCGGCGGGTCGGCAGCGTCGAGGGGAAGGCCTCCAGCGACTCGGCGATCTCGACCTGCGCCTGTTCCTGGACGCGGGCCCGCTCCAGCAGGACGGGCAGCTTGCCGATGTTGTGGGTGCCGAAGACGACGTCGACCCACGGCGCCCGCCGGACGATGGTGTCCCGGTCCTTCTGCGCGAGGCAGCCGCCGACGGCGATCTGCATGCCGGGGCGCTTGGTCTTCATCGGGGCGAGCCGGCCGAGGTTCCCGTACAACTTGTTGTCGGCGTTCTCGCGGACCGCGCAGGTGTTGAACACGACGACGTCGGCGTCGCCGTCGGAGCCTTCCGGCGCCCGCGTGTAGCCGGCGTCCTCCAGCAGACCGGAGAGTCGCTCGGAGTCGTGCACGTTCATCTGGCACCCGTAGGTGCGCACCTCGTAAGTTCCCTTGACGTCCACTGCCGTGCTCCGGTCGCTGCTGCTGGTCATGGAACAAGGGTAGGTGCTCCCCGGACGCCCATCGGCCCCGAGGGCGCGTGGGCCACCGGTCTCCCCCTCCGCACGCCGCCGGGCCGTGACAGGACGCCGGGCGGGGTGGCAGGATCGCCGGCGTGCACCTCGTACCGCCCCGCGTGAGCCGGCGTCGCGCCCTGTGGGGCCTGGCGGCGCTGCTGGCCGTCCTCGCGCTGGCGGTGTGGTGGCTGAGGCCCTTCGGGGAGTCGGAACCGAGGGGTGAGATCACCTTCAGCACGGGGGTGCCCACCGGGGTCTACCACCGTTACGGGGATCTGCTGCAACAGGCTCTCGCGACGGACATGCCCGGTATGGAGGTCCGGCTGGAGCCCAGCGAGGGGTCGCAGCAGAACCTCCGGCGGGTGGCCGCCGGGGAGGCCGACTTCACCATCGCGACGGCGGACGCGGTCGCCAAGTACCGGCTCGACGGGAAGCCCGGCGCCGAGCGGCTGCGCGGCGTCGCGCGGCTCTACGACGACTACATGCAGCTGGTGGTGCCCGCCGGGTCGCCGGTGCAGTCGGCGCGGGACCTCAAGGGCAAGCGGGTCGCGGTCGGCCAGCCCGGGTCCGGGGTGCGGCTCATCTCGGACCGGTTGCTGGCGGCGGCCCAGCTGGACCCGGCGAAGGACATCACCCCCGTGTCGATAGGCATCGACACCATGCCGGCGGAGCTGGAGGCGGGGCGGATCGACGCGTTCTTCTGGTCGGGCGGCCTGCCGACCACGGCGGTGCGCGAACTGTCCGAGCGGTTCGATATCCGGCTCGTGCAGTTGGGCGACCTCGTCGACCGGCTCCAGGGCAGCGGCACCCCGTCCCGCTACTACCGGTCGGCGGTGATGCCGCAGGACGCCTACGCCCGGGCCCGCAACACGTCGTCGGTGGCCACGCTGGCGGTGCCGAACCTGTTGGTGACCAGGGACGACACCAGTCCCGCGCTGACCGAGCGGTTCACCCGCACGGTGATCTCCAGCCGCGACCGGATCGGCCACGAGGTGCACGCCGCGCAACTGGTGGACCTGCGGACGGCGATCTACACCGATCCGCTGCCCCTGCACGAGGGCGCGGCGCGGTACTACCGCTCGGTCAAGCCGTAGGCGCCGTCGCCGTCCGCGCGCCCGTTCCGCTCAGAGCAGCATCGTCGCCGCGGCGGCCGCGCCGATCAGGCCCGCGTCCGTGCCGAGGCGCGCGGGGACGACCTGGAGGTCCCGTACGAAGGACAGGGTCGCGTACGAGGCCAGGTGCCGCCGGATCGGCTCGAAGAGGGTGTCCCCGGAGGCGGCGACCCCGCCGCCGATGACGGTGATGCCGGTCTCCACGAGGGTGGCGGTGGCCGCGATGGCGGCGGCCAGGGCCCGGCCCGCGCGGTCGAACGCGGCGACGGCGACGGGATCGCCGGTCCGGGCGGCGGCGGCCACTCCCGCCGCGGAGGCGTCCTGGTCCCCGGTGGGGGTCCAGCCCTGGGCCAGGGCCCAACGGGCGATGGCCGTACCGGAGGCGAGGGATTCGACGCAGCCCCGGCCGCCGCAGACGCACGGCTCGCCGTCGAAGGCGACGCTGATGTGGCCGATGTGACCGGCGTTGCCCGTGGGTCCGGGGTGAAGACGGTTGTTCAGGATGAGACCACCGCCGACGCCGGTGGAGACGACCATGCACAGGGCGTCGGCGTGGCCGCGCGCGGCGCCCAGCCAGTGTTCGGCCGCCGTCATGGCCACCCCGTCGCCCGCCAGCACGGTCGGGATGCGGGCGCCGTGCGCCGCGAGCTCCGCCGAGACCCGGTCCAGGACCGGGAAACCACGCCAGGCACCGATGTTGACCGGGCTGACCGTGCCGCGCGAGGTGTCCACCGGGCCGGCGCTGCCGACACCGCAGCGGACCACCGACGGCCACAGCGGGCTGCGCGCGAGGTCGGCGACGACTTCGGCGACCGCGACCATCACCGCCTCGGCGTCCGTCCCGCGGGGGGTCGGGCGGCGGGTGGTGGCCGTCATCGCGCCGTCGGGGTGCACCAACGCGCCGGCGATCTTCGTCCCCCCGATGTCGATCGCCACGGTGAGCCCGTCTGCCGGGCCGGGGCCGGGGTGCGCGGAGGGGACGGAGGGGGGAGTGGTCACGGCGGCGCTCTCCTGGAAGGGGTCGGCATTCAGTATGCGGTGGGGGCCGGCGCCGTACTGTCCCGGGGTTCCAGCCGGGGCGGTTCGCTCTCCCGTACCCGCGGCGGGCCCCCGGCCAGAACGGCGAGGAGTTCCTCGGCCGCGAGCCGGCCGAACGCCGCCGTGTCGCGGACGAGGGCGGTCAGCCGGGGGTGGGTGACCCGGCAGAGGGCCGAGTCGTCCCAGGCGACGAGGGAGAGCCTGGCGGGGACGGGAATCCCGAGTTCCGCGGCGACGGCGGCGCCGGCCACCGCCATCACGTCGTTGTCGTAGACGAGGGCGGTGGGCGGCCGCGGGTCGGCGAGCACCCTTCGCGTGGCCGCGGCGCCCTCGGCGTCGGAGTAGTCGGTCACCACCGATCGGACGTGGCCGGGGCCCAGCCCGTGCCGCTCGGACCAGGCGCGCAGCGAGGCCATCCGGCGGGCGGTGTGGGCGAGGCCGGGCAGTCCCGCGACGTGGGTGATCCGGCGGTGCCCGAGCCGGTGGAGGTGGTCCAGTACCTGGGCCATGGCCCCGGCGTCGTCCGCCCACACCGTGGACAGGGTGGCGGGCGGCCCTGCGGCGACGCTGCCCGCCGAGCCGTCGGTCGTCTCGTCAGCCGAGCCGTCGGTCGTCTCGTCCGCCGTCTCGTCCGCCGTCTCGTCCGCCGAAGCGCTTGTCGGGGCGATCGGCGGGGCGTTCGTCGGGCTCGTCGCCGTCGCCCCGACCATCACCGCGGGGAGGCCGAGGCCGGCCAGCAACTCCGGGCGGGGGTCCCGGGTCCGCGGGTCCACGACGATCACACCGTCCACGCGCCGTTCCGCCCACCAGCGCCGGTAGACCGCGCACTCGGCGTCTACGTCCGCCACCACCTGGAACAGGAGCGCTATCCGGCCGGCCGCCAGCACCTCCTGTATGCCCGAGACGAGTTGGAGGAAGAACGACTCGACCCCGAGGGTGTGGGCGGGCCGCGCGAGGACCAGCCCCACCACACCGGCGCGCGCCCCGGACAGGGCACGGGCCGCGCTGTTGGGCTGCCAGCCGAGTTCCTCGGCGACGCGCCGGACCCGGGCCCGGGTGTCCCGGGAGACGCCCGGCCGGTCGTTGAGCGCGAAGGAGACGGCGCTCTCCGACACCCCGGCCCGGCGGGCGATGTCCTTGATCGTGGGTCTGCGGGCCATGGCCGGCTCATCCTCCTGCGGTGGCGCGAACTGCGATGGCCCGGACCGTACGCGATCCCGGCGCGGCAGGCCCCTTACCGAGGGGTAGTCCCAGGGCACGGGCGGGGCCGGATACCTGAGTTGAGTGATGGACCACGAAGTCGACGGTGCCACAAGGCAGTTCAGGACGCGTCGCACGCACGGCGCGAATGGCCCCGTTGACGTCGCCGCGAACACCCGGCATTTTGCGGGGAGTCCGGCGCGTACCTGCGAACCCTGGACCCCATGCCCGACGGGTGCCGCCCTGCCTCGATCCGGCCGCGCGAGGCATCACCGGGGTACCGCGCGTGGACGGCGTCACCGACACCGCCCGACCCGCACCGCCTGCCGATACCTCCGCCCCCGTACCCGCCCCCATACCCGCCCCCGTACCCGCCACCGCCGCACCGTTCGAGGAGCCCGCCGTGCCCGAGTCCGGCAACAGCGCCGAGTCCCGTACGCCCGCCGTCCGCGCCACCCCCGCACGGCCGAGTCGGCGTGGGTTGCTCGCCGCCGGGGCCGCCTCCGGGGCGGTCGCCCTCCTGGGCGCGGGAGCCCCCGCCCGGGCCGACACCCCGCCCACCGGGCCCGCACCGACCGCACCGACCGCACCGACCGCACCGACCGCACCGACCGCCTCCACCTTGGCCCCGTACGCCTCCTACTGGTTCCCCGGCTCGCTGCCCGACGGCGTCCCCGGCCCCGGGATCACCTGGCGCTCCCTCGCCGCGTGGACACCCGCATCCGACCCCGACCTGGCCCACAACACCGCGACCGTTCCGCTCGCGCCCCGGTTCACCCCGCTGCCGCCGCACCCGGGCGCCCGCGCCGGCCAGGCCCGCATCTCCGCCCTGGTCTCCTTCGCGCCGACCGCGCGGAACCCCTCCCAGGGTTCCGCGACCGCCGACTACTACGCCCTGACCCACTGGGCGTACCTCGACGAGTTGGTGTTCTGGGGCGGCTCCGCCGGCGAGGGCCTCGTGCTCGCGCCGAACGCGCCCGTCGTCGACGCCGCCCACCGCAACGGCGTCCGGGTCCTCGGCAACGTCTTCCTGCCGCCCGTCGCGTACGGCGGTGACCTCCAGTGGACGCGGGACCTGGTGCGACGCGATCGCGCGGGCCGGTTCCCGATCGCCCTCAAACTCGCCCAAGTGGCGCGCGCGTACGGCTTCGACGGCTGGTTCGTCAACGCCGAGACCGACGGCGGGGACAGCGCGCTCGCCGACCGCATGCGGGAGTTCCTGCGCGCGCTGCGCGCCGCCGGCGAGCCGTACGGCCTGCGTATCACCTGGTACGACGCCATGAACAGCACGGGAAGGGTCGGCTGGCAGGGGGAACTGGACGCCCTCAACCAGGAGTTCTTCGAGGACCGGGCTGGTCGGGTCGCGGACACGATGTTCGTCGACTTCCGCTGGACCGCGCGTTCCCTGGCCGCGTCCGGCGCGCTCGCCACCCGATTGGGCCGCTCCCCCTACGAGTTGTGGGCGGCCGTGGACACCGAGTCCCGGGGCTGGGACACACCCGTCGACTGGGACGCAGTGATCCCCCGCGACCGCGACCACGTGGCCGGCTACGGCCTCTACCGGCCCGAGTGGACCCTCGGCCACCTCTCCGACCGCTCCCCCGGCGCCTTCCACCGGGCCGACGACCGTTTCTGGACGGGCGAGTCCCTCGATCCGGCCCGTCCCGCGCCCGAAACCGGCTGGCGGGCTCCGGCGACGGCCGTCGCGGACCGCTCGACCGTCGACGCGCTGCCCTTCGCCTGCGCCTTCAACACCGGGCACGGGCTGCGGTGGTACGAGGACGGGGAGGTCACCTCGGACGCACCCTGGAACCACCTCGGGCTCCAGGACCGGCTTCCGGGGCGCCGCTGGGTCGTGGACACCGACGGGGAGCGCCCCGCCGTGACCCTGGACTTCGCCGACGCCTGGCGCGGCGGCTCCAGCCTGCTCGTGGCGGGCCGGCTCACCGCGCCGGTCGTCATCGGCCTGCACTCCACCCGGCTCCCCCTGTCCGGTCCCACCGTCGTGGAGCTGGTCCACTCCGCCGGGTCGGACCCGGTCACGGTGGAGGTCGGGATCGCCCTGCGCGAGCCGGCCGCGCCGGGGGAACCGGTCCCGTACACCTGGCTCACGGCCGTGACCCGCGGCGCCGGGCGGGGCTGGCTGCGGGCCCGGGCGGTGTTCGACGCGCCGCCGGGGACGACCGTGTACGGATGTGCCGTACGGATCACCTCGCGCGGTACCGTGCCCGTGCGCCGGCGGATCGGTGCCGTGTCGGTACGCGACACCACGGCGCGGCGGCCCCCGGCGGCCCCGGGTGCCCTCACGGTGGACGCCTCGGCCCGGCGGGACGGCACGGCCGAGCTCCGCCTCTCCTGGCGCCGGGCGGCCGGCCCGGTCCGGCACTACGAGCTGCACCGACGCCTGCCCGACGGCACCCGCCGCTTCCTCGGCGGCACCTGCGGCACGGCCCTGTACCTCCCCGACGTCATCCGCTGCGGCCGGGAGCGGGATGCCGTATTCGAGGTCCGGTCCGTCGACGAGGTGTACGCCGTCTCCGCCCCGGCCCGTACCACCCTGGCGTGGGGCTGAGGGTCAGGAGGCGTGCGGGGCTGTGCGCGGGACCGTGACCGTCACCCGCAGTCCGTGGGGCGGGTTCGTCTCGTACGAAAGGGACCCGCCGCCCGAGGCGAGCAGCGCCCGGGAGATGGACAGCCCGAGGCCGGAGCCCTTGACGTTCTGGTGGCGTCCGCTGCGCCAGAAGCGGTCGCCGACGCGCTGGAGTTCCTCCTCGGTCAGACCCGGTCCCCGGTCGGCGACGACGACCTGGACGGAGTTGCCCCGCGCGGTGACCGAGACCTCGACCTCCTCCCCCTCGGGGGTGAATTTGAGGGCGTTGTCGATGACGGCGTCCAGCGCACTGGACAGCGCGATGGGATCGGCCCACCCGGTGACGGCGGCCGGAGCGGTCTCGGTCAGCAGTACACCCTTCTCCTCGGCGTACGGCCGCCAGGCGGCGACCCGTTCCGATGCGAGCGCCCCGACATCGGTCAGGCTGATCTCGGCGGTGGCGTGCTCGGCCAGCGCGAGGTCCAGCAGGTCGTCCAGGACCTGGGTCAGGCGCTTGCCCTCGGTACGTACGGAGGCGATCTCCTCGTTGCCCTCGGGCAGTTCGAGGGCGAGCAGCTCGATCCGCAGGAGCAGCGCGGCGAGCGGGTTGCGCAGTTGGTGGGAGGCGTCGGCGACGAACGCCCGCTGCTGCTCCAGTACGTCTTCCACGTTGTCGGCCATCTCGTTGAACGAGTGGGCCAGGCGTTGGAGTTCCGGTGGACCGCCGGCGGCCGCGACCCGGGAGTTCATCCGCCCGGTGGCGATGCCGTGGGCGGCGGCGTCGAGGGTGCGGACGGGTTTGAGGACCCAGCTGGTGAGCCGCAGGGCGGCCCCGAAGGCGAGGAGCATGGCGGCGGCGAGGCCACCCGCGATCAGCAGCCAGCCTTGCAGGATGCGGGCGCGCAGCTGGTCGGTGGGCGACTCGGTGGCGACGACGGCCACGACGTCCCCGTCGAGGACGACCGGGGAGGCGACGAGCAGTTTCCCCTGGGTCTGCCAGGGCCACACCTGGCCCGGGTCGTGGCTGCGGCGTCCGGCGAGGGCCTCCTCGAAGGCCGTGCGGCCCTCGCCGGACTCCGGGAGCTGCCACCAACCGGGGGCGCGGGCCATGGCGTTGTCGTCGCGGTTGAAGATGCCGACGCGGATTCCGTACAGCGCCTGGTAGCGGGCCAGTTCCAGTTGGAGGGTCTCGCGGCGCTGTTCGACGCCGGGTGAGGCGGAGCCCTCGGCGTCGATGACGAACTGGGCGAGGGCGGCGAAGCGGGCACTGTCGTCGATCCGGTCGACGACCACGCGCTGCTGCTGGCCGGCGGCGAGACTGACGGCGAGCGGGAAGCCGAGCGCGAGCAGGACGCCCGCCATGAGGACGATGAGCAGGGGAAGCAGCCGGGCGCGCACGACGGGACCTTGCTAGGGGGCGGCCGGGGCGACGAGCCGGTAGCCCACCCCGCGGACGGTTTCGATGAGGGCGGGCATACGCAGCTTGGAGCGCAACGAGGCCACATGGACTTCGAGGGTCCGCCCGGTGCCCTCCCAACTGGTGCGCCACACCTCGCTGATGATCTGCTCGCGTCGGAAGACGACGCCGGGGCGCTGGGCGAGCAGTGCGAGCAGGTCGAACTCCTTGCGGGTGAGGGGGACGTCGGCGCCGTCCACGGTGACGCGGCGGGTGGGCAGTTCGATGGCCACGGGGCCGAGCCGGACCACGGACGGGGCGCCGTTCCCGGTGGCGGCGGCCTCCTCGGAGGCTCCCGTGCGGCGGGCGACGGCGTGGATGCGGGCGAGGAGTTCGCCGGTGTCGTAGGGCTTGACGACGTAGTCGTCGGCGCCCATGTTCAGGCCGTGGATGCGGGAGCGCACGTCGCCGCGCGCGGTCACCATGATGACGGGTGTGGCGGTGCGCTTGCGGATCTTGCCGCAGACCTCGTAGCCGTCCTGGTCGGGCAGGCCGAGGTCGAGCAGGATCACCCCGTAGGGAGAGGCGGCGGCCGGCGCGCCGGGCGGGAGCAGGGCGTGGAGGGCCTCCTCGCCGCTGCGGGCGTGGGTGACCTGGAAGCCGTGCCGGGCGAGGATCGCGGACAGTGCGGCGGCGACGTGGTCGTCGTCCTCGACGAGCAGAAGTCTCACGGGGTCCCCTTCCTCGATCGGTTTCCTCGATCGGTCCATGGCGCACGGCGTGGCCACCCTGCATCCACGCCGATGCAGACTGCCACGTCAAGAGGGTTCCGGTCTCGCGAGTCTTCCGTTATGCACCCGGTACGCGTACGGAGAGCGCGGACCGCGGTCGCCCACGGAGCGTATCCGGGCGAGGCCGGATCGTTATGCTCAATTCTCCCTCAGATGTGATGACGGTGTGAGCATCACGTCACTACTGTCCTCCCAACCGACGGAGGACGGAGCAAGAAGCCGATGAGCGGAGTATCAGTGACCAAGGACGTGCAGGACGCGGCGGGGGCCGCGGACGGCCTGGTCGTACTGAGCAACGTCAACAAGCACTTCGGCGCGCTGCACGTGCTTCAGAACATCGATCTGAGCATTGCCCGCGGTGAGGTCGTCGTGGTGATCGGTCCCTCGGGATCGGGCAAGTCCACGCTGTGCCGGACCATCAACCGGCTGGAGACGATCGATTCGGGGACCATCACGGTCGACGGCAAGGAACTGCCTTCCGAGGGCAGGGAACTGGCTCGGCTGCGGGCCGATGTCGGCATGGTCTTCCAGTCCTTCAACCTGTTCGCGCACAAGACGGTGCTGCAGAACGTGATGCTGGGACAGCTCAAGGTCCGCAAGGCGGACAAGGCGGCGGCGCTGGAGAAGGCGAAGTCGCTGCTCGACCGGGTGGGGGTCGGCTCGCAGGCGGACAAGTACCCGGCGCAGCTCTCCGGTGGTCAGCAGCAGCGCGTGGCGATCGCCCGGGCGCTGGCGATGGACCCGAAGGTGATGCTGTTCGACGAGCCCACTTCGGCCCTCGACCCGGAGATGATCAACGAGGTGCTGGAGGTCATGCAGCAGCTCGCCCGGGAGGGGATGACGATGGTCGTCGTCACGCACGAGATGGGCTTCGCCCGCTCCGCTGCCAACCGGGTCGTCTTCATGGCCGACGGGAAGATCGTCGAAGAGGCCACCCCGGAGCAGTTCTTCGCCAACCCGCGCAGCGACCGCGCCAAGGACTTCCTGTCGAAGATCCTGCACCACTGACGGTCCCGCTCTGGTAGTGATCCGGTGTCAGAACACCGCAACGACCGGACGCGTCGGCAGATCACGTCACGGATCATGTCCCGCCCGGCGTTCAACCACGTCTCATCCGAGGGAAGTTCACGATGAAGGTTTACAAGGCTGGTGCGGCCGTCGCCGCGGCCGTCGCTCTCGCCCTGACCGCGACCGCCTGTGGCGGCAGCAGCGACAAGTCCTCCGGTGGCGGCGGTGCGTCCGGTGACTCCAAGGGCAAGATCGTCATCGGCATCAAGTTCGACCAGCCGGGTGTGGGTCTCAAGACCCCGGACGGCAAGTTCACCGGTTTCGACGTCGACGTCGCGACGTACGTGGCCAAGGAACTCGGCTACGAGCCGAACCAGATCGAGTTCAAGCAGGCCGTCAGCTCCGAGCGCGAGAACTTGATCGCCAACGGCGACGTCAAGCTGGTCGTCGCGAGCTACTCGATCAACGACAAGCGCAAGCAGAAGGTCGACTTCGCCGGTCCGTACCTCCTGGCCCACCAGGACCTGCTGGTCCGCGCCGACGACACCTCGATCACCAAGGCCGAGGACCTCAACAAGAAGAAGCTCTGCTCCGTCACCGGCTCCACCTCGGCGCAGAACGTCAAGACCAAGCTGGCGCCCGAGGCCGACCTCCAGGAGTTCCCGGGCTACTCCGAGTGCCTCACCGGCCTGGAGAACAAAGCCGTGGACGCGCTGACCACGGACAACTCGATCCTGGCCGGTTACGCCGCGCAGGAGAAGAACAAGGGCAAGTTCAAGCTGGTCGGGCTGAACCTGAGCAACGAGAACTACGGCATCGGCCTCAAGAAGGGCGACAAGGACCTCCAGACCAAGGTCAACGCCGCCCTCAAGAAGATGGTCGCGGACGGTGCCTGGGAGGCGGCCGTGAAGAAGAACTTCGGGCCGGCCGACTACAAGAACGAGCCTGCCCCGCAGATCACCGAAGGCAGCTGATTCCCCGGTGAGGAACGTCGCCGCCCGCCTGCCGCGGGCGGCGGCGCGCCCCACCGGCCATCTCTGGGGAGAGCGCAGGGCAACGTGTTCGACTTTCTTGATTCCGGGCAGTACGACCTGCTCGGAGCCTTTTGGGTGACGGTTCAGCTCACCCTCTACTCGGCGGTCGGTTCCCTCATATGGGGCACCGTCCTGGTCGGGATACGGGTCAGCCCGGTCCCGCTGATGCGCGGCTTCGCCGCCGTGTACGTCAACGTGGTGCGCAACACCCCGCTGACCGTGCTCATCATCGCCTGCTCGCTGGGGCTCAGCCAGACCCTGGGCATCACGCTCGGCGGCGAGACCTTCAAGGAGACCGGCTTCCGGCTGGCCGTCCTGGGTCTGACCGCCTACACCGGCACCTTCGTCTGCGAGGCGCTGCGCTCCGGCATCAACACCGTGCCCGTGGGCCAGGCGGAGGCGGCCCGCGCGCTGGGCCTGAGCTTCTTCCAAGTGCTCACCCTGATCGTGCTCCCCCAGTCCTTCCGTGCGGTCGTCGCGCCGCTCACCAACGTACTGATCGCCCTCACCAAGAACACCACCGTGGCGGCGGCCATCGGCGTGGCCGAAGCGGCCCTGCTGATGAAGGAAATGATCGAGAACGAGGCGGACGCGCTCTTCGCGGTCTTCGCGGTGTTCGCCTTCGGCTTCGTCGTACTGACCCTGCCCACCGGCTTGCTGCTGGGCTGGGTGGCCAAGCGAATGGCGGTGAAGCGATGACCTCCGTGCTGTACGACACCCCCGGCCCGAAGGCCAAGGTCCGCAACCGGATCTACTCCGCCGTCTTCGTCGTGCTGCTGGGTCTGGCCCTGTGGTGGGCGCTGGGACTCATGGCGGACAAGCACCAGCTCGACGGCGAGAAGTGGAGCCCGTTCGTCACCGACGGGGAGGTCTGGACGACGTTCCTGATCCCCGGTCTGCTGGAGACGCTGAAGGCCGGCGTGATCGCCATGGTGATCGCGCTTCCGCTGGGCGCGCTGCTCGGCATCGGCCGGCTCTCCGACCACCGCTGGGTACGCATACCGGTCGGCACGGTCGTGGAGTTCTTCCGGGCCATCCCGGTCCTGATGCTGATGCTGTTCGGCTTCGCCCTGTACGTGAAGTTCTCCAACGTCGAGTCCGGGATCCGGCCGCTGTACGCGGTGGTCACGGGCCTGGTCCTCTACAACGCCTCGGTCATCGCCGAGATCGTCCGGGCCGGCATCCAGTCGCTGCCGCGCGGGCAGACCGACGCCGCCAAGGCGATCGGCATGCGCAAGGGCCAGGCCATGACGTACGTCCTGCTCCCGCAGGCCGTCACGGCGATGCTGCCGGCCCTGGTGAGCCAGCTCGTGGTGATCCTCAAGGACACCGCGCTCGGGGGCGCCGTCCTGGGCTACGGCGAGCTGCTGTCGATGAACCGGCAGATCTCCGCGAACTACAGCAACACCATCCCCAGTCTGATCGTGATCGCGGCGGTGTTCGTGGCGGTGAACTACGCCCTCGCCGCGTCCGCCTCCTGGCTGGAGCGCCGGCTGCGGCAGTCGAAGAAGAGCACCGGCGCGGTCGTGGGCGTGGCGGAGGCCGGCGACCTGGCCACCGGGAACAACGGCGTGGGGTGATCCCCCGCCGCCGGCGGCGGCGGTGAGCGATCCGCGAACCGTCCGAGCCCTGACGGTAAGTCCGCTGATGCGAAGTCAGTCGTAGTGCGTAGCCTGTGTGGTGTGGCGGAATCCTCCGCCGCACCACACAGCGCTGTCCGGACCGGTGTCACTTGACGCAGGCACCTCCAGTCGGTTGCATACGTTGTGTGATCACATACCGGACATCGGGAGCCGCACCATGGACCCGGTGATCGTCGTCGGCGGGGGGCCCGTCGGGCTGTCGCTGTCCCTCGCCCTGGCCGGCCAAGGCGTGCCCTCCGTCGTACTGGACGAAGGGCCCGGCAAGGACGAGCCCCGACCGGCCCGTTCCGTTGTCCTGCACTCCGACACCGCGTCCATGGCGCACCGGCTCGGATGTACGACGCTGCGCGACGAGGGGGCGTACTACGCGGCCTGGCGCACGATGCGGCGGGGCCGGGACTCGCAGCGGATCACCTTCGAGGAGCACCCGGCGCCGCTGCACCTGCCGCAGCACGCCCTGACGCGCGGCCTGCGGGACGCGGCCGTCGCCGAGCCACTGGTCCGGCTGGTCACCGACACCCGGCTGGACGCCTTGGAGCAGGACGGCCGCGGGGTCACCGCCCACACCCGGGGCGCCGAGACCACCTGGTGGCGCGGCAGCCACCTGGTGGGCTGCGACGGAGCCCGCTCGACCGTACGCAAGCTGCTCGGGGTCCGCTTTCCCGGCCGGACCGCCGTCGAGCGGCACGCCGTGGCCGCCCTGCGCACCGAACTGCCTTGGCCCGGCGAGGCTTTGCTGCACCGCGGTGCGACGGGCGAGGTCACCGCCCGGCCGCTGCCCGACGGGGTGTGGCGGCTGGACTGGCTGCTTCCGCCGCGCGGGGGGCTCGTCACCCCCGACGCTCTCGTCACCCTGATCCGGGACACCCTGGCGGCGTGGTGCGGGGGCACCACTCCCCCGTACGACCTGATCGACACCGGCGTGCACACCCTGCACCACCGCCTCGCCCGGCGCTGGCGCGACGGCCGGGCCTTCCTCGCCGGGGACGCCGCGCACCTGCTGGGCGCGCTCGGCACGCAGGGGGTCGAGGAGGGGCTGCGGGACGCCGAGAACCTCGCCTGGAAGCTCGCGCTGGACTGGCACCAGGGAGCCTCCGAGGCGCTGCTGGACAGCTACGAGGACGAGCGGCGCAGGGCGGTGGCGGCCCGGCTGCGGGTCGCCGACCAGGCGCTGCCCGCCCTGCGCGGCGGGGGCGGACTGCGCACCTACCTTCCCGGGGCGGCGCGTTCCGCCGAAAGCCTGCTCACCGACGGCCACCTCGGCCGGGGCGCGTTGGGCGGGGAGCCGACGTACGCCCCGCCCGTGGCCGTACGGGAGGTGCCGACCGCCACCGAACCCGGCGGCCCGGTGGCGAACGTACCGGTGACCGCGCCCGACGGGTCGACGGTGCCGCTGCGGGACCTGCTGGGGCGGGGCCGGCTGCTGGTGCTCCTGGTCGCGCCGGGCACCGGGGTGTGGGACCGGCGGCATTGGCTGGGCGCCGGGCTGATGCCCCGGCTCGCGGCGGCCGTCAGCGCCCTGCCCGTCCGGGCGGAACTCCTGGTGGCCGACGGCTACCCCGGCGCCCCGGCGCACACCGTGCTGCTCGTCCGGCCCGACGGCCATCTGGCGGCGACCTTCGCCGGAGTCCGGCCCGCGGAACTGTACGAGGCGGCCGACGCCGTCCGCTGCGGTCCCCGAGCCCCGGCGGGCGGAGTCGCGACCCCGCTGGAGGAGACGTCCACCACTCCCACGGGTGTGATCGATTGACCCCCTTGACTTCTCGTGCTTCACTCGCGGTCATGACCGGCAACGACGTGCGCCTGTGGCGGAGGGTCCATATGGACCTGCTCCGCTACGCGGGCTGCGTGTGTCGCCCTTCCTGCTGATTCGCCCTTTCCTTCCGCGCGCCCCGTGACCCCGGGGTCCTGTGGTCCCGTGTCCTTCCGGGACCGGCGGCGCGCACCCGCGAACTCCCAGGACGGTCCATCCCCATGTCTGCGCCCACACACGCGCCCGCGCCGGCCACCCCGGCCGCCACCACCCCTACTCCTGCCACCCCCGCCACCACCCTTGCCGCCTCCGCCGCACCGACGACGGCGGAACTGCTCGCCTTCGTGCTCCGCACCGCGGCCGACCCCGAACTCGTCGCCTCGCTCCCCCTGGACCCGGAAGGGCGTACGTGGATCCGGCTGGACGGTCCCCGGGGCAGCGAAGCCTGGTTGATCGGCTGGCCGCCGGGTACCGGCACCGGCTGGCACGACCACGCGGAATCGCGGGGCGCGTTCGCGACCGCCCGCGGGAAACTCACCGAGCGTTCCCTGGCCGTGCGGCTGCCCTCGGAGGGCTGGCGGAGTCTGGAGCTGGCGCCGGACGTGGACCGGGGCCGGGGCGTCCCGGCGGGCGAGGGGCGCGGTTTCGGGGAGCACCACGTACACGAGGTGCTCAACGAGTCGCGGACCGAACACGCCGTCTCGGTGCACGCGTACTACCCGCCGCTCCCGCTGATCCGCCGCTACAGCCGCACCGGCCCGGTGCTCAGGCTGGAGCACGTCGAGCGTCCGGCGGACTGGCAGTGAGCGGCGCGGCGCAGGGCATCGACGCCCTGATCGACCGGCTCCGTACGACGTACGCGCGCGTCTCGCCGCGGGAGGCCCAGGCCGCGAGGCGGGAGGAAGGGGCCCTCCTGGTCGACATCCGCTACCAGGCGCTGCGCGAGCGGGACGGACTGATCCCGGGGGCCGTGGTCGTGGAGCGCAACGAGCTGGAGTGGCGGCTGGATCCCCAGGGCTCCCACCGCCTCCCCGAAGCCACCGGGCACGACCTGCGGGTGGTGGTGATCTGCAACGAGGGCTACGCCTCGACCTTGGCCGCGGCCTCCCTGCACGCGCTGGGTCTGCACCGCGCGACCGATCTGACGGGCGGCTTCCAGGCGTGGAAATCCGCCGGCCTGCCCGTCGCGCCACCGGAGGCTGTCAGGCCGCCGGAGAAGGTCGCCCCGCCGGAGGCTGTCACGCGGGCGTGACCTCGGAGTGCGCCGGCGCGGGTCCCGGAGCCCCGCCGGCACGGACTCCGGCGCGCCCGGTGCCCGAGGCTCAGTCCCGGGGGTTCAGTCCCCGGGGTATTCCTCCCCGTCCTCGCCCTCGGATTCCAGCGCGCGGCGGACCACCCGCAGGGCCATGCCCTCCGGGTACCCCTTGCGCGCCAGCATCCCGGCGAGACGCCGGATCCGCTTGTCCCGCTCCAGGCCCCGGGTCGCCCGGAGCTTGCGCTCCACGAGCTCCCGGGCCGTCTGCTCCTCCTGCGTGGAGTCGAGTTGTTCCAGGGCTTCCTGGACGAGGGTGGCGTGGACCCCCTTGGTGCGCAGTTCCTGGGCGAGCGCCCGGCGGGCCAGGCCGCGGCCGCGGTGGCGGGACTCGACCCAGGCTCCGGCGAAGGCGGCGTCGTCGATCAGGCCCACCTCCTCGTACCGGGAGAGGACCTCCTGCGACACCTCCTCGGGGATGCCCCGCTTCTCCAGGGCGTCCGCGAGCTGACGCCGGGTCCGCGGCATCCCGGTGAGCAGGCGCAAGCAGATCGCCCGCGCCTGCTCCTCGGGGCTCTGGGGCGGCAGCTCCTGACGGCCTTCCCGGCCGCTCTCCCCGCCGCTCCTTTCCCGCTCCCGCACGGGTCAGCTCTTGGCCACGGCGGCCTTGGCCGTCGTCTTGGCCTTCGACGCGGGGGCGGGCACGGCGGTGGCGTCGGCGGAAGCCTCCGCACCGGCCTCCGCGGCGCCGGCGTCCTTGCGCACGCCCACGCCCAGCTTCTCCTTGATCTTCCGCTCGATCTCGTTGGCGAGATCCGGGTTGTCCTTGAGGAAGTTGCGGGCGTTCTCCTTGCCCTGACCGAGCTGGTCGCCCTCGTACGTGTACCAGGCACCGGCCTTGCGGACGAAGCCGTGTTCCACGCCCATGTCGATCAGGCCGCCCTCGCGGCTGATGCCATGGCCGTAGAGGATGTCGAACTCGGCCTGCTTGAAGGGCGGCGCGACCTTGTTCTTGACAACCTTGACGCGGGTACGGTTGCCGACCGCGTCGGTGCCGTCCTTGAGGGTCTCGATACGACGGATGTCCAGACGCACGGAGGCGTAGAACTTCAGCGCGCGGCCACCGGTGGTGGTCTCGGGCGAGCCGAACATCACACCGATCTTCTCGCGGAGCTGGTTGATGAAGATCGCGGTGGTCTTCGACTGGTTGAGCGCACCGGTGATCTTGCGGAGCGCCTGGCTCATCAGACGGGCCTGGAGACCCACGTGCGAGTCGCCCATCTCGCCCTCGATCTCGGCGCGGGGCACGAGCGCCGCGACGGAGTCGATGACGATCAGGTCGAGAGCGCCGGAGCGGACCAGCATGTCCACGATCTCCAGCGCCTGCTCGCCGGTGTCCGGCTGCGACAGGATGAGGTTGTCGGTGTCGACGCCGAGCGCCTTCGCGTACTCCGGGTCGAGCGCGTGTTCGGCGTCCACGAAGGCGACGGTGCCGCCGGCCTTCTGTGCGTTGGCCACGGCGTGGAGGGTCAGGGTCGTCTTGCCGGAGGACTCCGGTCCGTACACCTCGATCACACGGCCGCGGGGCAGCCCGCCGACGCCGAGCGCGATGTCCAACGCGGTCGATCCGGTGGGGATGACCTCGATGGGGTCGTTCGGCTTGTCGCCGAGGCGCATGACCGCACCCTTGCCGAATTGCCGTTCAATCTGTGCGAGCGCGGCGTCGAGAGCCTTCTCGCGGTCGGTGCCTGCCATGGGTTCCACCCGGTTTGCTTGAGTCGATCGCTTCACGCCATTGACGCTAACGCCTGCCACTGACAATGCGCTCCCACGCCCGGTTCGGCTGTGGATAACCCATGAGAATGCGTGTTCGATTTTCCTGTCAAGCCGGCCACGCCGAGCGCCCCCGGATGCCCGGATCGCCGCCGCGCGGCGCCGGCCCGGCCGGCGTCAGCCCAGGCCCGCCGTGAAACCGCCGCGGGCGACACCGGAGCGGAGCAAACGGCCCCAGCCGGCCATGGCGCCGGGCCCGTCCACCGCACACAGCGTGCTCTCGGCGAGGTGCCCCACCCCACACCGGGGGACCGCTCCGTCGCGCGCGCGGCCAGGACGGTCATGCCGGGCGCGGCCGGGCGGGGGTGGGGGCGGGCATGGGAACGGCACCTCCGGGGAGGTGCCGGTGGCGCGCCACCCCCGACGCGGGGCGGTGGGGGCGGCGCGGGGGTCGGGGTTACGGCTTGGGCAGGGTGCAGCCGGGGCGGGTCAGGTCGATCTTGTTGCCGGCGCCTATGCACGGGACGATGATGTAGGTCTCCTGGGCGTAGTTGATGCCCTCGCGGACCGTGACCACGCCGTTCTGGTCCACCTCGCACGGGTTGTTCTCCGTGCAGCGCTCACCGTTCTCGTTGCCCGTGTTGTTCACGGCGACGACCTTGCCGGTCGTTGTGTCGATCACCGGCGAGCCCGACGTACCGCCGATGGTGTTGCACGACGGGGTGTAGCGGACCGAGTCCTTCCAGGTCCAGGAACCTTCCTTGAGGAGGTAGGCGAACCCGTCGACGTTGCAGCTGTAGGTGCGCTTCCAGTAGCCCGAGACGACCTTGATCGCCGTCCCCTGTACCGGGTGGGCGTCGTTGAGGGTCAGCGCGCTGATGCCGTACTTGCTCTGGATCTGCGCGTACGTCGAGGTCAACTGGTAGATCGAGATGTCGGTGTCGGTCATCGTCGCGTACGCGACCTTGCTCGCCCGCAGCGTCGCCACCTTGCTGCCGCTCGCGCCCAGAAGGGAGAACGAACGGCTGGACGGCTGGTCCTTGATGACCTCGCCCGGCCCGGGGAAGCCCGTCTCCAGGCAGTGCCCGTTGGACAGGACGAGCGCGGGGTCGTTCGGCTGCGAGCCGGGGGCGCGCACGACGGACCCGGAGCAGTTGCTGAGCGCGACCGTTCCCGCGTAGTTGACGGTGACGGCCGGCGCCGCCTTGTCCCGCGCGGAGGCCGGTGCCTGCGGGGCCGCGTCCCGGGGCGCGGAGGCCACGGCCGGGGCCGCTCCCGCTCCGATCAGGAGCACGGAGAGCAGGGCGCCGGCGAGAGGCTTGTTCATGTGGGGGTTCCCCTCTGGTGACGATGCAACCGAAGATCCTCCGGTTGTCATGCGCATTGTTGGGAGGTCGAGCCCAACCCACAAGAGGGCATGGTGCGTTGAGGAAACCCGCTATCACCGGGGAAGTTGACCCCCCGCCGGCCGAAACCGCCCCCTTGACCATCCCCCGCGTCATCCCCAACTGCCCCAACAAGCCCATCCGGTCACGAACGGGGTCGTGAGCGGCATACCCGTCCCCATGGGTCCGCACGCCGCCCCGGCCCCGAACTCCCGCCGGCCCATCGGTACTCTGCGATGCCCCCGACGACCGAGGGCGCTCATTCCGCTTTGGAGGAACCATGGCCATCAAGAAGGCCACGATCCAGCAGCAGGTGGCCGAGGCCATCGCACAGATCAACCCGGCCGACCGGCCCATCGTCACGATCCAGGCCATCGCCGGCCCCAGCGTCTGGCTGATGAGCATGCTCGGCCTGATCGGCCAGATGTTCCTCACCTACTACTTCGTCACCGTGACCGAGCAGGCCGTGGTCCTCCACAAGGCGAGCCGGATGAGCAACCGGCCGCAGGAGATCGTCTTCGCCATACCGCCGGCCCAGGCCGTGGGCGCGGTCACCGAAGTCAAGCGGAACACCCTCTGGAGCTCGTTCCGCTTCCAGCTCCCCGGCCAGGAGCGCCCGACCCGCATGAACGTGCACCGCATGTGGCGCAACGAGATGGACCAGGTCATCGGACTGCTGACGAGCCAGTCCCAGCCGGTCGCCTGACCTCGCACCCCTCGGTGGCCGGATCCTGCCTACTCGGGCGGGGTCCGGCCACCGCCCGTTTCCCGGCGAAGGCCGCGGGACCACCTTCGACTGACAACCTAGGGTTGACACCCCTTCGACTGTCAACCTACGGTTGCATCATGACGAACCCTCCCGTGGAACCCGTTCGCATGACCAGTCCGGTACGCCTCGACGACCTGATCGAGGCGATCAAGAAGGTCCACCCCGACACCCTGGAGCAGCTCAGTGGCGCAGTCGTCGCCGCCGAGCACCTCGGCGACGTGGCGGACCACCTCATCGGCCACTTCGTCGACCAGGCCCGCCGCTCCGGCGCCTCCTGGACCGACATCGGCCGCAGCATGGGCGTCACCCGGCAGGCCGCCCAGAAACGCTTCGTCCCCAAGGCGGACAAGGCGGACAAGGGCGAGAAGGGCGACGGCGGCGAGTTCGACGCGGCCCAGGGCTTCGCCCGCTTCACCCCCCGCGCCCGCGGCGTGGTCGTGGCCTCACAGAACGAGGCCCGCGCCACCGGGAGCACCGAGATCCGCACCGAGCACCTGGTGCTCGGCCTGCTGGCGGAGCCCGAGGGGCTGGCCGGACTCGTCATGAACGGCCACCACGTGACCGACGAAGCCGTCCGCGCCGCCGTCACCGCGGTCCTGCCGGAGCGCGTCGCGCCGGAGGAGCTACCGGCGCTGATCCCCTTCGACGCCGGCGCGAAGAAGGCCCTGGAGCTGACCTTCCGCGAGGCCCTGCGCCTCGGTCACCCCTACGTCGGCACCGAGCACATCCTGCTCGCCCTGCTCGAACTCGAAAACGGACAGGGCGTGCTCAGCGGCCTCGGTCTGGAGAAGAGCACGGTCGAGACGAGCGTCACCGACGCCCTGGCAGCCATCGTCGAAGGGCGGGAGAAGTAGCCGCAGGAGAGGTGGAGGCCGCAGAGGTGGAGGCCGGAGCACCCGACGCGGGAGAGGTGGCGGAACCCGCGTCGGCCCCCCGGCCCCCGCCGTCGTCCCCGTCGACGCCCTCCGTCAGCTCGTAGCGCTTCACGTACGCGCCGAGGAACGCCTGGAGCGTGGCGACGGCCGGGATCGCGATGAGCGCCCCGACCGCTCCCAGCAGGGCGGTGCCCGCGATGACCGAGCCGAAGGCGACCGCCGGATGGATGTCCACCGTCTTCGCGGTCAGCTTGGGCTGGAGCACGTAGTTCTCGAACTGCTGGTAGATCACCACGAATCCGAGCACGTACAGCGCGTACCACGGGTCGACCGTGAAGGCGATCAGCATGGGCAGCGCGCCCGCCAGGTAGGTGCCGATGGTGGGGACGAACTGCGACACCAGCCCCACCCACACCGCCAGCGCGGGCGCGTACGGCACGTCGAGGACGGCGAACACCACGTAGTGGGCGACGCCCGAGATCAGGGCCATCAGCCCGCGCGAGTAGAGGTAACCGCCCGTCTTCGCGACGGCGATCTCCCAGGCGCGCAGCACCTCCGACTGCTTGGCGGGCGGCAGCACGGAGCACAGCGCGCGCCGCAGCCGCGGGCCGTCGGCGGCGAAGTAGAACGAGAACAGCCCGATGGTCAGCAGCTTGAACAGGCCGCCGAGCACGGTGGCGGACACGTCGAGCACTCCGCTCGCGCTGTTGCGCACGTACTTCTGCAGCCAGTCCGAGTGCAGCAGGCTGTCCTGGATCTCCAGCCGCGACAGATCCGTGTGGAACGTCGCGTTGACCGTTCTGATCACGGAGTCGAGGTAGCGCGGGAAGCCCTCCACCATGTCGACGATCTGCCCGGCGAGCATCGAGCCGAGCAGCGCCACGAATCCGGCGGCGACGACGAACACCCCGAGGAACACCAGGAAGGTCGCGAGTCCGCGGCGCATGCCGCGGGCCGCCATCCGGGACACGGCGGGTTCGACGGCGAGCGCGAGGAAGAAGGCGATCAGGACGTTGACGAGTAGACCGATGAGCTGGTGGAAGGCCCAGCTGCCGAGCTGGAAGCAGGCAACGAGAGCCAGTACGAGGATCACCGCGCGGGGCAGCCAGCGCGGCATCCGGGCCACGGGCTCCGCCGCCGCGGTCGCGCCGGTGGCCCGCGCCGACGGCTCGGGGGTCCGGGGCGGCGGGGCAGCCGCGTGCTCGGTCTGTTCGGCGTGCTCGGGCTCTCCGGCGTGCTCGGTCTGTTCGGCGTGCTCGGTCGGGAGGGGGGTCGTCTCTTCAGTCGCTGCCACGCACCCCAGTCTGACCCACCCCGCACCGGACCGGACGGGCCGGGCAGTCGGTCAGCGCCGCGAGGCGGGCACGTCCATCGCCGAACACACCGCACGCCAGACGTCCTTGGCCTCCCAGCCCGCTTCCAGCGCCTGGTACACGGTACGTCCGCCGAGCTCCGTCATGACGTGGTCCCGCGCGAAGGAGTCCGCGTAGGCCGCCCCGAAGTGCTCGGCCATCCGCTCCCAGAAAACCGTCAACCGCATGCCACCAGTATCGCGCCCCTGAGAGTGCACCGGCCGCGTTCGCACCCCCGGCCCCGCGTCCGGCGCCCTACGGTTCCCGCATGCCTGGAGACGAAGCCGCGTCGGCCGCGCCGACCCCGCTCGCCCGCGCCGAGCGGTTCATCTGGCTCACCGCGCGGGTGCTGGAACAGCGCCGGTTCGCGTTCCACTTCCTCGGCGGCGACGCCGACGCCGTGGACCGCGCCCTCGGCGCGTACCTGGGTGCCGACGGAGGCTACGGGCACGCGCTCGACCCCGAACTGCGCGGACCGCTGAGCCGGCCGCTGCACGCCGCGTACGCCCTGCGGGTGCTGGACGCCCTCGGCCGCTGCGGAGGCCGGCGGGTGGAGCGCCTCTGCGCGCACCTGACGGCGGTCTCCACCCCCGACGGCGCCCTCCCGGTGGTGTCCGCCGCCCCGGCCGAGCATCCGACGCTCCCCTACGACCCGGTGCGGGACGATCCGTCGGGCACGCTGGAGACCACCGGCCCGGTCGTCGGCGCGCTGCACCGCAACCGGGTCTGGCACGCGTGGCTGTTCCGGGCCACCGACTTCTGCTGGGACCGGGTCGAGACGCTGCGCCACTGGCACCCGGGCGAGGTGCGGGGCGCGGTGGCGTTCCTCGACGGCGTCCCCGACCGGAGCCGGGCGGCGGCGGCCGCGGACCGGCTGGGTCGGCTGGTGCGCGAGCGGCCCCTGGTGGTGCTGGATCCGGCGCGCCGGGCCGAGTACCCGACGGTGCGCGGGTACGCACCGGGCGGGCGACTGTTCCCGTACGACGTGGCGGGCCGCCCCGAGTCGTGGGCGCGCGGCTGGTTCACCGACGCGGAGATGAGCCGGTCCCTGGACTTCCTCACCGCCCGGCAGCAGCCGGACGGGGGCTGGCCGGTGCTCCGCCACGACGCCTGGGCGCCGGGCAGCTCCCTGGAGCGGCGCCCGATCGCCACCTTGGAGGCGCTCCTCACCCTCCGCGCCTACGGCCGCCCGCTGACCTGACCCCCAACGGCTAACCGCCCAGGGCGCGCAGCCCGGCCGTGACCAGGACCGCCGCGCCGACCACGACGAGGAACGGGGCGCGCAGCAGCAGTGCCACGGCGGCGGCGGCCAGTCCGGCGGCGCGGGCGTCGAGCACCAGCTCGTGGCCGGTGCTGAACGTCTGCTGGGCGGTGAGGGCGGCGAGCAGGGCGACGGGCAGCAGCGCGGACAGCGTGCGCACGCCCGGCCGCTCCAGCGCCCCGGCGGGCACGAGCAGCCCGGCGAGCTTGACGGCGTAGCAGCCGATGACGGTCAGCCCGATGGCGATCCAGACGTTCACGAGCGGCGTCCCTTCATCCACAGCACGGCGGGGGCGGCCAGCGCCGCGATCAGCACGGGCACCCCGGAGGGCAGTACGGGCAACAGGCCGAGCCCCAGGACCAGCGCGAGGCCGGCGACGGCCCGTTCGGTGGAGCTCTTCAGCATCGGGGCGAGCAGGGCGAGGAAGACGGCGGGTCCGGCCGCGTCCAGGCCCCATACGGTGGTGTCGCCGATGGCCTCGGCGCCGAGCGCGCCGAGCAGGGTGGTGACGTTCCACAGGACGTACAGGGTCAGCCCGGTCACGGTGAACCCGAGCCGCGCCGACTTGCGGCCGGGCTGGGCGAGGGCGACGGCGGTCGTCTCGTCGATGACCCAGTGCGCGGCGAGCGGCCGGACGGGCTTGGGAAGGGCGAGCAGCTGGGACAACCGCAGCCCGTAGAAGGCGTTGCGGGTCCCGAGGAAGAAGGCACCGGCGGCGGCGGTGAACGGGTTGCCGCCCGCGGCGAGGGCGCCGACGAGCGCGAACTGCGAGGCGCCGGTGAAGACGAGCAGGCTCAGCGCGCACGCCTGGAGCACGCTCACACCGGATCCGGCGGCGGTCACCCCGAACGCGAATCCCGACAGGCCGACGGCCACCCCGACGCCGAGGGCGTCCCGTACGACGGCGGCGCGCGGCCGCTCGACGACCCCCTGGGGGGTCTCTTGCATCACCATCTGATCTTCTCCCACGCCCCTGACGCTATGCGGGGGTCCGGGGAGCGGTCTTGTACGTTCTTGCGCGCCCGGTGCGCTCCGGTGGGCTCGCCCGGCCTCAGCCGCTGCGCCTGCGCTCCCGCCGGTAGGCGCCCGGCGGGACCCCGACGATCCGGGTGAAGTGGCGGTTCAGGTGCGGCTGGTCGGTGAAGCCGACGGTGACGGCCGCCTCCGCCGGCGGAGTGCCCGCGTCCAGCAACCGGCGGGCCCGGCGCACCCGGGCGTCGGTCAGCCAGGTGTGCGGCGGCATCCCGTACCGCTCCCTGAAGGCCCGCAGCAGGGCGAACGGGCTCGTCCCCAGCTCCGCGGCGAGCTGCTCCAGCGACGGCGGCTCCGCGATCCGTTCCTCCAGTACGGCCTTGGCCCGCTCCGCGTCGGCGCCGCCCGCGCGCCGTACCGTACGGGCCGGCAGCGGTCCGGCGTGCCGGGTCAGCATCCGCGCCACGACACCCCGCAGCAGCGTGTCGGCGGCCAGCGCGTTCCCAGCCTCGGCGGCCCGGTGCACCTCGGCGATCATCCGTGAGGCGTGCGGGTCGGGGACCATGTCGGCGGTGAAACCGGGGGTCCCGCGCACCGTGCCGATCTCGGCGGCGACCTCGGTGATCAGCGCGCGGGACGGGTAGAGGGTGGCGTACGCCCAGCCCTCGGGGACCCCGGCGCGGGCGGTGTGCGCCACCTCCGGGTTGATCAGGACCACGCTGCCCGGCCCGGCGCGCAGGGTGCCGGCCGGCAGGCCGATCTCCTCGACGCCGCCGGTGACGGCCGCGATGACGTACCCGTCGTGGGCGTGGCGCGGGAAGGTGTGGCGTACGTAGTGGGCGCGCAACAGGTCCAGCCCCGGCAGCTCCGGGTACTGCCAGTGCCGCGCCCACTCCCGGCGGCCGTCGTCCGTCCCCATTCCCCCATTCTGCGCCCCGGCCCGTCGGCGCGTTTACGCAGGCCCGGCCGGTTGTCAGTGGCCGGGTGCACGATGGGTGCATGTCCGGTAGCGCGCTCGACTCGTTCTCCCCCGCGACCCGCTCGTGGTTCTCGGGGGCCTTCGTGATGCCCACCGCCGCGCAGGAGGGGGCCTGGCGGGCGATCGGTGCGGGCTCGGACGTCCTGGTCGTGGCGCCCACCGGCTCCGGCAAGACCCTGGCGGCGTTCCTCGCCGCCCTCGACCAGTTGGCGTCCACCCCGCCGCCGGCCGAGCCGAAGAAGCGCTGCCGGGTGCTGTACGTGTCACCGCTCAAAGCGCTGGCCGTCGACGTGGAACGCAATCTGCGCAGCCCGCTGACCGGCATCCGGCAGGAGTCGGTCCGGTTGGGCCTGCCCGAGCCGGAGATCCGCGTCGGCATCCGCTCCGGTGACACCCCGCCCGCCGAGCGCCGGGCGCTGGTGACCCGGCCGCCGGACATCCTGATCACCACGCCGGAATCGCTGTTCCTGATGTTGACGTCGGCGGCGCGCGATGCCCTCGCCGGGGTGGAGACGGTGATCCTGGACGAGGTGCACGCCGTCGCGGGCACCAAGCGCGGCGCGCACCTGGCGCTGTCGCTGGAGCGGCTGGACGAGCTGCTGCCCCGGCCGGCCCGCCGGATCGGCCTGTCGGCGACGGTCCGGCCGGTGGACGAGGTGGCCCGGTACCTCGCGCCGCGCGGCAAGGTGGAGATCGTCCAGCCGCCGTCGTCGAAGGAGTTCGACCTGTCGGTGGTCGTCCCCGTCGAGGACATGGGCGAGTTGGGCGGCTCTCCCGCGACGGAGGGGCGGGAGGGCGGGGACAAGCCCTCCATCTGGCCGCATGTGGAGGAGCGGATCGCGGATCTGGTGCAGGCCCACCGGTCCACGATCGTGTTCGCCAACTCCCGGCGGCTCGCGGAGCGGCTGTGCAACCGGCTCAACGAGATCGCGTACGAGCGGGCGATGGGCGAGAAGCTGCCCGAGGGGTCCGTGCCGGCGGAGATCATGGCGCAGTCGGGGGCCGCGCAGGGCGCGCCGCCGCTGCTGGCCCGCGCGCACCACGGCTCGGTGTCCAAGGAGCAGCGGGCGCTGGTCGAGGAGGACCTGAAGGCCGGCCGACTGCCGGCCGTGGTGGCGACGTCCAGCCTGGAGCTGGGCATCGACATGGGCGCGGTGGACCTGGTGGTGCAGGTGGAGTCGCCTCCCTCGGTGGCCTCGGGGCTCCAACGCGTCGGCCGGGCCGGCCACCAGGTCGGCGCGGTCTCCACCGGCGTGGTGTTCCCCAAGTACCGGGGCGACCTGGTGCAGGCGGCCGTGGTGACCGAGCGGATGCGCACGGGCTCGATCGAGTCCCTGCGCATCCCGTCCAACCCGCTGGACGTGCTGGCCCAGCAGTTGGTCGCGATGACCGCGATGGACACCTGGCAACTGGACGACCTGCTGGCCCTGGTGCGGCGGGCGGCGCCCTTCGCGGCGCTGCCGGAGTCGGCGTTCACCTCCGTGCTGGACATGCTCGCGGGCCGTTATCCGTCGGACGCGTTCGCCGAGCTCAGGCCCCGTGTCGTGTGGGACCGGGTGGCGGGGACGATCACCGGCCGGCCGGGTGCCCAGCGCCTCGCGGTGACCTCGGGCGGAACGATCCCGGACCGCGGCCTCTTCGGCGTCTTCCTCGCGGGGGCCGACCCCAAGAAGGGCGGCGGTCGGGTCGGCGAGCTCGACGAGGAGATGGTGTACGAGTCCCGGGTGGGGGACGTGTTCACGCTGGGCACCAGCTCCTGGCGCATCGAGGACATCACCCGCGACCGCGTGCTGGTCTCCCCGGCGCCCGGGGTGCCGGGGCGGTTGCCGTTCTGGAAGGGCGACCAGTTGGGCCGCCCGCTCGAACTGGGTCGGGCGGTCGGCGCGTTCCTGCGCGAGCTCGGCGGCCTCACCGACGAGGACGCCCGGCTGCGGCTGCTCGCGGCCGGGCTCGACGCCTGGGCCGCGGAGAACGTCCTCGCCTACCTCGCCGAACAGCGGGAGGCCTGCGGCCACGTGCCGGACGACCGGACGATCGTGGTAGAGCGATTCCGCGACGAACTGGGCGACTGGCGGGTGGTCGTCCACTCCCCGTTCGGCGCTCAGGTGCACGCCCCGTGGGCGCTGGCCCTCGGAGCCCGCCTCGCCGAGCGGTACGGGATGGACGCCCAGGTGATGCATGCGGACGACGGCATCGTGCTGCGCCTTCCGGACGCGGACCTGCTCTCCATGGACCTGCTCGACCACGATCCGCTGCATCAGAACGCGGCGGCTCCCGCGCAGTCCTTCGAGTTCGATGACGAACAGGCCCCGTTGGGCGCGGCGGACGTCGCCTTCGACCACGGCGACGTCCAGCAGATCGTCACCGACCAGGTCGGCGGATCGGCCCTGTTCGCCTCCCGGTTCCGCGAGTGCGCGGCGCGCGCCCTGCTGCTGCCGCGCCGCAACCCGGGCAAGCGCACACCGTTGTGGCAGCAGCGCCAGCGCGCCTCCCAACTGCTCCAGGTCGCGTCCGAGTTCGGCTCCTTCCCGATCGTGCTGGAGGCCGTACGGGAATGCCTCCAGGATGTCTTCGACGTGCCGGGGCTGACGGAACTGATGGGGGACATCGAGGCGCGCCGGGTCCGCCTGGTCGAGGTCACCACGCCCGAGCCGTCCCCGTTCGCGCGGTCGCTGCTGTTCGGTTACGTCGCCCAGTTCCTCTACGAGGGGGACTCGCCGCTGGCCGAGCGCAGGGCGGCGGCGCTGTCGCTGGACTCCCGACTGCTGGCGGAGCTGCTCGGCCAGGCGGAACTGCGGGAACTGTTGGACGCCGAGGTTCTGGAGGAGTTGGAGCGCGAGCTCCAGTGGCTGACCGAGGACCGCCGGGCCAAGGACGTCGAGTCGGTGGCGGACCTGCTGCGCATGCTGGGCCCGCTGACCGAGGCCGAGTTGGCCGAGCGCGGCGCGCAGCCTTCGTGGGCCGCTGAACTCGCCGCCGCCCGGCGGGCGATCCGGGTCCGTGTCGGCGGCGCCGACCACTGGGCGGCGATCGAGGACGCGGGGCGGTTGCGGGACGCGCTCGGCACCGCGCTGCCCGTCGGCGTCCCGGAGGCGTTCACCGAACCGGTCAAGGACCCGCTCGGAGACCTCCTGGCCCGCTACGCCCGCACCCACGGGCCGTTCACCACCACGGCCGTGGCCGACCGCTTCGGCCTGGGCACGGCGGTCACCGAAGGGGCCCTGCACCGGCTGGCGGCGGCGGGCAGGGTGGTCCAAGGGGAGTTCCACCCGGCGGGGATCGGACAGGAGTGGTGCGACGCGGCGGTGTTGCGCAGACTGCGCCGCCGCTCGCTCGCGGCCCTGCGCCAAGAGCTGGAGCCGGTGCCCCCGGCCTCGCTGGCCACCTTCCTGCCGCAGTGGCAGCATCTGGGCGGGGCCCTGCGCGGGATCGACGGCCTGGCCCGGGCGATCGAGCAGTTGCAAGGGGCTCCGGTGCCGGCCTCGGCCCTGGAACGCCTGATCCTGCCCTCGCGCGTCTCGGGGTACTCCCCCGCCCTGCTGGACGAACTGACCACGACGGGCGAGGTGATCTGGGCCGGCGCCGGAGCACTCCCCGGCAAGGACGGCTGGGTCTCGCTCTACCTCGCCGAGACGGCGCCCCTGCTGCTGCCACCGGCCCATCCGCTGGAGACGACGCCGTTGCACCAGGCGATCCTCGACACCCTCTCGGGCGGGTACGGACTGTTCTTCCGCCAGGTGGTGGAGTCGGTGCGGGCGAAGTGGCCGGAGGCGTCCGACCTCCAACTGTCCGAGGCGCTCTGGGACCTGGCCTGGTCTGGGCGGCTGACGAACGACACCCTGGCCCCGCTGCGCTCCCTGCTGGGTTCGGGCCGCACCGCGGGTGCCACGGCGCACCGCGCGCGGCGCACCGTCCCGCGCGGCCGCTACGGCACCCTCAGCGCGACGGTGTCCCGCACCGGGCCGCCCACGGTCTCCGGCCGCTGGTCGCTGCTGCCCGGCCACGCCCCGGACCCGACCCACCGGGCGCACGCCCTGGCCCGGACGCTGTTGGACCGGCACGGCGTGGTGACGCGGGGCGCGGTGGCCGCGGAGGGGGTGGAGGGCGGTTTCAGCGCCGTCTACCGGGTGCTGTCGGCGTTCGAGGACAGCGGGCAGGCCCGGCGGGGTTACGTCGTCGAGGGCCTGGGCGCGGCGCAGTTCGCGATGGACGGCGCGGTGGACCGGTTGCGGGCGGCGGAGCGGACGCCGCCCCCGCTGGCCGCCGTGGTGCTGGCCGCCGCCGACCCGGCGAACGCGTACGGCGCGGCCCTGCCCTGGCCGGAGCCACCGGCCGGTGCCACACACAAGCCGGGCCGCAAGGCAGGCTCCCTGGTGGTGCTGGTCGACGGGGAACTCGTCCTCTATCTGGAGCGCGGCGGCAAGACCCTGCTGGCGTGGCCCGAGGCGGATGATCCGCGCCTGGAGGCGGCCGTGGCCTCGCTCGCGGTGGCCTGCCGTGCCGGCACGGTCCCGCCCCTGACGGTCGAGCGGATCAACGCGACGCCCGCGCTGACCGCCGTACCGGGTCGCACGCTGGAGGCGGCGGGCTTCCACGCCACCCCGCGGGGCCTGCGCCTGAGACCGTGACGGCGGCCGGGCCGGGCCGCCCCCGCGGCCGGTTCCGGACCGACGATTCCGCTTATGTTGCGCTTATGTCCTGAGCCCGTCACGAAGACCGCCGGGGGCGTGGCCGGCGATTGACCCGCCCCTAAGATCACCACAGGCATCGGGATTGACGATGCGCAGTCAAACGTACAGTCCATGGGGGACCTGAGAAGTGAGCACCACAACCATGCGCAGGACCGCACTCGGCACCATCGGCCTGGCGGTCACCGCCACCCTGACGCTGAGCGGCTGCAAGAGCGGCAACGAGGAAGTGGTCCCGGTGGCACCCAGCACGCCCGCGGCCGGCTCGCCCTCGTCCGGCTACGGCCAGCCGGGCGCCGCGAGTCCGAGCGCTGCCGCCAGCCCGTCGGCCGCCGGCGGCGCGGCACCGGCCGCGGGCACGGCCAAGCCGGGCCAGAGCTTCAAGATCGGCGAGCCGGCGACCGTCCCGTTCACCTACGGAACCACCACCAGCGGCACGATCGCCCTCACCGTCACCTCCGTCGAGCAGGGCCAGGCGGCAGACCTGGACTCGCTGAAGCTGGGTGACAAGGCGAAGGGGATGGTCCCCTACTACGTTCACTACACGGTCAAGAACGTCGGCACCACCGACCTCGCGTACGCCTCGGTCGGCCACATGAAGGGCCTGCTTCCGGACGGCAGCGAGGCGGGCGGCGTGTCGGTCATCGGCACGTTCGAGAAGTGCAAGGACGAATCGCTGCCCAAGGGGTTCACCAACGGCCAGTCGCAGACCAACTGCGTGATCGCCCTGGCGCCCTCGGCCCAGGTCAAGGTGGTCGGCGGAGAGTACTGGGGCGAGCCGTACAGCACGGTGGGCAAGAAAGCCCTCACCTGGAAGTAGTACGGCACCCTGCCCGAGAGGCCCCCGCGCGCAGACCCCGCCGCGGGGGTTTCGGCTTCCCCCCGCGCCCGCGGCGGCCACGCGTCCCGCCACCCGGAGCCCGGAGCCCGGAGCCCGGAGCGACAATGGAGCCATGCCCGAAGGAGACAGCGTCTGGCGCGCCGCCGCCCGGCTGCACGCCGCCCTGGCCGGCCGCGAGATCACCCGCAGCGACCTGCGCGTCCCCCGCCTCGCCACCGTGGATCTCACCGGCCGCACCACCTTGAACGTGATCCCGCGCGGCAAACACCTGCTCACCCGCATCGACGGCGACGGCGGCCTCACCCTTCACAGCCACCTGCGCATGGACGGCGCCTGGCACGTCTTCCCCACCGGGCGGAAGTGGCACGGCGGCCCCGCCTACGAGATCCGCGCCATCCTCGGCACCGCCTCCGACACCGCCGTCGGCTACCGTCTCCCCGTCCTGGAACTCCTGCGCACCGCCGACGAGGACAAGGTCGTCGGCCACCTCGGCCCCGACCTCCTAGGCCCCGACTGGGACGCCGACAAAGCCGCGGCGAACCTGCTCGCCACCCCCGAACGCCCCCTCGGCGAAGCCCTGCTCGACCAGCGCAACCTCGCGGGCATCGGCAACGTGTACATGTGCGAGCTCTGCTTCCTCGCCCAGGTCACCCCCTGGACCCCGGTCGGCGAGCTGCCCGACCCCGAGGTCACCACCGTCCGCCTGGTCGGCGCCGCCCAACGGCTCCTCGCGGCCAACCTCGGCGCCGGCGAGACCCGCAACACCACCGGCAGCCGACGCCGGGGCCAGGCCCTCTTCGTCTACGGCCGGGCCCCACGCCCCTGCCTGCGCTGCGGCACCCCGGTACGCCGCGTCGTGAAGGAAGACCGCCCCACGTACTGGTGTCCGCGCTGCCAATCCGGGCCCACCCCGTAGTTGACGCTCCGTCAGATGCGGTCTTACCGTCCGGACATGCCCACAACCCCGTACGACCTCACCGGCCGCACCGCGCTCGTCACCGGCGCCGCGAGCGGGATCGGCCGCGCCACCGCCGTGCTCCTTTCCCGGGCCGGCGCGGCCGTGCACTGCGCGGACCGCGACGCGACCGGTCTGCGCGAGACCGCCCGCCTGATCACGGAAGCCGGCGGAAAGGCCACCACCCACACGCTGGACGTGACCGACCGCGCCGCGCTGCGGGCCGCCGTCGAGGCCGCCGGTCCCCTCGACATCACCGCCGCCATCGCCGGGATCATGCACACCAGCAGCGTCCTGGACACCTCCGACGAGGACCTCGACCGGGTCTTGGACATCAACTTCAAGGGCGTCCTGCGCACCTGCCAGGAGGCCGTCCGCGCCATGATCGACGCCGGCCGCCCCGGTTCGGTCGTCACCATGGCCTCCGGCGCCGTGGACGCCGCCCGGCCGGGCCTGCTCTGCTACAGCGCCGCGAAGGCCGCCGTCGTCCAGTTGACCAAGACCCTCGCCACCGAGACCGGCCCGCACGGCATCCGCGTCAACGCCGTCGCCCCGGGGTGGATCCGTACCCCCATGACCGGCCGGCACAGCGCGGAGGAACGGGAGCGGACCGAGGCGGCGATGATCCGGATGTCGCCGCTGCGCCGGGTCGGGGAACCCGAGGACATCGCCCAGGCGGTGCTCTACCTCGCCTCCGACGCCTCGTCCTTCATGACCGGCCAGATCCTTCGCCCGAACGGGGGGGTATCGATGCCGTGGTGAGCCACACCCGACCGATCGACGCCCGACCGGACGGCGCTCCCCCGGCCGTCACCTTGGGGCGCCTGCGCACCGGCCCGGGCACACAGTGCACGGGAAGCAGTCCGAGCCCCCAGCCGCCGACGGCTATCGCGCCTTCCACGGGCCCCGCGTCGGCGGGTTCCAGTGCGAGCCGCAGCACGGCCCACCACCACAGCACCCCGGCCGTCAGCACAACGGGTATGAGTAACCACCGCACGGCCGCCTCCAGGAAGGCCGGGATCCGGACGCGCCCATCCTCCCGCACCGCCCCCACCACCGCACCCAGAACGGCAAAGAGCCCCGTCCGGTGCCTCACGCACCGGCCGGGGCTCCGGCCACACTCATACGCGCTTCACGCGCTCGCCTTCACGCGGCTACGACATTCACCGCTTCCACGGGCGCCTTGATGGTCACCCGTTCCGTGGTGCCCGTGACCGAGGTCACGGAGACCGAATTGAGCATCGGGCGCACCGGTGCCGGCACCGGTTCGCTTGCCGCGGCCGACTGCGCAAGCTCCGCCAGCGACAGCTCGTCACTGACTTCGCGCATCAGCTCGGACATCCGTACGTCCAACGCGTCGCAGATCGCGGAGAGCAGCTCGGAGGATGCCTCCTTCTGCCCCCGCTCCACCTCGGAGAGATAGCCGAGAGAAACTCGGGCGGACGAGGAGACTTCGCGCAGAGTACGGCCCTGGCGCTGGCGCTGCCGACGCAGCACGTCACCCAGCAGGCGACGGAGCAGAATCATCGGTGGCTCCCTCCTCTGACCGTGTAGCCGTAACCTTCACGCCCCACCGTACCGCCTCGCGCCGCGGCCGTGCGGGGAGCGATGTCGTGTTCACTCAGGGCTGCAAACATCAAATCCCCCCGTCCTGTTCCCTATCCTGCCCCCGCAGATTCTCGCGGAGTTCGCTCGAGAGGAGTTCGAGCACTGTCCGTGCACTCTCCCTACGGATTTCCGTACGCGAGCCGTTCAACCGCAGCCGGGCCGTTTTCCTGCCCCCCGGACCGGCCACGGCGACGAAAACCGTGCCCACCGGCTGCCCGTCCTGGGGGTCGGGACCGGCCACCCCGGTCGTCGCGATCCCCCAGGAGGCCCCCAGCGCGCGGCGCACACCGGCCGCCATCTCCTCCGCGACCTGCGCGTTCACCGCGCCTTCGGCCGCCAGCAGCTCGGCGTCCACGCCCAGCACCCGGTGCTTGAGCTCGGTCGCGTACGCGGTCACCGAGCCGCGGAACGATTTCGAGGCCCCCGGCACGGCCGTCAGCTCCGCGGCGACCAGGCCACCGGTCAAGGACTCGGCCACGGCGAGCGTCTGGTGACTCTCAGCGAGCAGCCGCAGCACGGTCCCGGCCACCCCCGCCGCCGCCTCGGCGGGTTCCGCGGCGCCGGCCGCCTCGGGAAAATCACCCGCCGCTCGTGTCACGGCGCGATCCGCTCCGCGTCCAGCCCCCCGCGGCGCAGGACGACGGCCTGGCGGATGTAGTCCAGACCGGTGACGACCGTCAGCACGACGGCGACCGCCATCACCCAGAACCGCAGGGTCGCCAGCGGGCCGGTGAGGGCGAGCACGTACATGCCGACCGCCGTGCCCTGGGCGAGGGTCTTGAGCTTGCCGCCCCGGCTGGCCGGGATGACCCCGTACCGGATGACCCAGAAACGAAGGAGCGTGATCCCGAGTTCCCGCCCGAGGATCACGCCGGTCACCCACCAGGGGAGGTCGCCCAGCCAGGAGAGACAGACGAGCGCCGAGCCCATGATCGCCTTGTCGGCGATGGGGTCGGCGATCTTCCCGAAGTCGGTGACCAGGTTGTACGTCCGGGCGAGGTGCCCGTCGAAGATGTCAGTGATCATGGCGACGGCGAACGCCGCCCATGCCCATGCCCGCCAGGCGGGGTCGTAGCCCCCGTCCGCGAGCAGCAGCAGGACGAATCCCGGCACGAGCACGAGTCGGACCATCGTCAGGATGTTGGCGATGTTCCACAGGCCGGCCTGATGGACGACCGGCGTCCCGAGCCCCGCGCCGGGCGAGGGCCGGCGGCCGGTCCCGCCCGCCGCTGGTGCCGGGACTCCGGTCATCCGGCCGCCTCCTCGAGATCCAGGCCCAGGGGCTCTGCCACCAGGTCCACACCCAGCGTGCCTACGACCTTCGCCGTCACCATGCGGCCGGGCACCAGACCGGTGCCGTCAGTGAAGACCACCTGGCCGTCCGTCTCCGGCGCCTGGTGGGCGGCGCGCCCGTAGGCACCCTCGCCGTCCTCGTCGTCCTCGCCGATGGCCGTGACCGTCTCGACGAGTACCTCAAGGGTCTCCCCGATCCGCTCTTCCGCACGCTGGGAGGTCAGCTCCTCGGCGAGCCGCTGCATGTGCGCGAGCCGCTCCGCGATGGTCTCGGCGTCCAGCTTGTTCTCGTAGCCGACGGCCTCGGTGCCGTCCTCGTCCGAGTAGCCGAAGACGCCGATGGCGTCGAGCCGCGCGTGGGTGAGGAAACGCTCCAGCTCGGCGAAGTCGGCCTCCGTCTCACCGGGGAAGCCGACGATGAAGTTGGACCGGACGCCGGCCAGCGGGGCCTTGCCGCGGATGGTGTCGAGCAGTTCCAGGAACCGGTCGGTGTCACCGAAGCGGCGCATGGCGCGCAGCACGTCGGGGGCCGAGTGCTGGAAGGACAGGTCGAAGTACGGAACGACCTTGGGCGTCGAGGTGAGGACGTCGATCAGGCCGGGTCGCATCTCGGCGGGCTGGAGGTAGCTGACGCGGACGCGCTCGATGCCGTCCACGGCGGCCAGCTCCGGCAGCAGCGTCTCCAGCAGCCGGATGTCGCCGAGGTCCTTGCCGTACGAGGTGTTGTTCTCGGAGACCAGCATGACCTCCTTGACGCCCTGCTCGGCGAGCCAGCGGGTCTCGCCGAGGACGTCGCTGGGGCGCCGGGAGATGAACGAGCCGCGGAAGGACGGGATGGCGCAGAAGGAGCAGCGCCGGTCGCAGCCGGAGGCGAGCTTCACCGAGGCGACCGGGCTCTTGTCCAGACGGCGACGCAGCGGCGCGCGCGGCCCGGAGGCGGGCGCGAGCCCTTCCGGCAGGTCCGCGGGGGCCTCGGTCGGCTCCTGGGCGTGTCCGGGCAGGGCCACCTCGGCGTCCTGCCGGGCGGCCGGGCTGATCGGCAGCAGCTTGCGCCGGTCGCGCGGGGTGTGGGAGGCGTGGATGCCGCCGTTGAGGATGGTCTGGAGGCGGTCGGAGATGTCGGCGTAGTCGTCGAAGCCGAGCACGCCGTCGGCCTCGGGGAGCGCTTCGGCGAGTTCCTTGCCGTAGCGCTCGGCCATACAGCCGACGGCGACGACGGCCTGGGTCTTGCCGTGATCTTTCAGATCATTGGCTTCCAGGAGGGCGTCGACGGAGTCCTTTTTGGCGGCTTCGACGAAGCCACAGGTGTTGACGACGGCTACGTCCGCATCGGCGGCGTCCTCGACGAGCTCCCAGCCATCCGCCGCCAAGCGGCCTGCGAGCTCCTCCGAGTCCACCTCGTTACGGGCGCAGCCAAGAGTGACAAGGGCGACGGTACGGCGTTCGGGCATGGACTCAAGACTACTTCGTCCCGGCGTCGGCCCCCGCCCCCGTCCCCCATGACAAGATCCCCGGGAGGCCGATCGGCCTCCCGGGGATCCGGAATTTCTCAGTCCGTGCTGGTCAGCCCGCCTGGGCCTGGCCCTGACGGGGGTCGTCCTTGGTGTAAGTGAGCCGTTCGACCTGCCCCGGCTGGAACTGGTCCTTGATCTCCTTGCCGTTCACGAAGAGCTTGACGACCCCGGCGTCACCGAGTACGAGGTCGATGGACTCCTTGTCGGTGAAGGTCTTCGACTCGCCCAGGGCGAGCGTCCCGTCGAACAGCGACCGGCCGCTGTGGTCCTTCGCGGAGATCCAGCTCTCCCCGTCGTTGGCCGTCAGGACGACCGTGACGAGGTCCTTGGGCGCGGCGGCGATGGCACTGTCCGAGGGGGCGGGCGCCTTCGGCGGCTGCTGGGGCGCGGCCGGCTTGCCCGCCGACTGCTTGGGCGCCGCGGAGGCGGCGGAACCTTCCGCCAGCGGCCGCTTCTCCTTGGCGCCGCCGTCGCCACCGAAGGCCGTGAAGCCCACGAAACCGATGACGGCGACGATCGCGGCGACCATGGCCGCCGTCCAGTTCGGTCGCTGCCGCTCCGGTCGGATGCGTTCGGCGTCGAACATCGGCGCGGCGGGGGTGGGTGCCGGCCGACCGCCGTGGGCCGCGTCGTACGCCTCGACCAGGGGTGCCGGATCGAGGTGGACGGCGCGGGCGAGCGTCCGGATGTGACCGCGGGCGTAGACGTCGCCGCCGCACCGCGTGAAATCGTCTTCTTCGATCGCGTGCACGATCGGGATGCGCACGCGGGTGGTGGAACTGACCTCGTCGACAGTGAGCCCGGCGGCGATCCGGGCCTTCTTGAGGGCCGTCCCGATGGACGGTCCTTCGACGGTGCGTTCGACGGGACGGTCCTCGGACCGGTCGTCGGTCGAAGGCCGCTCTTCTTCGGGGGAGTTGGCGTTGCCGATGGACACGAGGGCGCCTTTCGAGCGTGTAGCCACCTGCTGGCTGTCCAGTCTAGGGGGGTGACGAAAGGGTGGAGCAACCGGAGGGGTGGAGTCCCTAGGCCATCCGAATGGCCGGCGGGTCTCCTGGTGGTGCGAAGGCGGTACGACGGCCCCGCGCCGGAGCGCGGTGTCCGCCGTATCCCTCAACTTGACGCACGACCGGGGGAAACGGTTGCCCGTCAGACACCCCCTAAGGCTGATCGTCCCCCCGGATGACCGCCAGGACGCCGTCCAGCTCGTCCGGTTTCACCAGGACGTCGCGCGCCTTCGAACCTTCGCTCGGGCCGACGACGCCCCGCGATTCCATCAGGTCCATGAGACGACCGGCCTTGGCGAAGCCGACGCGGAGCTTGCGCTGGAGCATCGAGGTGGAGCCGAACTGGGTGGAGACCACCAGTTCGGCGGCCTGGCACAGCAGGTCCAGGTCGTCGCCGATCTCCTCGTCGATCTCCTTCTTCTGCTTCTGGCCGACGGTGACGTCGTCGCGGAAGACGGGCGCCATCTGGTCCTTGCAGTGCCGCACGATCCCGGCGATCTCGTCCTCGGTGACGAAGGCGCCCTGGAGGCGGACCGGCTTGTTCGCGCCCATCGGCAGGAACAGTCCGTCACCCTTGCCGATCAGCTTCTCCGCCCCGGGCTGGTCGAGGATGACGCGGCTGTCGGCGAGCGAGGAGGTGGCGAACGCGAGCCGCGAGGGCACGTTCGCCTTGATCAGGCCGGTGACCACGTCCACCGAGGGCCGCTGGGTGGCGAGCACCAGGTGGATGCCGGCGGCGCGGGCCAACTGGGTGATGCGCACGATCGAGTCCTCGACGTCGCGCGGGGCCACCATCATCAGGTCGGCCAGCTCGTCGACGATCACCAGCAGGTACGGGTACGGGCTCAGCTCCCGCTCGCTGCCGGGCGGCAGCGTGATCTTGCCGTCCCGGATCGCCCGGTTGAAGTCGTCGATGTGCCGGAAGCCGAAGGCCGCGAGGTCGTCGTAGCGCAGGTCCATCTCGCGCACCACCCACTGGAGGGCCTCGGCGGCCCGCTTGGGGTTGGTGATGATCGGGGTGATCAGGTGCGGGATGCCCTCGTACGCCGTCAGCTCCACCCGCTTGGGGTCGACGAGGACCATCCGGACGTCCTCCGGGGTGGCCCGGACCATCACGGAGGTGATCAGGCAGTTGATGCAGGAGGACTTGCCGGAGCCGGTGGCGCCGGCGACCAGGACGTGCGGCATCTTCGCGAGGTTGGCCATGACGTAGCCGCCCTCGACGTCCTTGCCGAGCGCCACCAGCATGGGGTGGTCGTCCTCGGCGGCATCCGCGAGGCGCAGGACGTCCCCGAGGTTGACCATCTCCCGGTCGGTGTTGGGGATCTCGATGCCAACCGCCGACTTGCCGGGGATGGGGCTGATGATCCGCACGTCCGGCGAGGCGACGGCGTACGCGATGTTCTTGGCCAGGGCCGTGATGCGCTCGACCTTCACGGCCGCGCCGAGCGTCACCTCGTAGCGGGTGACCGTCGGACCCCGGGTGAAGCCGGTGACCTGCGCGTCGACCTTGAACTCGGTGAACACGTTGGTCAGCGAGGCCACCACCGCGTCGTTGGCGGCGCTGCGGGTCTTGCCGGGGCCACCGCGCTCCAGCAGGTCCAGCGAGGGCAACGCGTACGTGATGTCCCCGCGCAGCTGGAGCTGCTCCGCGCGCGGCGGCAGCGGTTCGGCACGCGGCGGGGCCTTGGTGAGGTCGGGCACCGACAGGGTGCCGGAGGCCGCGGCGGTGCTGTCGTGCGGCCCGGCCGCCGCGGGCGCGGTGGCGGGTGTGGTGACGGCGGGCGCGCCGGCGGGCAGCTCCTCCCGCGCGGGCGGCACGGGGGTGGTGATCTCCACCGCCCCGGGCTCGCGTCGGGCGGTGATGCCCTGGGTGAGGTCGGCGACGACCGGGGAGGGCGGCAGTCCGCCGTAGACCACCCCGTCGAGCGCGGCGGCGGCGGCCGCGGCGACGTCGACGGCGTCCATCTCCCGGTCCATGGCGGGCCGGGTCGCGCTCGGGCGCGGCTTGCGCCGCCGGGCCAGTGCCTCCTCCTCGGCGACGCCCGCCGGGTCCACGGCCCCGACCCGGCCCTGCCGGCGCATCGGGCCGGGGCCCTCCGGCCGGTCCTGCGGGCCCGCCTCCACCGCCGGTCCGAAGCCCTCGTCGTACGCGTTCGGCTGGACCAGCCCGAGCCGGATCCCGAGCCGCCGCAGCCGCTGCGGGATGGCGTTGACGGGGGTCGCCGTGACCACCAGCAACCCGAACACCGTGAGGAGGACCAGCATCGGCACGGCCAGCGGGGCGCCCATGGTGAAGATCAGCGGTTTCGAGGCGGCCCAGCCGATCAGCCCGCCGGCGTCCTGCATCGCGGTGGTGCCCTCGCCGCGACCCGGCGCCCCGCAGGCGATGTGTACGAGCCCGAGTACGCCGATGACCAGGGCGGACAGGCCGATGCCGATCCGGCCGTTGGCGTCGGTCTGCTCGGGGTGGCGGATGAAGCGCACCGCCATCACGCCGAGCAGTATCGGCACGAGCAGATCGAGGCGCCCGAACGCGCCGGTGATCAGCATGGTGACCAGGTCCCCGACGGGCCCGCTCGGGTTGGACCAGGTTCCGGCGGCGACGATCAGGGCCAGGGCGAGCAGCAGCAGCGCGACACCGTCCTTGCGGTGGGCGGGGTCGAGGTTCTTGGCGCCCCGGCCGACGCTGCGGAAGACGGAACCGACCGCGTGGGCGATGCCGAGCCACACGAGGCGCACCAGCCGCACCACGCCCCCGGTCGGGGACGGCGCGGGCTTGGCGGGCGCCTTCTTGACGGGGGCGCGCCTGGCCGCCGCGGCCTTCTTCGCCGGAGGCTTGCGCGCGGGAGCCGCTTTCCCCGCCGGCGCCGTCGTACGGCCGGTGCGGCTCTTCGCGGCGCCCGCCGCGCTCTGGGAACCCTTGCCGGACGTACGTGAGGCCATGCGCCCGAGGTTACCGGTGCGCACGCCGGTGGACACGCGTGCCCACCCCTTCACCCGTTCGTGTCGCGACGGCGGCCGTGACGGTCCGCCAGGGGTGACACACCCTCACGAGCCGCCCCTCAGGGGCCCGAACCGCTCCCCGCCGGACGCTCAGCCCTGAAGGGGCAGCACGGCCGCGCCGCCCCCGGCTCCGGGTTCGAGCGCGTCCAGTGCCCTGCGCAGCCCGGTGAGCTTGCGCTCCAGGTGCGCCGCGGTCGCCACGACCGACGCGTCGGCCGCTTCCTCGCCGAGCTGCTTGGTCAGCGCCTCCGCCTGCTCCTCGACCGCCGCGAGCCGGGCGGACAGCTCGGCCAGCAGCCCGGGGGTCTCCTTGCCGGCGTCCACGCCGTTCGAGCCGCCGCCCTCAAGCTGGAGCCGCAGCAGCGACGCCTGCTCGCGCAGTTGGCAGTTCTTCGTGTAGAGCTCGACGAAGACGGAGACCTTGGCGCGCAGCACCCAGGGGTCGAACGGCTTCGAGATGTAGTCCACCGCGCCCGCCGCGTAACCGCGGAAGGTGTGGTGCGGACCGTGGTTGATCGCGGTCAGGAAGATGATCGGGATGTCCCGGGTCCGTTCCCGCCGCTTGATGTGCGCGGCCGTCTCGAAACCGTCCATGCCCGGCATCTGGACATCCAGCAGGATGACCGCGAAATCGTCCGTCAGCAGCGCTTTCAGCGCTTCCTCTCCCGACGACGCCCTGACCAGTGTCTGATCGAGCGCGGAGAGGATGGCCTCCAGCGCCAGCAGATTCTCCGGCCTGTCGTCGACCAGGAGGATCTTGGCCTTCTGCACCATGCCCTGTCCTCCTCGCCCCGGCATGGGGCCTCCCCGGCTCCTGGCACCGGCCTGTACGCCGGGTCCCGCCCCAGAGGACGGCATCCTTGCGCCGTCCGTCCTTGTGCCGGTCATCGTAGCCCCAGTCCCGAGATCGCCACACCCTGTCACCAAGATGTCACTGTGCACGAAGCAGAAACGGTGTGGGAGAGCAGAAGGTTCCCCGCATCCTGCCCTTCCACACCGGTTCCGCCACAGTGAGTCAGCAATTGATATCAGTCCGCTCTGTTGTCGATCATTTCGCGTTCATCCACTGCTCCATGACGGACAGCAGATAATCGGGTTCCACCGGCTTGGTGACGTAGTCGGAAGCACCGGAGTCGATCGCCTTCTCCCGGTCCCCCTGCATCGCCTTCGCCGTCAGCGCGATGATCGGCAGCCCCGCGAACTGGGGCATCCGCCGGATCGCCGAAGTCGTCGCGTACCCGTCCATCTCCGGCATCATGATGTCCATCAGCACGACCGTCACATCGTCGTGCTGCTCCAGGACTTCGATGCCCTCCCGCCCGTTCTCCGCGTACAACACGGCCAGGCCGTGCTGCTCCAGCACGCTGGTCAGCGCGAAGACGTTGCGCACGTCGTCGTCGACGATGAGCACCTTCTCGCCGTGGAAGTCGTACGTCCGCGGCACGGTCGGGAGTTCCTCCAGCTCGCCGCCCCAGCCGTCCGCGGAACCGTGTGCGTCCGGCTGCCCCGGCACGGCCGTGCGCGGCTCCAGGTCGCTCAGCGACTTGCGTCGCCGCCGAAACAGCGCGGCCGGTCCGCCCTGCCCCTGCGCTGCCCGGTCCGTCCCGGCCGCCGGCAGCGCCCTACGCCGCTCCCCCGCCTCGACCGCCGGTACGGGCGCGGTCTCCGCCGGGGCCACCGACGGCGCGGGCCGCGCCTCCTCGGCCGGCCTGCGGTACTCGCCGCGCGCGCCGCCGGGCGTCGGCGGGGCGTACCCCTGCGGCGGCAGTTCGCTCGGGTGCAGCGGCAGGTACAGCGTGAAGGTCGAACCCCGGCCGGGCTCGCTGGCCGCGTGGATCTCTCCGCCGAGCAGCCGGGCGATCTCCCGGCTGATGGACAGGCCCAGCCCCGTACCGCCGTACTTCCTGCTCGTCGTCCCGTCGGCCTGCTTGAACGCCTCGAAGATCACCAGCATCTTGCTCGCCGCGATCCCGATCCCGGTGTCCGTCACCGAGAACGCGATCAGGTCCGCGTCGGCGTCCCGCAGCGAACCCGCCTCCAGGAGCTGCTCCCGGATCGCGGCGGGCACGTCCGCCCCGGCCGGGCGGATCACCAGCTCCACGGCGCCCCCGTCGGTGAACTTCACCGCGTTCGACAGCAGGTTGCGCAGCACCTGCAACAGCCGCTGCTCGTCGGTGTGCAAGGTGGCCGGCAGCTCCGGGGAGACCCGGACCGAGAAGTCCAGCCCCTTCTCCGCGGTCAACGGCCGGAAGGTCGCCTCCACGTAGTCCACCAGTTGCACCAACGCGATCCGCGTCGGCGAGACGTCCATCTTGCCCGCCTCGACCTTCGACAGGTCGAGGATGTCGTTGATCAGCTGGAGCAGGTCCGAGCCCGCCCCGTGGATGGTCTCGGCGAACTCCACCTGCTTCGGCGACAGGTTCCCGTCCGCGTTGTCCGCGAGCAGCTTGGCCAGGATCAACAGCGAGTTGAGCGGGGTGCGCAGCTCGTGCGACATGTTCGCCAGGAACTCGGACTTGTAGCGCATCGACACCGCGAGCTGCTCGGCGCGCTCCTCCAGGACCTGCCGGGCCTCCTCGATCTCGGTGTTCTTGACCTCGATGTCCCGGTTCTGGCGGGCCAGCAGCTCCGCCTTCTCCTCCAGTTCCGCGTTGGCGGCCTGGAGCGCCTTCTGCCGGTTCTCCAGCTCGTCGGAGCGCTCGCGCAACTGCTCGGTCATCTCCTGCGACTGCTTGAGGAGCATCTCCGTCTTGGAGTTGACGCTGATGGTGTTGACGCTCGTGCCGATCATCTCGGCGATCTGGCTGAGGAAGTCCTTCTGGATCTGCGTGAAGGGAGTGAAGGAGGCCAGCTCGATGACCCCGAGCACCTTCCCCTCGAACAACACCGGCAGCACGATCACGTGCGCCGGAGGCGCCTCGCCCAGCCCGGAGGAGATCTTCAGGTAGCCGGGCGGGGTGTTCTCCACCAGGATCGTGCGCTTCTCCTCGGCGACCGTCCCGATCAGCCCCTCGCCGGGCCGGAAGGAGATCGGCATCTGTCCGCCCGCGTACGCGTAACTCCCGCGCATCCGCAGCTCGTACGAGCCCTCCGCACCGCCGTCCGTCCCGATCTCGGTGCTGCCCCCGGTCGGCAGGGCCAGGAAGAACGCGCCGTGCTGCGCGGAGACCACCGGGGTCAGCTCGCTCATGATCAGCGAGGCCACGTCGTCCAGCTCCCGCCGGCCCTGCATGAGGGCGGAGATGCGGGCCAGGTTGCCCTTCAGCCAGTCCTGCTCCTTGTTGGCCAAGGTGGTGTCGCGCAAGTTGGCGATCATCGTGTTGATGTTGTCCTGGAGGACCTGGATCTCGCCCGCCGCGTCCACGTCGATCTTGAGGTTCAGATCGCCGCGGGTCACCGCGGTGGCCACCGCCGCGATCGCGCGCACCTGCCGGGTCAGGTTCCCGGCCATCTCGTTCACGGACTCGGTCAGGTCCCGCCACGTCCCGTCGACGTCGCGGACCCGGGCCTGACCGCCCAGGATGCCCTCCGTACCCACCTCACGGGCGACACGGGTCACCTGGTCGGCGAACGAGGACAGCTGGTCGACCATCGTGTTGATGGTCGTCTTGAGCTCCAGGATCTCGCCGCGCGCGTCGATGTCGATCTTCTTGGTCATGTCGCCCTTGGCGATGGCGGTCGTGACCATGGCGATCTGCCGCACCTGGCCGGTGAGGTTGGAGGCCATGAAGTTCACCGAGTCGGTGAGGTCCTTCCACGTCCCGGACACGCCCGGCACGTGCGCCTGACCGCCGAGGCGGCCCTCCGTACCCACCTCACGGGCCACGCGGGTGACCTCGTCCGCGAAGGACGACAGGGTCTTCACCATCGTGTTCACGGTGTCGGCGAGCTGCGCGACCTCGCCGCGCGCCTCGACGGTGACCTTCTTCGTCAGGTCGCCGTTGGCGACCGCCGCCGAGACCTGCGAGATGTTGCGCACCTGCGACGTCAGGTTGTTGGCCATCAGGTTGACGTTGTCGGTCAGGTCCTTCCAGATGCCCGTCACCCCGCGCACCCGGGCCTGGCCGCCGAGGATGCCCTCGGAACCCACCTCGCGCGCCACCCGCGTCACCTGTTCCGCGAACGACGACAGCTGGTCCACCATCGTGTTGACCGTGGTGACGAGCTCCAGGATCTCGCCCTTGGCGTCGACCGTGATCTTCTTGGAGAGGTCGCCCATGGCGACCGCGGTGGTCACCTCGGCGATGTTGCGCACCTGCGAGGTCAGGTTGTTCGCCATGAAGTTGACGGACTGGGTGAGGTCCTTCCAGGTGCCGGAGACGCCCTTCACCTCGGCCTGACCGCCCAGGATGCCCTCGGTGCCCACTTCCCGGGCCACCCGGGTCACCTGCTCGGCGAAGTTCGAGAGCTGGTCGACCATCGTGTTGAGCGTGTTCTTCAGCTCCAGGATCTCGCCCCGGGCGTCCACGTCGATCTTCTGCGACAGGTCACCGCGCGCCACCGCCGTCGCGACCTGCGCGATGTTGCGCACCTGCGAGGTCAGGTTCCCGGCCATGCCATTGACGGAGTCCGTCAGGTCCCGCCACACGCCGGCCACCCCGGGCACCTGCGCCTGACCGCCGAGGCGCCCCTCGGTCCCCACGTCACGCGCGACGCGGGTCACCTGCTCGGCGAAGGCCGAGAGCTGGTCGACCATCGTGTTGATGGTGTTCTTCAGCTCCAGGATCTCGCCCCGGGCGTCCACGTCGATCTTCTGCGACAGGTCACCGCGCGCCACCGCCGTCGTCACCTGGGCGATCTGGCGCACCTGCGAGGTCAGGTTCCCGGCCATGAAGTTGACCGAGTCGGTCAGCTCCTTCCAGGTACCGGACACCCCCTCCACCCGGGCCTGACCGCCGAGGCGGCCCTCCGTGCCCACGTCCCGCGCCATCCGCGTGACCTGGTCGGCGAAGGAGGACAGCTGGTCCACCATCGTGTTCACGGTGTTCTTCAGCTGGAGCATCTCGCCGGAGACGTCCACCGTGACCTTCTGCGACAGGTCGCCGTTGGCCACAGCCGTCGTCACCTGCGCGATGTTGCGCACCTGACCAGTGAGGTTGCGGAAGGCGGTGTTCACCGAATCGGTCAGGTCCTTCCAGGTGCCCGCGGCCCCGGGCACCTGGGCCTGACCGCCCAGCTCACCCTCCACACCGACCTCACGGGCCACACGGGTCACCTCGGCACCGAAGGACTGGAGCTGGTCCACCATCGTGTTGACGGTGTTCTTCAGCTCCAGCATCTCGCCGGCCACATCGACCGTGACCTTCTGCGACAGGTCGCCGTTGGCAACAGCCGTCGTCACCTGCGCGATGTCCCGTACCTGCGTCGTCAGGTTCCGGAAGACCGTGTTCACCGAATCGGTGAGGTCCTTCCACGTTCCCGCCGCGCCCGGAACCTGGGCCTGCCCGCCCAGCAGGCCCTTCGCGCCGACCTCGCTCGCGACGCGCGTGACCTCGTCCGCGAAGGTCCGCAGGGTCTCCGTCATCTGGTTGATCGTCTCGGCCAACTGCGCGACCTCGCCGCGCGCGCTGACCCGTACCTTCTGCGACAGGTCGCCGTTGGCGACGGCCGTCGTGACCTGCGCGATCCCGCGCACCTGGGCCGTCAGGTTCCCCGCCATCGTGTTGACGGAGTCGGTGAGGTCCTTCCACACGCCCGCGACCCCGGGCACCTTCGCCTGGCCGCCCAGCTCACCCTCCGTACCCACCTCACGGGCGACCCGGGTCACCTCGGAGGAGAAGGAGGACAGCTGGTCCACCATCGTGTTCACGGTGTTCTTCAGCTGGAGCATCTCGCCGGCCACGTGCACCGTGACCTTGCGCGAGAGGTCGCCCTTCGCCACCGCCGTCGTCACGAGGGCGATGTCACGCACCTGGGCGGTGAGCCGGTACGCCATCGTGTTGACGGAATCGGTCAGGTCCTTCCAGGACCCGGACATGCCCCGCACCTGGGCCTGGCCGCCGAGCTTGCCCTCGGTACCCACCTCCAGCGCCACCCGCGTCACCTCGTCGGTGAACGCCGACAACTGGTCGACCAGGTTGTTGACCGTCCGCCCGACCTTGAGGAACTCCCCGCGCAAGGGATGCCCGGCCCCGTCGGCCGTCTGCGTCCGCAGGTCCATCCGCTGGTCCAGGTCACCCTCGGCGACCGCCGACAGCACCCGGCCCACCTCGGACACCGGCCGGGCGAGATCGTCCACGAGTTGGTTCGAGGCGTCGATCGCGGCCGCCCAGGAACCCTCACAGGCGCCTGTTTCCAGCCGTTCGCTCAGCTTGCCCTCGCGGCCCACCATCCGCCGGACCCGCGACAGCTCCCCCGTCAGGTGGAGATTGCGGTCGGCGACCTCGTTGTAGACGGCGGCGATCTCCGCCATCACGCCCTCGCCGGACACCGTCAGCCGCTTGCGGAAATTCCCGTCCCGCATCGACACCAGGGCCGTGAGCAGACGGTTCAGAGCGGCGGTATCGACCTCCGTCGTACCGTTCCGCCGGGAACGACCCCCCTTCGGGCGCGTTCCCGTACGCCGCACCGCTGCGCCAGACTCCACCGTGTCCCTCCCGAAAGGGTCGACCACTGTTCCACCGAAACCCGGCGAGTCAAACGCCCGGCTAGACCATCCTGCCCAGTGTTTCACCCTGGCCGAACCCGGCCATAACACTTCGGCACCATTGCACACCGGCCGCACTCCCCGGGTGGAATCCCCGACGACGGCACCATGCGGACCGCGAAGGTAAGTAACCTGGCACCCGAATGTCCCACCGCGTCGAAGGAGACTCGTGATCACGGCACGGGCGGCTGCCAGTTTCGATCCCCTAGGACGCTCGGTCGCCGGGGCCCGCGCGTTCGTCCGCGACACCCTCCAGGGCTGGGGCTTCGCGGACATCGTCGACGACGCCGTCGTGCTCACCAGCGAGCTCGTCACCAACGCCGTGGTACACGCCGGAACCCAGGCGGAAGTGCTGTGCCTGCGCACCGAGGACGGCGTACGCGTCGAGGTCGCCGACCGGTACCCGGAGCGCGAGCTGCCGCTCCAGCCGCCCGGCGAGCGCCCCTACGCCGACCCCGACCGGGAGAACGGCCGCGGCCTCATGCTCTGTGCCGCGCTCGCCACCCGCTGGGGGGTCGAGTACACCGGCACGCACAAACACGTGTGGTTCCGCCTCGACCTCCCGGACCGTCCGGTCGGTACCCGCTCGGCGGGACCTGTCGTCCCCGACCGGCTGCTGCCCCTCGCCGACAGCCGGGTCCGCGTCGCCGTCATCCAGATCGACGCCTCCGACGCCGTCTCCGCCTGGAACGAGGACGCGGAGCACATCTTCGGCCACGCGGCCGACAAGGTCCTCGGCCGCCCGCTCGCCGAACTCGCCGCCTGGCCGCAGACCCCGGGCACCGGCACCGGCATCGCCGAAGCCCTCCGGCTCTCCCGCTGGGAAGGGAGCTACGGCATCCGCGGCGCCGACGGCCGCGTCATCCCCGTCTACGCCTCGCACCTGCGGGTACGAGACGCCCACGGCGAGCCGTCCATCGTCTGCCTCCTGGTCCACGACGACGAACGCGCCCTCCTCCAGACCCCCGCACGCGTCCCCTCCGGTGACGCCGGCCAGCTCACCGAAAGCCGCCCCGCGGACCCCTTCGAGGTGTTCATCGGCTCCCCCGCCCCGGACGACCTCGACGGACTGCTCCAGCGCACCGTCGAGCGGGCCCGCGACATGCTCGACGCCGACGCCGCCTTCCTGCTCCTCGCCACCGACGACGAGACCGAACTCGAAGTCCGCGCCACCACCGGCCTGCCCTCCACCCGCCAGCGCTTCGCCCGCGTCCCCGTCGAAGCGGGCACGAACCGGTACGGCTCCGCCCGCATGCCCGCCGTCCACGACGACCTGATCGCCGTCCCCGGAGCCGTCCCGCTCCTGGAATCCACCGGCATGCGCTCCGTGGTCACCGTCCCCCTCAAGGTGGAAGGCCGCCTCACCGGCTCCCTCGGCGTCTCCTGCGAGAACCCGGGCCGCTACTCCAACGAGGACGCGCTGCGCCTGCAGTTCGCCGCCGACCGGATCGCGCTGGCCGTCGAATCGGCCCGCCTCGGCGAGCTGGAACGCCTGCGCCGCGGGTCCCTCTCCTTCCTCGTCGAGGCGTCCGACCTGCTCGCCGGCACCCTGGACCGGGACCAGACACTGGCGCTGATGGCGCAGATGACCGTCCCGACCCTGGCCACCTGGTGCGCCGTCTACACCATCGCCGACCAGACCTCCGACCCGTACCTCTCCTACGTGCTGCACGAGGACGAGGAACGCATCGACGGACTCAAGGCCCTGCTCTCCCGAGTCAGCCCGCCCGAACCGCTCCGCGAGGCCGGCGCCCGACCCTGGCCGGAATCCGCCCGCGCCGTCGGCGGCGAGACCGTCGTCCTCCCCCTCCTGGCCCGCAACCGGGTCATCGGCATGCTCACGCTCGGCAAACCGTCCGAGGAACACTTCCGCCAGGAGATCCTCGAACTCGCCGACGACCTGTCCCGCCGAGCCGCCCTGGCCCTCGACAACGCACGCCTCTACTCCGAGCGCACCGCCATCAGCCGCTCCCTCCAACGCAGCCTCCTGCCTCCCGGCTCCCCCGCCATCCCGGGCATGGAGGTCGAGGTCATCTACCGCGCGGCCGGCGAGGGCAACGAAGTGGGCGGCGACTTCTACGACGTCTTCCCCATCCGCCCCGGCGTCTACGGCTTCGCCATCGGCGACGTGTGCGGTACGGGACCCGAGGCCGCCGCGGTCACCGGCCTCGCCCGACACGCCCTGCGCCTGCTGGCCCGCGAAGGGCTCGGCGGCCCGGCCGTACTGGAACGCCTCAACGCGGCCATCCTCGACGAGGGCGCCCGCAGCCGCTTCCTCACCCTCCTGTACGGCGAGCTCCACCCGCAGGCGGACGGCGGCGCCCTGATGAAGGTCGTCTGCGCCGGCCACCCGCTCCCGCTGCGCCTGCGCCCGAACGGCGAGGTCATCCCCGCCGCTGAACCCCAGCCGCTGCTCGGTGTCATGGACGACCTCGAACTCTACGAGCAGACCCTCACCCTGGACCCGGGCGACGTCCTGCTCTGCGTCACGGACGGCGTGACCGAACGCCGCGAGGGCACCCGCATGCTAGGCGACGACGGCCTCGCGGAAGTCCTCACCACCTGTACGGGCCTCACGGCCGGCGCCGTCGCCGCCCGCATCCTGCGTGCGGTGGAACGCTTCGCGGCCGAACCCGCCTCGGACGACATGGCCATCCTCGCCTTCCGCGTCCCCGAACGACGCGCGGGAGAACAGCCCGCGCCCCGCCCTGCGCCCGGCCCCTGAACACCGTCCGCCGGAAGCCCCGGGGGGACGATTCCCGCCCTGCGGGGCTTCCCTCCGGGCCCGGGCTCGCGGACGGGATGGAAACGCAAAAAGGCCCCCGCCTCATGGCGGGGGCCTTTTTATTCGGAGCCCTTTAACGGAATCGAACCGTTGACCTTCTCCTTACCATGGAGACGCTCTACCGACTGAGCTAAAAGGGCGGGTTGTTCGGCGGCGTCCTACTCTCCCACAGGGTCCCCCCTGCAGTACCATCGGCGCTGAAAGGCTTAGCTTCCGGGTTCGGAATGTAACCGGGCGT
>NZ_JBEYZH010000024.1:0-94395 GCF_040645975.1 Streptomyces sp. NPDC046557
CCCCCGTGGTGCCGGTCGTTCCCGTGGCGCCCAACCCGAATCCGCCCGCCACCAACACCACCCAGTGGTGCGTGCCGATCAACTTCGTCATTCTCCTCGGATCTCTGTGGCCTCGGGCGGCAGCCCTTCCGCCGGAAGACCCTGCCAGTCCGTTCCCGACGTCAGCCGCTCCCCCTTCATGACGAGGGACAAGGCCCCGAGCCGGACATCCGCGCCCACCACCGTGTCGTAGAGCACGACCGTGCGCGGGCCGATGCTCGCCGCAGGGCCGACGGTCACCGTCGACATCTTCATCACACGGTCCTCGAACAGGTGGCTCTGCAGCGAGACGTGCATGCCCACCGCGGCATCGTCGCCCACGTCCACCAGATCGAACTCCGTGATGAACGTCGTGCCGATCCAGGTGCGCCGACCGATACGGGCGCCGAACAGACGCAGCACCGGCGGCAGGAACGGCGTTCCCACCAGGGCGCCCACGCCCGCCGGAACCGCTGCCGCCTCGAAGAGACCCGTGACGAATTCCGTACGGCGCACAAAAAGGCTCCACAAGGGCTCTACGCGCGGCCGGTACTTTCCGGCGACCACCCACTTGGCCAGCGCGCAGTACCCGATGACGGCCAGTACCGCGCCCACGGCGATCAGCGGGGACACCAGCAGTGCTGCCGGCGCTCCCGCCCGACCGGCGACAGCTCTCAGGGCCAGCAGGAAAAGGAAGGCACTCGTGGCGATCACCGAGGCGGGCAGGGTGACCCGGAAAAACTCGATGACCAGGCGGCCGAGCACGGCCCTGCGACCGGGGCGGAACGTCAGCTCCTGCGGGTACGACCCGCTGTCCTGGCGCACCGGCAGCCGCAGCGCGGGCGAACCCAGCCAAGTGCTGTCAGCGGGCACGCCGTCCCCGGGCGGCACCGTCGCCACACCGATCAAAGAGCCGGGGCCCAGCCGCGTTCCGGCGGGAACGAGGGCCGCGTTGCCGACGAACGCCCGTTCGGCGACCTCGGTGGGCCAGAACCCCATGCGGTCGGCAGCGAAGGTGGCCACGCCGACGCCGGCCATGTCGGCGACGAAGCTGCCGTCGCCGAGGGTGAGCAGGTCGGGGTCGATGTGCGACGCCGTGGAGACCTCGGCGCTCCGGCCGACGCGGGCGCCGAGGAGACGCAGCCACGGGGCCGTGTAGAGCGTGGCGTACAGCGAATTCGTGAAGACGAGGCTGTGTTCGAGAAGCTTGTCGGCGAACCACTTGCGCACGCCCAGTGCTGAGCGCGCCGGATAAATCCCGGTAGGTGTCCTCGGCAGCACCGCCCTCTTGCCGACGGCGACGAACAGGCAAACCGTGGCTACGAAGAGTGGCCCGCACAGCGTGGTTGCGGCCATACCCGCTGCCGTGCCTCCGCGCAGCCAGGCCCACCAGAACAGGGCGACACCGGGCAGGGCGGTGGCGAATGCGGCCGCTTCCAGCAGGACCACGCCGAGCAGAGCAGCGACCAGCTGGCTCGGCCGCCAGCGGTCCGTCTCGCCCTGGTGGGCCCGCAGCATCGCCTCGACGGGCGGAGAAAGCGCATCGACCGGGCGGGCGGGCGATCCGGCACGCCGGGCTCCGGCGGGCACCGCCCCACCGGGGCCTGCGACGGACTGCTCGCCGAGCGCGGATCCGGGGCCCAGGCATGCCCCGGGTTCCAGGACCGCGTTGGCGCCGACGTACGCCCGCGCACCTACGACGATCGGGGCAACCGTGACCCATCCGTCGGCGACCTGCCAAGGCCGTACGGTCACTCCGTAGCCGATCGCGGCGTCGGAGTCGACCCTCAGCAACGCGGGCAGCCCGACCAGGCTGGTGGCGATGGTGACGCGGGGGCCGATGCGCGCGCCGAGGAGACGCAGATAGGGGGCCATCAGAGGAGAACCGCTGAGCACGCGCAAGGGGCTCATCCCGAGCACCAGCACATCCAGCGTCCACAGACGCAGATAGGTCACCCCCCAGAGCGGGTAGCGGCCGGGTCTGATGCCCGCCCCCAGCGGGCGGGCGAGGGCGACGGGAACCAGCCAGCGCACCACCATGTATCCGCTCATCACGGCGAGTGCCGGCCCCACAGCTCCCCAGCCGGGAACCCGACCGTGGTGCGCCGCGTAGGAGAGGGCCACGGGTGCCGTCAGGAGGAAGAACAGCCCGTACAAGGCCGCCGCCTGAGCCAGCCCCGCACGGGCGATCCGCGCAGTGCCGTGACGCAGGGGCTCCGGGCGAGGCCGAGCCGCCGGACCCGGGGTGCCCGCCGAAGAGCGCAGACGTGCCGCGAAAGTCCGCACTGTGGGGTTCTCGTAGAGGTCACGCAGGGTGGGGGCGGCCCCGCCGGCTGTGCCACGCAGCAACGACACGGCGCGGGCGGCGAGGAGGGAGTGGCCTCCGAGGCCGGTGAAGAAGTCGGCTTCCGCCGACAGTTCATCGGAAGCGACACCGAGCGCTTGCGCCCAGGCGTCGCGCACCCTCGCCTCCGCCTCGTCGCGAACCGGCGCCACGTGGCCGGTGGCGGCGAGCCGGCGGCCGGAGGGTGCGGGCAGGCGCGTGCGGTCAGCCTTACCACTCGGCATGACCGGCAAGGCGTCGAGGAAGTCCAGGGTCGAGGGCACCATGTACGCAGGCAGCGACCGGCACAAACGTTCGTGCAGCCGGGCGGTAAGGACATCGTCCGGGACGCTGACGGGCTGATTGCGCACGACGTAAGCGGCGAGGACGCGGTCACTGTCGGGCCCGTTCGGGGCATCAGGCACGGCAGGCACGGCCAGATATGCGGTGGTCGCCTGGGCGACGCCTGGGTCCTCCAACATCAGGTTGTCGATCTCGTCCAGCGACACGCGATATCCGCGGATCTTCACCTCGGCGTCGGCCCGCCCGAGGTACTCGATCTCCCCTTCTCCGGTCATCCTTCCGAGGTCGCCTGTGCGGTATAGACGGCCGCCACCGGGGGCCAGAGGGTGCTCGACGAAGCGGTCGGCCGTCAGGTCGGGCCGGCCCACGTAACCACGGGCGAGGCCCGGGCCGCCCAGGCATATCTCACCGACGGTGCCCTGCGGCACGGGTTGGCGCCGCTCGTCCAGGAGGACGACCGAATACGTCGGAAGCGCCCGGCCGATGGTCACCGGGCGGCCCGGCAGCAGTTCCTGGCAGGTCGCCGTGACGGTGGCCTCGGTCGGCCCGTACGTGTTGAGCATGCGCCGACCCGGTCTGCTCCACCGTTCGACCAGCGCGGCAGGGCACGCCTCGCCGCCGACGACGACACTGCGGAGCTGCGGGAGGTCTCGCGAGATCGTGGCCAGCAGGGTAGGCACGCAGTAGAGAACGGTCACGGCGTGCACCTGGAGGAAGTCGGCGAGTTCGTCGCCGAGTCCTCCGGGCCCCGGAGGACCGGCGACGAGCGTGGCTCCGGCCGTCCAGGTGGGCCAGATTTCCTCGATGGAGAAGTCGAACGAGATGGTCATGCCCTGGTACACGCGGTCCTGCGGCCGAACGTCGTAGATCGGGGAAACGACACGCAGGAAGTTGCAGATGCTCGATTGGGCGACCTCCACACCTTTGGGTCTGCCGCTCGACCCGGAGGTATACATGACGTACGCGAGTGGATCATCCGTGGGCTGGTCCTCGGCGGGCGGGCGCGAGGACGGCAGCCGGCTGAGATCTCCGGGGTGCGCGTCGACCTCGATCACCGGGCACGGCCCGTTCGGGCCCGCCCAGTCCGCGCCATCCGCGAGAGCGGACGTGGTCAACAGCACGTCCGCAGCCGCGTCGCGCAGGATGAAGGCGACCCGATCGGGAGGCGCCGCGGGGTCGACCGGAACAAACGTGGCACCCGACTTGCAGACGCCCAGCATCCACACGTACATGTCCACGGACCGGGCCAGCGAAAGGGCAGCTCGCCTGCCGGGGCCGATACCGAGACGGCGCAGGTGGTGGGCGGCCTGATTGGCCCGCGCGTCGAGATCGGCGTAGGTCAGACGGTGTGGTCCACACTCGAGCGCGACCGCCGACGGTCCACGATCGCACGCATCCTCGAAGAAACGATGCAGCGTACTTGTGGTACCTGCCATCCGCGGGGCAGTGCGGCTCCCGGCCGAAACGACGGGAAGTGCGGCAATGCGGGAAGCCATGGTTTCCCCCTTTTCGGAACGAAGGGCGCGCGGTCCTCCCGATCACTCCTCCAGCCTGGCCGGAACCCGATAAGAGCACGCTGAGAAACGCAGCCCGAACGCCAGGTGAGTCCTCGAAAACGATCCGGGCCCCGGACGCCGCGCGAGGCCCTTGCCCTCGATGACACCTCCTTCATCCGCAGTTCGACGGCGTGCTCGTCGCGTTCAACCAGCCGCAAATGGCGGTCAGGGCTGTTGCACAGAGGAGGGGTATCCGCCGACGGAGGACATGCCTGCTTCGTGCTCTCTCGCCTGACGGCACGACGCGCCCGGTTACACCTCGCCGCTCGCTTTCGGCGCAGCCTTGGCGCTTGTCGCGCGTGCCGGAACGTGGTGACGCCCGCTTGCCCCTCAATTTCGGCAGCTGCCGGACGGGTCCCCCTCAGCGGCGCACGGCAGTGTCGAAGACGGCTCGCGCCTTGTTCTGGTCACTCCGCGGTGGAATGCCACCGGCAAGCCCTCCGTACTCGACGGACCGGTGCCCCGGCACGGCTACACGGTCATGTCAGCGGCGCGCGCACCAGGCCCAGGGCGCCCGCGCGGTCGGCAAAGGTCCGACCTGGCACGACTTCGACGCTGAGCGGTGACTCTGGCTCGGATGCAAACCCTGAACCGACTCCGCTTCCGGCCGAGCCTGTCGGTGGCAACGGTGTGGCGGCTGCTGAAACGACACAGATGGTCCTGGCAGACACCCACCGCACAGCGCCGCCCGTAGGAGCATCCACCGTTTTCCCAGCCGCGGCCGCAAGGCCGACCCGTGGTGGACCGCGTGCCTGAGCCCCGGACCGTCCAGGCGCACGGATCAGCAGTTCGGAACAGGGAGCGATGCTCTGTTTCCAGAGCTGTTCGTCGCACAGGTCTTGCCCATCGCCCAATGTGCCGGTTGCACGGTTGGAGATGGCGCCGGTTCGCCGCCTCCACCTGGTCGGCGGCCCGGACAACGTGCACTGAGCTGCTCCCCCGCTCGGGGCGGTGGCGGTTACAAGCGGCTGCGTGGGGCGCAGGATGGATGGGGGCAACCGAAGGTGTCACGGGAGGATTGCGATGAACCGTGCCGAAGTCGTTGTACGACGGATCGACCTCTTCCAGCAGCGCCACGCCGTGGTCGGGCTGCCCTTCGCGGTCGTGCAGAAGTTCGGCAATGACCAGGCCGGCGGCAAGGCCACCGTCATCGCCTACTACGCCCTTTTTGCCATCTTCCCTCTGCTGCTGGTGTTCTCCACCCTTCTGGGTTTCGTCCTCGGCGGGAACCCGGGTCTACAGCATCGGCTGGTGAACTCCGCGCTGGCGGACTTTCCGATCATCGGTAGCCAGCTGCGCAGCGCGGCTCACCCGCTGCGGGGCAGCGGCCTTGTGCTCGCACTGGGCCTGGTCGGCGCCCTCTACGGTGCGCAGGGGGTCGGTCAGGCTGCGCAGAACGCGATGAACACGGTGTGGAACGTGCCGTTCAAGGAGTGGCCGGGCTTCGTGGGCCGCCGGGTACGGGGCCTGGCGATCCTGGTGGTCCTGGGCATCGGCGTGCTGATGTCGAGCACCCTGATCGGCTTCGCCCCCAAGCTTGGGCCGCTGGCCGGGGCCTGGTCCTGGGCGGCGTCCGCGCTGGTCAACTTCGGCGTCTTCCTCGCCGCCTTCACCCTGCTGACCGCTGCCACCGTACGGGTGCGGGACGTGCTGGTCGGCGTGGTGATCGCCACCGCATTCTGGGAGGCTCTGCAGGCCATCGGCGACTTCTACGTCCGCTACGTCATCCATCACGCAGCCGACGTGTACGGCTTCTTCGCGATCGTGATCGGCCTACTGACCTGGGTATACACCGCCGCGCGCCTGACGTTGCTCGCCGCCGAGATCAACGTTGTCCTGCGCTACGGACTGTGGCCCCGTTCCATGACCCAACCCCCCTTCACCGCGCAGGACAAGGCCGCGTTCCTCCTGCTGGCGAAGATGGAGGAACGCCGACCCGAGGAGACCGTCGAGGCAACCTTCAGCCCCGAGGCTGACCGGCAGCCCCTCTCTTCATCCCGCTGGGCTGGGGCGGTTCGGCCGGCGGAGGTTAGACGGGGACGGCCACGATGAGTGCATCGCCGCTGTTTTGCTGCACCACGGTGCCGGCGGTGGCCCGACGTGTGGCTCATTGATGTTCCCTGCGCGCAGACGCAGTTCCAGGTCGTAGACACCCAGCCGGCCCCCCGATACGAGCACGAGGAGGGCCACCGTGGCGGCTACCACGCGGACGCTCGCTGTCTCATGCGCCCATCATTGCGTGGGCCGGCCTTGGGCAGGCGCTGCGTCAGACCTTGGGTGGCGCGGTTTTGCCGTCGTCTAACCCTGCTCGGTGCGGGCTCTTACCGGCCGCTGCCTAGCGTCGCGGGTATGGCCGTCCGCCTCACTCGTGAAGGGCACCACGATCATGCGACGCACACTTGTTCTCTCTGGTGCCCGGTCTCGCGCTGACCATCGGCCTGGTCGCCGGATGCGGCAGCAGCAGCACATCCGTACCGCCCAAGAGGACCAGCAGTACGCAGCCTGCGCCGGCCGAGTCCAATCCTGCCGATGACATCCCCGACAACCAGGCGTATGTCGCCTACCAGCCCGCCCAGGGCGGGTTCACGATCAAGATCCCCGAGGGCTGGTCCGCACCGAGAGCGGCCATGCGGTCACCTTCACCGACAAGCTGAACCGGATCGAAATCGGCCCTTCCAACGCCACCTCGACTCCCACCCCCCAGTCGGTGAACTCCACCGTGGTGCCCGTTCTGAAGCAGCAGGTACCCGCATTCCAGGCGGGGAAGACCACGGTTGTCTCCCGTCAGGCCGGGCAGGCCGTCCTGCTCACTTACCAGGGCAACAGCGCCCCGGACCTGGTGACCGGGAAGGTGGTCCACTCCGCGTTCGAGCGGTACAGCTTCTTCCGGGGCGGCCGGCAGGTCGATTTGACGCTGTCCGGGCCGGTCGGAGCCGACAACGTAGACCCGTGGCGTATCGTCACCGACTCCTTCCGGTGGCAGTGATGAACGCCTCCCACACGCTCGCCCAGCAGTCCACGGACACTGCCGCGCTGACGGCGCGGCACTTGTACCGGTTCTACCGGGCGGGCGAGGAGGAAACTCTGGCCCTGCGCGGGGTCGCCCTTGAGGTGCGGCGCGGGGAGAGCCTCGCGGTGATCGGGCCGTCCGGGTCGGGCAAGTCCACCCTGTTGGCCTGCCTGGCCGGGCTGGACGAACCCGATGGCGGCACCGTCCACGTCGGCGGCGAGCGCATCAGCCACCGCCCCGAGGCAGAGCGGGCCCGCGTCCGCGCCCGCCGGATCGGTGTTCTGCTGCAGTCCGGGAACCTCATCGCCCATCTGGACATCGGCGCCAACATCCGCCTCGCCCGGACCGCCGCCAAGCGTGACCCCCCGGCGCCGGCAAGCAGTCCATCGCCGAACTGCTGGAGCGAGTCGGGCTCGCACACCGCTCCCGTGCCCTGCCTCAGGAGCTCGCCGGAGGTGAGCTGGCGCGGGCGGCCTGGCCGTCGCTCTGGCCAACGACCCGGACATCCTCCTCGCGGACGAGCCGACCGGTGAACTGGACGGCGTCACCGAGCAGCGCATTCTGGTGCTGCTGCGCGAGCGCGCGCAGGCGGGCGGCGGGGTGCTGCTCGTCACCCACAGCCCCGAGGCCGAAGATCGCCGACCGGGTCATCACCCTGCGTGACGGAAGTATCGGGTCATGACCACTCCCCAGGAGGTGCTCGTCCACTGCCAGGACGTCGCCCGCACCTACAGCTCGGGGCCCGCCGCGGTCGTCGCGGTGCACGGTGCGACCTGCCAGGTCCGCGCCGGAGACCGGATCGCGATCACCGGACCGTCCAGTTCCGGCAAGTCCACACTGCTGCATCTGATGGCCGCTCTGGAGAAGCACGCCACCGGGCAGGTGACGTGGCCCGGCCTGGCCGGAGGGCCGGTGGCGAGTCAGGTCGGGGTACCAGGCCGCCCGGGAACTGCTCGGCGGCGGCGACGAGGTCCGGGAACCGGTCCTGGATCAACGTCCCGCGCCGGGTCTGCACCAGCACCCGGTCACCCGCGCCGGTCGGGGTGAACAGCAGCGCGCCCGGTACCCGTCGAACTTCTGTTATCGCTGTTGAACTGTCCGCAGATAGTGTCCGGCTCCATGTCGAGGACAGGATGGCGGGTGCACTTCACCCGCCGGGATCCGGTGTGGCCCCGTGTGGTCTCACCCTTCATGCGTGAGTTCAGCGACCTGTTCGCCACCCTCGAAGGGAGGCTGGATGAGCAAGGGGGTGCCTGAGGGACAGCCGTTCTTGATCTGCCCACCCTCGAAAACGACGCCCTCAAGCGGCAGGGCACGCTCATCGCGCTGCCCACCGGCCGACACCCGTAGAAGAGGCAATTCTCAGGTGGGCCGGGGTGCTGCGAGCGTCTGCGCAGCCTCTGCGGCCTGGCGCAGATTCTCGGTGGGGTGAGCAAGGCCGTCGAGCATGGTCTTCCCCGACTGGAGTGCCGCCTGGGCCACCTCGTAAAGACCGAGCGGCACGGCGGCCTGTGTGATGAGGAAGTATTCCTCGGTGACTCTCACCCCCAGGCCGAGCTCCCGCCAAGTGAAGGTCTGACAGGACGGTTTCGGTAGATCAAGATCGAGCGCCAGCTGATTGGTAGGCGGCAGCGGTGGCGGGCCGTCAAGTAGCGTGACTGCCCGTTGAAGGGACTGCCAGGCTGCCTCTACCTCGCCGTGGCGGCGTTGCAAAGAGGCGAGGTCGACGAGGGCCGCGCCGTGCTTGTCGGCGTCGTCCTGCAAGGACGCGTGCAGGCGGCGTGCCCGGATCGCCTGCCCGAGGTCCCCGAGGATCTTGAGCTCGTTGGCGAGGGACCCGAGCAGGGCCCCATCACGCGGGCCTGTGTCGTCGAGGATACGTATGAGAGCAGCGCGGGCCAGTTCGGTCTGCCCCTGGCGGCGGGCCAGCGCCGTCCAGGTGAGGTCGTATTCGGCGTGGGGATCCTGGCCGTAGTTCGACTCGTCGAAGTCCGCCGCCCACTGCGTGAGGGCTCGTGCGGAATCGGGGAAACCACCGAGTAGGAAGTGGAAATCGGGGTCGGACTCCAGCAGGGACCACAGCAGAGCGTGGTCCTCCGTCTCACCGTGCAGGGCGACCAGGACCGCGGCGAGGCGGAGTTCTTCAGTGGGGCCGCGGCGGACTTCCTGCCGCAGGAGTATGCGCAGAAGCTGCAGGTCGCCCGGCTGCCGATCATACTGTGCAGCGCGCAGAACGGTGGCCCGCCGTACCGGATCGCCCACAATCGCGTCCCAGCGGTCGCAGCCCGCCCGCATCCGGGCCAGATCGGCCCGGCCGGGAGCGAGAACCGCCTGCCAGAGCGGCGGACGCCGAAGACGGTCCAGCAACTCGTACGCGCAGCCTTCATCCGCGTTCAGCAGCAGGAACTCCGGCTCGGTCCGCAGAAGGGACTCCTGGAGCCTGTGCAGCAGATCCCTCCTGGGGAGCCGGCGCAGACCCAACCCGCTGAGCAGCGTGCTGCGATCGGCGTCCAGCTCAGGGCCGTAGGAGCCCCGAATCTCGTCTTCGATCCGGTCGAACACCGCCTCCAGTACCTCGTCATCGGCCGCGAGGTCGAGATCGGTGTAATCGTGCCAACCCGGCAGACCAAAGAGAATCTCCAGCGCCTCGTCCATGCTGGCACCGATGAGACCCGCCTCGCCCTCGGAGCTCGCGTACAGCACAGCCCCGTCGGCACATATGAAATAGGTTCCGCCGGTGTCATCGCCCGCCACGGCCCTCAGCATCGCTCCACTCGCCAGACGGACCTCTTCCACGTGCTCAGCCCGGTCAAGATCAAAATCGAAGGGTCCCGCAGCCAGCCTCTCCAGATCAGGATTCCGGCGCAGGACAGTGAGTACGTCGTCGGGGCGTGTCATGGCCGGACCGTAACAGCCGCCGCCTCCGGGGTTCGTCTCGTGTCGCCGGTCAGTGCAACTGAGCAGTCGTCACGCTTCTGACCTGGGGTTACGTAGTTTGGCTGAGCGGGTTGGCGGCTGTGCTGGCTCACTGAATCTGCGCAGGGTACGGAACGCGCCGAGTCCCTGAACAGCCCCGGAACGCCGCCTATACGCCTCTGAACTGCACAGACATCCCCAGGGCCACCCAGGGACCGAACACGGGCCGGGCCGCTCGCGGACCAGCGGATCCCGCCGTGGACGTCACCGTCCCCGGTCGGACAGGTCACCAGGTACGGATCACACCCCCGGCGGAGGTGTGATCCGCACAGTGCAGGAGACAGGGGCTAGCTCCGCAAACCCCGACGAAACCGCAGGTCAGAGCGTATATGGACCGCCCCTCGCGCACGCGGTACACCACCACACCCCTAGCCCCGCAACCCCCTGCGGACCGCGCCGAGAATCCGGTCAGCCGGCTGCGGCGGCCGGATCCTCCCCGAACCGGGGAACGTCCCCCACGGCCACGTCCAGGCGCAGTCGCCGGAACCTCAGTGGATGGCGCCATACGCCGCCCCGGTCCATGGCGCGGTCGGCGCTGATCTCGGCCACCAGGTCGGGGCGGACCAGGCGCACGTCCAGGACGTCAGGGCTCCCCCCATGTCGCGGCGAACGTGACGCCCTCCCAGGGATGTCCCGGGCCGGCACCGAGCCGCTCAGATTTGCGCCCTCCCGTCAAGACACGTTCTTCAGGGGCATGACGGTGGCTACCACCAACGCGCCTACTTGAAGTGTGGTCACGCCGCAAAGACAGCGAGACCAGCCAGGAGAACGGCGGCCTTAGTGGCCCCGTATCAACCAGCCGCGGGTCGCTCGGGCGCAGCTTGCCCGACCGTTTTCCGGCGGCCTCTATCCGCAAGGAGCACTCATGTCGTATGACCGCCCCAGCCCGACCGCCGCTCAGTCAAAGCGCCGGATCTCGCGCTCCATGATGGTCTTCGCCTCAGCCGCTTTCATCACCGGAGGCATCGCGCTGCCGGCCACTGCGGCGATCGCGCCACAAACACAGACCTCTGTCAAGAGCCTCCCGTCCGACGGCAGTAACCCCCACCGGCAGCCCGGCGGCGGAGCCTACGGGCCGAGGACGTGCAAGCCCGGCTACGTCTGGCGTGAGAAGTTCAAGGGCGACACCCTGTGCGTCACACCGGCAGAACGACAGCAGGCCAAGAGCCATGGCACGGTGATCGACTACGGCACGCACCTCAATCCCGTGAACGAATAGTTCCCGACGCGCGTGGCATCTACGACGTCGCGGCAAATACCGGCTGGTAACGTCGGCACCGATCACGACACCGCCGCGTTCGCGGTCGAGTCGATTCGCCGCTGGTGGCACAGCCAGGGCCAAGCCGATCCGGTCACCCGGCTGCGGCGGCCCGACCCTCCCCGAACCGCGGGACGTCGTCCACGGTCACGTCCAGGCGCAGCCGTTTGAAGCGGAGCGGGTGGCGCCAGACGCCGCCGCGGTCGACGGCTCGGTCGGCGCTGATCTCGGCCACCAGGTCGGGGCGGACCAGGCGCACGTCCAGGACGTCACGGCTCGCCCAGGTCGCGGCGAACGTGACGCCCTCCCAGGGGTGTCCGGGGTCGGCGGCCGTCAGGTGCTCGGCGACCAGGCGGGCCGCCTCCGTGCGTAGCGGGACGGTGCGGCCGACCTCGCGCAGCCGGCCGTCGTGGTCGTGGCGGCCGAGGACGAGGAGCTGCGGGCGGGTGAGGGTGCCGGTGGGGCGCCGATGACCGCCTCGGTGGCGTCGCGTTGTCTGACCTTGGTCCACGCCCCCCTGTGGCCCGGCATGTAGCGGCTGCTCTGGGGCTTGACCACGATGCCTTCGACGCCGGACACGTCCGTCCACGACTCCAGCCATTCCCGGGCCTGGGCCGCATCCGTGGTCATCGGACACAGCGTCCAGGGGGCCGTCAGGGCGTGCTCGGCGAACAGGGCCTCCAAGCGGGCGCGGCGCTCCACATACGGCAGGTGCAAAAGCTCCCGGCCGTCGATCTGCAAGACGTCGAACACCACGAAAGAGGCCGGCAGCTTCACGGCCAACGCGGGAACGCTGCGGGTGCGGGCGGCGGCCCGACGCTGCAACCCCTCGAACGACAGGGCGGCGCGGCGGGTCTGGAGCAGCACCCGCCCACCCGGCCCGGCCGGGGTGAACACCAGCGCCCGATACCCGTCGAACTTCTGCTCATACGCCACCCCGGAAGCAAGCGGCCGCACAGGCGGCATCACCTCGGCGACCTGCGCCAACATCGGCTCCACCGGCGGACGCAACACCAAAGCCTCCCTCGTCCTCGACTCTGACCCGCGCCCACACACACGGCCCGACGAGAACGCCGGACGGCGGAAGCCGACAAACCCGAGCCGCTCGACAGCGGGGGCAGAGCTGGGCCAACAATCGAACACGTGATGGAATAAAAGAGTCCGCCGGACCCCAGGAGCCCGCCATGACCTCCCCCACCCCGGCTCCCCGACCGCAGGTCGTGACCTGGGCGCCGAGCCAGACCGGACCGTGTGCAAAATGTCACGCCCCACCTGCCGCTACGGGGTGGGTGCCAGCCCCTTGTGCGAGGCGTGTAAGGCCGCGCGGCGGGTGCAGTACGGGGCCTGACCGTGTCTGTCCTGCCGCCCGACCTGCCGCGCCTGCGGACGCTGGTCACCTACCTGCGCGGGGAGCTCGGCCGCGCCGAGCGCGCACTGAACGAGGCCGAGGAGGCCAAGGCCGCCGCAGCACGGCTCCGTCCCCCGGCGGAGCCGCCGGCGTGGCTGGTCGAACACGAGATCGGCGCCGGCCGCCCGGCCGCGTCCCGGGACGTGTTGGGACACTGGTAAACGCTGCGCTCCCGCCACCGCCGACCAGGTACTCGACCTGCTCGCCCAAGGCGTGCCCACATGTCCCCAGTGCTGCCCGGACACCGCACTCGGAGTGCTGGAATGATTGCCCGACAGCAGGGTGGAGGGATGAGCCCCGCCCCGCGCGTCATCTACCCGCCCGACGCCCAGGGCGGGCGCCGCATCCGCTGCGACGGCGAAATCCTCGGCCGCGCCCTCCGCCCCGGCGATCTCCTGGAATTCCTGCGCCGGGCCGGCCTGGACCCCGACGACGCCCGCCTCGACGACGCCAGCCTCATCGAATGGCGCGGCGGCGGACCCGCCGTCTGGGCCCCGGACCCCGGCGCCGAGTGAGCGCAGCAGTGCGGGCCACGGGTGGTGGCCCGCACTGCTTTGCTGCCGTCGCCGGGCCTACTTCTCCCAGGTGACCTTGACCACGGTGTCGTTGGAGTCCGACGGCTCCTCGAGCCTGTCGCCGGCCTTCAGGACGCGCTCGGTCCGGCCGATCAGGATCGCGTCGCTCTCCGTCCGGTTCCACCACGACGAGACGTTCTTGGCCATGCTGCCGCCACCGGAAAGCGGCAACTGCGCCAGGTCCACGTCATACCCGGCCCCGATCCCGTAACCGGGGCCCTGCCGGTTGTAGTCCCGGTACAGACCGAGCGTCTTTGGCGGACACTCCGCGCCGTCAGGGGTGATCGCAACGACGCCGGGGGGCAACTGAGTGCTCATGGCTCTCTCCGTTCCTCAAGTCCCGCCGGTGTCTCCGGCGAGGCTGGTAGCGACAACGTTCCACAACCCGACAGCACAGATAGGGGGCCATCCGGGGCATGATCGTTACTGCAATGGACATGACCACCCGCACAGCCCAATAGTCGGCCACACACGTCCAAGGCGTCTGCAAGGACTAGCAACAACTCGAGTTGACGGCACCTTTCAGCGAGAACACCCACACGCAAAACCGAAGCCCCTCGACTGGCAACGCCACCACCGCATCCTTACCGACCTCGCCGACGCCGACGGCAAATTTGCCGGCCATCGAACCCGGCGTGCTCTTCGCAGCGACGACCTCGGCAAGTGGCTAAAGCGGCAGAAGCAGCCCACACCGGGGCGCGGCTCCTCCCCGAACAGCAGGACCGGCTGACCGCGCTGGGCTCCAGCCCGCTGAGGCGCCGTCTTCCGCCCCGGCAGCCGGGCATGCAGCGAAGGGGGTCCGAGCAAGGCGCAGCAGGCGTTCCAACGCGGCCTGACGGCCCTCACGCTCTGATGGCTCTGCTTTGAGTCAGCGGGGGCTGACGCTGAAGCGCTGGGCGAGGCCGTGTGCCAGGAGTCGGTGAGCCCCATACTGCTCGGCCACGGCAGGGCGATCGGTGTGCCCCAGCTCTCACCGGTGCGTACCGTGTACTCCAGGGTGCCTTCGGGGAAGGGCACTTTCCCGCCGGTCGACTTGACCTTCAGCTTGTGGAAGCCGTCACCGTTGAAGTCCCACTCGGTGGTCCCGCGGTGCGCCATCACGGCCAGGGTGTACTGGTCCAGGACGAACCCGCGTTCGCAGGACATGTCGTCCTCGTTGCGCCAGATGGCGATGAAGGTGGCGAGCATCCCGACGGCTTCCATCAAGAAGCCGGAGCGGCTTCCTCGGCGGGCCAGCTGCCCCGCGGCCCTCCGGCGGGGAAATGGTCGACCACCCTAGCGCTCGTCATGCCCGGCACCTCCAGCGTCGAAGACCCTGCCGAGCGGTTGCCCCCGACGGGCGGCGGACATGCGCGTCCCGGCAGCGCCGGGCGCCGCCGCACCCGCACCCCCACCGGCGGCGGCCCATCCGCCGTTCGGACCAGGCGGGAGGTCGGCGCTGCGGATCGTCGCTAGGTTCGGGCGGTATGAAGCGCGTACCGAACGACCCCGGGCCCACGCGGCGTACCCTGCTCACCGTCGGGACCGGGGCGGTGCTGGCCGCAGGGTCTGCGTTGCGTACTGCTCATCCTATTGACTGCAAATATTGTTGAATCTGGCCCGATTGGCCGGAAATCTTGGTCGATTTGGTGACAACCGCATTGATGTTTCATCATCGTGACCGCACGTCAGCTTCGGGCGCGCATTCGAGAAGGCGGGGGCGTCAGAGCCCCGTTCCTCCTTCCGCTCCCTCTCCCGTCACCTAGGCAAAGGCCCATGTCCGCCCAGCACCTCCCGGACCTCATACGTTTCGCCCGTCACAACTCGCCCTACTACCGCGACCTTTACGCGTCCCTGCCGCCGGACACCGACCGTCTCACCGACCTGCCGGTGATCGACCAGCAGGACTTCTGGGCGGCCAACACCCTCCGCGACAACCGCGTACTGACCGGCCCGCTCAGTGAGGCCACCGTCTACAAGACCGGCGGCACCACGGGGTCCCCCAAGTTCTCCGTCTACACGCGAGACGAGTGGCGCACCTTCGTCACCTCGTTCGGGCAGGGGCTCGTGGACGCGGGTCTGCGCCCGGGGCACCGCGTGGCCGACCTCTTCTACGCCGGAGAGCTGTACGCCAGCTTCCTCTTCGTCCTCGACTCGCTCGCCCACGCGCCCGTGGACAACGTCCGCCTGCCGATCGGCGGCGGGGCCCGTCCGGAATCGACGATCCTCGCGCTGGACGAACTCTCCGCGCAGGTCCTGGCCGGCACGCCTACCACCTTGTGCCAGCTCGCCGAGCAGGTCGTCTCCGGCGGTGTCCGGCTCGACTCGGTGGAGCTGCTCTTCTTCGGCGGCGAGGCCCTGTTCGAGGACCAAAGGCGCCTGCTGGCCTCCGCGTTCCCCCGCGCCGAGGCACGCTCCATCGGGTACGCGAGCGTCGACGCCGGGCTGCTGGGCCGCCCCGTACCCGGCTCCGACACCCGCGTGCACCGGCCCTTCTCGCCGTACACGGTCGTGGAGATCCTGGACGACGTCACCGGCGAGCCCGTCACCGAGCCGGGCCGGCCCGGCCGGGTCGTCGTCACCAGCCTCTTCCGCCGCCTGATGCCGATCATCCGGTTCCCCGCCGGAGACCGTGCCGAATGGACCGGCACCGGCCCCGGACACTTCCGGATCCTCGGCCGCGCGGAGGAGGGCGTACGCGTCGGACCGGTCTCCCTCTACACCCAGGACGTCCAGAACGCGGTCGCCGCGGCGGACACCGCCGGGCGGGTGGTCGGCCTGCAGCTCGTCGTGCGGCGCTGGGACGGCCGGGACGGGCTCGTCCTTCGGCTGGCGACGGCCCCGGGCGACGACGGCGCCGCGAGCGCAACCTCCGGCGAACCCGCCGACGGCCTGCCGGCCCTGGCCGAAGCAGTCCTCGCCGAACTGGAAGCCGTACGGCCGCTCTACCCCGACAGCGTGCGCGCCGGGTTCGTGCACCCCCTGTCAGTGGAGTGGGCACGCCACCGCGACCTCACGGTCAACCCCCGCACGGGCAAGCTCGTACGAGTCCTCGACGAGAGGCCGACCGCATGACCGCCACGCCTCCGCCCGCGCCTTCGCCTTCGTCTCCGTCCCCGGCCCCGGCCCCGGCCCCGACCGCCGGTATCGACGAGACCGGGACCGAGTCGGGTGCCCGGGCCACCGGCCGCCGCGCCCCCCTGGTCCTGCGCAACCGCGCCTTCGCCGCCGTGTGGCTCGGCCAGGTCCTCACCCAGGCCGCCGTGCGCATGTTCCAGGTCGGTGTGTCCTGGTGGATCGTCGCCCATGCCGTGGACGACGCCCGGGGCCTGGCCTCGGGGCTGTTCATGGCGGCCTGCACGCTGCCCGCCGTGGCGCTGGCGCCCGTCGTGGCCGGGGCCATCGCCCGCTTCGCCCACCGTTCGGTGCTGCGGACCGCCGCCGCCCTCGCCGGGGCCGCCTCGTGCGCCCTCGCGCTGTGGGCGCACGACGAAGCCCTGCCCCTCACCGCCGTGTACGCCGCCGCCCTCGCCCTGGCCACCTGCCAGGCGTTCTTCGACCCCTGTCTGACCACCTCGGTGCCCGAACTCGTCGACGACGCCGACATCGAGGCGGCCACAGGCTTCGAGCTGTCCACCCAGTCTCTGGCGGGCCTCGGCGGCGCGCTGCTCGGTGCCCTGACCGTCGACCGGGTCGGCGTGGCCGGGCTGGCCGCGGGCTGCGCGGCCGCCTACCTCGGCGCCGCCCTACTCGTCGCGAGCGCCCGTTTCCGCACCACGGCGCCACAGCCGTCCGGCGCCGCGGAAGGCCCGGCCGACGACCCGTCAGCCGCGCCCCGGCGCCGCGGGCTGCTCGGCATCCTGCGCGAACTGCCGTACGTGCGGCGAATCCTGATCTGCTTCACCGCGGCGAACCTCTTCACGACCGCCGTCTTCGTCGTCATCCCCCTCTACACCCGCTCGGTCCTCTCCGGCGACGGCGCCACCGTGGCCCTGCTGGAAGCCTCCCTCGGTACCGGCGCGCTCATCGGCGCCTTCACCGGCGCCCGGGTACCGGGCCGGCCCACCGTCGCGGGCGCCTACTGCCTGGGCCTCATGGCCCTCGCCCTGGCGCTGCCCGGGCTGGTCGTCCACCGGACGGTCATCGCGGGCTGCCTGGGCGTGTCCGGCTGGTGCGCGGGGGCCGTCAGCGTCCGGTTCGTCGCCCTCTTCCAGCGCCTCGTGCCCACGGCGGACAAGCCCGGCTTCTTCGCCGTGATGCAGGCGGTACTGGGCTCCTCGCTACCGGTGGCGTCCCTGCTCTTCGGCGCGGCGGGTGACTTCCTCTCGCCCCGCACCCTGTGCCTCGTGCAGGGCGCCGGCCTGCTCCCCGCGGCCCTCGCGCTGGCCCTCCTGGGCTCCCGCACCCCCGCACCGCCGCCCGGGGCGGCACCGGAGCGGGACGCGGAAGCCGTCGGGGGTGTGCGGTGAACCCCCTCATCAACCCGGCCACGCGCGATGACATCGCCGAACTGCGCCAGCTCTACTACGCCGTCTACGGGCCGCACTACCCCGTGGCCCTGGGCACCGACCCGGCCGAGATGGCCCGTCTCATCGCCGACCCGCACTCCCGCTGGCTCGTCGGCCGTTGCCCCGACACCGGGGCCCTGACGGCATCCGCGGTCATCCGCGGCGACGCGGGCAGCCGCATCGGCCGCCTGGAAGGCATCGCGGTCCACCCCGGGCACCGCTCGGGGGGCCTGGCCGCCGCGCTGACCGGGGCCCTGTGCACCGAGATGCTGGACACCGGGCGGCTGGACTCGGTCTACGCGACCGTGCGCACCGTAAGCGCCGGGCCGCAGCGAGTCGTCGCCCGCAACGGCTTCCGCCCGCTCGGCATCCTGCCCAACGCGGTGGACCTCAGCAGCCGCGAGAGCCTCGCACTCTACGCGCGTCATTCCGCGGGGGTGCTCACCCGCCGGATCCCAGTCGCCGAAGTCCCCGCACCCGTCATGCCGTTGCTGCGCACCTGCGAGGACGCGCTCGGCATCTCCTACCCCGGGGTCAGGGCCGTTTCACGCCCGCTCCGGGAACCCGCTCCCCAAGGGGCCGCGGAACGGCTGGAGATGATCGAGGCACCGGCCTTCGTACGACGCCGCTTCCGCGAGCGTTTCCCCGACGCCGAGGGCTGGTTCTACCCCCTGCACACCCCGAACGTACTGCTCACCCCCGAAGACGGCCGCTTGGAGGTGTACGCCTATCTCAACCGCGCCGGCGGGTACTGCTCGCTGCTGACCGCCCACCCCGACCCCGCGGCGGCCGCCGCCCACCTCGCACCCGTCACCCGCGCCCTGGCCCGGGCCGGAGCCGGTTACGTGGAAGCCCTGGTCCCCCTCGCCCACACGGAAGCCCTCAGCGCCTTCCTGGCCCAGGGCTTCGTCGCCGGAGCCCTGTACCCGGCGATGCGCGCGGACGGGGACGGCTTCCACGACTACGCCGTCCTATCCCGCTCCAGCGAGCGGATCGACTTCCGCGGAGTCGCCGTCGAACCGTCCCTCCAGCCGTATCTGGACTGCTACGTGTCGGCCTGGGCGTCGACCCACCTGCCCACACCACCCGAGGTTGCCCCATGAACCCCCATCTCGCGCCGGTCGCCGTACCCGACCCGGCCCTCCTGCCGCACGTACAACAGCTGTGCGACCTGACCGACCCCTATGCCCACGGGCCCGAGCAGGACGCGCTGTTCGCCGCCGCCATGGCCGAGACCAACGCCTGGCACGCCGAACGCTCCCCGTTCTTCCGCTCCCTGTACGAAGCCACCCCCGAGGCGCACCCGTACCGGGCCCCGCTCGTCCACGCCAACTTCTTCAAGCGGCACGAGGTGCTCTCCATCCCGCGCGAGGAGGTCGAGCTGCACCTGACCTCCTCCGGAACCACCGGCCAGAAGTCGCAGATGTTCTTCGACCACTGGACCATCCGCTCCGCGCAGCGCATGGTCGCCCGGATCTTCGAGCGCAACGGGTGGATCACCCCGGACCAGGAGGTGAACTACCTCCTGTACAGCTACGAACCGGCCCCGTCCCTGAACCTCGGGACGGCCTTCACCGACAACTACCTGTGCGACTTCGCCCCGGCACGCAGCGTCGAGTACGCCCTGCGCAACACCGGCGGCGACCACGAGTTCGACCCCTTCGGCTGCATCGCCGCGCTGCGCCGCTTCGAGCGGGAGGACGCCCCGGTCCGCATCCTCGGCTTCCCCGCCTTCCTCTTCTTCACCCTGGAGCGGATGCGGTCCATGGGACTGCCCCCGCTGCGCCTGCCCGAGGGGTCCCTCGTCGTCCTCGGCGGCGGCTGGAAGGGACACGCCGACCGGCGCATCGGCAAGGAGGAGCTGTACGCGCGCGTCACCGAGCAGCTCGGCATCCCCGGTGAACGGATCCGCGACACCTTCGGATCGGTGGAGCACTGCATCCCGTACATCGAGTGCGACCACCACCGGCTGCACGCGCCCGTCTGGTCCCGGGTGACGATCCTGTCCACCCGCACGCTCGAACCCGTGCCCTACGGGGAGCCGGGCTACCTGCACCTCGTGTCGCCGTACATCACCTCGGTACCGGCCCAGAGCGTGGTCATGGGCGACCTCGCCTCCCTCCGGCCGGGGGACGCCTGTGGGTGCGAGCTGGAGACCCCCTGGTTCACCGTCCACGGCCGCGCCGGGGTGAGCCGCAACCGCAGCTGCGCGGTGGCCGCAGCAGAACTGATGAAGGGAATGGCGTGAGCGAGATCCAGACGGCGACCGGCACCGCGACCCCCACCGCGAACGGTTGCGGGACCGGGGCTGCGTCCCCGGACGACCGGCACGACGCCGGCGTCGCGCACCACTACTGGCAGGGCGCCTTCATCCGCGACGAGGAGGCCGGGCGCCGCCTCGCCGACCTGCCGGCCGCCGTGGAGGCGGCGCTCGTCTCGGTCCTGGAGACCGAGACGGTCCTGGCCGCCTGCGACGCCCTCGCCACCGCCCTGTGCGACCCGGCCCACCCCGTACACGCCCGGCTCGCCCCACACCTTCCCGACGGGGAGGACCCGGCCGTCCTGGCTGAACTCGGCGGCGCCCTCGGCCGTCGCGAGCTCACCCGCAAGCTTCGCCGGGAGCTCGGCAGCGCGACCCCCGGCCGGCTGAACCGGGCCGATCCGCGAGAGACGGTCTACGAGGCCTGGGCCCCCGTCGGCCTGGTCGCGCACATCGCCCCGGGTAACAGCGCGACGGTCGCACCGCTCAGCATCGTCGAAGGCCTGCTCGCCGGAAACGTCAACATCCTCAAGACCAGCAGCGCCGACACCCTGCTGACCCAGCACCTGATGGCCGAACTCGCGGCCCTGGACCCCAGCGGCGCACTGGCAGCGCGGATCGTCGTGCTGCGCTTCCCGTCCTCCAGGCAGGAGTGGCTGCGCCTGATGTGCGCACCCGCGGACGCCGTGGCCGTGTGGGGCGGCGAAGGCGCCGTCGAAGGGGTGGCGGCTCACGTACCGCCCGGCTGCCGGCTCGTGGAGTGGGGACACCGCATCTCCTTCGCCTACCTCACGGCCGACGCCTGGTCCGACGCCGGCACCCTCGACGCCCTCGCGGCCGACGTGTGCCTGCACGAGCAGCAGGCGTGCTCCAGCCCCCAGGTCGTCTACCTCGACACCGAGGACGAGGGCGAGGTGTTCGCCTTCGCCGAGCGCTTCGCCGCGGCCCTCGCCTCCCGGCCACCGGGCGCGTCCGCCGCCGGGGCGGACGACCCGGACCCCGCCCAGGAGGCCGAGCTGACCACCACCGAACTGGTGGCCCGGCTGGAGGAACACCTCGGCCTGACGCGTGTGTTCGCCGCCCCGGACGGCTCGTGGCGGGTCATGGCCGACATCCGCCCGCCGCTCGCCGCCTCACCCCTGCACCGCAGCGTGTGGGTCAAACCATTGCCCCGCAAGCGCATGATCGCCACCCTGCGCCCGATGCGCCGCTACCTGCAGACGGCTGGCCTCGCGGGCAGCCCGACCGACATCGCCGAGCTCGCCCGTACCGCCTTGGCCGCGGGCGTCACCCGGGTGACGCCGGTCGGCTCCATGCTGGACAGCTACGCGGGTGAACCCCACGACGGCGTGTACGCCCTGCAGCGCTACAGCCGCCGCGTGGCGGTGCATGCCGACCCGGCCCGCTTCGCGACCACCGCCTGCCTCGACGACCTCGCCCGACCCCTCGTCCTGCCGCAGCCCACGGGACCCCTCCTGGGCAAGGAGGACGTACAGGAGCGGGGTAGGCACCTGGCGCGGGCCGACGCCGAGCTGTTCTTCCGCAGCGGCGGCAGTACCGGCGCGCCGGCGCTGTCGGTCTTCAGCTACGACGACTACGACACCCAGATGCACGCCGCCGCCCGCGGCCTGCTCGCCGCGGGCTACGACCCGGTCGGGGACCGCACCGCCAACCTGTTCTACTGCGGCGCCATGTACGGCAGCTTCATCAGCTTCTTCTCCGTGCTGGAACGCCTGGGCGGAGTCCAACTGCCCCTGTCCGCCGGGCCCGACCACAGCGCCACCGCCCGGGCCCTCATCGACCACGGGGCCGACACGCTGTTCGGGATGCCCTCCTACCTCTGGCAGCTCCTGCACGCGGAGGAGGACGCACTGCGCGCGTACGGCGGCTTGCGTAAGATCTTCTACGGTGGCGAGCACTTCACGCGGGAGCAGCGCAGCGCCCTCAAGGAAAGGTTCGGCATCGAGGTCGTCCACTCGATCACCTACGGCAGCACCGACCTCGGTCCGCTCGGGTACCAGTGCACCGAGAGCTCCGGCGGCGTGCACCACCTGCACGCCGACCTGCACACGATGGAGATCGTCGACCTGACCGAGGACCGGCCGGTGGCCCCGGGCGAGACGGGCCGGCTGGCCTTCACCACGCACGCCCGGCGCGGCCAGCAACTGGGCCGGTACCTGATAGGCGACCTCGGGCGGGAAGTCCCGGGCCGGTGCGCCTGCGGTCGGCACGCGCCGCGCTTCGAGCTGATGGGACGCACCGGTGACGTGATGCGGGTGGCGACCTACTTCCTCAACCAGCGCCGCATCCTGACCCTGGCCGCGGAACAGGGCGGCCACCGGGGCGAGTTGCAGGTACGGCTGGACGCGGCGGACGCGCGCGAGCGGCTCACCGTGCGGGTGGAGCGCGGCGGGACGACGGACCCGGAGCGGCTCCGGGAGGTCTTCCTGAGCGGCTACCCGGAACTCCGCGCGGCGGTGACCGAACGACTGCTGGACCTGGTGGTCGAGGCGGTCGACGGTGCCTCGCTGGACCGCAGCCCGACCAGCGGCAAACTCCTGGCGGTGGTGGACACCCGCCGCTAGGCGGCGTCGTCGGCACTCGACGGGACCCTGGTGGCGAAGACCTCCGGTGCGGGTGGAACCCCACCGCGCGCGGAGGCTTCGCGCGGAGGTCTTCGTATCCCAGCGGCGATGCCCCGGGAGCCGGCAGGGGCCTCTGCCCGTGCGCGGGGCACCGCCGGTGCCGCGTTCGCCGGCCGGAGCGGTGATGCTCGGATCATGCGTGCAGCCCGCCTGATCCGTATGGCTCTCCTGTTGCAGTCGAACCCCGGCCTGACCGCCGCGTTCGCCCGCGAGCTGGAGGTCTCCGAGCGAACCGTGATCCGCGACGTCCAGGCGCTGCAGGAGGCCCGAGTCCCCGTCCGGTCGGAGCGCGGCCGGGCGGGTGGGTACTTCCTGGCCCCGGGCTGCCGGACCCGGCTCACCACGCTCCACCCGAGCGAGGCGGAAACCCTGTTCCTGTCGGGGCTGCCGACGGCCTTGCAGGACCTGGGCCTGTGCGACGCGGCGCACACTGCCCGGCTCAAGCTGACCGCGACCCTGCTCCCGTCGGTGCGCGAGGCAGCCGAATCGGCGGCGCGCCGTTTCCACCTCGACGCCCCGGCCTGGTTCCGGGAGCCGTCCACGCCCGAACTGCTCCCGGACCTGGCCCGCGCCGTCTGGGCCGACCGGGCCGTCGAGCTGGCGTACGAGCGGCCCGGCCGGGACGGCTCACCGCCTTCCACGGCGACCCGGGTGGTGGAGCCGTACGGGCTCGTGTTGAAGGCCGGTACCTGGTACGTAGTCGCCCGCATCCCATGTGTACGCCAGGACCGGGACGGCGGCTGGCGTACCTGGCGCAGGCGGCCAGGCTCGGGGTTTTCGGAAGTCGCCTCGTCGTGAAGGTCCTGAGCGACACGTTCCAGCTCGGCGCGGTCTGCGTCGGGCATATCCAGGGTGCTGCTGACCTGACCGACGTACCCGGCAAGCTGGGCGAACAGCGTGGGGTCGACGCCCTCGGTGTTGTTCTGGGTGAAGTGCTGCTGCTCGCCGATGATGACGCCCTTGGCGTTCGGCATGAAGTTGTTGTACCTGGTGCCGGGGCGGGGCTGGTTGACGTGGTCCTGCACGCTTCCTCCTGCCAGGGCACAGCGGGTGCCCTGAGGTGTGATGGCGACCGTGGCCGGGTCGGTGTCGATGTGTTCGATGAGCTTGTGCTCCGCCAGGTAGGCGAGAGCCTGGTGCAGCTCGGAGGCGCTGATCTCGGTTCCGGCGAAGTAGGAGCCGGGGGTCGCGAGGAACAGGGCCGGGTCGACGGGTGTCTGGTCACTGACGGTGTCGAAGAGCCACCGCAGCAGGGCGTCCATCGTGTGCTGGATCCGGGCGGCGCGGTCCTTCTGCAGGTCCTTCAGCTGGCGCACGGCGACGCGGCCGGAGTCGCTGAGACGGACGAGCTTCGTGGTCCCCGCAGTGCGAAGGAGATGCACCAGCCCCTGCTGGTCGAGCTGGAAGGCCAGGATGGCCGGGTCCTCGTCCTCCAGCTGGAGTTCTTCAGCGAAGGAGTTGACGTCGATGAACGCCGCCCGGTCTGCCTCGCGTGGCCATCCAGCCACAACAACATCCGGGCCAGAAAGCCGTTGCTCTCGGTCACCTCACCGCCGGGGACAGCGCCGGAGGTAGCTTCGATCCGTGTGGAGACGCGAGGAGGATTCCGTCGTTGAGCCCGCTCCAGACTCTTGTTGGTCTCCTTGACCAGGTCCCTTGCAAACTTGTCGGTCTCCCGCTTGTTGATGCCGTTGCGGGCCACGTTGCCCTCCTGTCTCAAGTACCTCGCCAAGCGTACGGAACAGGTCCGACATCGAGCCTGGAGGAGACCCGGACGGCCGCCACGTGACGTGCCGGTACCGGTCCCGTCGGACCATCCACGGGCTCCGGGGATCCCCCGGGGCCCGTGGTGTGTCCGACTCGGGGTCAGCTCTCGTTGTCCTCGGGGTCGGTGAGCCAGTTGACGACGTCGGCGTTGGTCATCAGGACCGCGTGCGTTTCGTGGGTGGTGTCCTGCTGGATGACGTGGAAGCGGCCCGGGTGCGGGCTCTGCTTCGGGGCGCGGCCGGCCATCGGGGCGAGGCGCTGCCAGGTGTCGGCCGTGAACCGCGCCAGGATCACCGTGGCAAACAGCTCGTGAGCCGCCCCTTCGAGGACGGTGGCCTGGGGCCGTCCGTCGAAGATGACGTGGATACGGGCCGCGCGTCCCACCCAGAGGGCTTCGTCGAGCGCGGTGATGGCGGGGGGGACGTCTTCGGGTCGTCCTTCTGCCGGAAGGTCGGCGCACCGGGTGCAGGTGACAGTAAAGGGCTGGTGTGATCGATCCTCGGGGTACTCGTGCTGGTCGTGGGCGGCTGTCCGCGCCGTAGATCGTCCGTCAGCGGTTGGTTGCCAGGTTTTCGGTGCTCGATTCGGTGCCGGACGTGCGTTTCCCGACCAGTGACAAGCGTGACTCCGAAGCCCGAGCTGTTCGACGTACGATGCCGAGATGCACGCAGACAGCCCTCGGGACGCTCACGCCCTCCTCCTCAACGGCACTGTCGGCGTGGGCAAGACAACCGTTGCCGAGGCCCTGGGCGACCTTCTCGCCGATGCCGGGGTCCCTCACGCCGTCGTCGATCTCGACTGGCTGCGCAAGTCGTGGCCTGCGCCTCCCGGTGACCGTTTCAACTTCGGCATGCTGCTGCGGAATCTGCGAAGCGTCACCGGTCACTATCTCGATGCCGGGGCGACGCGCCTCGTCCTCGCTGGTGTGATTGAGGACCAGGACGAGAGGAAGCTACTGGCCGATGCCGTGGGTGCTGAACTCTCGGTCTGTCGGCTCCAGGCTGAGCTGTCGATCATCCACCAGCGACTGGCCCAACGCCACGACAGCGAGCCCGAAGCACTGCAATGGCATCTGAACCGGTCCGGTGAACTGGACGGAATCCTCAGCCGGTCCGCAGTCGACGACTTCATCGTCGATGTCGGCACAGACTCCGTCACTGACGTCGCCGTATCGGTGCTCAGGGCAGCAGGCTGGACGTGACCATCGAATTGCAGCCGTAGTCGTCACGGAGGCTCGGTCACACCCTTTTCCGGAAAACCCCATCAACGGCCTTTTACGATCTGTGCATGCTGGATCACGAGCTGCTGGAACGGATCACCGCGCGGCGCCCGAAACTGGACGAACGTGAAGAGCAGCTGGCCGACCAGCTGGCGGAAGTGCGGGCCGAGCGAGACGAACTCGCCGTCGTCGAACGCGTCCTTGAACGGATGACCAGGCAGCTCGCTGAGGAGCGTTCTTCAGCCCGGCCGATGCCGGGGCAGGTGGGCGGACGGGCGGTGATGCTGATCCCGCACCGCGAGCCGGGCGCGGAGGAGGATTCCCTTCCCTGGGACTACCAGCGCATCATCGCCGCCGTGCGGCAGGCCGCCGGACCGGTCATGGCCCGTGAGGTCGACGAGGTAGTGGGGGTGGACGTCAGCGTGAAGGCCAAGCTCGAACCGCTACGGAGCAAACTGATCAAACTCCTCGATCGTGGCTGGCTGCGGAAACTGCCCGACGGCCGGTTCACCACCCGCCTGTGACCAGGAATGCCGCCACTCGAGGCGGCTTGGAACAGACGTAACCCGCCAACCTCTGGCGGCCGTTGATATTGTGTGACGAATACCAAAGAGCTCGCCGAGGGCACCTGCCCGCTTGTCTACCAGTGCCGTCTGCCACTGTCCACGCGCACCGTCAACCACCTCGCCGATCTGCTCAGGCGCCATCTGAAGGCGATCCGGTCCCGATGGAGGATCCTGCCGCCGGGGAAGATCGCGGTGATCGTTCTGGCCGTACTGCGCCACGACCAGCGCCTGGCCGACATGGCCAGCGGCAACAACGTGTCCGAGTCCACCATCCGCCGCTGGCGCGACGAGCTGATCACCCTGCTCGCCGCGCAGGCACCGCGCCTGGACCGCGCCCTGAAGAAGATCGCCAAGCAGGGCGGGGAGGTCGTCCTGATCGACGGCACCCTCATCCCCACCCAGCGCCGCACCGGAAGGGACAACCGCCGCAACTACTCCGGTAAACACCGCCGTCACGGCCTGCACTTCCTTGCCCTGACCGATGAGAAGAGCCGCCGCCTGACGTGGATATCTGCAGCCCGGCCCGGCCGCACCCACGACGTCACCGCAGCCCGCCACGACCACATCCTGGCCCACCTGCGAGCAGCCGGCCTCGGAGCCCTCGCGGACCTCGGCTTCCGCGGCCTGGACAACGACGTATGCGCCCCCGTGATCGTCACCGGCTTTCACGCCAGCCGCACCCACAAACTCACCCCAGGTCAGAAGGAAGCCAACCGCGTCCTCGCCGTCGGGCGCGCACCGGTCGAGCACGGCTTCGCCCACCTCAAGAACTGGCGAACCCTCACCAAGCTCCGCACCGACCCCGCCCGCGCGACCCGCCTCCTGCGCGCTCTGCTTGTCCTGACAAACCTCGAAGTCAACCGCTGACGGATGTGAGGCCGCTCCGCCTGGACGCTGAAAGTCACTCAGCGATGGTGAGTGAACGAAGGTCAGCGTCCAGCATGCGGATCAACTCACCAACCCGTCCGCCGCCACTCGGCGCCGCCGGGAAGCGTTCGAGCACGTCAATGACGACTGGTGTCGCACGATGCACCGTCTGCTCGATGCTTTCAGCACCAACGCTCCGATCGTCGCCGGCGACAAGTTCGGCCGCTCTGGCCGCGTAAGCGCCAGCTCCGAGGATGTGCTTGACCTGGGTGGCCTTGGCCAACGGATGCAGGTAGGCGGCGCCTGCCGCAGACATCGCAGCCCACGCTGCCTCTCGGGCAGCCGCAGTGTCCGCGTCCTTGGCCGCTTTGAGGGCCGCCGATGCTGTGTCGCGCAGAGACTTCCCGCGTTCGCCGCCCCGAGCGAACTCCCACGCGGCACTGATAGCGTCTCGAGGCCGCGAGTCGTCCGGCTGATCGGCCTCGAATACCTCAAGCGCCGCCTCAGCACAGGTCGCAGCGAACGCGGCGATCTCACGAAGGTCCTGCTTGCTCAAAACGATCTCGCTCGCGTCCCCTGTCATGGGTTCCATCTTCCACGATTGCGCCGGACCGCTAGTTGGTAGGGGCGGCTCCGGGCTTCATATGCCGACTGGCTCCCAAGCAGACCGGATCGCCGGACCGCTGAACCGGCTCGACACCCGAGCATTCACCGGCTCGTAGAAGGCTGCCCCGCCACAGCGAACGGAAGACGACCAGCCGACCGCTGACAGACGATCTACTCCTCAGACAGCCGCCCACGACCAGCGCGAGCACCACGAGATCCGGTCACACCAGCCCTTTGACCAGCGACTTCAAGTTGGCGCAGGCTCAGTGCGGACCATCGTGGTGCGCACGAGAGTGGAGCCCAGCGTCAATCGGTGCGCACCGCAGTGGTACTCCACCTGCGGAGTACCACTGAGTGGAGTGGCGCCCACTGGGTGGAGTCCACTCGATGGGCTCCACCCAGTGTCGGCATCGGGCGGTCCGCTCGGTGGACGATGCCCGGCATCGTCACCAGTCGGCGGCCTGGCAGGCCAGCCCGTAGGCGGCCCGCTCCCCCGGCGGGTGCCCCTGCCGCTCTTCGTACGCGGCCTCCAAGACGGGGAGCGCGTCCTCGATCTGCTGGCGGCGGGTGGACTGCCAGCCGATGAGCCGCTGGTCGATCCCGGCGATCTCCATGACCGGGCGGCGGCCGGGCGTCACCTCACGCAGCTCCCACGCCCACCCGAGCCGGGCCGAGACCTCCTCCATGAAGTGGAGGGTGTAGAGGGTGTCGGCCGCGACGATGTTGGCGAGCATCGAGTCGGCCGACAGGTTGCCCCACGTCCCTGCCCTGTCCGGACGCCGGGCGCGGATCGAGGCCACCGCATGGTCGTGCAGGAGCGGCTTCGTCTCGGCCGCCCGGGACTCGTAGTGGCGGAACACCGCGACGATCAGCCCGTCCCTGATCGGCTGGCGCTGCTTGCCGAGGCTCTTCCACCGGATCTCCGCGACCGTGTCCTCGAGCCAGGCCAGCGTCTTGTCGCGGGCGATGTCCTGTCAGCCTTCGCACTCGGACAGGCTCGGCCACCGCACCTCCAGCGATCGGATCGGACGTGTCACCGCACATCCAACCGCCACGACCGTCAGCCTGGCGAACGTTCCCCGTCAGAGGACTACTTGTCACGCATGGCTTCGATCTCGGCAGCCAGCGCAGCCACGTCGCGTGCCTGCGTGTAGTAATTGCTCGCGTATTCGTCGCTGATCGCCGGAAGAACCTTCTCGAACACCCCCACCAACCTGATCAAGCCTCCTCGGGACGGTTCGGGGAGGGGGCCCTCGAGGACGCGATAGACGTAGCCGGCGGTGCCCGCGTCGAGCATGACCATGTCCTGGTCCTCAACGTCCAGGCCGCGGAACCCGTTCGGGAACGGCATGGCGCGGTACTCGTCCATCATCTGCGCGAGCGCGTCGAGCTTCTTCTGAATCACGCGGAGATTCTGCCAGGGGCCCGTGCGGTGAACTGCCAGTCACACCCCTGGAGGGGACTCACTGTCGCCGTACGCAGGAAGGTGCTCAGCCGCGTACAGCTGAATGTGCTCAGCTGTAGCGGCAGCGACGACTTCTCCCACTACGCCGCTGCGGTTGCCCGACGGTCGGTGGCGCGGATCAGTACGGAGATTAGAGCCGTGAGGTCAAGGGCGCCGGCCGGGTCGTCTGCGTAGCGAGTGGTCTGGAGCGGCCCCACTTCGTCCAGACGCACTCCCTCCACCTCCAGGACGTGGGCGAGTGCCAGCAAGGCCAAGCGGGCGTTGCCGTCCGGGTAGGGGTGGAAGAAGGCGATGTCGAGATACGCCCGGGCCGCACGGGCGGGCAAAGGCACTGACCGGTCCGTGCTCTGGCGCAGGCAGGCAGCGAAGTCCCGCCAGGTGTGCGGCGTCAGCCCGTAACGTTCCCGGCCGGCCTTGGCGAAGGCGTCGCCCTGACGCAGGCGCACTTCGGGCATGCCGAGGACCTGCTTCTGCCAGTCGTCGAGCAGGGCCGGGGTGAGCGGTTCTCCCTGCGCGGCCGCGGCGCGGGAGAGGGTCATCGCGGCGAGCAGCCGGTCGGCGCGGTCTGGGTCGCGGTGGCGGACTGGGCCGTCGAACCAGGCGGCGAGTCCGTCGACGGCCGACCGCACGGGCGCCGAGCTCGTCGTCGCAGCCGAGCACCAGTCGACCTGATCCCTGACCTGGCACCATAGGGCCAGTGCGTCATCGCTCACGGTAGAACCCACGACCGGTGAGGTGGACCGCCAGGTCCTCGCCCACCGCGTCGACCAAGGTCGGAGCGGGCTCGGCCCAACTCTTGAACCGGCCGCCGATCGCGGCTTCCACCGCCTTCTCCGCCTCCTCCGGCCCCAGGCCAGTGGAGGACAGAAACCAGGTCAGCGTCGTGTTGCAGAGCCCGTACCAGGCGGACTCGGCGTGGGTGCGGTCCACGACCGCAGTGACCAAGCGGGTCGCCGCACGCTCCAGATGCCAACTGCGGTCCTCGGTATCCGCACCGGGGTGCGGGGCAAGCTGCTCGAACCGCTCGGCCACATCCTCCAGCCACCCGCGCCATTCCAGCAGCGAGACCACCACCCGCGCGGCGGTCTCCTCCGCCTCTCCGACCGAATGCGCGTCGCAGCACCAGGCGGCAACAGGTCCACCGTTGTGGGTTGACCAGTCCCAGCCGCAGCTCCAGCGGCCGTAGCGCGACGCCAGGAGCGCGGTCACATCGCGTATGAAGCGGAAGTTCTCCAGCCGATCGACACCAGCAGGAGGTGTCATCCGGGCGAGCAGCGCCGTGACCCGGGCCTCCTCGTCGTCGTCCCAAGCAAAGGCGTTCCGACGAGGGTCGGCCTCGGACCACGGCAGCGACCAGGCTCGAAGTTCTTGGTGGATGGACGTGGTGTACCCCCGAAATCGGACGTGGCAGGACAACCGATCAATGATGCCGACGCAATCGAGGCATGTCACCCGGATTTACGGACCACCGATCTGTGTCTCCCACGTCCAGCCGCCATCGCCATGCCGAGCACGTTCACATGTACCCGGCTGAGCACTTTGCCGAGTACGCCGACACTGGCCGCCGAACAGGCCGCCGCCGGCTGATCCGATCCAGGCACACTCAGGGGTGGTCGGGTAGTTGAGGCTTGTTGGCTAGGGACGGCGCCATCCCTTACGGCTGCGGTGGCCGCCTTTTCCCGACGGCCACCGCGGGAGAGGTTACGCGGTGGCCCTGTCTTGGCTGGGGGTGCGCGCGACGAGGGCGTGGGCGGCGGTGGGGTGGGCGGGTAGCAGGGCGCTGAGGCCGGTGAGGTCCAGCAGCCGCTCAAGGCGGTCGGGGACGGCGGCGAGGACCAGGGTCCCGTCAGCGGTCTTGGCGCAGCGGAGGATACCGATCAGGGCGTTGAAGCCGGAGGAGTCGCAGAAGGTGACGGCTGCGAGGTCCAGGATCAGGTGGCGCTGGCCTTGTTCGATCAGGGCCAGTGCCTGGGCGCGCAGGTGGGGGGCGGTGGCCATGTCGAGTTCGCCGGCGACGTGGGCCAGGGCAAGGTCGCCGTCGGTGTGCTGTGCGGTGAGGCGGAAGTCGGTCACGATCTGCTCTCCGGCATCTCGCCGGGCGGGGGCGATGGTGTGGGCGGTGGCGGTCGCGGTGAGGCCGTCCGCGATGTCGGGGGCCGCTTCAGCTGTCCCTTGACGTACCGCTCCACGGTGCGCTGGGACACCCCGAGTGCCTCGGCGGCGGCCTTGGTGGACTTGAGCTGCTTGACCAGGTACTTCATCTGCGCCTGGGCGCGCTTGGGGGCGGGGCGGGTGAACGCCTTCTCCAGGGCGAGGTCCAGGCTGTCCCCGAGCGAGCTGACCATCGTCTACTCCCCGTCGTCGTCGGCCGGGCGGCCGTTCTTGATGTTCCGGGCGATGTTGCACAGGCCCCGTTCTTCTCGAACTGCTCCTCGGTCCACAGCGTGATCTGGTTCCCTCGTGCTTGACATGGCCCCGGACGCGGTCCTGCCGTCGGCGGTCGAGCGGATCCGGGCGGACGGCCAGTACATGAAGCTCCTGTCGATCTTCACGGACGTCTTCGACTGCTTCTTCCGCTTCCTGGGCCCGATCCTGGCGGCGGAGGGGATCTGCGAGGAGGAGACCTTCTGGCGGGCGGTTGTCGACTGCGCCCACGCCTACCAGGAGTCGATGCCGGAGCTGGCGGACCGCTTCGCCCGCTACGACCTCTTCACGCCGGAGTTCCAGCTGTCCTGCCTGAACCGGCTCCAGCTGCGCAACAACCGGCAGATGGTCGATCTCACCGACCGTCGGCGGTCCTCCAGCTGATCGGCAACCTCAAGAACCCCGTCGCCCCCTTCGCGCGACGGTGAACCGGGCCGGGTGGGTGTCGATACGGTCCTCGACACCCACCCGGCCCGGGGCTCACCTCCCTCGGCGCCCTTGGCCCCGTTCTGGCCGGGGCCGCTACGACGTCGGGAAGACGGGCGGGCCGAACCGCACCGGGTCATGCCACGGCTGCGTACCGACCACCCACGCCACGTTCAGGGCGCCCTGCTTGTCGACGGCGAGCGCTGTCAGCAGATCGTTCGCCTGCTTGGCCATGGCGACCGGTGTTCCGGCCGGGAAGACGGGCGGGCCGAACCGCACCGGGTCATGCCACGGCTGCGTACCGACCACCCATGCCACGTTCAGGGCACCGCCCCTGTCGACGGCCAGCGCTGTGAGGAGATCGTTCGCCTGGTTCGCCATCGCCACCGGGGCCCCCGGCGGGAACACGGCCGGGCCGAACCGCACCGGGTCGTGCCACGGCTGGGTGCCGACCACCCAGGCGACATTCAGGGCACCCTGCTTGTCGACCGCCAGCGCGGTCAGCAGGTTGTCGTTCTGCTTCGCCATGGCGACCGGTGCCCCCTCAGGGAAGACGGCCGGGCCGAACCGCACCGGGTCGTGCCAGGGCTGGGTACCGACCACCCACGCCACGTTCAAAGCGCCCTGCTTGTCCACCGCCAGCGCTGTGAGGAGATCGTTCGCCTGCTTGGCCATCGCCACCGGGGCCCCCGGCGGGAACACGGCCGGGCCGAACCGCACCGGGTCGTGCCACGGTTGGGTACCGACCACCCACGCCACGTTCAGGAAGCCGTCCCTGTCGACGGCCAGCGCGGTCAGCAGGTTGTCGTTCTGCTTCGCCATGGCGACCGGTGCCCCCTCAGGGAAGACGGCCGGGCCGAACCGCACCGGGTCGTGCCACGGTTGGGTACCGACCACCCACGCCACGTTCAGGAAGCCGTCCCTGTCGACGGCGAGCGCCGTCAGCAGGTTGTCGTTCTGCTTGGCCATCGCCACCGGGGCCCCCGGCGGGAACACCGCCGGGCCGAACCGCACCGGGTCGTGCCACGGTTGGGTACCGACCACCCACGCCACGTTCAAAGCGCCCTGCTTGTCGACCGCCAGCGCCGTCAGCAGGTTGTCGTTCTGCTTCGCCATCGCCACCGGGACCCCGGTCGCGAACGGCGGCTTCGGCGGCGGCGGTACCGGGCTGCTGCCGGGGGGAATGGCGCGCTGCCCGCCGATGTTGCCCGCGGCGGAGTACCGGCACACGAGGATCCATCCCGTGTTTCCGTTTACGGGCACGCCTTCCTTCACGCCGCAGCCGATCGCCGTGGTGGAGGACTGGGGAGACATCCACACGATTTGCGAGTAGTGGCCCCACGCGCGGGGAGCGTTGCTGTCGACCGGCGCGTTGTTGTCCGCGTCGAACGCGGCCTTCTCGGCCATCCAGCTGAACCCGACCCCCGGGTCCATGGCCATCAGCGGCTTCGCCGGGCCGGGGAAGGCGTGGAGCAGGTTCTCGCCCTCGTTGCCGTTCGTGTCCCTACTGCTGTGGACGAGTTTGCCGTCCTGGCTGGAGGCGGGGTCGTCGGCCCAGGCCTGCGCGTCGCAGGCGAGCTGGGGATCCCACCTCACGGACACCAGGGGGAAGGAGGGGTTGTACTTCTGGAGGGCCGCCTGGCGTGCGTCGTTGTGGGCCCTTACGAAGGCGTCGGCATCGGCGGCGCTGATCTGTGAGCCCGTGCCCGGCGGGGGGACGGACGAGGCGCATCTGGGCCCTTTGGCCTGGGAGGCCGGCGCCGGCGCAGCGGGCTCGTGCGCGGCGGCGGCCGGTATCGGCCCCATCGCGCCCAGGCCGCACAACACGGCGGCTGACGCTGCAAGTATCTTCAGTTTCATCGGACACCCCGTTTATGTGGCATCGCGGTGACCTGCGCGGGTGCCGGTGCCGGTCTGAGCGGCGGCACGGGCGCGACGGTCCGGCGTCGCGGGAATGACGCCCGACTGTCAGCGTCACCCGTTCGCAGGACGCCCGCCCGCCCAGCGATCGATCACTACGCCATCGGGGTGAAACACGCCGCCGGGGGGTTTCGGCTGGCGGACGGGCGGACTGTTACGGCCAGAGGGACGTTCAGGAGCGCGGTAGCGGGTGATGTCCTGCACGTCTTTAGACGTCGTCTCATTTGGCGGATTAGGTAGGCTGTCGGTCGTGGCGGGGATTGTTGAACGGCTGGTGCCGGATGAGTTGTGGGTGTTGTTCGAGCGGGTGGTCCCGGAGGCGCCGTCGCGGCCTCAGGGCGGTGGCCGGCGTCGGCATGGCGACCGGGAGGTGCTGGCGGCGATTGTGTTCGTCGCCACCTCGGGCTGTACCTGGCAGCAGCTGCCCGCGGCATCGTTCGGGCCGTCGGGGGCGACAGCCCACCGGCGCTTCTCCGAATGGACGAAGGCCAGGGTGTGGGCCAAGCTCCACCACCTGGTCCTCGACGAGCTCGGCGCCCGCGGTGAGCTGGACTGGTCCCGCTGCGCGATCGACTCCGTCAACATGCGAGCCCTGAAAAGGGGGACCTGACAGGTCCGAATCCTGTCGACAGGGGCAAGTACGGCTCAAAGATCCACTTGATTGGCGAGCGGACCGGTCTGCCCCTGTCTGTCGGAATCTCAGGGGCGAACCTCCACGACAGCCAGGCCCTCGAACCCCTCGTCCGCGGCATCCCGCCCATCCGCTCACGCCGCGGACGCCGACGGCGCAAGCCCGCCAAGCTCCATGCAGACAAGGGCTACGACTACGCCCACCTGCGGAAATGGTTACGTCAGCGCGGCATCAAGCACAGCATCGCCCGCAAGGGAATCGAGTCCTCGCAGCGGCTCGGACGCCACCGCTGCACCATCGAACGCACCATGGCGTGGCTCGCCGGCTGCCGCCGCTTCCACCGACGCTACGAACGCAAAGCCGAACACTTCCTGCCTTCACCAGCATCGCCTGCACCCTCATCTGCTACCGCAGACTGACCAAATGAGATGACGTCTTAGAGGTCGTTTTCATCTGGCCTGCCCGCTTATCAACGGATTCTCGGAGTGTCGGGCTGCGGTGCAGGTGAGGTTGCGGAGGTGGTCGGCGCTTGTGGGGCGGGTGGGGTTGCCGATGGGGCGAAAGGCTACGTACTCCTGTCTCATCCCAGGATGCCCGGTCTCCGAGGTCGTGTGCTTCCATCGTCGCGGGTGTGCGCCGCACCCGGTCGGCACCCTGCAGCATCGCACCCAGCAGCATGTTGCCGTAGGTGCCTTGCCCGCCGCCAAAGCCCGCCCGGCCCCGTCCTGCGAACGCTGACCAGTCAGCAGCCCCCGCAACCGCTCCACACGCTGTTCGGGAGTCGTGCTCTTGCTGGTCATCAGCCCCCACCCTCTGTCTGCCGGCCCCAACGGGCGCGGGCAAGGCGGGACATTACGCACCCCGCCTCACAAGACCATCGACGACCAGTCACATAAAGGGCCGAAAGGTGCCTCTCCTCAGGGCCGGCAACCGCCCGCAAGATCACCTATGGGGCGGGTTGCGACCGCCCGAGGCATATCCCGTCACTGTTCGGCTCGGTGGCAGCTACTCGGGCCGTCTCGAAATGTCGCCATCGCCTCGAACGCCTCGATACGCATCGACCGGTCGTCGTCGGCGCCGGCGCTGGCATACGGGGCGGGCCAGCGGACTTCCGCTCGTGGCCCGGAGGTCAGGAGCGACCGGTGACGTGGCCGCCGTCGACGCGCAGCGCATGGCCCGTCACGAAGCCGGCGCTCGCGAGGTACAGCACCGCCTCGGCGATCTCGGATGCCTCTCCGACCCGGTTGAGGAGGGCGAGCCCGCCGAAGCTGTCCACGTCGGTGCCCTCGTGCAGTGGAGTGCGGATGATGCCGGGCGAGACGAGGTTGACGCGGATCCCGTCGGCTGCCAGCTCGGCGGCGAGGCTCGTGGTCAGCCCGTGCACGCCGGCCTTGCTGGCCACCGGCGCGCTGGCCGGGAAGCCGGCCAGCCCGTGGTCCACCAAGACGGTGCCGATGTTGATGATGCTGCCGCCCTCGCCCTGCGCGCGAAGCGCCCGCACCACGGCCTGGGTGGTGAGGTAGGTGCCTTTGAGGTTGCCGGTCAGGAAGTCGTCGAGTTCCGCCTCCGTGACCTCGGTGAAGGGCTTGGAGGCGAAGGTGCCCGCGTTGTTGACCAGGACGTCGATGCGGCCGAAGCGCTCCAGGGCCGTGCCGACGAGGGCCTCGCCGGTCGCCCGCTCGGCGATGCTGCCCGCGACCCATGCGGTCCGCTCCGGTTGGCCGAGGTCGGCGGCGGTCTTGGCGAGGCGGTCGGCGTCGCGTCCGTTCATGACGACGTTCGCGCCGCCCGCCAGGAAGGCCCGGGCGATCTCCAGGCCGATGCCGCTGGAGGATCCGGTGATGAGAGCAGTTGTCATGGTCATGATGGGTGCCTTTCGGGGCAGATCGGCGGACTGATACGTCCGGCTGACACCCCAGAACCTACGAACACTCAACTCATAACACCACGACGTAAATTGAAGCGTGTGATAATCCCAGGTTATGGATGTGGATCTGCGTGACCTGGAGCTCCTCGACGCCACCGCCGAGGCGGGGTCGCTGACGGCCGCCGCTGAGCGCCTGTACGTCAGCCAGCCAGCGCTCAGCCAGCGGCTCACCCGGCTGGAGAGCCGCCTCGGCATGCAGCTCTTCGACCGCAAGGGCCGCCGGCTTGTGCCCAATACGGCGGGCCGCCGACTGCTGGTCGCCGCCCGTCACATCCTCGCCGAACTGGAGTCGGCCTCCCGCGATCTGCGGGAAATCCGCGACGGTCGCGGCCGGCGGGTCCGCTTCACCGCCCAGTGCAGCACCACTTTGCCGTGGCTGCCGCCCGTCCTGCGCGCCTTCCGCGAGCGCGAGCCGGACATCGACGTACGCATCGAGACCGTCGCCGACGACGCCCCGATCCCCGCGCTGCTCGCCGACCTGGTCGACGTCGCGCTGGTCACCAACCCGGACCTGCAGATGGACCGAGTGTCCCTGACCAAGCTCTTCGACGACGAGATGATGGCCGTGGTGCCCGTCGCTCATCCGTGGGCCTCCCGCGGTTACCTGACCGCCCGCGACTTCGACGGAGCCGACCTGGTCCTCTATGACGGCTACGACCAGAACCGCATCCCGTCGATGCCGCTGCCGATCCCGGCCGGGGCCAGACCCGGCCGGATCACCACCATGCCGGTGGTGACCGACCTGGTGATCGAGATGGTGGCAGGCGGCCAGGGCGTGACCGTGCTCCCCAACTGGGTGGCCGCCCCGTACGTGTCCTCCCACGACCTCGCGCTGACCCGCATCGGCGAGGAACCGCTGACCCGTACCTGGTTCTGCGCCACCCGGACCGGCCCACGGCCGCCTCACCTTGAGGCCTTCGTCGAGGAGCTCACCACCCGCCTCACCACCCCGATCAACGCTTAGCTTGACATTTAACGTCGCAGGCCACCCGACCTGCTGATCTGCGGTTCTTCCCGGGACAGGGGAGGCAGGCGGCCAGCCGAGCCAAGCGTCACGACGTCCGCAAGACGGTCAAACGTGGCTGGGCTTTGCCTCCGCTGCGGGCCGCAGGGGCTACTGAGCTTGACGTTCAACGTCGCTGCACCTTGGGCTTCTTGAGTGACTCGGCGCACGTGTGGCGGTTGCCCCACCAGCACCAGCCGACCTTCGGGGCGTTGCGTCGCTCGCGGCCGTCCCGCCCTGCGCCGTTGCTGATCCAGATCGCCGGAGTGCGCACCCAGTGGATGCAGGTGCGGGCGGCCCAGACGTGGTGGCGGCCGAGGAGGAGCTGAGCTGGGGGCCGGGTAAGAGCGGTCCGTGATGGCGTCGATGCATCGGGAGCGGATCGGTGTTCGTGAGGCTGTCTCCGGACAGACCGTGTCGAGGGCCGGAGCGGGACCCGGGTAGGCGAACCGCTCCGGCGTAGCTCTGACGGCTCACACACCGCAAAGACACCATCGGTCCTCCACGCCTGCCCGGGAAGCCCGTGAAATGCCGCAGCCGGGATAGGCGAACGCCGGCATCCGCATCTCCAAAGACGCCTTCCAGGGAGATCGCGGGCGGCACACTGGCGCCGGGCGGCCGATCGACGTCAGGCGCTCACGAACCACGCACAGCGCCCGCTCCGCCAAACCGGTGGCGAAGCCGGATCAGGTGGGAAAGCTCCGCCACGACTTTGAACCGGTCGAGGAGGAGACCGATACGATGATCATCCCCTTCGCGCACGCGGCGGCGATGGCATCAACAAGCTGGTCAGCGTCCACGGACATGCGAGAAGTCTTGACTGGTGAACAGCACTTCACACACGCCACCGGAAGCCAGTGACCACATCCGCCGGCACCAGATGTCCGGCGGCGAACACGACGGCTTCACCCAGGTCGGCACTCGACGGCGTCCCCGCCGGCTCTGGGGCGCTACCGGACCGAACCGTTCCGGAGCACGATGCCCTCACCACACGCACGTGCCGCCGGGCCGCCACCCGATGGTGGGCGGCCCCCGCCGAGGCTGGCCGCAGGGGTTTCGCCGCGCGTCGGCGCCCGCCGCGCGAGCCACCCAAGTGGCTGATCGAGCGCGGTATCGACGGCGCCCGGCTCCCGGCCCGCCTCCACCCCCGCACCTGCTGGGATGCACGCACGCGCTGCTCACCCATGCGCGGCGAGGAGACGCGCCGGGCCCCGGCCGAGGGCGTACCTGGCTGCCCGAGAATGCCGCCCTCACGTCGCCCTGGGCGGGCTGGAGTGAACGGCCGGCGGCAGGTGGAGGGACGAGCCCTGCTCTGCGGGTGATCGTCTATCCTCCGGACGCGCCGAGGGCGGCCGCCCGGGTGCGCTGCGACAGTGAGATCCTAGGCCGCGAGGGCCCCGGTGGCCTTGTGGAGTTCCTGCGGCGGGCCGGCCCAGCGCATACCAACTCGCCGAGGCCAGGGCCGGGTCGCCCCCTGATTGCCCGGCAACCCTGCGGAGTGATTACCGGGCCCTCACTCACCATCAGCAACCGGGACAGCCGGTGGCCCTCAAGCAGGTCCTCCCGCCCGGGCGGTCGGCCCCACGTCGTCCTCTCGACGGTGAAGGCGTCAGTTGACGGAGAGGGCTTCGAGGAGGTCTCCGACCTGCGGGTCGGGCAAGGCGCGGGCGACGTCGGCCTGGGCGACGATACCGACGAGGCGGTGCCCGTCGATGACGGGCAGGCGGCGGACTTGGTGCTCGGCCATGGTGCGCAGGATCTCGGTGGCATCGTCGTCGGCGCCGATGGTGACCGCTTCGCCCTGGGCGAGGTCTCCGGCCTTGCACCGGGCGGGGTCCTTGCCGGCCCCGAGGACCTTCACGACGATGTCGCGGTCGGTGAGCATGCCCTTGAGCCTGTCGTCGGTGCCGCAGATCGGCAGCGCCCCGACCCCCAGCTGCGTCATTTTCTTCGCGGCCTCGAGGACCGTTTCCTCGGCGCCGATGCACTCGGCGCCCTCCGTCATGATCTCGCGAGCCGTGGTCATCCAGTCATTCCTTCCCGTAGGTGTCATGTCATCGGTGCCCGTGCGTTCCCCGAGGGGAAACGTTCGGGTAGTCGGGCGGCTGCCCCGCGACTGCCGGGCCGAATCAGGTGTGGACTCGGCTGTTGATGCCGTCGTGGCTGTCGGCGTGCTCATCGTCGAACCAGTGGTCGTCCGCGGCGAGGTAGCGGAAGGAGTGCACGCTCTTGCCGGGCAGGGCGACGGTGACCGCGCGTGTGCCGTCCTCGCGTGGAGCCAGGGAGTGGGTGCCGGGCTGCCAGTCGTTGAAGTCGCCCACCACACTGACTGGGCCGGGAGGGGTATCGGCGGGGAGCACGAAGGTGATGTAGGTGCGGTCCTTGAGCTGCTTGCGTTCCAGCACGGAAGTCTCCTGACGGCAGAGGGGGCAGGGTCGGGGCCATCCTCGGGCCGGCGGCGTCGGTCGGAGGCGGGACACGGCCAGGGGAGAGACCCCGTTCACCCGCCCGGCACCGACCCGCACCCACCCGGCACCGGCCCGTCCGGGCCCAAAGTGGGGACACGCTGCCGAATGCGCCGTCGCGTGTCAGCGTGGAAGGCAAATGCCCTCCGAGTTCGAGGAGTGTTCTCATGGGCGGTACGCAGGGCAAGCGACCTTGGTCCGGCAAGGCGCCCGCCGAGGTACGTCCACAGTCACAGATCCCGGCCGGGCAGGACCCGGTCCACCCCACAGAACCCGACCGGCCCTCCCCCGACAAGCACTCGGAAGCCCTGCGCCGCCGCGAGCAGGACATGCTCGGCGAAGACGACTACTGGGGCGGCTACGACGAGCTGTAGCCAGAGCCGAACGGTGTCTCGAGCGGTCAAGCCGGAGAAGTCCTGGTGCTTGTTCCCATGCCGCCGGCGCCCGTGCACGGGCGCCCTGACGAGCGGATGCTCTGGTTCCCACCAGGCCGCGATCGGCCACGTGGTGGGGGCATGACCGGTAGGACGGGGCCGCGCTTTGCCCGCGCACCTTCCCGGCATCTGAGGAACGCTATCCTCGCCCGAGCCCATTCCACCCGCCGTCAGGGGCGGCTTCGCCTCCAGGGCAGACAACATGGTTCTCGCCCGGCCTGCTAGGACGGGTTCAGCGGGTAGACCCCGGTGCCCTCGTACGCTTCCGGGGTCAGCGAGAGCACTGTGACGGGCTCTCCCGTCTTCGCGGCCTGCCAGGCGATGGCGGCAGGGTGAGTAACCTGCCACTCGGTAGTGGGCCAGGACTCGGCGTCCAGGGCGTGCTCCGCGGTGAACGGCACAGCTTCGGCGAAGCGCAGGCGCGCGGCATGAGCCCCGGCCCCGGCCGCCGCCCGCTCGGCAGCGAGCACGGACAACGCCGGAATCAGGACACGGCCGGTACCGCGGGATGACTCGATGTAGAGGCCGGTAAAGAACGGATCGGCCCGGTAGAGAGCGACGAGAGCTGTGTGATCGAAGACAGCAGTCAGGCTCACGCGGCGGCACTGCTCTGGTGGGCACGAATCTTGTCCCAGGCGGACTGCCCGGCCCGCTGAACCTGCTCGGTGTACTCCAGCCCAAGCTCAGCAGCCGCCTCGAGCGCCCGCTGCTCCTGCTCGGCCTGGGTCAGCCGGCTCTGGGCGAGCTCCTCGAGGAGTTCGGTGATGGTGGTGCCGCGCTCTTGGGCGAGCAGGCGCAACCTGTCGCGGGTGGCCTCGGTCGCCTTGATGCTCGTGGGCTTGCTGCTACTCATGACCCTGATTCTACCGTCGGTAGAATCAGCTGTCAGGCCGTCGCGGCCACCGCTCTTGTCTCCGGATGGGTTCTCTTCGCGGGAGTGCGAATATTTCCGGGCTTTCACCTCCTCCACTTCACGTGATCCGCTGCAGCTGCTGAAGCGCCCCAGGCGGGACCGTGCGGTGGGCTGGATGCATAACCACAGCTGCAGTGACTGCGCCCGCTCCCCTCTGCCGCCCCGGGTGCGGTCAGCCGCCGGTCAGCCAGTAAAGGGCCGGAAAGTGTCGTATGGGCTCAACTGCTTATGGGGAGATACGAGCGGTCATGACGGTACGTAGCCAAGGGGTCACGTGAAGTGGACACAAGCGTTCGATGAAGCGATGGGGGAACTGAGGGAGGCACGCAAGCAGTTGGAGCGCCTGGACGACCCAACAGTGGGTCTATCCGCGCTGCACGGCGAACTCTCACAAGCCCGCATGAAGATCCAGGAAGTCGTGCAGAACGGTGTCACCGGACTGCGCGAAGAGAACCGGGAGCTGCGCCGGCGCCAGGACAAGATGATCGCCGACCTGCAAGAGAGCCGGGAGGAAGCGCGGCAGGACATACAGCAGCTGCGCGAGCTCGGCGATCTCCTGCGCGGCTTCGTTAGGGCTGCTGTCCCGCAGCAGTCCCAGCCAGAGGCCGAGGCGGACGCCTGGCCGACCCGGGACAGCGAAGCCGAATCCGGCGGCCCGTCCGCGCCGCAGACAGCGTCCGACCATGACGACCAGGGGGAGAACATGGAGCACACCGATGGCCAGGAACCGCGGAAGGCGACCGAGAGCGAGCCGGTGGAGGAGGCCGGCTTGAAAAACGCCATCGAGGCCGCCTACCGCAACACGGCTATCAGCCCCGCACCTCCGCCCGCCGCCTCCGAGCAGACGCCCGAGCCCCAGCCCCAGGACCCGAAGGTCGCGCACGGCGTCCTGCTACTGAAGGCGGCCGGCGTCGCTTCGGCCGAGCTGGTCCTGCATCGCGACACCTGGGAGTTCCTCTCCGCGCTCGCCGTCGACCACGGCCACTTCCGCACCCCGCCCGCGGTGGAGGACGTCAAGGAGGGGCGCATCCAGGCCGCCCTCTCGGGGCGCTCGCTCATCGCCGTCCTGATCGAGCTCTGGAACACCCGGACCACCGCCACCGTCCTGGAGGCCGACTGGGCACTGGCCACCACCGCCTACAACCGGATCGCGGATGGTCTCGCCGGAACCACCCACTCCGGCGAGACCATCCGCATCACCTTGGACGACGGACTCGGACACACCGGCACCGCCGACGACTGAGCACCCGCAGGGAAGCCCATGCCAACCAGCGCTCTGGCAGGCCAAAGGAACAAGGCGCTGCTGGTCGATCGAGGTGTGCGGCCGGCCCGTTGATCAGGACGCCCGCCAGGAGCACACCGGGGCGGCCCCGGTAGCCGAGGGCCCGGGTGATGCCGCAGGCGGCGCCGGGATCGCGATATACGAGGCGACGTGGAGGGCGACGGCGGGGCCGCCGTGGGCGGAGGAAGTCACCGTCTCCCGGCCGGTCCGGTCGTTGCCGTCGCTGGTGGGGGTAGCCCGTAGGCGTGAGCCGAAGAAGCCCGGATGCCCGGGGTTGAAACTGCCGCTGCGGCAGCTTCTACCGTTTTGAACAGGGCCGCAGAGACCGGCCCGCTGAAACGATGCGTGAGGAGCGTGAAGAGGCAACCGCTCAACGGAACTGGGCCGTGAGCGAGAATCCGCTCAAACACCCACCTGCACCGCCCGAGTGCCGTGACTGCGCGACATCGTGTAGCGGACGCCGCGTCCGCGTCGACGACCTCGGCCGCGCCCTCGGCCCCGCCGGCGTCCTCGACAGATGCCAGACTGAGGGCGGCCCTGGCGTGTTTCAAGCCCGAAGGCAGCCAGGATCAGCGCCGGGTTTCCCTGTGGGCGAGCAGGCTGGTGAGCTCGGTGATCGCCTCCGGAGATGGCTTGAAGTACCGGCGGACGTTCTCCGGCTTCTTGTGCGCCCGCTACAGCAAGATCGACCTGCTCTGCCTGGACCTATGCCGAGCCCGCGACTCGCACCGACAGGCCGGTCTCGGCGATCGCGGTGCCGATGCCGATCAGCAGGTGGGACTTGCCGGTGCCGGAGTCGCAGATCAGCACCAGAGGCCGGCCTCGCCGCGCGGTGGCGGCCAGGTCGATGAACCGCTCGCGGAACACCGGCAGGCGTCCCGGCATGCCTCGTCGATGAGCATGTCCTCCGGGTGTCGGCGTACGACCTAAGCCGGCTCTGACAAGATTTTCGTAGTCGGAGATCATCTCGATGTGGGTAGCCGCCCGGTTTGCGGGGTGGGCAACCTTTGAGTGTGGTCTGTTGAACTGCCAGAGATATTACCGCACTTGGTGGGCTACTGGTGTTCTCGGCTGATGCTTCCGGTCCTGTCGTAGTGATCGAGGCTCGTACCCGCTCCGGTGTCCCAGTGGGATGCAGCGGGTGCGGTGTCCCGAGCGACTGGACTCACAGCCGCTATGTCCGGCACCTCGCCGATGTGGCGCTCGGCGGCCGGCCGGTCCGGATCGACTTGTCCGTGTGCCGTCTGTACTGCGAGAACCCGTCCTGCCCGAAGGTGACCTTCGCCGAACAGGTGCCTGGGCTGACCGTCCGATACCAGCGGCGAACACCGCTGCTGCAGCACCTGGTCGAGTCGGTCGGTGTTGTGCCGGTGGGCCGGGGCGGGGCCCGAATGCTGCGGGTCCTGAACGTCAGACTCTCGCGGTGCACCGTGCTCGCCCAGCCGATGCGGATGCCGCTGCCGCCGCTGGTCACACCCCGGGTGCTGGGGGTGGACGACTTCGCGCTCTACGGCGACACCTACGGCACTCTCCTGGTCGACGCCACCATCCGACTCCCCCTCACTCTCTGGGAGGGCAGGACGCTGAACAACTCAGCCGATGGCTCCGCGCGCATCCCGGAGTCGAGATCGCCTGCCGCGACGGCTCCCTCACCTACCGGCAGGGCATAGCCGACGGTGCCCCCGAAGCTCTGCAGGTCAGCGACCGTTTTCACTTGTGGCAGGGCCTGTCCCGGCGCGTTCAGGAAGTCGCCGCCGCCCACCGCGGCTGCCTGCCAGCCGCACTCCCCGTCCCCGAACCGGGCAGATCCGAGTCTCCTTCGACGCCAATGGAACCCGAGCAGGACACTCCCGCCGGCCGGCACGCCCGGTGGCTGTTCGAGGCCGTCCACGCGCTGACCGATGCCGGCCGTCCTTACAGCGTCACGGCCCGCGAACTCGGAAAGACCGCCGCACCGTCCGCAAATACGCCAGGGCCCGCACCTGGCGCGAGGTGACACGCCGCCCGCCCCGCCGCCCGTCAACCCTGGATCCGTACCTCAACTACCTGCAGCAACGCTGGGATGAGGGCGAGCACAGCCAAAATCCTCCACCAAGAACTCGCTGGCAAGGGCTACCTGGGCCACTACCAGCGCGTGAAAATGGCCCTGGCACCGCTGCGACGCGGCCTGCCCCTGGACGAGCCCCGCGAACGACCGCCCTCCCCACGCGACGCCGCACGCTGGATCATCACCAACCCACTCCGGCACGGCCCGCAGACGGCGGAGCGCCTGCGGCGGCTACTCGACCACTGCCCGGAACTCCACCGCACCCACGAACTGGTCCGCCAGTTCGCCGCCATGCTCGACAACCGCGACGCCACACCACTGCCAGCCTGGCTCGATCACCTCACCAACAGCGGACTCCCCCTCGCCGGCATCGCCACCGCCCTACGCGAAGACCGGCACCCGGTCGCCCAGGGGATCACCAGCCCCTACAACTCCGGAGTCAACGAGGGTCGCATCACCGACGTCAAGCTCCAGAAACGCATCATGGCAGGCCGCGCCGGCGTTCCACTCCTCCGACACCAAGTCGTACTGGTCGCCCGCCTACGCCGCCGCTCCGCGGACCAGCCGACCACACCATCGAAAGGGCCGCCGGATACGGAAATCAGGAGCCCGTAGGTGAACGCGCTCACGGTTGAATGGGCTCTGCCGGGGGCCGGGCGGGGTCATAGTTGGTGCGGGCGAAGGCATCGTCGGCACGGTGCACGACGTCGGGCTGCGGGGGTGCCGGCCACACGCTCAAGGAATGCTCCTCAACCGGACTGTCGCCCTCATGCCCCTCGCCGTCATCTCGTCCGCGTGCCTGAACCCGGACGCGATACCAGCCCTCGCCGGCGGTCGCGAAGTTCCCCGCCTCCTCCTCCACATCCCCACCCCACCGGAACAGTCGTAGATTTCCGCTTGTGCTGTAGATACTCACGTCTACTGCGGTCTCCCACTCCAGCCCCGGCGGAGGAGGTTCCTCTGCGCACTGTTCGGTAGTGAGGCGGATCCAGCCGGTGTGCGTGCCAGTGAACACCGTGAGGTGTTCCGGGCCTCCAGCCGCCAGGCTATTGCCATCAAAGATCCGCCCGACCGTGTCGGCGTCGTCGTAAACAGTGAGGAAGTCGTCGCCCTGCAGGTAGTACTGGCAGTACGAGACAAACATGCGATCCGAAGTCCACCGTGTGTAGCCCATTCACCGGATCATGCCCTGCCCCACTGACACCCTCGAACAGCCCCACAAAGATGATCTCCGGCTACGAAAATCTTGCCAAAGCCACTTCCACGAGTACGCCGACAACTTGGCCGCAGCGCCACGCCGGGCGGTCGACCGCCTCCACTCGCACGTTGGAGCCTTTCTCGGACTACTGAGGTTGTCCTCGCGATGTCGTGCTGTTGTTCTGCCGTCCGTGCCAGCGCTTCAAGACACGTGAACACGAGGCCGCTGGGACGCCTTTCTAGCCCTCCCGGTCGTTCCCGGGAGTCAGGGATCAGGCCGTCGAGGACGTCGACGACGAACCGGGACGCGGGGCATGGCTTCGAACTCGTCTCGTGAGTCGTCGTTCATCACCGTGTGCGTATCAGGTGACGGATGCTCAGCGATGGCTGGGCCCGCCGGTCAGTCGATGCCTTCGATGATGCGGAAGTCGCGCTCGACGCCGTCGGGGAGGGCCACCAGCGCCTTCTCGTATGCCTCGCTCTCGTATGCCGCGACGGCCTGTTCAAAGCTGTCGAACTCGATCAGAACGACGCGTTGCGTGATTCCGGCCTCGTGGGCGACGACTCGACCGCCACGGGACAGGAGGCGCCCGCCCCCAGCCTGGACAGCCGAACGGGCCAGCTTGTCGTAGGCAGTCAGCCTCTCAGGGTCGGAAATGGCGGGGTAGACACTGACCCAGTAGCCCTTAGCCATGGAAACCTCCTGTGTTCGGCCGGACACGTCCGACCTCGAATTGACACTCAGATCGATCGATCCCGGCGACGGGTACTGCGGTCAGTTGAATCGTCATATGCGCAGGTTAGGGCTTGATGTGCGGTCGAGGGAAAGACCGGTACGGGATAGACTCAGAACGGATCGTTATCAATCGGCAGGGAGGGCACGTGGCGCCGGATACGGTGAGCCTGCGGTACTTCCTGGTGCTGGCGCAGGAGTTGAACTTCACCCGCGCGGCCGCACGGATCGGTATCGCACAGCCCGCACTCAGCGCCCGGATGCGCCGATTGGAGGCGGAACTCGGTACGGCCCTGCTGGTTCGCAACACGCGTAGCGTCGTATTGACCACGGCCGGTGCGGCTTTGGCGGAGTCCGCGCCGCCCGCGCTGGCGGCGCTGGACCGGGCATGGGACACCGCCCGGAGCGCGGCGGCCGGTGAACTGGGCACGCTGCGCATCGGATACAGCCTCAGCGCCGGGGCCGAGACGGCACCGGCCCTGGTGGACAGGCTGATTCGCGGCAACAGCGGACTCGAGGTCGGCGCAGTCCCGATGGCGACACCGGAGATCTCCCCCGCGGTCGCCGACGGCCGCATCGATGCCGGGATCACCCGCGGTGAACAGCCGGGCCGTGGCGTGCGCCGGTTCCTGCTGCGGCGTGAGCGCGTCGGGGTCCAGCTGGCGCAGCACCATCCGCTGGCCGAACACCCGGAGATCGAGATCGCCGACGCGGCCGCGTATCCGCTGCGACTCCCGGACCGTGCGGCCAACCCCGTGATCCACGATCAGCTGTCCGCACTGTTCCGAGACACCCGACCACGCCCCCGATTCCACACGCCCGCAGTCTCCTTCGACATGTCTCAACGCGACCTGCGCGACGGGGTCACCCTCGCCCCGGCCGGAGAAGCCGCGGTCACGGCACAACCGGCCGGTCTCACCTGGCGACCGCTGCGGGGCGCGCCCAACCTGACGATCCACCTGGTCCTCCCACGCGAGCAGTCGCCGTTACACCGCCGCATCCGTGCCGTCGCCAAAACCCTGGCGCACGAGCTGCACTGGCTGCCGGACTGACGCGCAAGAGGTCAAGCGAGACGGACGCCTGCGGTGGCGAGGCCGAAGACCTTACGCCCGGCGGACTTCGCGGTGATGACGACGGCGGCCTTGCTGAATGTCCGACACGACCTCGCTACGCCGGCGGATCAGCATCCGATGATGGCCCCGGGTCCGGTCCGAGTCGTACACCGCGGCGCCGTCCTCGCCCAGCCCGAGATCTCGGCGGATACCGTGCCTTCGCCGACGCCGAACCGGACAAGCACGGGTAACCGGCGGGAACGCCCGCCGTCAACGGCGTCCATGACGTCGGTCAATGCTTGGAGGTTGTCTCACGTGGTGGTGTTTCTGTTACTCGACTGTGCTCGTGAGGAACGCGTGGAACTCGGCAGTGAGGTTTCGCATCTCCTCGCCGGCCGCGTGCACGGTGGTGGTCTCGAAGTGCCACTCCTCGGATGGGGGCCGGTCATGGATGCCCCAGGTCAGGTGGACATAGCCGCCCCGGCGGTGCTCCGCTGAGATGGTCAGGTCGTGTTCCAGAGAGCGCCAGGTGCGTGGCCCGTCCCAGCCTGGGAAGTCCTCGGCCAATGAGGAGAGGAAGGTGTCGAGGCCGTCGCCGTCCCATGTGCGCACCAGGGTTTCGATGCTCACCCATTGCCCGTGAGCTTTCACGAGGAAGTCGAGTGTGGGGTCGTCGCTCCCGAACGGTCTTGCCAGCTCAGAGAAGAGCAGGTGGACCGGTCGCGATCCAGGGTCTCCCACGCGAACCGCAAGGCTGTTTTCGATCATTTGAGCAGGCTAGAAGTCGTGGGACTCGGTAACCAACTGATATCTCCGCGCTGCCCCGGACTCGGACCCTGGCTGTGGATCTTGCTCGGGAACTGGTCCCCGATGGGCTATGGAGGATTGCCGCGCCCCTGATACCGCCGTTCCGGCCCAGACGGCAGGGCGGTGGGACGGCGCCGGTGGCGGATCGGAAGGCATTCACAGCGGTGGTGTACGTGCTGACCAGCGGTTGCGCCTGGCGGTACTTGCCGCCGATGTTCGGTACTTCGCCTGCCACCGCGCATCGCCGGTTCGCTGCCTGGACCAAGGCCGGCCTGTGGCGTCGGCTCCACCGGGCGGTCCTGGACGAACTCGGTGCCTGGACGAACTCGGTGCCAGCGGTGGGCTGGACTGGACCTCAGCGATCATCGATGCCGCGTCCGTCCGTGCGAAAAGGGGGGTTCGTCTTCGGGTGGCGCTCTTCGGACACTCGCTGAGGCGCCTCACGATCCCGGTCGGCCACCAGGGCCCTGTGGGCCTTGGTTCAGGGGCGGGTGAGGGAGCTGATGGTTGCCTGGAGGGGGTTGGGTTGGTGGCCGTGCCATTCGCAGAGCAGGACGGTGGCGTCATCGCCGAGTTGTCCGTCGTGGTGGCGCAGGACGGCGCCTACGAGGCGGCGCAGGGTTTCGGGGACGGGTAGGGCGTCGGCCTGGTGGCGGATGATGAATCGGCCAGGTCGGTTTCGCGCCGTCCTCCGCAGTGGGCGGCTCAGCCGCCACCTTCGGTCTGCTGGTCGGTGCCCGCGCCTGTCAGGGCGTGTTCGCGGCCCTGCTGGCGCCCGCGGCCCTCTCCCTGCTCACCACGACGTTCACCACCCCCGCGGACCGGGGCAGGGCCTTCGGTGTGTACGGGGCGCTGGCCTCCTCCGGAGGGGCGGTGGGACTGCTGCATCGCCCTGCCCCGGCCACAACGACGGGTCGTTGCCGGGTGGTGGGCCCACCTGGGGTATCGCCGAGATACGGGCCCAAAGGGGCAACGGGATGATCTTGGAGCCCTGAAGGTCGGCCGGAGTGCGCCGGAAGCGTAACGTTCGGGTGGTGGGGCTCGCACCCTCGCTGGGGCGGTGGTCGTTGGTCGGCCAAGGGCTGATCAGCGAGGAGGTCCGCTGTGGAGCGGATCAACGGGCAGCGCGTACAACTGCACCGGGGTGGGTGGCTCCACCGCACGTTGAGGATCCGGGCTGAGGCCGCCCTCGCCCGGCGTCTGGGACTGCCGATGGGCAGCGGCGGGGCTGACCCCTCATGGCGCGGGGACCTGGGCCTGGTCGTAGTCTGCGGGCATGACTGACACCCCGATACTGACTCCCGCGCAAGCCTTCGAGATGCTACTGGCCGGCAACCAGCGGTTCGTCTCAGGAACACCGGAGCACCCCAACCAGGACGCCGCACGCCGCTCCGAGATCGCACCGGCCCAGAACCCCTTCGCGGTGCTCTTCGGCTGCTCCGACTCCCGCCTGGCCGCCGAGATCATCTTCGACCAGGGGCTCGGTGACCTGTTCGTCGTCCGCACCGCGGGCCACGTCACCGGGCCGGAGGTACTGGGCAGCATCGAGTACGGGGCGAGCGTGCTGAACTGCCCCCTGGTAGTGGTCCTCGGCCACGACTCGTGCGGTGCGGTCGCGGCCACCCGCGCCGCCGTGGAGGACGGAGTGGCCGCGCCCGGGTACGTACGGGACGTCATCGAGCGCGTCACGCCCAGCGTGCTGGCCGCCCGCTCCGCCGGCCTCACCCAGGACAGCGACATCATCGCCGAGCACACCCGGCACACCGTCGACCTGCTGCTGGACCGCTCCCGGGTGCTCGCAGACCAGGTGAAGGCCGGACAGACCGCCGTGGTGGGCCTGTCCTACCGGTTGTCCGACGGCAGCGCCCACCTGGTCACCACCCGCGGCCTCGACGTCACCGCCGACTCCGCATCGTGACCGGAGCTCCGCCGGCCGGCGCACAGCCGCGTCATGGCCCACCACGGAGCCGGTCATGCTGCCTATCCCGTACCTCGCGCCGACCTGGCCCATGCCGCGGACTGCGAGGGGTGCCACGGGTGGGGAATCGTGATCACTGTCGAGGGGCGTTGCCGGGGGCGCAGGGCCGGGGTCCGGCGGCGCGGCGGAGCCGGTTGGCGATCGCGAGTCCCAGCCCCTCCTCCACCGGCAAGGACGCGACGATGAGGTCGCACCCTTGCTGGTCGAGCTCGCGCAGGAACCCGTACAGCCCGCGTGCGTAGGCGGCCATCGACCCGGGGACCGTCACCGCGGCGTGCGCCTTCACCGGAGCGTCGGCGAAGGAGGGAGGGAGGAAGACGCCGACCCGGTGCCCCAGCTCCTGAGCGAGTTCCGCTTCGGCGACGACCTTCTCGGGCTCGACGAGGACGACCCGAGCCCGCGGCGCGTAGTGGGACGGATGCTGGCCCGGAACCCGGACCCGGCCCGCCGTAGGGATCGCAAGCGGATGCCCCAGCGCCGCTTCGAGGTCCTCGCGCGTCACCCCGCCGGGCCGAAGGACGCTCGGGGCATCGCCCGTGACGTCGACGATGGTCGATTCGACGCCGACCTCGCAGGGCCCGCCGTCCAGTACGAAGTCGACGGCATCACCAAGCTCCGCACGGACGTGGTCCGCCGTGGTGGGGCTGACCGAGCCGAAGCGGTTGGCGGACGGGGCCGTCACACCGCCGCCGAAGGCCGAAAGCAGCGCGAGTGCGACGGGGTGGTCGGGCACGCGCACGGCCACCGTCTCCAGGCCACCCGTCGCCTCCAGGGGCACCCGGCGACCGCGCCGCAGGACCAGCGTCAGCGGCCCCGGCCAAAAGCGTTCGGCCAGCAGGCGCGCGGTCGCGGGCACGTCCTCAACCCAGTCGCCCAGCTGCACCGCACCACCGATGTGGACGATCAGCGGGTGCGAGGGCGGGCGCCCCTTGACCTGGAAGATACGCGCGACCGCGGCGGGATCCTCGGCGTTGGCGCCCAGGCCGTATACGGTTTCGGTCGGGAAGGCCACCAGGCCTCCGGCGCGCAGCACACCGGCTGCCTCTTCGATGTCACTGGTTCTTGCCGTCACCCTCGCAATACTCTCACTGATCCCGCTCTCCACATTTCCGTGGTCTCGTCGGCGCACGACAACGAACCAAAGGCCGGCGCCACCGCGTGAGTCCGGACGCACGAGAGCCGTCACGGCAGCGCGGGGGGACACCGCCAGGACGGCCCCGGACTCCATCTCGTCTTTCTCGGACACGACCCGCAAAGTAGCCGTGTGTGATGCTCAGGCCATGCCATCGGCGCGTGCGACAACTCACCACACACGTCAGCAGTTTCGCTTCAGCAGACGACCGAATGACCGAGTTTCCAGTCGGACCAGCCGAGCCGACGGGGGCCGTCTCGGACTGGCTGCACCACGAGAGCGACGAACAGCCGCCGAATCTGGTTGCAGGTAAGCGGGATCATATGGTCAAAAGACTGTCCCGTAACTGCTGATTGCCGCCGGCGCTGAGCAGTTCTCTGTGCTAAAGCGCCAATGAGCGCCGTGGGCGTTGTCAGTGGGCGAGGGCACACTGACTGCATGAGCGCCTCTTCACCCACCGCCGCCGATGCGTCCCTCCCCTCGCCTGTCCGGGTGCATTCGATGGGCGGCCCTTTGATCGTCGTCCCCGTCTCCGCCCTGGCTGCATGGCGCGGGTGCACGGAGAGCGGGGTTATGGCGGGAGACGCCACCGCTCCAGACGACTACGACCGGGCCTGTGCGGTGGACGATCCGGCCGGTGTGATCACCGTTGGCGAGAACGGTGCGCAGGCACTGGTGCTAGCGGATGAGCCGGCCACCAGCTGCTATCTGTCCGAGCGACGCGCGTTCCTGCGATGGCTTGCCGCCAGTTCCGAGGCCGGACTGAGAGCCGCGGCAGATGCTGTCCTCGTAGACCCGGCCACGGTGTGGGAGGAGTGCGGCACCTGGGTGTCGGACGGTCCGGCCGTGCTCATGGACTCTGCCGTAGCGGGTTCCGAGCTGGGCATCGAGTATCCCGGCGGCGGGATGCCCGCCCAGGCATCGGTCCCGTTGCCCGCTGGCCGCTGGATGGTCCGCGCCGTCCACACCAAGGTGGACGAGGAGAACTGGGTCGGCCTGGTCCAGCTCCTCCCTCCCCCAGGCCAGGACCGGGTGAGCGACGGCGCACACCGCCCTGCACAGTGCGCGGCACCGGCCGGCTTCGGGTACTCACCGAAAAACTCACCGACGGCAGTCACCAGTCACTCACCAGTGGCAGTCACCAGCACAGGGGCTGCACCGGAGGGGGCTGGACAGTTGCGTGCATAGGCGGATCCGGGAGTTGCGCTCGCGGTATCGAGTGTGGGAGTCCGTATCGCTTCTCCGCCACCCGGAACCCACTGCTCAAGGACGTGTCGTCGTCCCCCACGCCCACGCCGAGGAGCTGCCGGACGGGACCCCGGTACGGCTCGGGGTGTGGCTGTCCACACCCGCACCCCCCGCGAAGGCCTCACCCCCGAACAACGCCAACGCCTGACCAACCTCGGCATCCAACGGGCCTGATAGGGGGGCTGACGGTGTCGGAGCCCACTCCGTGCGGCAGTGAGCGCTGAGTTACCCGGGGAGCAAGCCGGCGGCCACATTCTGGGCAAGGTGGCCGGGGTCGCCGGTGCCGGGGATGGCCAGGACGGGGCTCCCCCAGTCGACTTCACCCGGGCCGCGTCAGTTCTCGAGGCGGTTGACGCCGAACAAGGTCTCTCATCACTTGCTCGCCTTCGACGACGACCCCCGAGGGACGGAACGGTCAGCGCGGAGTGGTGTCGTCGGCCTCGAACGGGCCGCCGTGGCCGGGCACGATCAGGTCCGCCACCGCCAGCACCCGCAGCCGGGAAGCGCGCAGTACCTCGCGGTCCGGGGCTACGGGGTCGTCCGCCGGACCGTTGGCGTGCCACCACAGGTCGCCGGCGAAGGCCACCACGCCGGAGTCCGTGCCCGCCAGCAGCGTGATGTCCTCGAGGCTGTGGCCCGGCGTGCGGATCAGCCGCAGCGACGGGGTGAGTTCGTAGCCCTCTGCGTCCCGGTTCGTCCAACTGTCGCCCTGGTACTCCACCTTGTGGTCGTGCACCCGGGCACGACCGAAGAGGCCCACGTTCATGGTGTTGTCCGGGTGGTGGTGGCTGAGCACCACATCGGTGATGTCGTCGGGGCCCAGCCCCAGCTCCGCGAGCGGGGCGAGGATGTGGTCGCGGCTCGCCACCATACCCGGGTCGAAGATCACATGCCGTCCCGCGTCGTAGATGTAGGAGACCGTGGCGGCGACCCCGGGGCCGGTGGAACCCACGTAGCCGGTGGTCAGGACCTTGAAGGCGGCGCTGCGGCCGAGCGGTGCGTCTGTCATGGCCTCAATCCTTCCGAGTGCGACCACGATCCACGAGTGGCAATGATGCCCCTCATCGCAGGATTTGCGCCAACCGTGTGCCACGCTGTGTCAATGCCGCCTTTCAAGACCGTCGCCGCGTACGTCCCTCCCGGCGTCGGCATGCTCGCCGTCGGCATCGTCACCGAGGTGTTCGGTCCCCACGGAGCGGCGCTGCCCGGTTTCGACTTCGCCCTGTGCGCCGACCGGCCCGGACCGGTGCCCACGGACTGTGGCGTACCGCTGTCCATCGCGCACGGACCGGATCGGCTCGCCGGCGCCGATCTGCTCATCGCCCTGCCCGGGGCCGGATTCCGCACACCGCCCTTCCCTGCCGTACTCAACGCGCTGAGGGCCGCGCATAGGCGCGGTTCCGTGATCGCGGCCCACTGCGTGGGCACGTTCACGCTCGCCGCCGCCGGACTGCTCGACGGCCGGCGGGCGACCACGCACTGGCGGTTCGCCGAACTGCTCGCCGGCCGCCATCCGGAGGTCACCGTGGAACCCAACGCGCTCTACATCGACGAGGGGAGCATCGTCACGGGCGCGGGGGCTGCTGCGGGCTTCGACCTGTGCCTCCACCTGCTGAGGCGGGAGTACGGTGCCGCGCTGGCCAACACCGTCGCCCGGGACATGGTGTTGCCCTCCCACCGCGACGGGGGACAGGCCCAGTACCTGGCCGCGCCCGTCCCCGAAGACGGCCAGGACGAGCGGCTCGCCGAGGTCCTCGGCTGGGCCCGCGAGCACCTCCACGAGCCGCTGCCCGTCACCGAGCTGGCCCACCGCGCCCTGATGAGCAAACGCTCCTTCGCCCGCCGCTTCACCGCCGCAACCGGCACCACCCCGCACGCCTGGCTGCGGAGCCTGCGGCTGAGCAGAGCCGAGGAACTCCTGGAAACCACGGACCTCCCCATCGAGGAGATCGCCCACCGGGTCGGCTATGCGAGCGCGGCCGTGCTGCGCGAACAGTTCGTACGGCGCCGGGGAGTCCCACCCCGCTCCTACCGCCGGGCCTTCACCAGCACGCCGTAAGCGAACCGGGCGGGCCACCGCCGGCCGGGCCGTTCCCCTTGCCGAAGGCACCGGTAGATGGAGCAGGCGATTACGGGCCGGCCCGACTCGCACGTGCCCGCGGCAGATTGCGGCATGCGCTTCGGGTGGCCGCGGTGGCGGCCAGGCTTTGTGAGCCTTTAGCACTTCAAAACTATGGCCGGCCAAGAAGACCGCCGACCGCCGGGTTCGCAGCGCACCTTAAAACCGGGTTCGCAGCGCACCTTAAAAGACGCGGGGCGGTCACCCACAGGCTCAGCGGTTTCGGCGCAGGGCGACGCCCGCCAGGCAGGCCGCCAGGGGCGGCTGCTGCCGGTGTCGCGAGGATCAAGCGACCCGGCGAGACGCCCTTAGAGGGGCGAAAGAATGCGTCGCGGACCCGGTCGAAAGCGCTCAAGGGGACTCCGCCCAGAGCGTTCCCGGGGGGTCGGCGGGAAACGGCGGGGTGCGGCCGGGTCGGGACGGTACGCCGCACCGTTCGACGCCCTACGCCTCAGGCATGTGCGGCAGGTGAGTCGAAGCGCAGCACGGTCGCGCTTTCGTAGGTGGTCTGCCGGTCGGGTTCGACGACCGTCCGGGGCGTGCCCAGTCTTGAGGCGAGGGAGTGGGCAAGTTGGGTGCATTTATTGCCGTAGGTCTGGTAGCCGTCGGTGGTGACCAGCCAGAGATGGGCGGCCGGGGGTAGCCGGTCGGGTAGGGCGGTGGCGAAGGCGCTGGGGGAAGCGTTGTGGTTGCGGCGGCCGTAGTCGATCCAGTTGACGAATGAGGGGTCGCCCGCGGTGGGGAATGGGATCTCGTGGACATCGCGGCGCACCAGCCGGGAGGTGGAGGGGCTCAGCTGGTCGGGGCAGTAGACGACCGTGTCGCCGGGCGCGGCCTGGTGGTTGATGACGTCGGCGATCTGCCGGGCTTGGGTGCGTGGGATGCCGGCCTGGATGACCGCGACGGTCAGCCAGGCGGCGCAGAGGGTCGCCAGCACCGGTGTCAGGTAGCGGCGTGGCAGGGCGGTGAGGGCGAGGGCGGCGATGCTCAGCACCGCGGGTACGACCACTGCCGTATAGCGCCCGGTGAAGGCTGAGTCGGTGAAGGTGCATGCGGCGAAGGCGATCGCCAGGGTTACCGCGGTGACGGCCGCCAGGGGGAGGGCTGGTCGCCTGCCGTCCGGTAGCCGCACGAGTAGTGCCGTGCCGAGCAGGGGCCACAGGAGCAGTGAGAGCGGGGCGTGTACCGGCCGGCCGCCGGCGGACCAGGTGCCCACCAGTGAGGTGAGGGCGTGAAGGGTGGGCGCGGTGGCCCACGGAGTGCCGGTGTGGCGTGCCTGGAAGGTGAAGATCGGCGCCCAGGGCAGAAACGGCAGGGCCGCGGCGATGACGGCGAGCGCCGAGCGGAGGTCGCGTCGCCGGGCCGGTCGGGCGATGGCGTTGGCTGTCAGCAAGGCCGCCGTCGCCGCCAGGAGGAAGATCGCCCAGTAGTGCGTGAGCAGGAGCAGGCCACCCGTGAGCGCGACCGGGGCGCCTCGGCCGAGGGTCGGCCGCTCGCGCATCCGGTGCAAGGTGATGCCGAACAGCAGGACCAGCAGCACCACGAGGGAGTACATCCGTGTCTCGGTGGCATAGCGGATCAGCCAGGGGTTGACTGACGCGATGGCCAGTGCGTACGCGCCGATCCGGGTGGTCCGGCCGAGTACGGTGCCCCAGAGCCAGAACAGCGGGAGTGACAGCACGCTGATGACGCCGGAGAGACTACGGACGGCGACCGTGCCGGTGCCGAAGGCAGTCATCCACAGGTGCAGGCAGGCGTAGTAGAGCGGCGGTGACCCGTCGACCTTCAGGCTTTGCGGCAAGCGGTGCAGCGGAAGGCCGGCGATCGCGACGCTCTGTGCCTCGTCCAGCCAGAGCGGGGAAGAGGCGATGAAACGCAGCGCTACTCCCGCCGACACCGCGGCGGCGAGGGCGACTGTGGCAGCCGCCGATCGCAGAGGGGGCCTGGCACGGGGCCGGCCTGCCGGTTCGGCCGCACGGCTGGTGGCCTCGGCGGCCGAGAAGCGGCTCATGACGCTCAGGCCGACTCGTCGGCCATCGGTGGGCGTGGCTCGGCCGGAAGCACCGGTGCCTGGCGTCCGCCTCCTCCCCCGCTGTCGGGTCCGGTGACGTGCTCGTGGTAGTCGGCTTCCACGTTCACGGCCCACAGGTCGTGCGCGGCACCGGCGAGGTTCTCCACGGCGAGCATGGCGGTGAGCATGGAGTGGTCCTGGTTGTTGTACTTGTGCATCCCGTTGCGGCCGACGGCTTGGACGTTGGTGGCGTGTTCGGCGAGCCATCCCCGCAGGACGTTGACGCGGTCGAGGTAGCCGGCGTCGTAGACGGGATAGGCCTTCGGCACCCGGACCACGTACCCGGCCCTCACGGCGCCGGGCGGCACCAATCCGACCTCGGTGATCTCGCGGCGCGCGAGCGCCACCAGCTCCTCGTCGGGCAGCGACCACAAGTCGTCGCCCTCGTTGACGAAATACTCCATGCCCAGGCAGGTCGAGCCGTCCTTGACGAGGTCGGGCGACCACGAGCCGAAGTTCTGGACGCGCCCCACCCGCACGCCGGGGGTGTGAACGTAGATCCAGTTGTCCGGGAACCCTGCTTCCAGCGGTACCACCAGGGCGACCGTCAGGAAGTCCCGGTGGCGCAGTTCCTCGGCGGCGCGGGCGACCGCGGGCGGGACCGGCGGGTCCATCGCCGTAATCAGTTCGGGCAGCGGCATGGAGGAGATCAACCGGTGGCAGGGGATCCGGGTGAGCCCCTCCGGGCGCTGTACGCCGAGTGCGACCACCCGCCCGCCGTCGTGCTCCACGCGTACCACTGGAGCGTCGAGGATCACCTTGGCACCGGCGCTCTCGGCCAGCTCACGGGCGCGGTCCCACATCATGCCGGGGCCCAGCCTCGGGTAGTCGAACTCGTCGATCAGAGTGGTGATCTTCGTGCCGCTGCTGCCGGGCCGCAGGGCTTGGGCCACCGCTCCGGCCAGTGACAGGTTCTTGATGCGCTGTGCGGCCCAGTCCGCCTGAATGGAGGTGGCCGGGACGCCCCACACCTTTTCCGTATAGGTTTTGAAGAACATGCGGTAGAGCCGTGAGCCGAAGCGGGCGCTGACCCATCCCTCGAAGTTGCTTTGGTCGGCGGGGGGCCTGAGGCGGGCCGCGAGGTAGGACGCCATGCAGAGCGCCGACTCGGTGATGCCCAGGCCGCGCAGGGCGTTGACCGGCTTCAGCGGATAGTCGAAGAGTTTGCCGTGGTAGAGGATCCGGCTGAGTCTTGGTCTGCGTAGGAAGTCCTCGTCGGTGAGGATCTCGCGCCACAGTCGGCGCACTTGCGGCACCTTGGTGAAGAAGCGGTGGCCGCCAAGATCGAACCGCCAGCCGTCACGCTCGACGGTTCGCGAGAGTCCTCCGACCTCGGCGGTGGCCTCGAGGACCGTTACCTGATGCCCGGCCTGAGCGGCCAGGAGCGCCGCGGTCAGACCCGCCGGGCCCGCGCCGACCACCACGAGCGGTCGGGTGTCGCACGCGTCCATGTGGTTTCCTCCCAGGAGAAGCAGCCGGTGCATACAACGGCGCGCTGTCGATTGATAACGGTGCGTTCACCGCTTGTCTAACCCCTCTGCAGGTCGCCCGCCTCACGGCGTGACCTGCCCGGTGAACCCGAGGTAGGCCAGAACGGTGAACGCGGCCGCGCACAACCCCATGGCCAGGCGCCAGTACCGGCGGCCGGAAAGCACGTAGGCCGCGGCGACCATCAGGGGGAACGCCGCCGTGACATATCTGGGCAGCGAACGGAAGCCGGAGGCGGTCGCCGCGGCGACGACCAGAGCCAGCGCCCAGGCGGTGTAGGAGGCGGGCAGACGCCGACCGGACACCCACAGCAGCCCCACCGCCGCAAGCAGCTCCACGAGGCAAACAGCGAGCATGAACGCCGCCGCCCTCGTGAGCACACCGTGTGTGGGATGCAGATAGTCCCCCAGCGGGTTGCCGACCAGACCGCCGCGCAACGAGGGCCTCAGCTGGACGCTGTAGGGCGCTGACCAGCCGTGCCCGTCAAGCCGGCACCAGGCGAGGAAGAACATGGTGCCGACGACGGGTGACAGGGCCGCCGCCAGGATGCGCAGCCGCGGCGTCAGCGTTCCCGGCCGCAGCGCCTCGACCAGCGCCGGCAGGGCCAGGAGCACACCGGTCGGGCGGGTCAAGCCGCTGAGCAGCCCGACCGGCACCGCCCACCATCCGCGACCGCCGCGCACCAGCATGAAGAAGGCGATCGCCAGTACGCCGCCCAGCGCCTCCGTGTATCCCAGGGTCAGGACAGCGGCCCCGGGGGCCAATTGGGAGAGCCACACCGCCCGGCGGGCCACCTCTGCGCTGCCACCCTCCCGGCGGACCAACACATGGAGCAGCACTCCCATCACCAGCGCCGACATCGAGCACGCCGCCTCCAGAACGACGACCGTCGGAAGATGTGTGACTGTCGCGCCCGCACGGGTCAACAGGGGCAGCAAGGGGAAGAACCGCACGCTCTCCACGCCGAGCGAGTCATAGCCCCGCTCGGCCAACGCGTGGTACCAGCCCGAATCCCAGACAAGCGTTCCGGCCGACGGCCGCACGTCACCGGTGTCAGGCAGCCGTCCCAGCCGCAACCGAGCGAGCCCGAGCGCCGCCATGACCAGCAGATGAGCCACCAGCCACGGCCGCACGGCGATAAGGAAGGCCGGCTTCCAACCACCCTTCGAGGATCCGGCGAGATCGTCGGCCGCGCCGACTAGTGCGCCCGTTCCGCCGACCAGCCCGGTCTGCTCCTCGCCGCCGGCACGAGGAAACGCCGCCGTGGCCGCTTCGGCCGGCTCACCGGCCGGTGCCGAGAACACCCAGGTCCGGTAGGCCCAGAACCTGAAGGCCATGGCCAGCCCCATGCCCACCACGTTCTTCGCGGCATTGTCCGCCAGAGCACCGGTCATGCCCAACACATCGTGGGAGACGACCACGCACCCCGTGGTGATCCCCGCGCCCACCAGGTTCACCCCGCAGAACAGCGCCATACGCCGGCCGCCGGAGCCCGCTGCGCACTCTCGGTAGGTCCAGTACCGGTTCCCCACATATGCCACGGCCGTGCCGGCGACAGCTCCGGCCACCGAGGACGCCGCGACGTGAAGATGCAACGCCTCCAGACACAGGTTGAACACACCGAGCTCGACGAGATAGGCGATCAAGCCCGCCGCGGTGAACCGAGCCAGCTCGGGCAGCACCCGCACCAGGCGGGGGGACCTGACCTCAGTGGTCATGGCGACCGGAGCGGCGCATCAAGCCACCGCTCAACCGGTCCGACATCGGCGCTGCCTGCACACAACCTCCTCGTGGGCACGGTGTGACCCGTACCCCGCCATACCGGGAGGGCGCGCGGCCCGGCCGAAGACCACCCGGATGCCCCGGGCACTGGACGCCGATCAGACGCGAGGTCGCCCTCAGCAGGCGACCGGGGGGGATGCCGATCAAGGGCTGCTCGAGTGTCGTCGGGTCGCCTGCCGAGGTGGACGGGCTGGACGCCGGTGCGCTCCTACGTCGGCGGGGTCACGGGCAGGAGGAAGAGGCCGGAGATGAAGATCGAAAGGCTGCGTTCCTTTGCCGTCATTACGGTGGGCGCCATGGGTTCAGAAAGCAGCGGACGCCTCGTCGGGTGCCCATCACCGTTCATCCGGGCCTGAACCGGGCCGGTCAGCGGCCGACTGATTTCCCTCAAGGCGCACCGCACGGCAGTAAGGCGGGCAGCAGATGGCACACGCATCGGCGGACAGCCCGGCGGATGACGGCCCGCCGTCGGTGACCGGCCACCACGGTCGGGTCAGTGCGCTGGACGGGCTTCGCGGTGTCGCCGTCGCGGCGGTTTTGGCTTACCACGGCGGTGTGCCTCTGCTGCCTGGGGGCTTTCTGGGTGTCGACGTGTTCTTCGTGCTCAGCGGATACCTGATCACCACACTCCTGCTCGCCGAATGGGGCCGCAATGGGCGCGTACGGCTCAGCGCGTTCTGGGCGCGCCGGGCCAAGCGGTTGCTGCCCGCCCTGGTGCTGCTTGTGGTGGTCGTCTGGGTGGCCGCGCCGATATGGACACCGCCGGAAGCCCTGACGGGGCTGCGCAGCGACGCTTTGGCGACGTTGGCGTACTGCGCGAACTGGCGCATGATCTGGCGGGGCACGGACTACTTCACCCAGACAGCCGCACCGTCACTGCTTCAGCACATGTGGTCCTTGGGTGTGGAGGAGCAGTTCTATCTGCTCTGGCCGCTGGTGCTTCTCGCCGTGGTGCGGGTGGGTTCGGGCTACGGCCGTCCACCGGTGCGTGTTCTCGCGGTCGCCGTCGCGGGGCTGGTGGCGTCTGCGGTGACCTGTGCGGTGTTGTCGCGGTCGTTGCAACGCGCGGCCCGCGCGTACTTCGGCAGTGACACGCGGGCCATGTCGGTTCTCGCCGGGTGTGCCCTCGCCGCGGCCCTAGCGCAGTGGCCGCAGGCCGCTGTCCGGGCGCGCAGAATGCTGGCCGGGTCGGCCGCCGTGGGCGCCGCGGCCGTCGCATGCTTGTGTTCGCGGGCCACGGGCGGAGACCTCTGGCTCTACCCGGCCGGCTTTCTCGGAGCGGCTCTGGGGACGGCCGCCATCCTGGCCCACGCCGTCATCGCACCTCGATCGGTCACCGCCCGACTGCTGTCCCTTCCCGGCCTTCCGGCTCTGGGCCGGATCTCCTACGGGGTGTATCTGTGGCATTGGCCACTGTTCGCGTGGGTGAACGCGGCGAGGACCGGGATGGCAGGCAGTGCGCTCTTCGCCCTGCGCTGTGTGCTGACGGTGATGGTGGCCGCCGCGTCGTTCGTGTTGCTGGAGCGGCCTGTTCAGCGGGGAAGGGCTGCGTGGCTGCGGCGGCCCGCACCCGTCCTGGCGGGAGCATTGGCGCTGATGGTGTCCGCTGTCGCCCCCGTCGTTTTCGTTCCCTCGGGAGGGCCAGTGGCCGGCGTCTCGCCGGCGACTCCTGTCGATGCCGGCACGCCGGACCAAACCGGCCGCAGTCACGACGCAGTCACGCCTACGCCTCCTATATCGCCGGGCCGCCGCTCCCCCGGTCAGCCGATATCCGTGGTCGTGACAGGTGATTCCATCGCGTGGTCACTGGTGCGATACCTGCCGCCCACACCCGGTGTGATCGTGCACGATCACACCACGCTGGGATGCGGCCTGGCGGTGGACGGCCCGTACCGATACTTCGGTGTGGAGCACGATGTCGCGAGGAAATGCGCCCGCTGGCCCGCCCGCCTTCAGGATGCGGTGCGCGGTGATCGCCCCGACGTGGTGGTGATCCTGGCCGGGCGCTGGGAGACGATGGACCGGACACACGAGGGGAAGTGGACGCATCTCGGTGATCCGGCCTTCGACCGCTACCTGAGCGAGCGCCTGGAGCGGGCGGTGGCCATCGCCTCCGGCAGCGGGGCACGGGTTCTCTTGGCCACGGAACCGTACAACCGTCGTGGTGAGCGTCCGGACGGAGGCGTGTGGCCGGAAGACCGACCCGAACGGGTCGACCACTGGAACGCGCTGCTGCGCCTGACCGCCGCCCGGCATCCCGCGACCGTGCGACTGCTCGACTTCGGGCGGCGACTGTGCCCCGACGGGACCTTCACCTCCCGGGTGAACGGCGTACAGGTGCGCAGCGACGGAGTCCACCTGACCCCCGAAGGCGTCCGCTTCATCACGCCCTGGCTGATGGCGGAAATTACCGCGGCGGCGGCCCGCTGAACTCCAGGCCGAGGTCTCGATGCCGGGTTGAGCGCGGAGCGTGGAGTGCATACGCGCTCTGCCGCAGTTGGTGGTCGTGCACCTTTGCGGGTGTGCGTGCTGCGGCGTGAGAAGGATGCCCTCAGGAAGTCGTCGACCCCGGAGGTGGCGCCGACAGACGACGCCCACTCCATCGGCCGGTTACTACCGACTTCGGTTGCCTCCATCAGCGTCTTGGCGCTTCCCTACGGAAGTGCCCTGCGCCTGCGTGCGTGTCGCAGATCCGTACGTGGAGCGCCATCACGGCGATGCGGGGACGAGAGCCGGGAGGACGGCCAAGTGAAGACGGCGAACCCACAAGGGCAAGGCAACTGGTTTGCGCCGTTCCTCGCCGTCGACGTACCCGCTGCCTGCTCGACCTTGGCCTTGGGACGCGTGGGGCGGGGCTGCGTCGTCAGAGACAAGTAGGCGCGCAACGGCGTCCGGTCGCCCAAGCCCGGGAAGGATTGCGCGCGCCAAGACCCGGCGAACCCGGGTGGCTGCCCGCTGCCGGAGACCAGCACGACGACCGGCATCCGCTCTGCGGTGGCGGCGAGGGCGCCCGGCGTGATGCTCGCGTCGTGCCCGGAGAGCAACCGGGAGCTGCAGCCGATGTGGTAGGCCACCCGGATGGCTTCGTCCCCGCTCACCACACAAGGCGGGTGGACGCCCTGCGCCCGCAGCACGGCGGAAATATGTCTCAAAGACGACGTATCAGCGCGTACTCGCTCGACGACGGCGTGCAGCACCAGGTATTGGATGGCCACGTGCGCGGCCAGGGCCGTCGCTATGAGGGCTGCCGTGACACGTCGCCGACGGGCGTCCGACCTGCCGGTTGACAATGCGCTGACCAGCAGCTGCGCTACGGGCACGGCCAGCAACAGGTACGCCGGCAGCAGGAAACGGGGCGCGGCGTAGCCCACCGTGAACAAGTAGGGTGCGGCCATCGCGGCTCCGGCCCAGGCTGCCATGGCGATCGGAGCCCGGTAGCCGTTGTTGCGGGCTGCCCGGATGCCCGCGACGACGAGGAACGGCAGGGCGAGGAACCAGAGCCCGGCGGGCTGGTGGCGCCACGGTACGGTGCAGGGCCGGCACAGGGTGATGCCGCTCAGGGCGCGCAGGTGGTCGTCGACGGCGAAATGCCATCCGAGGTGGCCCTGGATCTCGCTGGCCCGGCGCAGGCGCTCAGGCAGTCCGCCGTAGCGCAGTACGGCCTCGATGACCCATTCGGCACCGCCCAGCGCGGTTCCCGAGATAAGGACGACGACCAGCAAGTGGGGTGGGCGGCGGCCGGATGTCACGAACGCGGCACCGGTCAGTGCGAGCGTCAGCCACACCGCGTCCATCGGACGCATCAGCGCGACGAACGCGACGGCGCCGCCCAGACCGAGCAGGGCACGCCGGTCTCCGGAACCGCGTACTGCCCGCAGAAAACAGCCGACGGCGGCGAACGCGCCGAAGGCGACCCAGAGGTTGGGCATCGCTTGGGGGCCGTAGAGCACCGTGACCCACAAGCCGGCGAACAGCAGGCCCGCGCCGGCCACGACCGGGGTGGGCAAGAGCCGGCGCCACACCCGCAATCCCAGTAACAATCCGCAGCCGGAAAGCACCGCCAGCCAAACCCGCAGGGCAGTGGTCGACGCCGTCACCGCGGCGACCGGAGCGGCCAGGAAGGTGATTCCGCGCGCGCGGGGCGCACTGAAGAACGCGGCCGGTGAGTGACCGCTGACCTGGCTCACGTACACCGTTTCATCCCAGCCAAGACCAAGCCCCGGAACCACCAGGAGGAACTGCGCGAGCGAGAAGGCGCAGGCCACGGCTGCCAGCACAGGCATCGACCGCTGGGGCCGGGACCCGACGGAGCCCGACGCTCTGTGCGGGCTCACCGCCGCCCGCCGCAGGCCGTCCTCCTCCGTCTCGGCGCTCACCCGGGATTCCTCCATCCGCCCGCCTCCCCTCACTCCACCCTTGGTGAGGCGAGACCGCCTCACATCTGTCCACAGTGCGCAGGGAAGCGCCTGGTCACCACCAGGACGTGGCAGTCGATGACCGGCCGCCGCAGGGAGTGAGCCGTCCGGCCTCACCTCTTTGCGGCGAGCGCAGCACATCTGCTGCTCACCGGGCGGCGGTCTCTGCTGATCGACCTGCTGGGTCACGGGCACAGCGACCGGCCCGAGGAGTTCTCGTACACGGTGGAGGCTCATGCCGACGCTCTCGCCGCCGCGCTGGAGCAGGCAGCCACCGGCGCCGCCGAACTGATCGCGCACAGCATGGGGGGAGCCGTCGCGATCGTACTGGCCGACCGGCACCCCCACCTCGTCTCCCGACTGGTGCTGGTCGACGCCAACCTGGACCCGATCCCGCCCATCCCAGCCGCCGAGGGCAGCAGTGGACTCGCCACCTACACCGAGCAGGAGTTCCTGGCCGGCGGCTGGGCCGAGGTACGCGACCGGGTCGGCGCGCACTAGGCCATGGCCGATACAGCCGTCGCCGCGGCGCAAGCCCAGCAAACCGCTGTGGCCAGCGGGAGCACAACCGCCGCCGTGGTAAATGCCCTGGCCCGGTCTCCTGGCTCTCGACGAAGAGATCGCCGCGGGCAAGCCTGCCGGGGGGCCCGGGCAAGTCTCCCTCGGAGGAGGGCATGCCCACCTGTGCGATCGACGGCCGGGAGGTGCCGTGCTCCACGCCGGAGATGCTTAGCGGGCCGGCCCCGCGCCCGTGCGGCGTCCCCGCCCGCCTACGCACCCCCGGCCCCGGCGTCTGTCTCGACGCCGGCGCCAGAAGTTTTGGTGCGGGGGCCGTGGCGGAGGCATGCCCGACCGAGGGAGTCAGCCTGCGAAGTCCTGCGTAATGTAGACGGTGCCGTCAGCGGCTTGGTCTATGCCGACTCCGACCAGCTTGTAGTTGACGGTGGGCGGGGGACTGTAGCGCGCGATGTCACCGTTGGAGTACGGGTTCTTCGGGTCATCGGGGTCACAGCCCATGATGTTGTACTTGTGACCCCACTTGGACCCCTCGTCGTGGTTCATCCAGTCGTCCATCGCCTTATCGAAGGTGTCTCCCTTGCCCCAGTGGACGTTCTCGCCCTGGGCTTGGGCAGCCGATGGGCCCAGGTCCCCGTGGATGCGCCCCGTGGTCGCGCCGCCATTCGTGTCCCAGGGCAGCGAGCCGTCACTTCCCACGTGGCCGCGATTCTCGGTGCCCGTAGCCGTGAGGTTCGGGTTACCGGCCAGGTCCTTGCTGTGGGAGCGCGCGGTTGCCGTGAGTTGCGGATCGGCCTTCAGCGGGGCGCACCCGAACCTCTGACGCGCACTGTTGATCAGGTCGAGGAACCGCTGCTCCTCCGAGGGCGCCGGCGGATTCTGCGGGTTGGGCTGGGGTGGGGTGCTTCCGCCGGGCACGACGGCGCTGTTCGGCGGTGCGATGTTGAACTGGGCGTGGGTTCCCCAGGCGCCGTTCGCACCGCTGTCCCACCAGTGGGATCTGACCGTTCCATCGGGACCCGTCCAGAAGACATCCAGGTGGTTGTTGCGTTGGGCGACGGCCGTGATGCCCGCGTTCCGGGCGGCGCTGTCGGGTGGGGTGATGCTGAACTGGGCGTGGGTTCCCCAGGCGCCGTTCGCACCGCTGTCCCACCAGTGGGATCTGACCGTTCCGTCGGGGCCGATCCAGAAGACGTCCAGGTGGTTGTTGCGTTGGGCGACGGCCGTGATGCCCGCGTTCCGGGCGGCGCTGTCGGGTGGGGTGATGTTGAACTGGGCGTGGGTTCCCCAGGCGCCGTTCGCACCGCTGTCCCACCAGTGGGATCTGACCGTTCCGTCGGGGCCGATCCAGAAGACATCCAGGTGGCCGTTCCGCTGCGAGACGGAGGAGATGCCCGCGTTCAGGGCCGCGCTGTTCGGTGGGGTGATGCTGAACTGGCCGTGAGTGGACCAGGCGCCGTTCGCACCGCTGTCCCACCAGTGGGATCTGACCGTTCCGTCGGGGCCGATCCAGAAGACATCCAGGTGGCCGTTCCGCTGCGAGACGGAGGAGATGCCCGCGTTCAGGGCCGCGCTGTTCGGTGGGGTGATGCTGAACGGCTGGTGTTTGGCCCAGGCCCCGTTCGCGTCGCTGTCCCACCAGTTCGACATGATCGAGCCGTCGGCTCCCACCCAGAAGACGTCCAGGTGGCCGTCCCGCTGCGAGACCGCGCTGATGGCCGAGTTCGGGGCGGCGCTGTTCGGCGGTGCGATGTTGAACTGGCCGTGGGTGGCCCAGGCGCCGTTCGCACCGCTGTCCCACCAGTGGGATCTGACCGAGCCGTCGGGTCCGACCCAGAAGACGTCCAGATGGCCGTTCCGCTGTGAGACCGCGGCTACGCCCGACTTCAAGGCAGCGCTGTTCGGTGGGGTGATGCTGAACGGCTGGTGTGTGGCCCAGGCCCCGTTCGCGTCGCTGTCCCACCAGTTCGACATGATCGAGCCGTCGGCTCCCACCCAGAAGACGTCCAGGTGGCCGTTCCGCTGGGAAACGGTGCTGATGCCCGTCGCCCCGTCGGTGTTCGGCGCCATCGTCTGCCCGGTGCCCGGCCGGATCGGCTGGATGTTCGTAACGGCCCGCGCGAAGGGGCTTCCCGCCAAAAGGAGCAGCCAGACCGTCGCGATCGCGAGGACCCAGCGCGTGCTCGGGTGACTCCGGGGCATGTTGCCCCTCCTAAAGGTTGGCGAATAAATCAAAGGGGGAATGTTCACCTGCCATGCCCCTCGCCCAGTCCGCGGCATTTCGCAAAGCCGCTGCACCCAACAACCACGATGCCGCATTCGGCACAGGTTCGCCCGCCGGGCCGGAGCGACCTATAGTGCGCCGGCCAGTCCCGTCCCGGGTGAGGTCGGCGCGGTATCCGGGGCCGGCCCGACTCCCGGGCAGTGGCGGGACCATCAGTTGATCACTACCGAATACGTGCCACAGTGGTATCCGTCCTCGTCTTCGAGCTCGGCGAGTTCCTGTTCCTCCGCGAGCCGTCGCATGGCCTCCTCGACACGGGCCGAGACGCGAGCGAGTCATCTTCGCCAACCCGCTTCACCTGCTTGGGCCGGACGACGGTGATCGGGGCTTCCCCGATGCTGCACCAATGATTCGTGTCAACCCAGTGAGCCGTAAGGTGCGGCCCATGGAATCGTTGATCGCTGCCGTCCGCGAACAGGACGAAGCTGCCCTTTTTCTCGCTTGGCCGGGTGACTTCGACCTGGACGGAGGCGACCATGTCGAAGAAGTTCACCTCGCCTCGGGCGCCGCGCTCGAGGGTTTCGCCGGCGACAGCGCCGGGGGCACCTACTTCTTCTGCGGTGAAGGTGGCGAGGAACGTCCCATCCTCTAGGCCGACTCCGAAGGAGGTGCGGCGCTGATTGCGGTCGGCCTGCCCGAGCTCCTGCGGCTGCTGCTGGTCGCCCCTTGGTGGCGCGACTGCCAGGCGTTCACGGACGAGGCCTGCGTGACGTCGAGGTCACGTTCTGACCGGCCGCCGCGGACATCATCGAGACCGCGCCGTCGATGCCAACATCCCCTGACTCCGCCGTCTCTCCCCTCACGGCAGGTCGGCACGTCCCAGCCATGCCGGCTTCACTGGCACTCCGTCCTCGTCCCGCTCCACCGGCAGCGAGGGCGGCAACGGGGGCCGAGGCGGGGGCTCCAGTGCCCTCGTCGGCGTCGTGGCCGGTGGCCCCTCACTCGCGACGGGTCCGTCACTGACCGGTTCCGCTGGTGCAGGACGGTCGGTGTCGTCCAAGAGCTCGGCAACGGAGAAACGGGTTGCGTGGGACTGCCACACGCCGTCGATAACCAACAGAAAACCATCGCCCTCGCGGAAGAGGCGGCGACGCTTGGGGCTCCTGGGGTGCTCCGGTGTATAGGCGCGCGCCCGCCTCTCCAGCTCCGCTAGAGCCAACTCACGCCCACCTTCCACGTGCGCCATCACGTACGCCTCGGTGTGTTTACGCTCCCCCAAGCCGACCGTCGTCTCCATGATCAGTCCCCACGTGGTCATGGCCGCCTCCCTCCCCGGCTCCATCGATCAGAGCCGGCACCCTGCCGGCCTTCTTCGGCAACAGACTTACTGACACGCCTGCCGGACGCGCGTGTCCCATCCGTCAGAACCTTTGACGGCGATGCTGGTGCTCTCGTCCGCTTGGCCTGTCCGACTTTTTGGTGTTCGGCTCAGCTCTGTATCGATGGTGTTCGCCGCCGACCCCTTCTGCGCCGGAGCCGACGCGAGCACCCACCGCGGCCGGTGTCGGCCGCCAGGGCGCCCTTGAGGCGCCTCCCGGTCTGATCGTCGCCCCTTGTTCTTCTACTCCACTCCTGCGTGAAGTCCCCCGACACGACCGCCCCGTTCGATGCAAGATCATTCATCCTATCCAGACGCGGACCGTTCGAACACACTCGGGCCCCTGGGGGTGGCACCTCTGTGGCGCGGCCGGCTTGGCTGCCTCCCATGGGCATCATGGCCATCACCCGGAACGATGTCCGGCCGACGGTGTGCAAGGAGACCGGTCAGGCCGCGTGCCAGCGCCCACAGCGTCGTGGCGTTGACCAGGGCGCAGGCCACGATCGCACCGTAGAACCCGAACCCGACCCACTTGTCGGACAGTTCGGCGCCGGACAGGTCGTCCACTCCCAAATCGTCGCCGCGCCCAGGCCGAGCTCGCCGACCAGCCCTGGAAAGACGAAGGCGTAATCACCCTCGGGCTCGGGCGGCCTCAGGATGGCTCCGGACCAGAGCTCGCCCCGGCGTCCGCACAAGCTCTGGAGAACGCGAGCGCACTCGCACAGCCCGCGCAGCGAGGGCGGCCCCACTCGATGAAGAACTCCTTCACCGTGGGGCCCGCGCCAATCTCCGTGAGGCCATCAACGGCCCTGGCCTCCACCGGCGCCTGGCCGACCTGTTCGACCGTCCTGAGGCGACCATCAAGGACTGGATCAAAGCAGCCGGCGAGCGCCGCTATCTTCCCCCGCTGTCCCAGGCCGCCGGGCAGCCGGCCCAGGCCCGCTCCTCAGTCACCTCGCGGAGGAGAGTCCTCCTCCTCCGTCGGCTTGAGCTCGGCAGGCCCCCTTGACCGCAGGCAGCCGAATAACGGGAGGTCAGGAGGTGCGTTAGGGGGGTCCGGGTGGGCCGTGGTGGCAGTGGGCGGCGTTGAGGTAGTTGTTCAGTTGGGTGAAGTGGGTGGGGCCGGTGGCGGCGTCACGGGAGGGCAGGACGAATTCGGAGAGGGCCATGGATCACCCAAAACGGTCTCATGGGTGCTGTTCCGCGGGCAGGATGTCGGCCGGGCGGGAACCGCCCTGGCGCGTCGTCTCGACTGGAGGGCCCGACTGTGTGCAACATTCCTGCCGGCCTGTACTTCTCCGAGAGCCACGAGTGGGTGCGACCTGGACGGGACGGGCTGGTGGACGTCGGCATCAGCGACCACGCCCAGCAGGCACTCGGGGACCTCATAACCGTCGAGTTGACCGGGTTGGGGACGCTGTTGTGGGCCGGGGACGCGGCCGGTGTACTGCGGGGCACGAGGTCCGCTGCAGGCATCCACGCCCCGGTGAGCGGGCAGGTCGTGGCCGTGAACGAGGCACTCGAGAACGCCCCGCACTCGATCAGCAGCGACCCGTATCGATCGTGGATCTACAGGCTGCGTCTCTCCAATCCCCTGGCCCATCTCCACTGTCTCCTCGACGCGTCGGGATACCGTACGGCGCTCGGGACGACAGCGGCTCGTCGGCGGCCCGCCGACTGAGCGGCCAACGGCCCTGCGGTATCCGGTCACTGCCCGGTGCGGCGGCTACGACGAGCCGTAGCCAGAGCCGGACGGTGTCGCGAGCGGTCATACTCAAGCCGGCAGAAGTCCCGTTGCGCTTCTTGCCTGCGGCACTGGTGCACGGGCGCCCTGAGGAGCGGTGAAGGGCATATCCGGGAGGTCTGATGGGGAATGTGGACGCATGATCTACGGCCCCATCGAAGCAAGGATGCGCCCGTCCTGGGTGTGCCGCCCGACCAGGACCGACCCTTCGGGCGCCGCCCGGAACCGGACGCCGGCGACGGCGTACCGACCTCGCGGACACTGTTGTGCCCGCACTGCACCGCAGGGCCGGGCGACGACCATGCCCGGACCATCGCCGCGTCCGGAAACTGCCTCACCCTGACGTGGTACCACCGGTCGTGCCCCCACCACGCGGCCGACCGCGTCCTGGCGGGAGAAGGAGAGTGAGGACACACCACCCGTTCCGGGCGGGCGGGGCCTTCCTAGAGTGCGAAGCGTTCGCGGACGACAGATGGCAGGCACCAGCGGCCTCGACCGGCAGACCGGGGCAACACGCAAGCATCCGGTGTGCCGTCGGTCGACGGCCGGGCCTTGCAGACGATCGATCGCATCGTCCATGCGGCCGCAAGGGCGACGAGGCCGCCATCGACACCCTGCCGGCCGACCTGGCCGCCGTCGCGGACACCACCGACCTGATACACCAGCGAGGGGTTGTCCCAGCCTCTGCGAACGGGCGCATTCACGCACGCAGGAACAGGTCACCACCCTCCACCGCGTGCCGGACACCGCTCCAGGACGAGCCGGGACGACAGGTACCTCGCGGCCGTCGGCGAGCCGCTGCCGCTCCACCGCATCGTAGATCGGCACATCCGATACCTGCCCCGACTCGGAGCCCCACGAGCCAGAGCCCCGCGGTAGGCCGAGCTGCCATCGCCCGGCCAGGCAGCACCCACTTGACCATGCTCAGGCTCCGCCGACAGCGGGGCCCGGACCACAGAAACACCGGATCAGGGAATTCGATCAACCACTGACCATGACTTCTTCACTCCGGCGCGCTTGGTCTCTTCGTCCGAGCTGCGAGCCGCCATTTCCGGCCGCTGAGGGCGGCCCGACAGATCGGTGCGCCGGCACATTGGGGAAGCGGGCCCGGTAGGCGGCCAGGTGGCGGGGGTCGCCGGTGAGGAAGGGCAAGTCGGAGGGGACCATAGCCCGTAGAACGAGCATCGGGACGGGGCTGTTCAAGGGCCGGAAGTCAGGGTTCCACAAGCCGGGTGCGCTGGGTGGTCCGTCGTGGAATTCTCCGATCATCACCCCGTGCAGCACGAATTCGGTTTTCACAAGGCGTTGTACGCCGTCGATGGCCCAAGACAGATCCTGTGGCTGCAGTTCGGGGAAGAGGATCAGTAGTGCCCGGTTCCGCGGGCTGCCCGGGGGTTGTGAGGTGCGGGTGAACCAGTTGCGGTAGGTGTGTAGTGCGGAGGTGATCTCGTGCTCGTGGCGCGGTGCCCCCGGCCAGACCACCGCGTGCAGGCCGTTGTGTGCCAGGGAGCTCGCCACGTATGGGCAGACGGGTCCAGGCCGGCCTAGTTGGGCGTGCGGCAGGGTCAGGTATTCAACAGCCCAGCGGGCGATGCCGGCGCATGCCTGGGGGTGGGCGACGCCGGATGGTGGTGCGCCAAGGGGCCAGGGAGGGCCTGGGGCCGGCCAGGGGCCGGAGGGCTGGGTAGTGTCAGTCTCCGGCTCCTGGCTTTGCACGGCCGCGTTGTGCCGCTCTCGGCGTCCTGTGGTGGGCGGCACGGTAGGCATGCGTCAGCGAGCCGCTGCGAATTCGTGGGCCGGTTCGTCGGTGGTGTAGAAGGCGACGGCTGTGGCGAGTACTTCGTCTACGGAAACCGTTCCGTCTCCGTCGGTGTCGATCGCCTCGGCCTTGGTCTGCGCGCGCTCGGGGGTGGCGCGCATGGCCCGCAGCATGCGGGCCCATTCGTTCACCGTGACCTGTCCGTCACCGTCGTCGTCAGCGACCGCGATGACGGCCGTGGCCCATGGCCGTACCAGCTTGGTGAGTCCTTCGGGCTTGTTGCGCAGGCGGGTCGCGGCGGCGTTGACGAACTCTTCCTGGTTGACCTCGCCGTCGCCGTCGGAATCGGCCATCTCGACCAGGTCTTGGCCGAGCTTGCGGGCGGCGCTGATCAGCGCCTTTCCCTTGGGCGTGGTGGGGGCGAGGCCGTATTCGCGGAGGATGGACTGGGCCAGCCCCTCGAAGTCGGCCACGGTGACGGCGCCATCGCCGTCCTGGTCGAAGGTACGGAAGCGGTCCGCGATCTTTTCCTGGTAGTCGCTCAGACTCATGCTGATCTCCTGGAGGCAGTCGGAGGTGTGCGCTGCTGTGGGCACCGCACGAGAAGTTCGCCGTCACAGTATGTCAAAAGAACGCTACGGACAGTAATGAGGCGTGTGGCGTGGTCCGCCGGGGAGGGTGCCGCGGTGGGGGCCGAGAGAGATCACTTCGCGCCCGAACCATGGTGCCAGGAGGAAACGGCCACCCTGTCGGCTTGACTGCGCAGCAGGTCCCACAGAGCGTCGAGGTGGGCGTCGGTGGTGAACACACCACCAGGTGCGAGCCGCAGGGCGGTCTGGCCGTCGAGGCGGGTCTGGCTGAGGAGGGCCTGCCCGGATGTGTTGACCGCGTCCAGCAGCCGGTTGGTGGGGCCGTTGCCTGCCGTGAGGCGGAAGCAGACCAGGCCGAGCTGAGGCGGGGCGGCGACTTCGAAGCGTTCGTCTGCGTCGATGAGCCGGGCGAATCGCTCGGCGCGTCGGACGCCGTCGCGGATGTGCTCCCGTAGGCCGGCCGTTCCGTAGCAGCGCAGCACGGACCAGAGCTTCAGCGCGCGGAACCGGCGCCCCAGGGGAAGCTGCCAGTTGCTGTAGTCCCGGGGTGCGTCGGCGCCGGCGTGCGGGGAGTCAACGGCCAGGTATGCGGCGTCAGCTGATGTCGCATGGAGCAGCGGTGCGGGGTCGGCGAGCCACAGGACACTGCAGTCGAACCCGGTCAGCAGCCACTTGTGGGGGCTCATGCTGTAGCTGTCGGCGCCCTCGATGCCGTCATGGATCCACCGCAGTTCCGGGCAGACCGAGGCGGCACCGGCGTACGCGGCGTCGACGTGCAGCCACATCCCGAAATCCGCACACACCGCGCCGACCTCGCGCAGGGGATCCACTGCTGCGGTCGAGGTGGTGCCCACAGTGGCCACCGCCAGAAGGGGGACATAGCCGGCGGCGATGTCACGTGAAACCGCCTCCCGCAGGCGCTGCGGATCCATGCCGCGGGTTCGGGGGTCGGTAGGGATCAGCCGCAGCCGGTCGTCTCCGATGCCGGTCACCCGGCAGACCCGACGGACCATGATGTTGGACTGGTCGGAGGCATAGCAGACGTAGCGCCCCGTCACTCCCCCGCTGCGCCATTCCTCCCCGCCTGCCCTGCTCAGGGAGGCCGTGGTCGCCATGAGCATCGCCGAGGTGGCGGTGTCCTGCAGGACACCGCCACCGCGCCACGCCTGGGGCAGAGCGAGCAGGTCCACAAGCCAGTCGCAGACGAGTGTCTCCAGTTCGGTGCAGGCCGGACTGGTCGACCACATCATGCCCTGCACGTTGAGTCCCGCGGCCAGGATGTCGCCGAGCACCGACGGCCCGGAGGTGTTGGCCGGGAACCATCCGAAAAACGAGGGATGCTGCCAATGCGTCAGACCGGGCATGAGAACCTCGTCGACGTCCCGCAGGACGCTCGCGAAATCCTCGGACCGATCGGGGGCCACAGCCGGCAGCGCCGCGCGTACCTGACCGGGCACGGTGCGGGCCTGCACGGGAAGGTCTGCGACCTTCGCCCAGTAGTCAGCCACCCAGTCGACCACCTGGTGGGCGTGGGCACGGAATTCCTCTGGGCTCATGTGCGCGGTCACTGCAGAACTCCCTGCGGGCGACGCCTTCGGCGGCGAGGTAGTAGGAGGCGCCGACCTGGTCGGGGTCGATGGACTCCGCGGGCACGAACGCGACGATCCCGATGGCCTTGGCCTGGGGGAGGTTGTCGAGGTCCTCGTCGCTGACGGGGATCAGAGTGCCGGTGGCGGTCTCGTACCCGCGGACAATCTCCGACTGGTCCGACTCCCGACCGTTAGCCTCGCGGTCGCTCCAGCCCTCTCCGCCGCCCGTAACAGCCGGCCAGGCGCTCACCAGCCCGGTGAGTCACCCCCTGCCGCCCCACAGGCACTACCCGAGCCAGGCCTGACACCGCGCCGACGGTTCGTGATGGGAGAGGGGGCCGGGCCACCGGCATCTACCCGACGAAGTGGGCGCCGGGAACGACGATGTCGGCACCCCCGAGGAGGACCTTGACCACGATGCTGCCGATGAAGTTCAACGTGGGCAACGGAGGCGGGACGGAGCCCGGCAAGGGCGCAGCGGTTGAAGCAGCGAAAGCGGGCGCCGCCAGGGCAGTGGTCGCCACCGCAGCAACGCCGGCAGCACTCAGGAATTGAGTCATCTTCATGATCGGCACAACGATCGACAGGCCGGAAAGTCGCGATGAACCAGCCGATTCCTACCCGGGCAACCGCTTCGGCCGTGTGACTTGGCGCGGTGCTTGGCCCGTCTGGCCAAGCACCGCGCCATGTCCGCCGGTGGACGGGGCGCGATCAGCAGCCGAAGACCTTCCCATGCGCGACCCAGACTTCGCCCTTGTCGTTGAGGCTGACGTTGCCCGACTTGTGGAGTGCGGTGTATGCGCCCTGGCACCTCCTGAGCTGCCCGAACGGCGATTCGAGCGACATCCACGGCGAGTCAACGGCAAGGGCTCCGGAGTACTTCGCGAACACGCCGTCTCCCCCGTCGGTGCCGCCGGCCCAGCAAGCACGGGGGCCCGAGAACAGGACGAGGTTTCCGTCGTACTGCATCACCAGCCGATACTCGCCGTTGCCCAGGCACTCTTCTGGGAGCAGCCTGTCGGTGAACGACGTGCCGATATTGGCCCACGTGTCGGCCTCGCCATCCGACGGCACGCGCGCACTTCAAGCGCCCGCGGACTGCCGCCGCAATGCTACGGCCATCTATCTCGCCCGCCCCCATGCCGCTTCGGCGCACCCTTCCACCCGCAGTGCGCAAATGGGCGTGCTGTGTGCGCAGGACCGCCGACGGCCGGCAGGCGCGCCCCATCTCAAGCCGCGGCTGTTGGATTCGCTGATTCGGCGGCGCGGCGGTATTCGGCGTTGATGCGCTGGGCCTCTTCGAGCTGGTCTTCGAGGATGACGATCCGGCAGGCGGCCTCGATGGGATTGCCCTGGTCGACGAGTTCCCGGGCGCGGGCCGCGATGCGCAGCTGGTAGCGGGAGTACCGGCGGTGGCCGCCCGCGGAGCGCAGCGGGGTGATGAGGCGGTGTTCGCCGATGGCGCGCAGGAAGCCCTGGGTGGTGCCGAGCATGTCGGCGGCGCGGCCCATCGTGTAGGCGGGGTAATCGTCGTCATCGAGACGGCCGAATGAGTCGTCTGCTGTCATCGCACCTCTCTGTGGAACACGCTGGAGGGGCCCGGGTGCCGTACTGGCACCCGGGCCCCGAAGGAATTGCTACACCATCTGCCGGCCCTGATGCTGCGCCGGCCTACTGTTTCCGCAGGCCCGACTGAAATGCTGCCGGGGGTGCGGGGATCGCGGATGCGTGACCGGAGACCACCTCACTATCGATGTCCTGCGGTACCCGGGCTCAGACTTCCGCCCGGGCGATCCTGATGGCGCTCGGTTCCTCCGTTCTTCCCTCTGGATCAATCACTTACCAAACGGGACTGCGTACTGCTGAGACTGCGAACTGCTTGTACTGCCGGTGTTGCGTACTGCCGGTGGCCTCTCACAGCACCACCTTCGACAGCCAGCCCCGTCGCCCATCCTGCGTCTGCTCTGGCTTGGAACCCCACTGCCGAACCTCCCGGTGCGCGCGCCCGCAGCCGACGCCTTCACCGAGGTACCGCTCAATTGACTTCACTGCCGGATACTGCGAACTGCATTCACAACGGGTACTGCCACTGCGTTTACCGCGGTACTGCTCATGGCGGCCCCTGATCACTGCGGGCCACCCGGTCCGGTCACCAGTCCCGTCGCCGTCCTGCAACAACCCTGGCTTCGAAACTCCGTCACCGCACCGTCCTGCGAACTGCAACTGCGTGTACTGCGGGTGCTGCTGCCCGGCAGTTCGTCTCTGCCGGGCCCTTCGGCCTTGCTGGTTACGAGAGAAACCATAACCACGACACCACCCGATGTCTACTGCTGCCAACGTAGATTTCCGCGCGCTCGATAGTGAGGTAATCGACCTCGAACAACGACTCGGGCAGCCGCCTCCGGCTTGCCCGCCCCCGGCCGGGGCACAAGCACCAACCTGGCGGCATCGCCGCAACGAGCCGGCAGCGTTGAAACGGGCGCATCACTCGCCCCGTTACCGAGCCGGCCCCGCGGGGTGGGCATGCCCCCTCGGAGGGAGGCTTGCCCGGCCCCCCGGCAGGCTTGCCCGCACCAGGCTGTCCCGGGAAAACGGTGTGGACTTCTCTGTGGGGGGTCAGCCGATGCGGAGGGTTATCTCAGGGAAGGGCATATCGGAAAGGTTCAGCCGGAGCCCGGTCAGGGTCAGGTAGGTCTGCGAGTCGGTCAAGGTGGAGGCGGCGGACGGCGCCTGGGACTTCCCGCGCGTGCTCACCAGCATGTACCAGCCCCCGCGCTTGTAGCTGCGGGAGACGTCGGGGCGGTCGCCGTTCGGGTTCAGCGTCCAGCCCTGGCGCTCCAGGTCGGCGCAGATCGCGTCAATCTCCGACTGTGCGGCGGTCTTCTCCCGGACGGCCATCCAGCCCGTCCTGTTCGAGTTGGCGCCGGCCGCGACGGTCGGGCGGCCCTGCGCCGGGTCGAGGCCCGCCGCGCTGACCGCGGTCCGGATCACTTCGTCCACGGTGTCCCGTGTGAGGGGCGGCGACGTGGACTCCGGTGTGGGCGCCGCCGTGGATGGGGACGGCGTGGGCGCGGGCGCGCCCAGGTGGACGCCCCCGTCGTCGTCCATCTGGATGTGGTCCGGCAGGACCACGGCGGCCAGACTCACGATCAAGGTCGCGGCCAGCCCGATCCACACCCTCTTCAACAGCGCGTTCAACGCGAAACTCCCCCGAGTGATCAATCAGAGGGAGTCTCACACATACTGCTCGGCGCCCGGCATCCCTTGCGCCCCGGTGGACCGCCACCAACGCCCCCTCCAGCCCCGTACGCGGGCGCCTTCTCGTGGACCCTGAAGCCCAGGAGGTCGTCACCGTTCACCGCCCACTACTCAACCGCATCCAGCTCCGAGTCGCGGGGATCGAGCAGGTAGCGACGAAGGCGGGCACTGCACCCGCGCCCCGTTCCGGGCGTCCCCGCTGGGGCGGCACCCCCGGTAGGCCGGAGTATCGCCAGCGAGGAAAGATCGCCGAGTTCAGGAGCCTTCGATCGGCCCGTCCCGATCCCATCCAGGCGCCCGCACGTCGATCGTGAGACTTCCCGAGCCGACCTCCTCACCGCAGGTCCGGCACGTCGATGTCAGATCGAGGTCGTGCTCGGAGCCGGGGCCGCCGCGATGCCGGAAGGCGACCGGCGGGGTGTCCACCGCCCAGCGATCGCCCCAGGCCAGCAGCGCGTGCATCACCGGTGCGAGATCACGGCCGGCCTCCGTGAGGTGGTATTCGAAGCGCAATGGGCGCTCGCTGTAGGCGCGGCGCTCGACCACGCCCGCTTCTTCCAGTGCGCGCAGTCTGGCGGCGAGGCGGTCGCGGGGGGCGCCGGTGTTGCGGACGATCTGGTCGAAGCGCTGGTTGCCGTAGAAGATCTCGCGGATCGCCAGGAGGGCCCAGCGTTCGCCGACGAGTTGCAGCGCGGCAGCCGCGGAGCACGGCCGACCGGGCACTTCGGGGTGCGGAACCGAGTTCTCGCCCTGCTTCGCGTTCGAGGTCACGTGCCCATCCTCCCCCGAGTCCGTTGTGTTTTCAAACCCACGCGGCTAGCCTCCGGTCCATGACAGTTGGAATTTCAAACCCACAAAGGGCCGCCCGAGCCGTGTTCGCGACGGTCGCGGCCGCGGTCTTCATGTCGAACCTCGACCTCTTCATCGTCAACGCGGCCCTCCCGGCGATCGGCCGCTCGTTCGACGGCAGCGGTCTCGGCTCCCTCTCCTGGGTCCTCAACGGCTACGCGATCGTCTTCGCGGCGCTCCTCGTAGTCGCCGGCCGCGTAGCCGACCGCTCCGGCCACAAGCCGGTCTTCCTGACCGGATTGGCGGTGTTCACCCTCGCCTCGGTCGGCTGCGCACTCGCTCCCAACGTCGGGACCCTGGCCGCGGCACGGCTCGTGCAAGCCGCCGGCGCTGCGCTGCTGATGCCGACGTCGCTCGCGCTGCTGCTCGACACGACGGCGCCCGAGAAGCGCGCCGGGGCGGTGCGGGCCTGGGCCTCGATCGGCGGGATCGCCGCCGGACTCGGGCCGGTGGCCGGCGGGCTGCTGGTCGAGGCCGGATGGCGCTGGGTGTTCATCGTCAACGTGCCAGTGGGGATCGCGGCGTTCACGCTCGGAGTCAAGGTGCTGCCATCTCCCGTACGCGCCGGGGCGGAGAAGAGTCCGCTGCCCGACCTGTTCGGCGCCGCCCTTCTCACCGGATCGATCGCAACGCTCGCGCTCGCCCTGGTCAAGGCTCCCGACTGGGGTTGGACGAGCACCGGCACCCTCGGCGGCCTGGCTGCCGCGGTGCTGATCGGCGTCTGGTTCGTCCTGCGCTCGGCCCGCCACCCCGCGCCGATCGTCGAGCTGCCGCTGCTCCGCGTTCCGGCGTTCGCATCCGCCGCGGCCGCCCTGACGCTGTTCACCGTCGCGTTCGCCGGAATGCTGCTCGGCACGGTGCTGTGGTGCCAGGACGTGTGGGGCTACTCGGCTCTGCGCACCGGCTTCGCCATCGCGCCGGGACCATTGCTGGTGCCGCCGGTTGCGTTGCGGATCGGGCCCGCCGTCGCCAGATTCGGTGCCGGCCGCATCGCGCTGGCGGGAACCGTCCTGTTCGCGGCCGGCATCCTGTGGTGGGCCGCGACGCTCGACACCGGCTCGACCTACGCGGCCTCGCTCCTGCCCGGCATGATGCTGACCGGCCTCGGCGTCGGCATGACGATCCCGGTCCTGACCGGGGCATCGGCGGCCGCCCTGCCGCCGGCCCGCTTCGCCACCGGCTCGGCCATCACCTCGATGGGCCGCCAGCTCGGCGCGGTCCTCGGCGTCGCCATCCTGGTCGGCATCCTCGGCACCCCTGCCCCCGGACACGCTGTCGCCGCGTTCCAGCACGGCTGGTACGCGGTCGCCGTGGCGTCCCTGCTCGCCGCGTGCGCGACGGTCCCGCTCGTCCGCAAGCCGCGACCGGCCGCTGCCAAGGCAGCCGATGTCGCAGAGGCCGCGAAAGTCGGCACCGCCTGAGAAGCGAGTCCCGTCCGCCGATGGACGGACGGGACTCACACTCACCCGAAGGGGCCGCTAAAAGGCGGCGCTCTCAGGAGCGCGGCACCCGCGAACCGGGATCAGCTCGCACGCGGAGCGGCCATGCCCCACCGTGCCAAGGCAGCCGGTGGGGCATGCAGGAGTCTTGGAGTGCTTTCTCGACCCGGTGGCAATTACCTCTGGGGTCATCGCATCGCCCAACCACCCTCAGCTACGTTCGCGGTCATCGCCCACAGTAAGGAGCCCCGTGGTGCCCGCTTTCGGCTTCGCTCATCTCCGCAGCCGCCGGAATCACTCCGACGTCATCGAGTACCTGGAGCGCATCCAGGCAACCCTCGACCCCTTCGCAGGCCGCTTCGTCATCCATGGTCCGCCGGCCGAAGTCGTAGAGGGCACGTGGCCTGGCAGCATGGTACTGATCGAGTTCCCCGGCCTGCCCGAAGCGCGTGCCTGGTACGACTCTCCGGCCTACCGGGCCATCCTGCGCTTGCGTACCGACCACATCGAAGGCGACTTGCTTCTGATCGAAGGTGTCAGGCCGAACTACCACCCGGCCGAACGAGCTCGCAAGCTGCAAACAGAAGCCGGCCGAGCCAGCCGGTCGGCCACGTAGTCGAGCAGTCACAGACGATGCGACGTCACAGAAGCAGAAACTAGTTGATCGCCCTCACGGAATGTGCCTCGTTCTCCACCGACATGACGCTACCCATGTCGCAGTCGGCGCAGCGCTTGATTTCGGAGGCCGCCGCCTACATCGGCTGCAACTGGACTCCACCGGTCACGAGGCCCCAGCCTGGCCGCGAAGCTTTCCGCTTCGTTCGCCGGCCCTCATACCGCTGAGCGCTCCGGCCGCCGCGCCGACCACGATCCCCATTCCGTGATTGTTCTCGACCAGCACCAGGACAACGCCCGCGACCGGGACGAGGGGGGAGAGCACCCGAAGCGTCCTCTCCCCCGGATCGCGCCCACAGACCGTTGCCAGGGCGCCGACGAGCCCGCAGATCCCCACCGAGTCACCGCCTCCGTGCACGCTCCACCCGGCCATGCTCACTGCTTGGGCGGCGACGCCGGAGAGCAGGAACACGGCCAGCATCAGCACGGGTCCCAGCCTGCGTTCGGCGGCCGGAGCGATCACGGCCAGGGCAACGAGATTGAACACGAGCTGGCCCCAGCCCGACGTCTGCACCAGCAGGGCGGTCAGCGCCCGCCACCATCCCCCCTCCGGCACTCGCTCCAAAGCGGGAATGACGGCCGGTACGAGCGTCTGCACCAGCGCCATGGCAACCATGACAGCGACCAACACCCCGGCCGCGACGGGGCGTGGGCGCCCCCACAACATGGAAAGCAGCCGTAGGGGTCCGGCCGGCCGGACCCCTACGGTGACGGCGGCCATGACGAGCTGCGTTCCCGGCAGCACCACGGCCACCGCACAGGCGTAGAGGACAACTGCATGCAAGGTCATGATCCTTATCCTGCCGAGTGGGCACCGCTCAGCGGCAGGGGGCACGGTCATGAAACAGACATGACAAAGGTCACCGGTGACGGCCTCGACCCTGCCGGGGCCTTTCAGCCATCGGGGCTACTTCCCCATTGCCAGAAGCATGGAGGCGGAGGTCACCACGGCTACTACAAGGAGCCCCTGGAGTGGCCGGTGGCGCCGTAACCGCCGGACCAGCGCCCAGCGGTAGCGGCTGGTCAAGCAGCGGACAGCATGCGGACATGGCCATGAGCCAGGCACGCGCACGTAAACCGGCGCATGGTGCCGGCTGTAGGGGGCGTAATCCGGCCGTGAAGGCAGGCACGAGCATGGAGTTCGCTTCGCTCCGTAATCACCGGGGGCCCGTGCCCGCAGTGCCGTCTTGCCTGCTCGAACCCTTACACATGCCGGATGCCTCGCTTGTGGAGGTAGGCGCGGATCTTACGGTTACCGTATGCCTCGTCGGCACTCACGCTGTCCGGCGTGCGACGAGGACGGCGGGGCCCCGGCGGGGCACGCGGATTGCGTCCATCACGGGCTCGAACCGGGTGCAGTCCGGCCGATGGCCTGGCGTGACGAGCAAAGGCAGCGGGCGACAGCGGCCTTCCGCGGCAACCCTGCAGGCCAGCCCCCTGCCGTCTTCTGGCTGATCAGCATGGCTGCGAAGTTTCACGAGCAGCGACAAGTGGACCGCACGGTTGCCAACCCTTGTGCTCAAACATGCCGGTCGATGGCCGTGGGGCCGCTCGCGTCACGTGGTGGCGTAGTCGGACAGGGCGGCCTCCAGGAGGTCGAAGGCTCGGGTGGCTTCAGTGGTGATGGCCCGGCGATCCGATCGTCGGGGCGGCCGGCCAGGGTGAGTTCCTGGAAGCGGTGGAACAGCACGCGGTGGACGGCCCCGAGCAGTGTGGCGGCGGTTCGGATGGTGATGGCCCATTTGGGAGCTGCCTTCCAGCTCGACGACGACCTCCTCGGCGTATGGGCGACCCGCGGCGTACCGGCAAATCGGTCGGCTCGGACCGTGCCGCTCACTGCCCGTCGCAGCCGCGCTGGGCTCCGATGACCGGGCCGGGCACGAGCGCGCCCGTAGGCGCGCCCCGGCCCGCTGTCCCCTGCCGAGCAGGGCCGGGCGGCCCGTCTGGCCGAGGTGGCCGGAGGACGTGCCTGGGCGCAGTAGGCGGCGCGCGTCTCCGCGAGGGGCACGACGCTTTCTCCACCCCTTTACGCGTAAGACGGACCGGCACGAAACACGGGGCTGGAGGAACACGTGTCGCTGACCGCGACTGACGACTGCCCGGTCATCTACCTCAGCGGACCGGACTGCGCCATCTCGGGTGGCTGGGGATCGAGAACGGGTGTCCCGGCCCCTCGCCGGGTGAGGAACCGGGTTGAGGCGCGTCGGAGGCTACACGGGCGGCAGGCTCATCGGAGTGTTACCGCACCTCGGGGAGGGTGGCGTGGGGGGCCGACGGAACCGGGTAACGTCTTTGTCATGTTCTTCCAGACGCCGATTTACGAGTGAGAGCGTGACGGGCCCCTGCTGACGTCCTCCAACGGCGCCGCCCGCCCGTCCCCCACCGATGAATCCGTAGATCACTTCAATCACTACCGGGAGAACCCGTGACCGTGAGCAAGAACATCAACAACCCCGTGGGCATGGGCGGCGGCCAGCGCAAGAAGCTGTCCCGCGCCGAACGACAGAACAACGGCCCCCACCGCAACCTCGACCGCCAGGGCGCAGCCGACCAGAAGGCGGAACTCGTACGCAAGATGCGCGAGAAAGCAGGCACAGCCGAGGGCATCGGGCAGGCCGGCGACGACACCACACAAAGCTGATCCACCGCCGCCCGCAGGGCGGCACCGCACGGGGCAGGGCCCGGACCGTGACGCGCGGTCGGGGCCCTGCCGCCGTAGCGGGCGCGGCCGGTCCCGCTCAGCTCTCGGCCGACCACCCGCGTCTGAGCCGACCACCCCGGGCAGCCGCAGATCCAGCGACCCCGTCACCGACACCACGCCGGAACGTTTCCGAAGATCCTGGTTCGTGGTCGCAGCCAGAACTCGAAGGTGAGTCGGAGGCGTACCGCACAAGCCGCGTACGCGTGCGTGAGGACAAGAATCAGCCCTCCGGGGGCTCAAATCCGGCCCCTGACGCAGGACAGCACGCGCGCACCCATGCAAGAGCCCCCACCGCCTGGCTTGTTCACCAGTTCCGGGTCTTGGAGCACATCCCTGAGGACGACCACCTGCGCCCTGTCGCGGCGATCAGCCGCCACGGGGCGGCTGGAGTCGATGTTCGCGGTAGCGGCCATGGGATTGCTCCTCTTACGCCTCGTGTGCGCATCCCCTGACGGCTTCGCTTTCAGCCGATCCGGTTCGCTCCTTGGCGGTCAGTGCTGCCGGCCCGCTCCTGAGGAGGCTTCGGTGAATGGCTGGAGGTTGGCGCTCCGCCCCCGACGTGGCCGCCGCCCGGCAGACTGGTCTCGAACGCCACAGACCCCGGGATCCCGTCGAGCAGCGCAGGACACCAGCGCGGGTTGCCCGGTCCGGCCGGAGTCGAGCTCCCGAACCCTTGTTCCCTAGGGTCGAGCCCGCGCAGCTCGCGCCTTCAGGAGCCGGCGGCGAGCGGGGCCGCAGGACCAGCTCCGGCCGGTCACGGCGGGCGACCAGCTCGAGGCCGAGCACCAGAACAGTCGGCCCGTCACCCGGGTCCTTGACCATGGTCCGGCCTCAAGGGGCTCGCCGATGAGGAAGGAGCTGCCGTGTAGGGCGGGCGCAGGGCCCGCCGTCTACCGGCGGGCTCGCTCGCCCCGGGTCACGGCCTCCCTGACCGGCAGGCACATCGGGCAGGCGGTTCTGAGACATCTCAGACCGCAGCTGTTGAATCCATCCGATTGGCGGCGCGGCGGTATTCGGCGTTGGGTGCTGCGCTTCTTCCAGCCACCAGGGCGACCTGAGATGCCATGACAGCAGTAGAGGACCAGCCGAATGACAGGCTCGGTGGACACGCGGCCGTACCCCGCAGTCGCACATTCGGGCCGACCGGGGTGCGTTGAGCCCGGGGGATGGCGCCAGGCGTGCGAGCTTGGGACGACTCGCGTAGTACTGGTTTCAAACGCCTGAAGACGGAGCGGAAGGGATGCGGTCCGTGGCAATCGCTGTCCGCACCCGGGTGACCGTGTCGTCCTTGATCCTATGCGCGGCGCTGCTCGCCTCGTGCTCTCCCATCGGCCCCTCCGGGCTCGCCGCCACTGCGGTCGGGTCGTCCGGATGCCGCCGCACCCTCGTGGTGGTGGCGCACCCCGACGACGACCTGTTCTTCGTCAATCCGGACGTCATGTCGACCATCCGGGCAGGGTGTTTCGTCTCGGCGGTGTACCTCACGGCGGGCGACGGTGACGAGGAGGTGCCCGCGGAAGCCAGGAACTACATCATGAACAGGGAGAACGGCGTCCGCAGGGCCTATTCGGAGATGGCGGGCTCAGATCATGCGTGGAAACAGGACGACGTACATGCGGACGGCCGCAGCATCCGGTCGTTCCGCCTCGCGAACCCTGAGCGGGGTCGGGACGTGAGGCTGACGTTTCTGGGCCTGTACGACGGCCGGCCCCGGGGCAGCGAGCCGGACAGTCTCTTGCACTTGTTCGACGGGCGCAGGAAGGCGATCACCCCGCTGCGGGGCGGCAGGAGCTACACCGAGGAACAACTGCTGTCGCTCCTGGTCTCCCTCATCCGGCAGAGCCGGGCGGAGAACGTCCTGACCCTGGATCCCGACGTCGCGTCGTTCGCGAAGGGCACGGACGGACGCGTGGATCACAGCGACCACGGCATCACCGCGCGCTATGCCAGGCAAGCCGCCTACCGTACGGGAACCCGGGTGGTTCCCTACCTCGGCTACACCGTGGCACGGCTGCCCAGGAATCTGACGCCGACCGAGACGACGGAGAAGGAACGCTTCACCCGGTGGTACATGGCGCAGAGCCAGTGCGCGCGCGAACGCGTGTGCCCTGCCATGAAGATCTACGAGGCAACGCTCTCGAAGACTTACCGGCGCTGGGTCGAGAGGCGGTACCGGCGGACGCACAGGGACCCGCGTGCGGGCGAGATCATGGGGGATGTGGGCCGCACGACGCGCTCCTCGGGCAGCTCACCCGAGCAGTGTCTGGCCGCGCCGAACGGCACATGGCGTACGGGCGAAGTCCGCATCCTCGGCTGCGACGGATCCGCGGGACAGAAGTGGGACGCGGGGCCCGACGGCACTATCAGGAGTCGGCTGGACCCGGCGCACTGTCTCACTGCGGCGGGTAGCCTGCTCCGGCTCCAGGCGTGCCGGGTTTTCGAGCCGAAGCAGGCGTGGCAGCGAGTGCCCTGGATCAGCGCGACGTGGAAGCGGGCAGCCTGGAAGCTGGCCGGGGCCGGGAACATGTGCCTCTACCAGAACGACCGCTCACTCCCGCGTTGGAACCGGGACACCGACCGCAGCCCGCGCCTGGAACTCGTGAGCTGCGACGGCCCCGCCCGGCCAGGGCTGTACTGGCGGTGGGCGCCCGGGCCACCTCCCCCGTCATGACGCCGGGCAGATCGTCAGCGTGCGTGTGGGTTCCTACCACGGACGACTGCCGACTCGTCGCGTCTGGACGTCCCCACCGGACGTCCCCGCCGGACGAATAGGAGGACGCACCCGGTCTCTACAGGTAGAGCCTCCTGAAACGGCTGAGGCCGCACCCCCGGAACTTCGCCGCTGCGTCTCACGCGGTGTCCGTCTTGGGGAAGACGTATTCGTCCAGGATCAGTCCGACGGCGACGGCTGCGGGGATGGCGACCAGGGCGCCGATGATGCCGAGGAGGGCTCCACCGACAAGGACGGCGAGGACGGTGACGAGGGGGTGGACGTCGACGGCGAACTTCATGGCACGGGGGACGATGAGGTAGTCCTCGGCGAGGCGGAAGGCGATATAGAAGGCGGCGGTTGCCACGGCGATGGGCAGGGATACCGACAGGGCGACGAGGCTGACGACGATGCCGGCAAGACTCGAGCCGACGATCGGGATCAGGTCCATCAACGCCACGAAGACACCCAGCGCTGCGGCGTAGGGAACGCCGGTGACCAGGCACCAGATGAACGTCGCGATTCCCGCGATGGCGGAGGTGGCCAGGTTTCCGAGCATGAAGCGCCCGATGCGGCTCATGATTTCCTCTGCCATGCCTTCCACCCGGTCGCGTCGGCTCCTGGCGACGAAGCGGTAGCAGAACCGTTTGATGGCGGGCAGTCCTGCCATGCAGTACAGCGACACGGTGATGACGATCACCGTCGATGTGACGGTGCTCAGGACGATCTGACCGGCTCCGAGCAGCCCGCCGGCCAGGCCGGCACCCCCGGAGCCGATCTGCTGCCTGGTCTTCTCCACCAGGTGGTAGCGGTCCTCGAACCGGCCGATGGTCGACTGGTGGTTGTGCAATTGTTGGAGCCAGCCGGGCACCGCGTTGACCAGTGCGCTGATCTCGTTGGCCACCGGCGGGATGACCAGCGCCAGAAATCCTGCGAGGATTGCGACGAACCCGCTCAGGACGATCGCGACGGCCCAGCCCCGCCGCAGTCCTCGCCTGGTCAGCCCGACAACCATCGGTTCCAAACTGATCGCGATGAACACCGCCAGCAGCAACAGCGTGAGCATGGAACTGACTTTCAACACGGTCTGAACGGCCAGCCACGCCAGTGTCGCGCCCAGCCCGAGACCGAAGCCCAGGGCGACCCGTGACCGCCGGCGCCGCCGTCCCCGCGGGCCCGGCTGGCGGCGTTCTTCGGTCTCTGCTGCCATCGCTGCTCTCCCTTGCGAAGTTCTCAGCACACGCTGCCTCGAGGGTCCGGGACCGCGAAGCGTCTGGGAACTTGCGCGCATCGCACGTTCCCAGGCCCCACTTCCCGCAAACGACAGCAATACGCAGAGACGGACCCTAACCGGTAGATGGATGACATGATCGGCAACGCCCATGGGCGCGCCCGTGCTCGGAGCGACCCGGCGAGAAGGGCCCCTTTGGCCGCCGGCCTGACCCGCACGCCGACTTGGCGGTGGAGCCGAGATCAGAGACGGTCGTATGCCCTTACTACCTGGCCGGTCCAGTCGACGTCGGCCCGCACCCTGGCTGCGTCCGGGACCCGCCTGACGGTGACGTGGCATCAGACCCCGCACAAAGGTCAACGTGTAGATCGGAAGGTCACCTACCCGGAACATCTCCAGGCCGCCATCTGCCTGTGTGAAGACAGTCATTGGGCAACGTAGCCGCCGTCGACGGGGAGGGCGACGCCGATGACGAAGCTCGCTCCGGGACTGCACAGCCACAGGACGGCCTGGGCGATCTCGTCGGCGGTGCCGAGGCGGTTGATGGGCTGACCTGCTTCGGCTTCGGCGCGGTCGAGTTCTCCCTTGACGATCATGTCACTGACCATGGGGGTGTCGATGGTGCCGGGGCAGATCGCATTGATGCGGATGCCGCGCGGGGCGTATTCGAGGGCGGCGCTGCCGGTCAGGCCGATCACGCCGTGTTTGGTGGCGTGGTAGGAGGCGCGGCCGGGGATGCCGACGAGTCCGCCGAGCGAGGAGCAGTTGACGATGGCGCCGCTGCCCTGGGTGCGCATGTGGCGCAGTTCATGCTTCATGCTCGCCCAGATGCCGCGCAGGTTGATGGCGTTGACCCGGTCGAACTGTTCGGCGCTCTCTTCGGCGGCGTCGGTGGGCGGGATCTGGATGCCGGCGTTGTTGTACGCCATGTCGAGGCGGCCGAAGGTTTCGACGGTGCGGTCGACGGCGGCGGCGACCTGCTCTTCGTCGGTGACGTCGCAGACGACCGCGAGGGCTTGGTGGCCTGCGTCGGTGAGCTGTTTCGCGGCGGCTGTCAGGGCCGTTTCGTTGATGTCGGCGAGGGTGACGGCGGCGCCTGATTCGGCGAAGGCGCGGGCGGCGGCCAAGCCCATGCCGGAGGAGGCGCCGGTGACGAAGGCGACCTGACCGGTGAAGTCGTAGGTGGGGTTCACGGGTGCGGCTCCTTGTGCGGGGTTTTGATGGGTCAGAGGGTCTGGCCGCCGTCGACGACGAGCGCGGTGCCGGTGGTGAACGCGGCGTCGTCGGAGCACAGCCACAGCACGGCGGAGGCGATTTCCTCGGGCTTGCCGAGGCGGCCGACGGGTTCGTCGGCGATGAGCCCTTCGCGGCCTCCGGGGCGGCTGTCGCCGAAGCGGCGGATCATCTCGGTGTCGATGATGCCGGGGCACAGGGCGTTGAGGCGGATGCCGTCGGCGGCGTGGTCCAGGGCCGCGGAGCGGGTGAAGCCGATGACGCCGTGCTTGGCGGCGGCGTAGGCGGCCTGGCCTTTGAAGCCCTTGACGCCTGCGCCGGAGGAGACGTTGACGATCGCGCCACCGCCGTCCTGCTGGAGCATCTGCCGGATCTCGGCCTTGGCGCACAGGAACATGCCGGTCAGGCTGACGCTCAGGATGCGGTCCCAGTCGTCCTTGGCGGTATCGGCCGCGGACTGGACGGGCTGCTCGACGCCGGCGTTGTTGAAGGCGGCGTCCAGGCGTCCGAAGCGCGCGACGGTCCGGTCCACAGCCGCCTGGACGTCGTCTTCGCTGGTGACGTCACAGGTGAGGGTGAGTGCTTGGCCGCCGTCGGCGGTGATGAGGCGGGCGGTTTCCTCCAGCCCGTCGGCGGAGAGGTCGGCGAGGGCGACCTGCGCGCCGGCGCGGGCGAAGGCCAGGGCGTTGGCGCGGCCGATACCGGATGCGGCGCCGGTGACGAAGGCGACCCGGCCGCTGAAGTCGTAGGTCGTGTTCACGAGGTTCCTCCAAACGAGGGGTGAGCGCGGGACGGCGACAGGCGTGGGTACCGGGCGGGTGGTGAAGCGGGCGCGGATCGGGGTCAGGAGGGGGGCTTCGATGGTGATGCGGTCGGCGGTGGCGAGCCGCTCGGTGTGTGCGCTGTGGTTGAGGCGGCCGAGGATGACCAGGCCGGGAGTGATGACCGTCGCGGTAGAAGAGAGCGAGGTTGCCCCAGGGCGCGTAGTAAGCGAGACCGCCTGCCGGCGTTCCCCTCGGACGGTGCACCATGTGCCTGCACGCGCCGGTGGTGCCTCACGCGTCGTGGTCTGCCGGCGGGAGGATGAAGACGAGGCGCCCACAGGAGGCGGCGGGCTGTTACGGCCGGCCGGCACGACCACGGCAGCGGGAGCGGGAGCGGCTCGTACAACGGCGTCTCGAAGGCCGCGTAGCACGCGGCCTCCTCTTCACTCGGGCAGCGATCCGGCGTCGTGCCATCGCTGGTGCGCGAATCGGACAGGTGTCAGCTGGTGGGCGGGGCTGCGGCGTATTCCTCGTCGGTGACGGGGGTCAGCCAGTGCACGATGTCGTGGTCGGCGTCGCCCTCGTTGATGGCCAGGTGGACCATCAACCGGTTCGGTGCGGCGCCGTGCCAGTGCTCTTCATCGGCCTCGAACAGGACGCGGTCGCCGGGCCGGATGACCTCGACGGGACCGCCGCGGCGCTGGCACAGGCCGATTCCCTCCGTGACGAAGACGGTCTGCCCGAGCGGGTGGCGGTGCCAGTGGGTGTGCGCGCCTGGCATGAAGTGCACCAGCGAGGCGGTGACCCGGGACGGGGCGGGTGCTGCGGCGACGGGGTCGATGTAGACGTCGCCGGTGAACCAGTCGGCGGGGCCTTTGACGGTGTCGATCGAGCTTCGGGTGAGCTGCATGGTCATTCCTTTCGCGAGTGTGCGTCGTGGCTGAGCGGACGGTGTGCGAGTGCGTCGGCATGTCGCCAGTGCAGCGCGCGGATGGCCCGGCGCGGGCCGGCTGCGGCATAACGGGTCAGGGCTTGAGGAGGGCCTTGATGGCGCGGCGTTCGTCCATGGCCTTGTAGCCCTCGGCGACCTGGTCCAGGGGCAGGGTGAGGTCGAAGACCTTGCCCGGGTCGATCCGGCCGGTCAGGACGCGGTCGATGAGGTCGGGGAGGTAGCGACGTACGGGGGCGGGGCCGCCGCGCAGTCCGACGTGGGAGAAGAAGAGTTCCTGCCCGTCGATGGCCACCTCGTGGGGGACGCCGACGAAGCCGACGTTGCCGCCCGGACGGGCCGAGTGCAGGGCCTGCCGCATGGCCTGAGCGGTGCCGACGCACTCCAGCAGCGGACGTCGCCGGGGGCGTGGATCACTGCGCCGCGCATGAAGGGTCCTCACGTTGTCGAGGCGAGCGGCACCAGGGGGTGTACCGGCCGCCGAGTGCAGTTGCAGGCCCGAAACAGAGCGAGAAGGCGCCCCGGGCCGGATGCAGGCTCCCCGCCCCTCCGCGCGCACGGCCGGGACGGAAAGCGTTACGTCCTCCAGGTAACCCGCTCTCCGCGCGCCCAGCGAGTCACCATCAAGAGGTGTACCGGCAGTACACCTCTGCGGCCGTGCCCGAGACGTACCGTCGATGGCGTGGACAACAGTCAAGAGGTCCGCGAGTTCCTCACCTCGCGGCGAGCCAAGATCACCCCCGAGCAGGCCGGAATGCCCACCGGCCCCAGGCGCCGCGTCCCGGGCCTGCGCCGCAGCGAGGTCGCAGCCCTGGCCGACGTGAGCGTGGAGTACTACGCCAAGCTGGAACGCGGCAACCTCGCCGGCGTCTCCCCCACCGTCCTCGAAGCCGTCGCCCGCGCCCTCCAGCTCGACGACGCCGAACGTGCCCACCTCCTGCATCTGGCCCAGGCCGCCGACGGCTCCGACGCCCTCACCCGCCCCCGCCGCCGCACCACCCGGCAGTGGACGGCGCACCGCAGCCTGCAATGGACCCTGGACGCGATCACCGCCGGGCCCGCGTTCGTGCGCAACGGCCGCATGGACCTCCTCGCCACCAACCGGCTCGCCCGCGCCTTCTACACCGACGTCTACGCCAACCCCCACAACCAGGCCAACCTCGCCCGCTTCCAGTTCCTCGACCCCGCCTCCCGCCGCTTCTACCCCGACTGGGACCCAGCCGCCGACATCGCCGTCGCCATCCTGCGCACCGAAGCCGGCCGCAACCCCCACGACAAGGACCTCCACGACCTCGTCGGCGAACTGTCCACCCGCAGCGACGCCTTCCGCACCCGCTGGGGGGCCCACAACGTCCGCCACCACGGCACCGGCACCAAGCGCTACCACCACCAGGCCGTCGGGGAACTGACCCTCGCCTACGAAGGTCTCGACATGGCAGCCGAACCCGGCCTCACCCTCACCATCTACACCGCCGAACCCGCCTCCCCCTCCGAAGAGGGCCTGCGCCTGCTCTCCTCCTGGGCCGCCACTCCTCAGCCGCCCTCGCCCGCACCACGCTCCCGCAGCTACTGAGGTCTTCAGGGTGGGCTCGGTGGTGTGGGAGCCAGGCCGGTGGTGCTGAGGCAGCCGTCCATGAGGTGGGGCCTGAGTTGGTCGTCCGCACCGGGCGCAGTGGCGGATCTCCGCGACCGACGAGCCGACGCGGCGTACGGGTCGGGCGAGCGCACGTACACTCGGCCTATGAGCCGCACACGAACCATCACGGGAGAGTGCCTGCGGCAGGCTGCCCCTCCCGCGCGTGCGGCCTCCGCGGGCCGGACGGGCATCGGCCCCCGGACCGCCGCCGACGGCCGGGCCCCCGCGGTCCGCCGCGTCGTCCTGCACGGCCACGGCTAACGTTTCCCCACCGCGCCCGGGTTCACTCCCTCCCGCCGCACCGGGTTCCCCCGACGGGACCCGCCCCGGCAGCCCGACCTGATCAACGCGCCCCCGACCGGCCCCCGCCGCCTCGAGGGCGAAGCATCGCCCTTCCCACCCCACCACCGCAGTCCCGACGCTCCGTCGGCGCTGCCGCCAGGCGAGGGCCGCACGCCGGGCCGTAGCCGTCTACGAAGGGACCACCGTGAAGTTGAGCGGGTTGTTGGCCGGTCATGAGCACCACGTCCTCCAGGGCGACACCGAATCGACGGGGATCACCGCGGGCACGACCTTCGACGTCGAGCGGGTGGTGCCGGGCTCGCTCTTCATCGCCGTACCGGGCCACCGCGGCGGCGGCCCCGCCTCCATCGGTGCGGCGCTCGCCCGCGGGGCGGTGGCGGTGCTCGTCGACGCGGCGGGAGCCGCCGCCGCGCCCCCCGGACGGGAGCTGCTGCCCGCGGTGTGCGTCGTACGGGTGCCCGACACCCGAAAGGCGGCCGCGGTCGTTTCCTCCCGCTACTTCGGCGAGCCGGGCCGGCACATGGACCTGGTGGCCGTCACCGGGACCAATGGGAAGACCTCCATCTCCTACATGGTCGAGTCACTGCTGAGGATCTCCGAGGGTGCCTCCGTGGGCGTGATCGGTACGGCGGGCAGCCGGATCGGCGATGAGGTGATCCCGATGCCGCCCTCCGTGCTGACCACACCGGAATCGCCCGACCTGCAGTACCTCCTGGGCCGCATGCGGGACCGGGGCACCGGGAGCGTGGTGCTGGAGGCCACCTCGATGGCCCTGCAGACGTACCGGATGGACAGGACCTTCGTCGATGTCGGCGTCTTCACCAACCTGACCCAGGACCACTTGGACGACCACGGCACGATGGCCCACTACACGGACGCCAAACTGCGGTTGTTCCAGGGGCTGTGCCGACACGCGGTGGTCAACGTGGACGACGCCGTGGGAGCCGGCATCCGCGCGATGATGCCGGACGCGGTGACGACCTACGGCCTCGACGAGGAGGCGGACTTCCGGGCGACGGACCTGATCGCGGACGCCTCGGGCACGCGGTTCACGCTGCACCACGCCGGCCGGGCGTACGCGGCGGCGATCCCGGTACCTGGCCGCTTCTCCGTGTCCAACGCATTGGCGGCCGTCGCGGCCTGCCGCGTGCTGGGGCACGACATGGACGGGCTGGTCGCCGCGCTCGCCCAGATGCCGCCGGTCCCGGGCCGGTTCGAACGCTTCGTGACACCCGTCGGCACGTCGGTGATCGTGGACTACGCGCACTCGCCCGACTCCCTCGACAAGGTCCTCACGGCCATCCGCGGCTTCGCCCGGGGCCGGGTCATCACCGTCTTCGGCTGCGGCGGGGACCGCGACACCACCAAACGCGCCGAGATGGGCCGCATCGCCGGCATCCACTCCGACCTGTGCGTCCTGACCTCGGACAACCCCCGAACCGAGAACCCCGAGGCGATCCTGGACCAGATCGCACCCGGCATCGAGGCCACCGGCACGCCGTATGAACGCTCCGCCGACCGCCGCCGGGCCATCGCCCCTCGCACTGTCCGCGGCTCAGCTCGAAGACATCGTCCTGATCGCCGGAAAGGGCAGCGAACCGCACCAGATCGTGGGCGAGGACCTGCTGCCCTTCAGCGACATGGCAACCGTCCGGGACCTGGCCTCACGCCTGCTCCCCTCGACCCGTAATGCCAACGCGGGCTTCCCAACCGCGGCTTCGCCCAATCCAGTGCACATCATCGAGAACGTCTGCCAGCCGTAGGCGGCATCGGTCGACCAATCGGTGGCCGGCGCGGGGGCGTCGTTGACGCCGTCGCCGACAGCCGGCACCTTGTGCCCTCGGGCCTCCAGGCGGCGTACCGCCTCCACCTTGGGCTGTGGCGCAGCCGTGCCGCGTGTACGTCGTCACGGGCGATGCCGACTTCGGCGGCGACGGAGGCCGCAGCGACATGGTGCTTCCCGCATTGCCCGTCGCCGAGCTGCGCTCACGCGCCGACGACACCGCCCGCGAGATCCGCGAGCTCGACGTACACATCCAGCGCA
>NZ_JBEYZH010000025.1:0-87618 GCF_040645975.1 Streptomyces sp. NPDC046557
CCGAGGTGACCGGCCCGAGGTGACCGGCCCGAGGTGACCGATCCGACCACCGCCACCGGGCCGCGCCATCGGACCATCGGGCCGCCCCCGCCCAGAGTCACCTCGACGGGGTCGGGCGCCGGACGGGAGACGAGGTCCTCGAAGGCGCCCATCCCGATCAGGAACAGCATCATCAACACAGGCACGCACAGGGCTGCGAAGAGCACGAGAGCCTCCCCATGGGAACCCGAAGGAACTCCGCCTGGCTCGGCCGGACCGGCCACACCGGCGGGGGCCAAGCCCAGTGTGCGTCCGAACGGGGTGCCCTGCATCTCGGCGGCGGCCCCGCGGTCACCCCGAGAGGTCGAAGCCGACCCGTGCGGCTGCCCCGGCCGCCGCCGGGCTGCCTCGACCCCCACGGCCGGCGAGCGGTCCGACCACGAGGAGTTGGGCGGCGGCGAGGGCGAGGCACAGGCCCGCCGTGCCGGCCCACAGCGCCCCGTCCCGCCACGGCCGGAGCGGCTCCGGGCGGCCGCCGGACCCGGCGGGCGCCCGGCGGGGACGGTCGGCGGGGACGGTCGGCGGGCAGCGCGAGGCGCAGGATCAGGGCACAGGCCAGGCAGGTGAGCGCGTCGGCGACGAACAACAGGCGCAGGTCCCACCGCCCCAGGGCCGCCGCGATCAGTCCGGCGCCGGTGCCGCCCGCCGCGAGTGCGGCGTTGAGGAGGCCGTACGCACGCACCCGCTCGCCGGGGGCGACCGCGTCGGCGATCATGGCCTGGCGCGGCGGCGCGTACAGCTCGAAGGCGAGCGAGGAGGATCGCGAAGGCCGCCACCTCGGTCAGGGAGCCGGCGGCGGCGATGCCCAGCTGAGAGAGCGTGCAGCCGGTGAGCCCGAGCACGATCGTGCGCCGGCGCCCGGGGCGGGCCGCCAGACGGCCGCCGGCCCGGGGAGGCGCGCGGCCGCCCCTGGGAGCGGAGCTGCCGGAGGTGATCGACGCCGCCGTGGGGCGCACCGCCGCCTCGCTGCCGCGCGACATCGACGCCGGGCAGGCCGCTTACCTGGTCGGGGCGGCGCGGCGGATGCGGGAGGTGTTCCTTGCCGTGCAGGAGGGGCACCTGGACGCCGCCGGTCGTGTCGTGAACGCCCTGCTGCGCGAGAGCGCCGCCCGGCCCCGGCTCGACCGCGCCGAGGGCGAGCCCCGGCAGGTGCACTTCCACGGCTCCGACGACTCCTTCGCGGCGGGGTGCAGCGCCAGTTGCGCGACCGCGCTCGCCCTGGCGGTGGGCGGCGGCCTCGCGGGCCGGCTCGGCGTGTGCCGGGCCGACCGCTGCGACCGCGTGTACGTCGACACCTCCCGCAACGCGGCCCGCCGGTTCTGCTCCACCGCGTGCCAGAACCGCACCAAGGCCGCGGCCTTCCGCGCCCGCAAGGGCTGACCGCCGGGCGGCCGGGCCGGGCGGCGGCTTCCCGGCACACCCCGCCCGGTGCGGCGTACGCTCGTCGGCGGGAGCCCGTGGTCGACATCGCCTGATCGTCGCGGTCGACGCGCCCCGGCCCCGGTCCCCGCCCGACGACCCGCCGCCGGTCGCCCCGCAGCCATGGGCCGCGCGCCATCGGCGCCACAGGGAGCTTTGCATAAAACTGCGACGGACCGTATAGTCATGCCATCGAGGAGGAGGTCCGATGGTGGTACGTGTAGCAGTGGCCGGAGCGAGCGGATACGCGGGCGGGGAAGTGCTGCGCCTGCTCCTCGCGCACCCCGAGGTGGAGATCGGCGCGCTGACCGCCAACACCAGCGCCGGACAGCTCCTCGGCGCGCTCCAGCCGCACCTCGTACCCCTCGCCGGCCGGACGCTGGAGGCGACCACGCCCGAGGTGCTCGCAGGGCACGATGTCGTGTTCCTCGCGCTGCCGCACGGCCAGTCCGCCGCGGTCGCCGCGCAGCTCGGCGAGGACGTGCTCGTCGTCGACATGGGCGCCGACCACCGGCTCAAGGACTCCGCCGACTGGGACGCCTTCTACGGGGCGCCGCACGCCGGCACCTGGCCCTACGGACTCCCCGAACTCCCCGGCGCCCGGGCCGAGCTGGAGGGGACCAAGCGCATCGCCGTCCCCGGCTGCTTCCCGACCGCCGTCTCGCTCGCCCTGTTCCCGGCGTACGCGGCCGGCCTCGCCGAGCCCGAAGCCGTGATCGTCGCCGCCACCGGCACCTCCGGCGCGGGCAAGGCCCTCAAGCCGCACCTGCTGGGCTCCGAGGTCATGGGCTCCGTCAGCCCCTACGGGGTGGGCGGCGGCCACCGCCACACGCCCGAGATGGTGCAGAACCTGAGCCCGCTCGCCGGGGAACGGGTCTCGGTCTCCTTCACCCCGACCCTGGTGCCCATGGCCCGCGGGATCCTCGCCACCTGCTCCGCGAAGGCCCTCCCCGGCACCACCGCCGACGCGGTCCGTGCCGCGTACGAGAAGGCGTACGCCGACGAGCCCTTCGTCCACCTCCTCCCGGAGGGGCAGTGGCCGGCCACCCAGTCGGTCCAGGGCTCCAACGCCGCACAGATCCAGGTCGCCTACGACGCCACCGCCCGGCGGATCATCGCGATCAGCGCCATCGACAACCTCACGAAGGGCACCGCCGGCGGCGCGGTGCAGAGCATGAACATCGCCCTCGGGCTGCCCGAACAGCTCGGGCTCTCCGCGGTCGGAGTCGCTCCGTGAGCGTCACCCCCGCAGCCACCACGAACAAGGAGATGCAGTGAGCGTCACGGCAGCACAGGGATTCACGGCGGCGGGCATCGCCGCCGGGATCAAGGCGAACGGCAACCCGGACCTGGCCCTCGTGGTCAACAACGGGCCGCGTCTGGCCGCCGCGGGCGTCTTCACCTCCAACCGCGTCAAGGCCGCGCCCGTGCACTGGTCCGAGCAGGTGCTGCGCGGCGGCACCGTCAGCGCGGTGGTCCTCAACTCCGGCGGCGCCAACGCCTGCACCGGCCCCAAGGGCTTCCAGGACACCCACGCCACCGCCGAGAAGGTCGCGGCCACGCTGAACGGGCACGGTGTCGGCGGCGAGCACAACGCCGGCGAGATCGCCGTCGCCTCCACCGGGCTGATCGGCGTCCTGCTGCCCATGGACAAGCTGCTTCCCGGCGTCGAGACGGCCGTGGAGGCCCTCTCCGTCGATGGCGGCGAGGCCGCGGCCATCGCCATCAAGACCACCGACACCGTCCACAAGACGGCCGTCGCGGCCCGGGAGGGGTGGACGGTCGGCGGCATGGCCAAGGGCGCGGGCATGCTCGCCCCGGGGCTGGCCACCATGCTCGTCGTGCTCACCACAGACGCCGACCTGGACAGTGCCGGCCTGGACAAGGCGTTGCGCGCCGCCACCCGCACCACCTTCGACCGGGTCGATTCCGACGGCTGCATGTCCACCAACGACACGGTGCTGCTGCTCGCCTCCGGCGCGTCGGGCCGCGTGCCGACGGACGAGGAGTTCGCGGAGGCCGTCCGTACGGTGTGCGCCGACCTCGCCCGGCAGTTGATCGGGGACGCCGAGGGCGCGAGCAAGGACATCCGCATCGAGGTCGTCGGCGCGGCGAACGAGGACGACGCCGTCGAGGTCGGCCGGTCCATCGCCCGCAACAACCTCCTCAAGTGCGCCGTCCACGGCGAGGACCCCAATTGGGGCCGGGTGCTCTCCGCCATCGGCACCACCAAGGCGTCCTTCGACCCGGACCGGCTGAACGTGGCCATCAACGGTGTGTGGGTCTGCAAGAACGGCAGCGTCGGCGAGGACCGCGACCTGGTCTCGATGAAAGACCGGGAGGTCCGCATCACCGCCGACCTCGCCACCGGTTCCGAGTCCGCGGTGATCTGGGCCAACGACCTCACCGCCGAGTACGTCCACGAGAACAGCGCGTACAGCTCATGAGCGGCGACAAGGCCGGACAGCCCGGCACCGGAACCGCGCGCAAGCACACCGCGCTGCCCAAGGCGCAGATCCTCATCGAGGCACTGCCCTGGCTCACCCGACACAACGGCAAGGTCGTCGTCATCAAGTTCGGCGGCAACGCCATGATCGACGAGGACCTCAAGGCGGCCTTCGCGCAGGACGTCGTCTTCCTGCGCCAGGCCGGCCTCAAGCCCGTCGTGGTGCACGGCGGCGGCCCGCAGATCAACGCCCAGCTCGACAAGCAGGGCCTGGTCAGCGAGTTCAAGGCGGGCCTGCGCGTCACCACCCCCGAAGCCATGGACGTCGTGCGCATGGTCCTGGCGGGTCAGGTCCAGCGCGAGCTGGTGGGCCTGCTCAACCAGCACGGCCCGCTCGCCGTCGGCATGACGGGCGAGGACGCCCACACCATCACCGCGGTCAAGCACAGCCCGAGGATCGACGGAGAACGCGTCGACATCGGGCGGGTCGGCGAGATCACCGCCATCGACACCGGCGCGATCGAGGCCCTGCTGGCGGACGGCCGGATCCCGGTCATCTCCTCCATCGCGCGCAGCGCCGACGACCACCACGTCTACAACGTCAACGCCGATACGGCAGCCGCGGCGCTCGCCGCGGCGCTCGCCGCGGAAACGCTGATGGTCCTCACGGACGTCGAAGGTCTGTACGCCGACTGGCCCAACAGCGACGAGGTCATCAGCCGTTTGACGGTGAGCCAGCTGGAGAAGCTGCTGCCCGAGCTGTCCAGCGGGATGGTGCCCAAGATGGAGGGCTGCCTGCACGCCGTCCGCGGCGGCGTCGGCACCGCGCGCGTGATCGACGGGCGGGTCCCGCACTCGATCCTGCTGGAGATCTTCACGGACGAGGGCATCGGCACCATGGTCGTGCCCGACGCACAGGGAGGGGAACCCGAATGACCGGCACGACCGGTACGCCCGGTACAAGCGGAAACCAGGACTACGCGGCCCGCTGGCGGGGGGCGCTGACCGACAACTACGGCACCCCGGCGCTGGCCCTCGTACGCGGCCGGGGCGCGCAGGTCTGGGACGCCGACGGAAAGCAGTACACCGACTTCGTCGGCGGGATCGCCGTCAACGCCCTCGGGCACGCCCACCCGGCGGTCGTCGCGGCGGTGACCGGCCAGATCTCCACCCTCGGCCACGTCTCCAACCTGTACGCCTCCGAACCGGTGCTCGCGCTCGGCGAGCGGCTGCTCCAGCTCTTCGGCCGCCCCGGCCGCGTTTTCTTCTGCAACTCCGGCGCCGAGGCCGTCGAGGCCGCCTTCAAGATCGGCCGGCTCACCGGGCGCACCCACATGGTGGCCACCGACGGCGGCTTCCACGGGCGGACCATGGGCGCGCTCGCGCTCACCGGCCAGCCCAAGAAGCAGGACCCGTTCCTGCCCCTGCCCGGTGACGTCACCCACGTCCCCTACGGCGACGTGGAGGCCCTGCGGGCCACCGTCACCGGGGAGACGGCGCTGGTGGTCATCGAACCGATCCAGGGCGAGAACGGTGTGGTGGTACCCCCGGCCGGTTACCTGACGGCCGCCCGCGAGATCACCCGGGCCACCGGGACCCTGCTCGTCCTCGACGAGGTGCAGACCGGTATCGGGCGCTGCGGCCAGTGGTTCGAGCACCAGGCGCACGAGGGCGTGGAGCCCGACCTCGTCACGCTCGCGAAGGGTCTGGGCGGCGGCCTGCCGATCGGCGCGGTGGTCGCCTTCGGCCCGGCCGCCGACCTGCTCCGCCCCGGACAGCACGGCACCACCTTCGGCGGGAACCCGGTCGCCTGCGCCGCCGGGCTCGCCGTGATCGACACCATCGCCGCCGACGGACTGCTGGACCGGGTCAAGGCGCGCGGGGAGCGACTGCGCTCCGGAATCGAGGGCTCCGGGCACGGGCTCGTCGCCCATGTCCGTGGCGCGGGCCTTTTGCTGGGTATCGTGCTGACCGAGCCGCTCGCACCGCTGGTGCAGCAGGCGGCTCAGGACGCCGGCTTCCTGGTCAACGCGCCCGCCCCCGACGTCGTACGGCTCATGCCGCCGTTCGTACTGACCGAGGCCGAGGCGGACGCGTTCGTCCGGGCGCTGCCCGGCGTCCTCGACGCGGCCCAGGCCGCGGCCGACGGGGCCAATGGGGACGGACGAACCGGGGAATGAGACGACGATGAGTCAGGCGCAGGAACACGAGCAGATCGGGCCGTCCGTCCCGCAGACCCGCACCGCCCGCCACCGCCGGATCGTGGACATCCTCAACCGGCAGCCGGTCCGTTCGCAGAGCCAGCTGGCCAAGCTGCTCGCCGACGACGGGCTGAGCGTCACCCAGGCGACGCTCTCCCGCGACCTCGACGAGCTGGGCGCGGTCAAGATCCGCAACACGGGCGGCGAGCTGATCTACGCGGTTCCCAGCGAGGGCGGCTTCCGCACCCCGCAGGCCCCGCTCGGCGAGTCGGCGAAGGAGGAGCGCATGCGGCGCCTCTCGGGTGAACTGCTGATCTCGGCGGAGGCGTCCGCGAACCTCGTGGTCCTGCGCACCCCGCCGGGTGCGGCCCAGTTCCTCGCTTCGGCGATCGACCAGGCCGAACTCCAGTCGATCCTCGGCACGATCGCCGGGGACGACACCCTGATGCTGATCAGCCGCGACCCGGCGGGCGGCCAGGCCCTCGCCGACCACCTGCTCCGACTGGCGCAGAAGGAAAGCTGACCTCGCCTCGGTGCGCTAATAGCGCGTCACGGCCAGGGTCCCGGACTCCGTACCGATCACGATGTGCGGGCGCCTGCGCGGGTTCGCCCAGCGCAGGACCGCCCGCATGGCCCGTTCCGGGACGGACACGCAACCGGCCGTCGCACCCTTGCCGTTGACGTGCAGGAAGATGCCGGCGCCCCGGCCGCGCACCGGCCGGTCGTAGTTGAAGCCGATGACCAGGGCGTGCGCGTACTGCTTCTCGTACGCGGCCAGGTGCTCCGCCTCACCGGGCGCGCAGTCGGCGGGCAGCGGCTCCACCCAGCGGTTGTAGCTGCCCGAGGCGTTGTCCTGGCACCACCACGAGCGGTCCGACGCCCGGCGGTAGGGGGACTCCGTGCCCGCGGGGGCGTGCGCGAGACCGAAGGCGTACGGCAGGTCGTACAGCCCGGCCGGGGTGGTGTTCGTCCCCTGGACCCGGCTCGCCCCCTCGGTCAGGCCGTTCGCCCCGAACCGGGCGGGCGCCCGCCCCTCCTCGAACCACCGGCCCGCGCGCCGGTCCCACCAGCTCAGCCACCCGGTACTGGAGCCCGCCGACGGCGCGACGGCGACGAGGAGCTGACTTCCGCCGCCGGTGTCGGCGAGGCGGGCGGGCAACGGCGTCGAGCCGTGGGGCAGCAGGCAGGCGCCCACCAGCGACCCGGCGAGAAGAGCGGTACGCAGCACACCCCAGACGCTACGTCCGCCCCGCCCCCACCCCCGCCCGACAGGCCGACCCCTCACCCGCCGAGCCCCGGCCGGCCGCTACCGCCCGTCTTCTCGCGCCGAGCGGCGCGCACCCGGTCGATTGACGAAACATACGGAGTAGTGCATAGTTATGCCTGTTGTTGCTTGCACCGTGAGGAGAAACCCGTGACCGAGCGCGTCGTACTCGCCTATTCGGGCGGCCTTGACACCTCCGTCGCCATCGGCTGGATCGCGGAGGAGACGGGAGCCGAGGTCATCGCCGTCGCGGTCGACGTCGGTCAGGGGGGCGAGGACCTGGACGTCATTCGCAAGCGCGCGCTCGCCTGCGGTGCCGTCGAGGCCGAGGTCGCGGACGCCAAGGACGAGTTCGCCGACGAGTACTGCCTGCCGGCGATCAAGGCGAACGCCCTCTACATGGACCGCTATCCGCTGGTCTCGGCGCTCTCCCGGCCCACGATCGTCAAGCACCTCGTCGCCGCGGCCCGCAAGCACGGCGCGACGACCGTCGCCCACGGCTGCACCGGCAAGGGCAACGACCAGGTCCGCTTCGAGGCAGGCATCGCCGCCCTCGGGCCCGACCTCAAGTGCATCGCCCCGGTCCGCGACTACGCGATGACCCGCGACAAGGCCATCGCCTTCTGCGAGCAGAAGAACCTCCCGATCGCGACCACCAAGAAGTCCCCCTACTCCATCGACCAGAACGTCTTCGGGCGCGCCGTCGAAACGGGCTTCCTGGAGGACATCTGGAACGCCCCGATCGAGGACATCTACGAGTACACCGCGAACCCGGCGACCCCGCGCGAGGCCGACGAGGTCGTCATCTCCTTCAAGGAGGGCGTCCCCGTCGCGATCGACGGCAAGCCCGTCTCGGTGCTCCAGGCCATCCGGCAGCTCAACGAGCGCGCCGGCGCCCAGGGCGTCGGCCGGATCGACATGGTCGAGGACCGGCTCGTCGGCATCAAGTCCCGCGAGGTGTACGAGGCTCCGGGCGCCATCGCCCTGATCACCGCCCACCAGGAGCTGGAGAACGTCACCGTCGAGCGGGAGCTGGCCCGCTACAAGCGGCAGGTCGAGCAGCGCTGGGGCGAGATGGTCTACGACGGCCTGTGGTTCTCCCCGCTCAAGCGGGCCCTGGACGGCTTCATCAACGAGGCCAACCAACACGTCACCGGTGACATCCGGATGACCCTGCACGGCGGCCGGGCCGTCGTCACCGGCCGTAGGTCGGACGTGTCGCTGTACGACTTCAATCTGGCCACCTACGACTCGGGCGACACCTTCGACCAGTCGAAGGCGCAGGGCTTCATCGAGATCTTCGGCCTGTCCTCGAAGATCGCCGCGCGCCGCGACCTCGCCTGAGCCGACTCGTTCCACGCGGTACGAAGGCCGGCTCCCTGTTCCTCCGCGACAGGGAGCCGGCCGTACATCCACCCTCTTGAGGAGCAGTAGCTGTGAGCAGCAACAACGGTGACGTCCGGCTCTGGGGCGGCCGGTTCGCCGACGGCCCGGCCGAGGCCCTGGCCAAGCTGTCCGCGTCCGTCCACTTCGACTGGCGCCTCGCGCCGTACGACATCGCCGGCTCCCGCGCCCACGCGCGCGTGCTCGCCAAAGCGGGCCTGCTCACGGCCGACGAGCTGGACCGCATGATCACCGGCCTGGACCGGCTCGAAGCCGACGTGGCGGACGGTTCCTTCACCGGCACCATCGCCGACGAGGACGTGCACACCGCCTTGGAACGCGGCCTGCTGGAGCGGCTCGGCGCCGACCTCGGCGGCAAGCTGCGCGCCGGCCGGTCCCGCAACGACCAGGTGGCCACCCTCTTCCGGATGTACCTGCGCGACCACGCCCGGATCGTCGGCGGCCTGCTCGCCGACCTCCAGGACGCGCTGGTCGGGCTCGCCGAGGCGCACGCCGACGTGGCCATGCCGGGCCGCACCCACCTCCAGCACGCGCAGCCGGTGCTGTTCGCCCACCACGTGCTGGCCCACGTGCAGGCCCTGTCCCGGGACGCGGAGCGGCTGCGCCAGTGGGACACCCGTACCGCGGTCTCCCCGTACGGCTCCGGCGCCCTCGCCGGGTCCTCGCTGGGCCTGGACCCGGAGGCGGTCGCCGCGGACCTCGGCTTCGAGCGCGGGTCGGTCGGCAACTCCATCGACGGCACGGCCTCCCGTGACTTCGTCGCCGAGTTCGCCTTCATCACCGCGATGATCGGGATCAACCTGTCCCGGATCGCCGAGGAGATCATCATCTGGAACACGAAGGAGTTCTCCTTCGTGACGCTGCACGACGCCTTCTCCACCGGCTCGTCGATCATGCCGCAGAAGAAGAACCCGGACATCGCGGAGCTGGCGCGCGGCAAGTCCGGCCGCCTCATCGGCAACCTGACCGGCCTGCTCGCCACCCTCAAGGCCCTCCCGCTCGCGTACAACCGCGACCTCCAGGAGGACAAGGAGCCGGTGTTCGACTCCTGCGACACCCTTGAGGTCCTGCTGCCCGCCTTCACCGGCATGATGGCGACGCTCACGGTCAACCGCGAGCGGATGGAGGAGCTGGCCCCGGCGGGCTTCTCGCTCGCGACGGACATCGCTGAGTGGCTGGTCAAGCAGGGCGTGCCGTTCCGGGTCGCGCACGAGGTGGCCGGCGAGTGCGTCAAGGAGTGCGAGGCGCTCGGCATCGAGCTGGACGAGCTCACGGACGCGCAGTTCGCGAAGATCTCGGAGCACCTGACGCCGGAGGTCCGTACGGTCCTCAACGTCAAGGGCGCCCTCGCCTCGCGCAACGGCCGCGGCGGCACCGCGCCCTCGGCGGTGGCCACCCAGCTGACCGAACTCAAGGCGGACCTGGTCATCCAGCACGCCTGGGCCGCCCACAAGCAGTAACCGCGTCACCCCCCGTGAGGGCGGCCGGAGCACCCGCTCCGGCCGCCCTCACGTCGTCCACGCCGCCCAGGCCGCGAGCGCGTCGAAGTCCGCCCGTCCCAGGCCGACCCGCTCGTCGATCCGCATCAGCAGCGCCCGAGCCGGGTGGCGCTGGTCGACGTACTCCCGGTCCAAGGCCGTGATGTCGTCGTCGACCCACGCGAAGGGCCTGTCACCCGCGTACTCCAGGACGTACTGCGTCTTCCAGAAGGTGCCGCGCGGCGCCCGACCGTGCATCCGCGGCCAGTCGATGAACGGCAGCCGGGGCAGACCCAGGTGCGGCCCTATCCAGTCGTTGGCCTCGTCCTTCCACGTCGTCGCCCAGACCAGTTCGTACGCGCCGGCCAGCGCGAGCAGCTCCGCGCCGTGCCCGTGGTTCAGCCACACCCGCAGCGGTTTGCGGCTCTCGGGCTCCGTCCAACCGGTCGGGCGCATCCGGTGGGTGGTGTAGCCCTCGGGCCGGCGCCGGGGCTTGGCCGCATAGGGATTCAGCGGTCCGTCGACATCGATCAACAGCAGCGGCTTCAGCGGTTCCATCTCGGCAGGATTCCTTCCGGCCGCCGCAAGGGCAGCCCATTTATCGCGGGGAATGAGACATTGGCGTCTCATTTGGGGTAGGCTTGTCTCATGGCAATGGATCGTGACCAGGTGCTCCGCGACGCGGCGGCCCTGCTCTCCCGGAAATCGACCGCGACGATGGACGAGGTCGCCCGCGCCGCCGGTATCGGCCGGGCGACCCTCCACCGGCACTTCGCCGGGCGCGACGCCCTCGTGCGGGCCCTGGAGGAAATGGGCATCCGCGAGTTCGAGGTGGCGTTCGACAACGCCCGCCTCGGCGAGGGCACGGCCGTCGAGGCACTGCGGCGCCTCGTCGCCGAGACGGAGCCCAACGCCCAACTGCTGGCCTTCCTCGTCACCGAGAACCAGCTCTTCGAGGGCGACCGCATCCACGAGGGATGGGCCCGGCTCGACGCGCGCGTCAGCGCCCTGTTCCGCCGCGGCCAGGAAGAGGGCACCATCCGGATCGACCTGAGCCCCGCCTGGCTCACCGAGGCCCTCTACGGCCTCATCGGCACCTGCGCCTGGGCCGTCATGGACGGCCGGGTCGCGGCCAAGGACTTCCAGTACATGATCATCGAGCTGCTGCTCGGTGGCGCACGACGGAGTGTGGAGAAATGACCCGTACCGAACAGCTCACACGGCAGAAGGGGGCGGAGGAAAGGAGCAGTGGGCGCTGGCTCGCGCTCTCCGTACTCGTCCTGGCCGTCCTGCTGGTCGCGGTCGACGCCACGGTCCTCGGTCTCGCCACCCCCTCCCTCAGCGAGGACCTCAAGCCGTCCGGCACCCAGCTGCTGTGGATCGGCGACATCTACTCCTTCGTCATCGCCGGTCTGCTCGTCTCCATGGGCTCGCTCGGCGACCGGATCGGCCGAAAGAAGCTGCTCCTCATAGGCGCCACCGCCTTCGGCGCCGTCTCCGTGCTGAACGCCTGCGCGACCAGCCCCGAGATGATGATCGTCGCCCGGGCGCTGCTCGGTGTGGCCGGCGCGACCCTCATGCCGTCCACCCTCGCGCTGATCCGCAACATCTTCCACGACCCGCGCGAGCGCAGCCTCGCCATCGGCATCTGGGGCGCCACCGCCTCCGCCGGCGCGGCGGTCGGCCCCGTCGTCGGCGGGGCGCTGCTCCAGCACTTCTACTGGGGCTCGGTCTTCCTCATCAACCTGCCCGTGATGGCCGTCTTGGTCATCGTCGGCGTCAAGCTGCTGCCGGAGTCGAAGAACCCCGTCGCCGGGCCCTGGGACCTGCTCAGCGTCAGCCTCTCGCTCGTCGGCGTCATCGGCGTGGTCTACGCCGTCAAGGAAGCCGCCACCCACGGCGTCACCTGGGAGGTCGGGCTCGCCGCCCTCCTCGGCGCCGGCGCCCTGTACGCCTTCGTACAGCGCCAGTTCAGGTTGGGCGCCCCCCTGCTCGACATGCGGCTGTTCAAGCACCGCGGCTTCTCCGGAGCGGTCCTCGCCGACCTGCTCACCGTCTTCGGGCTGTCCGGACTCGTCTTCTTCCTCTCCCAGTTCCTCCAGCTCGTCCAAGGGCGCGACCCGCTGGAGGCGGGCCTGGCCGAACTGCCCGCCGCGATCGGCGCGGTGGCCACCGGACTGCTCGCCGGCCGCTACGCCCGCAGGTACTCCGTCCGCGTGATCGTCAGCGGTGGCCTCGCCGCCATCGGCCTGGCCCTGGGTGCGCTCACGCTGCTCCACAAGGAGAGCGGCTACCCGCTGCTCGGCGCGGCCCTGCTCGTCGTCGGCCTCGGCGCCGGCTTCTCGTTCACCGTCACCGCCGACGTGATCCTCTCCAGCGTGCCCAAGGAGCAGGCCGGTTCGGCCTCGGCCGTGTCCGAGACCGCGTACGAACTGGGCGCCGCCCTCGGCATCGCCCTGCTCGGCTCCATCGTCACCGGCGTCTACCAGGGCTTCACCGCCCCGGCCTCGGTCCCCGCGCCGGTCGCAGACGCCGCGCACGAATCGCTGGGCGGCGCCGTCGAGGCGGGCCGGATGCTGGACCCGCAGACCGCGCAGACGATGATCGGCGCGGCCCAGGACGCCTTCGTGGACGGCCTGCGCCTCGCCTCGGGCGTCGGCTCGGCCGTCCTCCTGGCCACCGCCGCGGCCGCCTGGTTCCTGCTGCGCGGCCAGGAACTCCAGGACGGCGTCGAGCACTGAGCCACCCCAAGGGACGTTGTTCCGGCCAAAGTTGACACCCCGTCGACGCGCCGGACACCATCCCGCGATGGAGATCAACGATCTGACGCCCGCCGAGCGCCGCGTGTGGGACGCCTTCCCGCGCGGCGAGGCCGTCGACTTCCGCGAGGAGCCCGAGGACAGCTCAGTCGACGGGGCCGGGTGGGGACCGGACCGCACCGTCCGCGCCGAGGTGCTCCGGGCCCTCCTGCTCGGCGCCGGGCCGGTCGAAGAGGGCCAGGTCGCCGGACTCAAGGTCAAGGGCGCCCGGATCACCGGCCCGCTCGACCTCAGGTACGCCGTCGTCGACCACCCGATCCGGCTGCGGGACTGCTGGTTCGAGCGCAAGCCGCTCCTGTACGGGGCCCAGTTGAAGGCGCTCGTCCTCGGCTACTCGACCCTGCCCGGCCTGACCGCCGCCACCGTGCGGGTCGAGGTGGTCCTGCGGCTCTCCTGTTGCCGGATCACCGGCCCCGTCCGCCTCCAGGGCGCGCGGATCGCCGGTGGTCTCTTCCTCCAGGGAGCCGTGATCGAACCGGCCTCCGGCGAGGAGGAGGGCGAGGCCGCGCTCCAGCTCAACCACGCCGAGATCGGCACCGACATCATCGCCAACGATCTCACCGTCCACGGCCAATTACGCCTGAACGGCGCCACAGTGGGCGGACAGGTCCAGCTCGAAGATGCCCGCCTCCTCGCCCCCGGCGCGATAGCCCTGCACGCCGAGACGCTGACCGTCGGCACCGACCTGCGAGCCCCCCGGCTGCACGCCCGCGGCATGGTCAACCTCACCGGATCGCGCATCCCGGGGCAGGCCATGTTCACCCGCAGCGACCTCGCCAACCCCGGTGGCACCGCCCTACGGGCCTCCAGCTGCTCCATCGGCGAGCTGTGGCTGCGCCGGTGCCCGCCGATCCGGGGCGATGTGAACCTGCGCCGGTCCACCCTCGACATGCTCCACATCGAGCCGCAGAGCTGGCCCGAACGGATCGCCGTCGACGGCCTCACCTACCGCACCCTCGCCCCCCACCTGCCCGCCGAGGACCGGCTGCCCGCACTGGAGCGCGAGGAGGCCGGCTACCTCCCGTACGCCTACGAACAGCTCGCGGCGGCCTACCGTACGGCCGGCGACGAGGAGGCGGCCCGGACCGTCCAGCTCGCCAAGCTGCGCCGGCACCGGCGCACCCTGCCCCGGCACGCCCGGCTCTGGGGACTGCTCCAGGACGGCACGGTCGGCTACGGCTTCCGGCCGCTGCGCGCGGCGGGCTGGCTGCTGGCCCTGCTGGTGACCGGCTCGCTCGCCTACGCCCTCCACCACCCCCGGCCGCTCAAGCCGGGGGAGGCGCCCGACTTCAACGCCGTGTTCTACACGATCGACCTGATGCTGCCCATCATCGGCTTCGGCCAAGAGGAGGCGTTCGCTCCGAGCGGCTGGTACCAGTGGCTGTCGTACCTGCTGATCGTGACGGGCTGGGTCCTCGCGACGACGACCGCGGCGGGCGTCAGCCGGTCACTGCGACGGCAGTAGCGGCTACGCGGCTTCCTTGAACTTCGTGGCGTACATGTCGACGTACTCCTGGCCCGACAGTCGCATGACCTCGGCCATCACCGAGTCGGTGACGGCGCGCAGCACGTAGCGGTCGCGGTCCATGCCCTCGTAGCGGGAGAACTCCATCGGCTCGCCGAAGCGGATGGTCACCCGGCCCGGGCGGGGCATGCCCTTGCCGCCGGGCTGCAGCTTGTCCGTGCCGATCACGGCGAAGGGCACCACGGGCGCGCCGGTCATCAGGGTGAGGCGGGCGATGCCGGTGCGGCCGCGGTAGAGCCGACCGTCGGGGGAGCGGGTGCCCTCGGGGTAGATACCGAAGATCTTGCCCTCTTCGAGGATGCGGCGGCCCGTCATCAGGGCCGCGACTCCGCCGTTCGCGCCGTCGCGGTCTACGGGGATCATCCCGGAGCCGGTGAAGAACCACGCCATCAGGCGGCCCTTGAGGCCCTTGCCCGTGACGTACTCGTCCTTGCCGATGAAGTGGACCGTACGGTCACAGACGAGCGGCAGGATCATCGAATCGATGAAGGTGAGGTGATTGCCCGCGAGAATCACGGGACCGGTGCCCGGGATGTTCTCGATGCCCTCCACCCGGATGCGGAACATGAGCCGCATGACCGGTCCTACGGTGGCCTTGATGAGCGCGGTACGGAACAACGTGAGCCCTCCGGCATCGAAAAGCGGCTTCGCACGACACGGTGGTAGTGCAGGTGAGGACGATACTCGCGGGTCATCACTGATCGCACATCGGGTTCACGTGTCGGATACGCGTTGTTGACGCGTGTTCGCGCCATGTTCCGCCCGGCACCCCCTCCGGGCCACCGTCCGGTGCCTACCATCGGCGGGCGGTCCGGCCGTCTGACCTGGTGATCCCGGGACGGGCAGCCCTCAGACACAGGGAGTGACACTCATGACGCAGGGTGGGGCAGCACGGCGTACGGTCCTGGGGGCCGCGGTGCTCGCGGCGGGGGCCGGCATCACCGGAACGGCGGCAGGCACGGCAGCGGCGGCGGGTTCGGGGGCGGCGGGTTCGGGCGGCGGCCACGAGGGCGGCTACCGGGACCTGCCCGTGCCGCTGATCATCGGTCACCGGGGCTCCAGCGGCTACCGCCCCGAGCACACCCTGGGCTCGTACCGACTGGCCCTCGACCTCGGCGCCGACGTCATCGAGCAGGACCTGGTCCCCACCAAGGACGGGCATCTGGTCTGCCGTCACGAGAACGAGATCGGCGGCACCACCGACGTCGCCGACCACCCCGCGTTCGCCTCCCGGCGGACCACCAAGTCCGTCGACGGCGTGTCCGTCACCGGCTGGTTCACCGAGGACTTCACCCTCGCCGAGCTGAAGACCCTGCGCGCGAAGGAACGTATCCCCGCCGTCCGCCAGCGCAACACGCTCTACGACGGCCGCTGGGACGTGCCGACCTTCGAGGAGGTGCTGCGCTGGGCCGACCAGGAGGGCCGCAGGCGCGGCAAGCGGGTTTGGCTCCACGTCGAGACCAAGCACCCCAGCTACTTCCGGGCGCTGGGCCTCGGCCTGGAGGAGCCCCTCGCGAAGCTGCTGCGCCGCTACGGCCGCGACGGGAGGAACGCTCCGCTGTTCCTCCAGTCCTTCGAGCCGTCCAGCATCCAGCGGCTCTCCCGGCTGGTCTCCGCGCCCCGCGTGGTGCTGCTGTCCGCGGCGAACACCCGCCCCTGGGACTTCGAACTGGCCAAGGACCCCCGCACCGTCGCCGACCTCGTCACGCCCGAGGGCCTCACGTGGATCGCGGGCTTCGCCCAGGGCATCGGCCCCACCCTCGACCTGATCGTGCCGCGTGAGGCCGACGGCAAGCTGGGCACCCCGACCACCCTGGTGCGCGACGCGCACGCGCAGCGGCTGGTCCTGCACCCCTACACCGCGCGCAACGAGAACACCTTCCTGCCGGCCGAGTACCGCAAGGGCGCCGATCCGGCCGCCTACGGGGACGCCTTCGGCGCCTTCCGCCGCTACTTCGAACTCGGCGTCGACGGCATCTTCACCGACAACCCGGACACCGGGCTGCTCGCCGCCGAGACCTTCCGGCCGGGCCGGGTCCCGCGCCCGTAGGCCCCGACTCGTAGGCCCCGACCCGTCGTAGACCCGTCCGCAGCGCTGCGGACGGCGCGGCGCTGCGGGCAGCGAACGGCCGGTGTCAACGGCCGAGCGGATTTTCTCGTACGAGTGTGCTGTGCCCGGCGGGGAAACCGCCGGCACCGGCCCTCGCGTCCCGCCCGGCATGGACTCGATGAAGGACACCGACCTCCTGGGCGAACTGGGCCCGCTGCTCTCCGCCGAGGCCGCCGCGGAGGCGCCGGCCGCCGGGGTGGACGCCGCCGACCTGGAGCAAGCCGTCTGGGTCAGGCTGCTGGAACGCGGCCCGGCCGCCCCCGGTCCGACGGGCGCCGGGGCCGAAGCCTCCGCCGAGCGCGCCCGCTGGCTGCGCCGGGCGGTGCGCGCGGAAGCCCGCAGCGCCCGCCGCCGGGCCCTGCGCGAGGTGCCCTACGGCGCCCGGCCCGGCTGCGCCGGCGCGGACCCGGAGGACGCGGTGCTGCACGGGGAGCAGCGACGGGTCCTTCGATCGGCCGTCGCCCGGTTGCCCGGACGGTGTCCGGAACTGATAGGGGCACTTCTTTCGCCCAGAGACCTCACCTACCGTGAAATCGCAGGAGAGTTGGGTATCTCACAAGGAAGTTTGGGGCCCGTGCGTTCCCGTTGCCTGGGATGTCTGCGCAGAATGCTGGCTGCAGAGGTTGCGGCTCCTCACCTGCGGGGAAAGGAGCGGTAGACCAACGGGCTACCAGGTGAGCTGGAGGCATGCGCACATGGGTATGAGCGTGACCATTTCGGCGGCGGCCGCCGAAGACGTCGAGCAGATCTTCAAGCTCCAGTACCTGGCGTTCCAGCGCGAGGCCGAGCTGTACGGCAACTACCGCATCCAACCGCTCACCCAGACCCTCGACTCCCTCAAGGCGGAGCTCGCGACCGACACCGTGCTCGTGGCCCGGCTCGGCGACGAGGTCGTCGGCACCGTCCGCGGCAACGTCGACGCGGACGGCACCGGCAAGATCGCCAAGCTGTGCGTCCACCCCCGGCTCCAGGGCCACGGGCTCGGCGCCCGGCTGCTGCGAGCGGTGGAGGAGGCCCTCGCGGGCGCCGGCGGCACCAGCCGGTTCCGGCTGCACACCGGCCACAAGAGCGAGTCGAACCTGCGGCTCTACCGCAAGGCGGGCTATGTGCGGGTCGGCGACCGGACCGCCTCCGACGGGGTCCACCTCGTCGTCCTGGAGAAGGAGACAAAGGACGCGGCCGACTTCGCGGTCAGCGCCTGAGCCGGTCCGCTGAGCCGGTCCGCCTGAGGCGGTCCGTCCGCCTGAGCCGGTCGGTCTGAGGCCGCGTCAGCGCTTCACGCGCAGCCAGAGCATCCCGGTGATCGGCAGGATCACCGGGATGAACAGGTAGCCCATCCCGAACTGCGACCACACCGTGGAGTCGGGGAACGCCTCGGGCCGCAGCAGCGTCCAGGTCCCCACGACGAGCACACCGGTCAGCTCGGCGGCGCAGCACAGCCGCGCCGCCTTGCGGGCCGTCTCCCCGCCCCGCACCAGCGAGTACGTGATGAAGACGTACACGAGCGCGGCAAGCGCCGACAGCGAGTACGGGAGCGGGGCCCGGTCGAACTCGGTGGAGATCTGGTAGGCCGAGCGCGACACCGCGCCCACCGTGATCACCCCGTACAGCCACACCAGCAGCAGCCCCGGCCCGGAGACCAGGCGCTCGTGTCCCACGGGCGCCCCGGCGGTGTCGGCCGTGGCGGAATCGGTGTCGGGCAGGTCAGGCACCGGCGGTTCCCCAGATGTCGTAGAGGCGTACTTCGAGGACGGCGAGGACGACCGCGCCCGCCGCCACCGTCACCGATCCCCACTTCGTGCGTTCGGTGAGCGAGAGCAGCCCGGCCGCCGGGACCGCCGCGAAGGCACCGAGCAGGTAGGCCACGAACAGCACCGTGCCCTGCTCCGGCCTCTCGCCCGAGCCCAGCTTGACCACGCCGACCACCAGCTGGGCGAGGACCAGCACGGTCACCACGGCCATGCCGATGAAGTGCCAGTCCTTGGTCGGCTGGTTCCGCAAGGCGGCGAAACCGCACCAAGCGGCGAGGGCGAGTGCGGCCGCGCCGAGGGCGACCGTCAGGGCGTCGAGCATGCTGCGAGGGTATTACGGGGCCGAAGATCCGCTGCGCGCACCCCTGGAGGGCCCCGGTTCCGGCCGGGCGTCGGGCCGGGCGTCCGCCCACCGCCCGCCCCGCCATCCGTCCGGCATGCGAACCGATTGCGTCCGCTATCCGGACAGCGTTGAATGCTGAGGCGAGAGGTCTGCTTTACTGAACCCATGACCACGACGAGCAGCCGCACCCTTGCGACCGAGGCGACGATGACGCCCGGTGCTCGTTGTATGTGTCGAATGTGCGCCTTCTGAGGGCCCCTTCCCCGCAGTCTCGCGCCCCGAAGCGAGACCGGCCGAGCCCCGTGGCCACCACCGTGTGACACCCGGAAACGCTCCCGCCCCGCGCATGCGTCCGCCTCACCCCTTTGTGACGGTGTGACCCGTATCGCGTGCCAGATGTTTGCCCCGTGCCCGGCACCCCGCTGCGCCGTGCACTCGACAGCGACGGAAATCCTGTGATCACCACATCGGGCCTCACCAAGGTCTACAAATCCCGTGGCCGCGAGGTCACCGCCCTGGACGGCGTCGACCTCCACGTACGGGAGGGCGAGGTCTTCGGAGTCATCGGCCAGAGCGGCGCCGGCAAGTCCTCCCTCATCCGCTGCGTGAACCTGCTGGAACGCCCCACCAGTGGCACCGTGACCGTCGACGGCGTCGACCTCACCGCACTCGCCGGCCGGGGCCGCCGCGCCGGCAAGGAGCTCCGCGAGGCCCGCGGGCGCATCGGCATGGTCTTCCAGCACTTCAACCTGCTGTCCTCGCGCACCGTCCAGGGCAACATCGAGCTGCCCCTGGAGATCCTCGGCGTCTCCGGCCGCGAGCGCTCCCGCAAGGCCGCCGAACTCCTCGACCTCGTCGGCCTGTCCGACAAGGCCAAGGCGTACCCCGGCCAGCTCTCCGGCGGCCAGAAGCAGCGCGTCGGCATCGCCCGCGCCCTGGCCGGCGACCCCAAGGTGCTCCTCTCCGACGAGGCCACCAGCGCCCTCGACCCCGAGACCACGCGCTCCATCCTCCAACTCCTGCGCGACCTCAACCGCCGGCTCGGCCTGACCGTGCTGCTCATCACGCACGAGATGGACGTGGTCAAGGCCGTCTGCGACTCCGCCGCGCTGATGAAGGGCGGCCGGGTCATCGAGTCCGGCACCGTCTCCGAACTGCTGGCCACCCCCGGCTCCGAACTCGCCGGGGAACTCTTCCCCGTCAGCGGCGCCCCCACCGGTCCCGACCGCACGGTCATCGACGTCACCTTCCACGGTGAAGCCGCGACCCGGCCGGTCATCTCCCAGCTCGCCCGGACGTACAACATCGACATCTCGATCCTGGGCGCGGCCATGGACACCGTCGCCGGCAGGCAGATCGGCCGGATGCGCATCGAACTGCCCGGCCGTTACGAGGAGAACGTGGTCCCCGTCGGCTTCCTGCGCGAGCAGGGGCTCCAGGTCGACGTGGTCGAGGACGAGCCGGACGAGCCGGACGAGCCGGACGCAGACGTGATCGCTGACGCGGAGCTCGCCGAGCTCGTCAAGGACGGTGCCAAGTGACCTGGTCGGAAATGCAGCCCCTGCTCACCCAGGGCACCTACGACACCCTCTACATGGTGTTGTGGGCGACGCTGGTCACCGTCGCGGGCGGACTGCCCATCGGCATCCTCCTCGTCCTCACCGACCGCGGTGGCCTGCTCCAGAACCAGCCGCTCAACAAGGTGCTCGGCGTGATCGTGAACATCGGCCGCTCGCTGCCGTTCATCATCCTGCTGATCGCCCTGATCCCGGTCACCACCGCCGTCGTCGGCACCTTCATCGGCCCCACCGCCATGATCGTCCCGCTCGCCATCGGTGCCGTCCCCTTCTTCGCCCGGCTCGTCGAGACGGCCGTCCGCGAGGTGGACCCCGGGCTGGTCGAAGCCGTCGAGTCCATGGGCGGCGGTGTCCCGACCCTGGTCGGCAAGGTGCTGCTGCCGCAGGCCCTGCCCTCCCTGATCGCCGGGGTCACCACCACCGTCATCACCCTGGTCGGCTACTCGGCCATGGCGGGCGCGGTCGGCGGCGAAGGGCTCGGCTCCAAGGCCATCACGTACGGCTTCCAGCGCTTCGAGACCGGCTTCATGGTCGCCACCGTGGTCGTCCTGATCGCCCTCGTCACCGTCATCCAGCTGATCGGCGACGGCGTCGTGCGCGTCCTGTCCCGCCGCGGCCGCACCGCCTGACCGGCGGGCCGCCAAGACTTCCCCACCCCCAGAAAGCCCGCACTTGTCGTGCTTGGGCCACCACCCGCAAGAACCGCGCGAGACCCGCGTACTTGCACCGCAATGAAAGGCACTCTTCGTGCGTAAGAACATCAAGCTCACCGCCTTCGCCGCCGCCTCCGCCGCGCTCGCCCTCGGCCTCACCGCCTGCGGCAGTTCCTCGGACCCGTCCTCCGCCAAGGCCGACGGCGGCAAGGCCGACGAGAGCAAGCCGCTCGTCATCGCGGCCTCCCCGAGCCCCCACGCCGACATCCTGAACTTCGTCAAGGACAAGCTGGCGGCCAAGGAAGGGCTCAAGCTGGAGGTGAAGGAGTTCACCGACTACGTCCTGCCCAACACCGCCACCGAGCAGGGCCAGGTCGACGGCAACTACTTCCAGCACAAGCCGTACCTCGACGACTTCAACAAGAAGAACGGCACCCACATCGTGCCCGTCGTCAACGTGCACCTGGAACCCCTCGGCCTCTACTCCAAGAAGGTCAAGGCCGTCGGTGACATCAAGGCAGGCCAGACCGTCGCCGTCCCCAACGACACCACCAACGAGGGCCGCGCGCTCCAACTGCTCGCCGCCAACAACCTGATCACCCTCAAGGAGGGTGTCGGCACCGGCGCCAAGCTGTCCGACATCACCGACAAGAAGGGCCTGGAGTTCAAGGAGCTGGAGGCCGCCACGGTCCCGCGCGCCCTGAACGACGTCGACGCCGCCGTCATCAACGGCAACTACGCCCTGGAGGCCAAGCTCGCGCCCGCCAAGGACGCGCTGATCCTGGAGAAGGCCGAGGGCAACCCCTACGCCAACTTCCTCGCGGTCAAGGACGGCAACCAGAACGACCCGCGCGTCCAGAAGCTGGCCAAGCTCCTGAACTCCGACGAGGTCAAGAAGTTCATCGAGGACAAGTACCAGGGCTCGGTCATCCCGGCCTTCGGCACCCCCGCGGTCTGACCCCGCTCGGGCTTTCGGCCCCGCGCGCCCACCCGGGCGAGCGGGGCCGACGGCTGCCCGCACCCGCGCGGGGCGGCCCTGCACATCACCACTCCGATGCTGCATGCTGTGGCCTACGACCCGCACGAACGGTCCTCCCGCACCACGGTCGCACCACGGTCTCAGGCATGGAGCTGCGCATGACTACCACCTTCCCGGACGTCACCATCAGCACGGACCGGCTGGTGCTGCGCCCCTTCGAGGAAGAGGACGTCACCGCGCTCAGCGAGATGATGAACGACGAGCAGGTCATCGCCTGGACCTCCGCCCCCCACCCCTACACCCGGGCCGACGCCCACGACTGGGCCACCCGGCGCTCGCACGCGGAACGCACCGAGGGCCGGGGCCTCGTCCTCGCCGTCACCGAGTTCCTCACCCACCGCCTCGTCGGCGCCGTGCACCTGCGCAACACCGACTGGCGCACCCGCACCGCCGAAGTCGGCTACCTCACCGCCCCCTGGGGCCGGGGCGAGGGCTACGCCGGCGAATCCGTCCTCGCGGTCGCCCAGTGGCTCTTCAACGACCGCCACTTCGAACGCCTCGAACTGCGCACCGCCGCCGACAACACCGCGTCCCAGCAAGTGGCCCAGAAGATCGGCTGCATCAGCGAGGGCGTCCTGCGCAACGCGTGCATAGTGCGCACCCAGACGGCGGACGGCGCCTGGACCGAGACCCGCAGCGACCTCATCGTGTGGGGCCTGGTCCCCGAAGACCTCGACGACGGCGGCTACGACGAGTACCCCGGCCACGGCGAGCGGTACGAGTTCCGGGAGCGGGCCGACGTGAGCGGCCAGACCGTCGGCGCCGACCGGAAGTGACCCGATGACCAGGTAGTCTCACCGTGCGCGCCCCGCCCGACGAAGCTTCGCCTGCCCCCACCCCAGGAGACTGACGACGATGGCCGACCGGGTCACGGTGATCGGCTGGGACGGCTCCGTGCTGACCGCGGCCGCCCGGTCCGCGCTCTCGGCCGCCACCCTGGTGGCCGGCGCCGCCCACCACCTGGCACTGCCCGAGGTACCGCCCACCGCCGAACGCGTCCGGCTCGGCAGCCTCGGCCTCGCCGCCCGCCGGATCGCCGGCCACCGCGGCACCGCCGTCGTGTTCGCCGACGGCGACCCCGGCTTCTTCGGAGTCGTACGCACCCTGCGCGCCCCCGAGTACGGCCTCGAAGTCGAGGTGGTCCCCGCCGTCTCGTCCGTCGCCGCGGCCTTCGCCCGCGCCGGGATGCCCTGGGACGACGCCCAGGTGGTCGTCGCCCACCCGCGCACCCTGCGCCGCGCCGTCAACGTCTGCCGCGCCCACCCCAAGGTCGCCGTCCTCACCGCACCCGGCGCCGGTCCCGCCGAACTCGCCCTGCTGCTCGGCCCGGTCCACCGCACCTTCGTCATCTGCGAGGAACTGGGCACCACCGGCGAACGGGTCACCGTCCTCACCTCCGACAAGGCCGCCGACCACAGCTGGCGCGACCCCAACGTCGTCATCGTCATCGGCGGCCAGGCCCCCGCCCCCGGCCCGGTCCCGGTCCCGGCCGAACCGGCGTGGCTGCTCGGCCAGAACGCCGCCCGCACCGCCGAACGCGGCTGGGCGCGGCCCCGGGCCGGCACCGGCGAAGGCGAATCGGCCACGCTGCGCGCGGCCCAACTCGCCCGCCTCGGCCCGCGCCCCGGCGACCTCGTCTGGGACATCGGCGCCGGCTCCGGCGCACTCGCCGTGGACGCCGCCGCGTTCGGCGCGGCCGTCATCGCCGTCGACGCCGACCCGCACGCGTGCGAACGCGTAACCGCCCTCGCCCGCGCCCGCGGTGTGCAGATCCAGGTCGTCGCCGGACGCGCCCCCGTCGTACTCGAAGACCTGCCCGAACCCGACGTCGTGCGCGTGGGCGCCGGCGGAGCGGCGGTGGTCTCGGCCGTCGCCGACCGCCGGCCCGAACGGATCGTCAGCCACGCCTCCACCCGCGACGAGGCGGAGGCCATCGGCGGGGCGCTCATCGAACACGGGTACGCCGTCGAGTGCGCGCTGCTCCAGTCCGTCGGGCTCGACCCCCGCACCTGGGACGAACAGGACCGTTCCGTGGTGTTCCTGCTGGCAGCGGAACGGCCCCGAACCGCCCGGACAGGACCGGACGCGGCCCCCGGGGTAGGCTGACCGATCGTCGTACCGCCACGGCAGTACGCGGGACGTGGCGCAGTCCACAGCGGGCCGTGCCGGTTTATGGCCCACACGGCGGCTGACGAGCGCGACAATGCTCAGTAGTTGTCGTGCGGGCGCCCCCGGGGCGCACGCGGCCCACGGCAACCCGCACGGTAACTCCGCGCGGCGGCCCTGTGGGCGAACCGGGCGATCGAAGAGGCAACACCGATGGGCGAGGGGTACGCATGACTGACACCGGCCAGGTCCCGGGCGAGGGTCACCCGGACAACGCGGGCATGGTGGATCAGCAGGGCGTCCCCGCGCAGGGCGCGCCCCTTCCCCCCGTCCCACCGCAGGTTCCGGCGGGCTACGCCTTCCAGGACCTGGTGGACGACTCCGCCGAGGCGGAGGACGAGGAACTCCTGCTCATGCCGAGCGGCCAGGGCGCGTGGAGCGACCCGCAGCCCGTCCCGCCGGCCCCCGCCTTCCCCGTCGAGCAGGCGCCGGCGTACTCCGAGTACCCGCAGCCGCTCTACACCGAGCAGACCGGCGGGGTCTACGCCGAGCCCGCGTACGTCGAGCCCCAGTACGCCCAGAACGCCGCGGCGCAGACCCCGGCCGCCCAGACCCCGGCCGCGCAGAACGCCGCCGCGGACAACGGCTACGCCGGCTTCCCCGACGCCGGCTTCCCCGAGGCCGCGTACAGCGCCGGCGCCCACGAGACGGGCGGCCGGGACTCCGGCGCGCTCGACCTCGGCGGTCTCGTGGTCCCGCAGCCGGCCACCGCGCCGCAGGCCCCCGCCGCCGCGGCCCGCCGCCCGCTGCACATGGGCCCGGCCGTGCCCGAGGCCGGGGGAGTCGTACGGTCCCTCGCGGACCGGGGGCCGGCCACCGCCCCAGTGGCGCCCACGCCGGTGACGCCGATGCCCGTACGCCACCCCGGTCCGCCCACCACGGGCCCGGAGTACCTGGACGTGCCCCAGCCGGAGGAGGCCGCCCCGGCTGCCGTCGCCCCGGCCACGCCGCAGCCGACCGAGATCCCGCCGCAGGCCGGGACGCCGTGGCCGGTGGAACCGCCGGCCGAGGCGACCGCCCCGCCGCAGGCAGCCGTCGCCGAGCCGCAGCAGCCGCAGCCCGCTCCCGAGCCCGCCGCCGAGCCCGCCCCGCAGCCCGTCGCGGAGCCGGTCGCGGAGGCCGAGCCCCAGGCCGCGGCCGAGCCGGAGCCGCTCGCCGCCGCGACCCAGCCCGTCGCCGCGGTCGTGGAGCCCGCACCGGAGCCGGTGGCAGCCGAGCCGGTGGCGGCCGAGACGGTGGCCGCCGAGGCGGAGCCCACCGCAGCCGTGGAGTCCGCCCCCGTGGAAGCCGCCCCCGAGGCCGCCCCGCAGCCCGAGCAGCAGCCCGAGCAGCAGCCCGAGGCCGTCCCCGTCGCCGTGGCCGCCCCGGTCATCCCGCAGCCCGTCGAGGCCCCGGCCGCGCCCGAGGCAGCCGAGCCCCCCATGGCCGAGGAGATCGCCCGGGCCGAGCCGGAGCCGCTCGCCGCCGCGACCGAACACGTCGCCGCGCCCGTGGAGCCCGTCGCCGACCCCGAGCCGGCGGGCCCCGTAGCGGAGCCCGTCGCCGACCCCGAGCCGGCCGCCGAGGCAGCCCCCGCGCCCGCCGAGGCGCCCGAGCTTGCCGAGGCGGCGCAGGCTCCCGAGCCGCCCCGGACCTCCGAGACCGCCGAGGTGCTCGCGCCGGCCGTCGCCCCCGGCGAACCGGCCCCCGCCTACGCCGAGGCCGACCGCGACGCCATCCAGCGCGTCATGCGAGAGCGCCGCGACATCCGCAAGGGCTTCCGTCCCGACCCGATCCCGCACGACGTCCTGCTGCGGGTCCTCGAAGCCGCGCACACCGCGCCCAGTGTCGGCCACTCCCAGCCCTGGGACTTCGTGGTCATCCGTTCGGCCGAGACCCGCCGCACGATGCACGAACTCGCCCAGCGCCAGCGCGAGGCGTACGCCAAGTCGCTGCCCAAGGGCCGGGCGAAGCAGTTCAAGGAACTCAAGATCGAGGCCATCCTCGACACCCCGGTGAACATCGTCGTCACCGCCGACCCCACCCGCGGCGGGCGCCACACCCTCGGCCGGCACACCCAGCCGCAGATGGCCCCGTACTCCTCGGCCCTCGCCGTCGAGAACCTCTGGCTCGCCGCCCGCGCCGAAGGCATCGGCGTCGGCTGGGTCAGCTTCTTCGACGAGCGCGAGATGGTCCGCGAACTCGGCCTGCCCGAGCACCTCGAAGTCGTCGCCTACCTCTGCGTCGGATACGTCGACGAGTTCCCCGAGGAGCCCGAGCTGGCGCAGGCCGGCTGGTCCCGGCGTCGGCCGCTGGCCTGGGTCGTGCACGAGGAGACGTACGGGCGCCGCGCGCTGCCCGGCGAGGAGCCGCACGACCTGCTCTCCGAGACGGTCGCCGGCATCCGCCCGCTGGACGCGAAGGCGCTCGGCGAGGCGTGGGAGCGGCAGAAGCGGATGACCAAGCCGGCCGGCGCGCTCGGCATGTTGGAGATCATCTCCGCCCAGCTCGCGGGCCTGTCCCGGGTCTGCCCGCCGCCGATCCCGGAGCCGGCCGCCGTCGCGATCTTCGCCGGTGACCACGGAGTGCACGCCCAGGGCGTCACCCCCTGGCCCCAGGAGGTCACCACGCAGATGGTGGCCAACTTCCTGGGCGGCGGAGCCGTCTGCAACGCGTTCGCCAACCAGGTGGGCGCCGAGGTCTGCGTGATCGACGTCGGCGTCGCCGGGGACCTCCCGGCCACGCCGGGTCTGCTTCCGCGCAAGGTCCGCCCCGGCACGGCCGACCTCTCCACCGGCCCGGCGATGACCCGCGAGGAAGCCGTCCAGGCCATCGAAGTGGGCATCGAGACCGCCCGCGACCTGGTCGCGGCCGGCAACAAGGCCTTGCTCACGGGCGAGATGGGGATCGCGAACACCACGGTCTCGGCCGCGCTGATCTCGGTGTTCACCGGAGTGGACCCCGCAGAGGTCACCGGCCGCGGCACGGGCATCAACGACGAGACGCACGCCCGCAAGGTCGAGGTCGTCCGCCGCGCCCTGGAACTCCACCAGCCCGATCCGGCCGACCCGATCGGCGTCCTCGCCGCCATCGGCGGCCTGGAGCACGCGGCGATCGTCGGCCTCCTCCTCGGCGGCGCCTCCCTGCGCACCCCGGTGATCCTCGACGGCGTCAGCGCCGGCGCGGCGGCCCTCGTCGCCCGGGCCATCGCCCCCGAGTCCCTGTCGGCCTGCATCGCGGGCCACCGCAGCGCCGAGCCCGGCCACGTCGCGGCCCTGAACAAGCTCGGCCTGCGCCCCCTGGTCGACCTGGACCTCCGCCTCGGCGAGGGCACGGGCGCCCTGCTGGCCCTCCCGCTGGTACAGAGCGCGGCCCGCGCCATGCACGAGGTCGCCACCTTCGACTCCGCCGGAGTCACGGAGAAGTAGCCGCGGGCCGCCGCCGCGAGGGCGGGCGCCGGCAGCAGAGCGCCTGCCCTCGCGGCGGCGGGAGCACCGGGTCGTATCGTGGACCCGCGCACCCGAAACCGCACGTCACACAAGGACAAGCCGCTCCAGCGCAGCAGCGGCCGCAGACCCACCGCCGTATCAGGAGCCGCACCGCCATGGCCGAACACCCCGCGTACCCCGTCGGTCTGCGCCTCGCCGGCCGCCGCGTCGTCGTCATCGGCGGCGGACAGGTCGCCCAGCGCCGCCTGCCCGCGCTGATCGCGGCCGGGGCCGACGTCCTGCTCGTCTCGCCCTCGGCCACCCCCTCGGTGGACGCCATGGCCGAGACCGGCGAGATCCGCTGGGAGCGCCGGCGCTACGAGGACGGCGACCTGGCCGGGGCCTGGTACGCGCTGATCGCCACCCAGAACCGCGAGGCCAACGACCGCGCCTCCGCCGAGGCCGAGCGCGAGCGGGTCTGGTGCGTCCGCGCCGACGACGCCTCCGCCGCCACCGCCTGGACCCCCGCCACCGGCCGTGTCGACGGCGTCACCGTCGCCGTGCTGACCGGCAACGACCCCCGCCGCTCCGCCGCGGTCCGCGACGCCGTGGTGGAGGGACTGCGGGACGGCTCCCTCGTCTCCACCCGCCGGCGCGCTCACGCCCCGGGCGTGGCCCTGGTCGGCGGCGGCCCCGGCGACCCCGACCTGATCACCGTGCGCGGCCGTCGGCTGCTCGCCGAGGCGGACGTCGTCATCGCCGACCGGCTCGGGCCGCGCGACCTCCTCGACGAACTCCCGCCGCACGTCGAGGTCATCGACGCGGCGAAGATCCCGTACGGCCGTTTCATGGCCCAGGAGGCCATCAACAACGCCCTGATCGAGCACGCCAAGGCCGGCAAGGCCGTGGTCCGGCTCAAGGGCGGGGACCCGTACGTCTTCGGCCGCGGCATGGAGGAGCTCCAGGCCCTCGCGGAGGCCGGCATCCCCTGCACGGTCGTCCCGGGCATCTCCAGCTCCATCTCGGTGCCCGGCGCGGCCGGCATCCCCGTCACCCACCGGGGCGTCGCCCACGAGTTCACCGTGGTCAGCGGCCACGTCGGCCCCGACGACCCGCGCTCCCTCGTGGACTGGGCCTCCCTCGCCAAGCTGACCGGCACCCTCGTCATCCTGATGGGCGTCGACAAGATCGGCCTGATCGCCGAGGCCCTCATCCGCCACGGCCGCCCGGCCGACACCCCGGTCGCCGTCGTCCAGGAAGGCACCACCGCGACCCAGCGCCGGGTGGACGCCACCTTGGCCACGGTGGGCGAGACGGTGCGCGCGCGGGAGGTCCGCCCGCCGGCCGTCATCGTCATCGGCGCGGTCGTCACGGTCAACGCCCCGACGGCCTGAACACCTCCGCCGGGCCGCACCCGGCCGTTGGCACCACACCCAGGACAAGGCAGTATCACCCCGTGGCTGATCTCATCACCGTCGACGACCCCGACGACCCGCGCCTGCGCGACTACACGGGCCTGACCGACGTCGAACTGCGGCGCCGGCGCGAGCCCGCCGAAGGGCTCTTCATCGCCGAGGGCGAGAAGGTCATCAGACGCGCCAAGGACGCGGGCTACGAGATGCGCTCGATGCTGCTCTCCGCCAAGTGGGTCGACGTCATGCGCGACGTCATCGACGAACTCCCCGCCCCGGTCTACGCCGTCACCCCCGAGCTCGCCGAACGGGTCACCGGCTACCACGTGCACCGCGGCGCCCTAGCGTCGATGCAGCGCAAGCCCCTCCCGGCGCCGGGCGACCTGCTGGCCGACGAGTCCGCCGGTCGCCGGATCGGCGTCTTCGAGGGCTTCGTCGACCACGCCAACCTCGGCGCCGCCTTCCGCAGCGCCGCGGCGCTCGGCATCAGCGCGATACTGCTCTCCCCGGACTGCGCGGACCCCTTGTACCGGCGCGCCATCAAGGTCTCGATGGGATCGGTGTTCTCCGTCCCCTACGCGCGCCTCGACCAGTGGCCGGCCGACCTGGAGAAGGTCCGCGAGGCCGGCTACCGGATCCTCGCCATGACGCCCAGCCCGAAGGCGACCCCGCTGGACCAGGTCCCGCCGGAGCGCTTCGAACGTTCGGCGATCATGCTCGGGTCCGAGGGCCACGGCCTGTCGACATACGCCCTACGGGCCGCCGACGAATGGGTACGCATTCCCATGGCGGAGGGCATCGACTCCCTCAACGTGGCCGCCGCCTCGGCGGTCGCCTTCTACGCCACCCGACCGCCGGCGGCCTGACCGGTCCTCGGGCGGTGTCCGGCTAGAGCTTCTGCGCGGCGGCGATGCCCAGCGCGACGATCAACGTCACCACGACGAACACGATCAGCCGCTGCCGCATCAGCTTCGGGTCCGGCCGCGAAGGGCGGCGGCCCGTCCCCGTCGTACGCGGCGCCGGGCGGCCGCCCCCGCGCCCGGCGGTGGAGCCGGGGTTGCGGGGCGAGGAGGGGCGCGAGGGCGGGCCGCTGTGCGGGCCCTGCGGCCGCGGGGTGGCGCCGCTCGCGGCCGTTCCTCCTCCGGTACGGCGCTCCGTGCGCTGGTCGGTGTACTGCTCCGTCAGTCGCCCCGTGGGCTGCTCGGTACGGGCGCGCTGCGCCGGCGGCCGTACCTCGCCCAGCCCCTGCGCCTCGCGGGCCGCGATCTCCTTGAGCCGCATCGACAGCTGCAGCGTGCTCGGCCGGTCCTCGGGATTTTTGGCCAGACAGGCCCGCACGAGGGGCGCGAGGGCGTCCGGGACCCCCTGCAAGTGGGGTTCCTCGTGCACCACGCGGTACAGCATGACTTCCGAACTGCCGTGCCCGAAGGGCGAGTCGGCGGTCGCGGCGTAGGCGAGGGTGGCGCCGAGGGCGAACACGTCGGTCGCGGGGGTCACCGCGGCGCCGCGCACCTGTTCGGGCGCGAGGAAGCCGGGGGAGCCGACCGCGGTCCCCACATGGGTGAGGGTGCTCGCGCCGGTGGCCCACGCGATGCCGAAGTCGATGATCCGCGGCCCCTTGGGCGACAGCAGGATGTTCGAGGGCTTGAGGTCGCGGTGGACGACGCCCGCCTCGTGCACGGCCACCAGCCCCTCCGACAGCGCGGCGCCGATCGCGGCGATCTGCGCGGCGGTCAGCGGACCCTCCTCGGCCACCTTGTCGTGCAGGGAGGGGCCGGGCACGTACTGGGTCGCGAACCACGGCCGCTCGGCCTCGAGGTCGGCCGCCACCAGCCGCGCCGTGCAGCCCCCGCGGATCCGCCGCGCGGCGGACACCTCACGGGCGAAACGGGAGCGGAACTCCTGGTCCTCCGCCAGGTCCGGCCGGATCACCTTCAACGCGACCCGCTGCCCGCGCCGGTCGGACCCCAGGTAGACGACGCCCATGCCGCCCGCCCCGAGCCGCCGGTGCAGCCTGAACGAGCCGACGACACGCGGGTCCTCGCGCCGGAGCCGCATCATCGCCATGTCCACCCCGCTGCCCGGTCGTCCTGTTGACGTGCCCCAGCTTACGGACCATCCGGCACGAGCGCTCAGAGGCCGCGCCCTCGCCGGGACAATCGATCGTCAGTACGGAGCAGGCCACTTGAGGGTGGCTCAGATGGTTCGGGAGCCGCTCGGCCCCTTCCGCCGCGTACCGCCAAACAGCCCCCGGGCCAAGGGGATTGGCCCCTCGGGCGGCCTCCGTTGCCATACCCCCGCAGGCGGCGGGACCGCCGGCGGTCATACCGCGCGCGAACAGCTCGTCGGAAGACACGCGTGTGCGGGGAGTGACGGAAGTGAGCGAAGTCACTACTGTCCGGTCATCCCTTCCGGGGAGACCCTCACGCCGGGGGAGTGATCTCCACCCAGGGGAGTACACGGGAGGGTGGTCCCTCATCCTCCCGGAGGCCCGCCAATGGGTACGAGGGCATGAGGCCAGGGCCCTTGCGCCCGCCTAGTGTTGAAGACAAGCGGCGGGCGGCACACTCGTCCCCCGAGGTCACGAGCCCGCCGCTGCCAGACGACAGGGAGAGGACCATGGCGGACTCCGCACGGCAGGGGCGCAAGGCATTCGCGTTCAACAGCCACGAGTCCGGTACGCGCCACCCGCTGGTGGCCGCGGCCATGGTGCTCCCCCTGGCCGTCCTCCTGCTCTTCCTCTTCGGAGGCTTCGAACAGGTGGCGGCGCAGGCGTCGTCCGTGGGCGCGATGCTGGGGCGCTGAGCGGCGCTCCGGGCCCGGAAGAGCGGTCCGGGTCGGGACATCGCCATGTCGCACCCCGTGGGGACGGGGGCGCGACGGCGGACGGCAGGTGAAGGGTGCTGCCCGTACGACTGGGGAGTCGGACGGGCAGCACCCTTTTTCACGTGTTTCCCATTCCGGACCGCCCGCCCCCCGGTCACGGAGGCGGGGGACAGAACGCGAAAGCCCCGACCGTGTTGACGGCCGGGGCTTTCCAGTGGTGCGCGATACTGGGATTGAACCAGTGACCTCTTCCGTGTCAGGGAAGCGCTCTCCCGCTGAGCTAATCGCGCGGGATCACGGCTCGAAAGCCGCAGGTGGAGCAGGTGTTGCCGGTGCTGCGTGCGCGATACTGGGATTGAACCAGTGACCTCTTCCGTGTCAGGGAAGCGCTCTCCCGCTGAGCTAATCGCGCGGGTGGTCCTCGCGGACCAGTGGACGATACTGGGATTGAACCAGTGACCTCTTCCGTGTCAGGGAAGCGCTCTCCCGCTGAGCTAATCGTCCTTGGAGGTGGAGACGGGATTTGAACCCGTGTAGACGGCTTTGCAGGCCGTTGCCTCGCCTCTCGGCCACTCCACCAGGAGCTGCGGGGGTTCTCGGGAAGACCCCCCACTTCGAGCGGACGACGAGACTCGAACTCGCGACATCCACCTTGGCAAGGTGGTGCTCTACCAACTGAGCTACGTCCGCAGGTCACCGTGTTCACTCCGGGGTGTTCCCCTTCGCTCCCTGGCGACGTGTTGAACTCTAGCGGATTCCCGGGCCAGCTCAAAAACGCGTTTCCGCAGCGTGCTGCCACTCGATCACCGCCGGTCACCCCGCTGTCACCGCTCCGGCGCCGGCGCGTCACCGGTCATAGACTCGCAGCCGTGCACGACCTGCCTCCCCTGGCCCGCTTCGGCGGCCGCCTCGCGACCGACCTCCGCGACGTCACCAGCGACCCCTCCGCCCTCGACTCCACCGGCTTCTGGGCGGTGGCCGCGGACTTCGAGGGGCGTCTGGTGTGCGCGCGCTTCGGGGACGTCCGCCCCGACCCCGTCCCCCTGCCGGTCCCCGGCGCCTGGCGCGGACCCGCCGCCGACCAGTGGACCTCCTCGCTCGACCGGGCCGCCTACGTGGCCGGCGTACGCCGCGTCCGCGAGCACATCGCCCGTGGCGAGGTCTACCAGGCCAACCTCTGCCGGGTGCTGTCCGCCGCGCTGCCCGACCCGGCACGGGCGGACGTCGACGCCCTCACCGCCCTGCTCGCGCGCGGCAACCCCGCACCCTATGCAGGAACGATTCGGCTGCCGGCCCACGGCGTCGAGATCGCCACCGCCTCCCCCGAACTGTTCCTGCGCCGCGCAGGCCGGCACGTGGAGTCCGGGCCCATCAAGGGAACCGGCCGCACTGCCGCCGACCTGCTTCCCAAGGACCACGCCGAGAACGTGATGATCGTGGATCTCGTGCGCAATGACCTCGGCCGTGTCTGTTCCCCGGGCTCGGTCGCCGTCCCCGAGCTGTGTGCCGTCGAGGAGCACCCGGGCCTGGTCCACCTCGTCTCCACCGTCAGCGGCGTGCTGGCGGAGGACGCGGGCTGGCCGGAGCTGCTGGAGGCGGCCTTCCCGCCGGGCTCCGTCACGGGCGCCCCGAAGTCCTCGGCCCTACGGATCATCGAGGCGCTGGAGACCGCCCCGCGCGGCCCCTACTGCGGGGGCATCGGCTGGGTCGACGCCGACCGCGGCACCGCCGAGCTCGCCGTCGGCATCCGCACCTTCTGGATCGACCGCGAGCTGCCCGGCGGCCCCCGCCTGCTCTTCGGCACCGGGGCCGGGATCACCTGGGGATCCGACCCGGACCGGGAGTGGGCCGAGACCGAACTGAAGGCGGCCCGGCTCCTCGCGGTAGCGTCGGGCACGCACGTCATGCACGAGCCGCATGAAGCACACGGTGCGCATGGGCTGAGCGAAGGGACCGTACGGTGAGGATCTGGCTCAACGGGGCGCTGCGGGACGCGGACGCGGCGAAGGTGTCCGTACTGGACCACGGGCTGACCGTGGGCGACGGGCTCTTCGAGACGCTCAAGGCCAAGGACGGGACCGTGTTCGCGCTCACCCGCCATCTGGACCGGCTGACCCGCTCGGCCCGCGGCCTCGGGCTGCCCGACCCCGACCTGGACGAGGTGCGCCGGGCCTGCGCCGCCGTGCTGGAGGCCAACCCGGTGGCGCTCGGTCGGCTCCGCATCACCTACACCGGCGGCGAGTCCCCGCTGGGCTCCGAGCGCGGCAAGACCGGCCCCACCCTGGTCGTGGCCGTCGGCGAGACCACCCGGCGTCCCGACACCACCGCCGTGATCACCGTCCCCTGGGTCCGCAACGAACGCTCCCCGCTGGCCGGCCTGAAGACCACCTCGTACGCCGAGAACGTGGTCGCGCTCGCCCGGGCGCACGCGGCGGGCGCCTCCGAGGCCCTCTTCGCCAACACGGTCGGGCAGCTCTGCGAGGGCACCGGATCCAACGTGTTCGTCGTCCTCGACGGGGAACTGCACACCCCGCCGCTGGCCTCCGGCTGCCTCGCGGGCATCACCCGCGCCCTCGTGGTGGAGTGGACCGGCGCCAAGGAGACCGACCTGCCCCTCGACGTGCTGGAACGGGCGGACGAGGTCTTCCTCACCTCCACCCTGCGCGACGTCCAGGCGGTCCACCGCGTCGACGACCGCCGGCCGGCCGCGCCGGGGCCCGTCACGGCCGAGGCGATGCGGATCTTCGACGAGCGCGCGGGCTCCGACCTCGACCCGTAGACCGCCGTCGCACGCCCTGTCGCGGCGGGCGTCCGGAGGGTAGAACTCGACGATGACCACCACACTGCGGCCGAGCGGGCCGCTCCGGGAAGGCGAGGACGGCGCGCGCTCGCGCCCCTACGAGGTCCGCGTCAACAGCAGGCGCGTCGGGCAGTTGCTGATCCGTGCCGGAACCGCGTTCGGGCCGGCGGTCGGGGAGATCGGCGATCTCGTCATCGACCCGCCCGACCGCCGCCGTGGCCGCGCCACCGTGGCCGCGCTCGCCGCCGAGGAGGTGCTGCGGGGGTGGGGCTGCCGCCGCGTTCGGGTGTCCGTCCCCGCCGGGTCCGCCGGCGGACTGCGGCTCGCCGAGGCCCTCGGGTACGCCGAGTACAGCCGCCACCTGGGCAAAGAGCTCCCGGTCGAACCGCCCGCCCTGCCCGAAGGGGTCACGTCCCGCCGCATGACGGAGAACGAGTACGCGGCCTGGGCCGCCGAGGCACCGGCCGGCTACGCCGCCGAACTGGCCGCGCGCGGGATGCCGGAGCGCGACGCGTACGCGCGGGCGGTGACCGACCACGCGGCCCGTTTCCCGGACGGCCGGGACACCGCGGGCGTCACCCTCGCCGTCCTGGAGGCGGCCGGCGATACCGTGGGTCACCTGTGGCTCGCCGCGCACGGCGACGGGGCGTACGTCTTCCACGTCGAGGTCGCCGAAGGACACCGGGGCCGCGGCCACGGGCGCGCGCTGATGCTGCTCGCGGAACGCGAGGCCGCCGCCGCAGGCCACGGGACGGTCGCCCTCCAGGTCTTCACCACGAACACCCCCGCGCGGCGCCTGTACGCGTCCCTGGGCTACCGGCCCACGAACCTGAACTACGCCAAGGACCTGCTGTAGGCGCTCATCCCGCCAGCAGCCGGTCGGCGATCTCCTCGATGCGGGCGCGTAGGCCGTCCTGGCTCTTGCCGCCGTCGAGGCGCTCGCCGCCGATCACGTACGTGGGGGTGCCGGTCACGCCGATCGCCTTGCCCTCGGCCTGGTCGGCGTCGACGATCAGGATGTGCCGCCCGTCGACCAGGGCGGTGTCGAACTCCTCGACGTCCAGGCCGAGTTCACGGGCCACATCGAGCAGGACCGCTTCCCCGCGCTCGCCCAGCTCGGCGGTGCGGGCCAGTACGGCCTCCGCGTACGGCCAGCCCTGCCCCTGCTCCGCGGCCTCCTCGGCGGCCTGGGCCGCGGCGAAGGCGTGCTTGTGCTTCTCCAGCGGGAAGTGCCGCAGCACGATGTCCAGGCGGTCGCCGTAGCGGGCCCGCAGGGCGCGTACGTCGTCCAGGGCGCCGTGGCAGTCCGGGCACTGGAGCTCGCACCACACCTCCAGGACGACGTGGCCGGCGGGCGCCGAGGGGGAAGCGGAGACGGAGTCGGGGGAGTGGGAATCGGTCATGCGCACAGTGTCCCAGCTCGCCCGGCGCCGCACCGACCGGCACCGGGGGAGGAGGCCCGACCCCGAGATGTCCCGGAGATCGGTCCGGGAGCCGTCCGCGGCGTGGCCCCCGCGCCCCGGGCCGGTGCACGATGGATGGGGACGGACCGCCGCTCCGGCCCGACCGCCCGACCCGTCGGCTTCTGGAGGACAGCATGCTCGCCGAGACCATTTGTTCCGCGGTGTCCGCGGCGGGCTTGGGAATCGCCGCGGTGACCGCGTACCGCAGGCGTTTCCTCGCCGCGACGCGCATCGCCGCGTACGCGCTGGTGCCGGTCGCGCTGGTGCTGACCGGCGTCGTCGCGTGGGTGTCGGGGATGGTGTTCAAGCCGTCCGTCTGGATCGGTTTCGGTCTGCTGGGCCTTGCCTGGGCGCTGTTCCTGGCCACCCGGGCGGTCGAACGCCGTACGCTCGGCCGGCCCGCGAAGCCGGAGGAGCCCAAGGCGGCCAGGGGTCGCCCCGCCCGGGGCGCCGTCGCCCCCGACGCCTCCGCGCCCTCCCTCGCCGCGGGCTCCGGGCCCCGGCCGACGCGGGAGCGGGCCGCCGCCCCGGCGGACGACTTCTCCGACATCGAGGCGATCCTCAAGAAGCACGGGATCTGACCGGGCGGCGGACCCGGGTCCGCCCCGCCGCCGCACTTCCCGTCACAGGAAAGGGCGAACTCCCGCCACGTCACTGGCGTGTTGAGGGGCGATCAAGCGCGGGTTGGGCGATCATCGGCCCGACATGCCGGACACATCACCTGATGAGCCGTCGGCTCACGCCCCCGCCGAAGAAGCCCGCGGCTGTCTCTTCGCGCTGTCCCAGCCGCCCCTGATGATCTTCCTAGCGGTGATCGGAACCCTGCTGCTGCTCGCCGCCGTACACGACCTTTTCCTGCTCTGAACCGTGGGCGTCCGAACCGTGGGCGTCCGCCTCCTTGCGGCGCGCCCGGTACGCGGCCACGTGCAGCCGGTTCCCGCAGGTCCGGCTGTCGCAGTAGCGCCGCGAGCGGTTGCGGGAGAGGTCCACGAAGGCCCGTCGGCAGTCGGGGGCCTCGCAGCGCCGCAGCCGCTCCTGCTCTCCCGAGACCACGATGAACGCGAGCGCCATGCCGCCGTCCGCCGCCAGGTGGTCGCCCACGGAGGCGCCCGGCGCGAAGTAGTGCACGTGCCAGTCGTAACCGTCGTGGTCGGTCAGCCGCGGCGTGGTGCCCGCCGTCGCGACCAGCTCGTTGATCAGCGTGGCCGCCGCCCGGGGGTTCGGGGCGGCGAAGGTCTGCGCGAACTTGTCCCGGACGGTGCGCACGCCGGCGAGATCACGGGCGCCGAGCTCGCCCACGTCGCTGATCGCGTACTCCTGGACGAAACCGCGCAGCGCGCCCACATCGGACAGCCCGTCGGGCCTGCCGGGCTCGGCCGCGGTGTTCACCAGCGCGACGACGACGTCGAGCGCGCGACGGGTGTCGTGGGGGATCTGCACGGGGTCTCCCTGGGGGCCGGGCCTGCGGCGATCGGTCTCTGCCGCGTGGGTGGCCGACTCTAGCCGTCCCCGGCCGCGGCCGGGAGGTGCGACCGTCCCCGGAACGCACGGCGGCGCCGCCCCCGCGGTTGGCTTCCGCGAGAACAGCGCCGGCACTGCCGCTTGTGGTTGTCCCTCCCGCACCGTCGCCCCGAGTCGGACGGTGTCGGGTGGTCCCCCGGCCGCGGCCGGGAGAGTCGCCCGCGTCCTGGGTCAGCTTTCGGCCAGGATGTGGGACAGCTCCTTGTCGAGGTCGAAGTGCCGGTGTTCGGTCCCGGGTGGGACCGCGGCGTCCGTCCGCTTGAGGAAGGACTCAAGGGCTCGGGCGGGTGCTTCGAGCAGTGCTTCTCCTTCCGGAGAGCTCAGGGCGATGCAGACGACTCCCTGACCGTGGCTGCGGGACGGCCAGACGCGGACGTCGCCGGTGCCGGTGGGCCGGTGGAGACCCTCTGCGAGGAGGTCGCGGGCGAATACCCATTCGACCGTCTCCTCGGCGCCGGTGTGGAAGGTGGCGTGCACGGCGTAGGGATCGGCCGTGTCATACCGCAGGCCCGCGGGAACAGGCAGTGAGGACTCGCTCGACACAACGAGGCGCAGGTGCAGCTCGCAGCTGACCGTGGTGTTCATAAGCGCCAGGGCCTTTCGCTCAGTGTGCGCTCGGGGATTCGCACGTCGGCGAAATCGACATGCCACCTACGGTGGCGTTGTAAACCCCTCTGACCGTTTTGCGGACCTCTGGGTCCCTCGGACGGCGGATCCAAACGGCGGATCACGTGTGCTTCCGGGCCACGATTCGACTCCGGTAGATTCGACCCATGAATACGGGGAGTGACCGCGAGACCGACGAGTCCGCGGACAAGGGAACCGATCCGGGAGCCGAGCCGCACGTCTCGAAGGCGCCCGCCTTCGTCAAGGCCAACCGCACCCTGCACCTGAGCTGGCAGGTCGGCGTGTTCATCGTCGGCCTGGCCGTCATCGCCGCCGGCATCGCGATGCTGGTGCTGCCCGGGCCGGGGTGGGTGGCGATCTTCGCCGGCCTGTTCATCTGGGGGACCGAGTTCGCCTGGGCGCAGGTGGTGCTGCGCTGGACGAAGCGGAAGGTGTCCGAGGCGGCGCAGAAGGCGATGGACCCGAGGGTCCGCCGCCGCAACCTCATCCTGACCGCTGTGGGCGTGACCGTCGCGGCCGCGCTCATCGGGTTCTACCTGTGGAAGTACGGCCTCGTGCTGCCGTGGAACATCAACGACCAGTGATCCGCACCGATGGCGTAGAGCACCGCTGACATGCGGTAATGTTTGCGGTGCGTCCGGGCGATTAGCTCAGCGGGAGAGCACTTCGTTCACACCGAAGGGGTCACTGGTTCGAACCCAGTATCGCCCACCGGACCGAAGGCCCGGAGACTCGAAACGAGTCTCCGGGCCTTCGTCGTACCTTGGCGCCGCGAGCGGCCCTGGAGGGTTCCTGGCGCCCCCGCGTCGCGGGGGTCGGTCCGAGCGGTCGGAGGAGAGCCGCGGGGCTCGCACGGGGCCACAGGAGGGCATCGACGGTGTATCGCGGCACCGCGGCCGAGCGGGATAGGCGGCGCGGCCGGCTGGGCAGGCTGGGGGCATGGACCCCAGCGGCATGCAGCACCACAGCGGCACGGACCACGGCCCCCGGCGCGGTGGGAGTCACTTCCGCTTCCGCAGCGTGTGGGATCTCGACGCCCCGCCCGCCCTCGTCTACCGCACCCTGGAACGAGCCGGGGACTACCCCCGCTGGTGGCCCCAGGTCCGCCGCTTCACCTCCGCGGACGGGCGCACCGGCACCGCCGTCATCCGCTCCGCACTGCCGTACGCGCTCCGCGTCACCGGCACCGAACTGCTCCGCGATCCCGCCGGAGGGGTACTGGAGGTCGCGCTGAGCGGGGACGTCGAGGGCTGGGCGCGGTGGACCGTCCGCCCGCGCGGGACCCGCACACGCGCCCTGTACGAGCAGGAGGTCGAGGTGCGCCGGCCGCTGTTGCGTCGCCTCGCGGTGCCCGGACGCCCCCTGTTCCGGCTCAACCACACCCTCATGATGCGCGCCGGGCACCGGGCGCTCGCGGCGCGGCTGGCGGCCCGGCCGGAAGCGGTTTGAACAGAACCCCGGGGCTCTTGTATTGTTCAACCCGTTCCGGGCGATTAGCTCAGCGGGAGAGCACTTCGTTCACACCGAAGGGGTCACTGGTTCGATCCCAGTATCGCCCACCGGGACGGGCCGGTCCGTCAGATGACGGACCGGCCTTCCGCGTTTTCCGCAACCCTTCCGCGCGGTCCCCGGCGGTGCGCCGGGGAAGGCGCCTACGCCGCCGCCGGGACTTCCGGACGGAGCGGCCAGTGCGGGTCCACCGGTTCCGGCGTGCCCTGACGGGCGAACCACGCCTGGAGCCCCCGGGCCTGCGCCGCGTGCCACACTGCCTGGAGGGTGTGCAGTTCGGCCGGTGTCAACCGCTCCAGCCGGCCCGCGAACCGGCGCCCGAGTGCCCGTACGAGTTCCAGCGAGGCCAGTGCGTCGGCCGCCGCGTCGTGCGCGCCCTCCAGCTCTATCCCGTAGTGCGCGCACAGGTCGCCCAGCGTGCGGCGGCCCTTGCGGTAGCGGTCCAGGTGCTTGTCCAGCACCCGTGGGTCCAACACCGTGAGCGGCCGGTCGTCCAGGTAGCGGGCCAGCGACGACGCCCGGTGCCGGCGCAACTCCCGGTCCAGCAACGTCAGGTCGAACGGCGCGTTCATCACCACCACCGGCCGGCCCGCCAGTTGCTGCTCGGCGAGCGAGCGGGCTATCTCCTCCACCACCGGCGCCGGCCAACGGCCGTTGCGCTGGAGGTGTTCGTCGGTCAGGCCGTGCACTTCCGTGGCGCCCCGGGGCACCGGGATACCCGGATTGACCAGCCAGCGCGTGGTGCGGACCCGGCCGCCCGCACACTCCTGCACGACGAGCGCGGCGGACACGATCCGGTCCCGCTCGACGTCCACCCCGGTCGTCTCCGTGTCGAATGCGGCCAGCGGTCCCTCGTACCAGCGTGTCATGGCGAACTCCTCGTCCCCGATCGGCAGATGGGGCGCGACGGGAACTCGCCACCCCCTTGCCCGAATCGGTGATACCCGGGCTGTTTGCCCCGTACGCCGTTTGCCGCAGGTCTGCTATGGAGACAACCTCCATGGGGGACCGGCCGCCTGAGCGGTCGTCACCCCCCCCAACCCCTCACGAGGCAGAGCCCACAAGGCATGGGGAGCCGGCCATGGCGCTCGCGCAGCCCGAACCGGGCGGGGTGCTGCAGGGGCGGATCGGACCGCGGGCGGACGCGGGGACCGGACCGCTGCGCGGCTCACTCGCCACCACCGCCTGCATGGAGACACTCCAGGTGGGATACCTGCACGCGGTCGCCGCCGCGGCCGGCTGTTCGCTGTCCCAGCCCTTTCCCGACAACGGCATCGACTGGCACGTGAGCCACGGCGCGTCCGAGCACGTCGTCGACGACGAGGTCACCATCAAGGTGCAGTTGAAGGCGACCTACCAGATACCGCCGCGGCCGGCCGGGGCCACCTTCGGCTTCACCCTCGACAACGAACACCTCGTGAAGCTGGCCCGCACCCCGGTCGCCGTCCACAAGATCCTCGTGGTGATGCTCGTCCCCCGGGAGCGCGAGGAGTGGCTGAGCGCCGGACACGACCGGCTCGACCTGCGGCACTGCTGCTACTGGACCAATCTCGCCGGGCACCCCGTGACCGGCCGGCGCCGGACCACCGTACGGATCCCCACCACACGGATCTTCGACGACCGGGCGCTCTGCGAGATCATGACCCGGGTCGGGTCGGGAGGGACACCCTGATGAACCGGAACACACCACGCCTCGAACCCCTGTCGTCCCCTTCGCCGTACGCCGGCCCCTCGCCGTACGCGGACCCGGCCTCCCCCCGGACGCCCGACGCCGCGCACGTCGACCCGGCCGTACTCGGCGCGCTCCTGCACCGGCACGGCTGGCTGCGCCGGGGCGGCGCCGCCGGGCGGTACGGGCGGTGGACCCCGCCGGGGCAGGCGGGCGTCGGCCTGCTCGTCCCGGAGAGCCGGGCCTTCCCCGACTGCGCCGACCTCCTGGAGGAGGCGCTGACCGCCCTCGCGCGCGGTGGGCTGCCCTCGGCGCGGGAGGTGCTCTTCGGGCTGAGCGTGCCGAGCGACGAGATCCGCTGGGAACGGGAGTTCCCGGAGGGGGCGTACGCGGCGCAGCGGGCGGAGGCATGGCCCGTCCAGGAACAGCTCCGATCGGCCGCCCGGCAGATGCTGTTGGCCGGGGCCCTCGCCGCCCGCGCACGGGCCGGGTACTACGGCGCACGGCACCGGGCCCAGGCGGAGCGGTGCCTGGACGGGGTGCTGGTGGGGCCTGCTCCGGGCGGTCGCCGACTGACCGCGTACCTCCCGGTGGACGGCGGGCGGGGGGTGGTGACCCGGCTGCACCACGCCCTGCACGCGGCGCGCGAGGCGGTGGACTACCGCCGGGCCACCGGAGGCATGGAGGCGTTCGACGCGGCGGTGGAGGCCGGAGTCAGCCGCGAGCTCGCGGACGCGCTGATCGCGCTGGTACGGGGTTCCGAGGGCGCCCGGATCTCGCTGGCGTGGGCACCGGCGGCCGGGGTGCCCGCGGGGTGCGCGGCGCGGCCCGAGCCGGTGGAGTTCTCCCCGGGGGACCTTCCGGTGCTGCGGGAGGCGGCGGCCCGCTACACGCGGGACGAGCCGTCGCTCCCGGTCCGCCTGGCCGGGGCGGTGGTGCGGATGCGGCGCTCGGCCCCGGGGGGCGGCGGGACGGTACGGCTGCGGGTGCTGGCGGGCGCGGAGGTGCCGTACGTACGGGCGAGGCTCGACGAGGAGGCGTACCGGGTCGCCGGGCACGCGCACCTGGTGGGGCTGCCGGTGCGGGTCAGCGGCCGGCTCCAGCGCCGGGGCGGGTTCCGCCGGCTGACCGACGCCACCGACGTCACTCCCGTCCCGCTGGACGAGGTGGAGCGGGACCGGCTGATGAAGTCGCTGGACGAGTCCTTCGACCCGTCGGGCGTCCTGCCGTCCGACGGGTGACGAGCAGCCCCGCCGGGCTCGCCCATGATCCGTCAGGCACCCCCCTCCGGTCCCGGGGTGCGGGTGAAGGAGGCCATCACGAGGCCGGGGGCGGGGGAGAAGTCGTCGCCGCGGAGAAAGCCCAGGCGGTCGTAGAGGGCCACCGCGGGGGCGTTCGCGGCGCCCGTCGTGACCGTGACCGGGCGGTCCGGGACGGTGTCGGTCAGCAGGTGGTGCAGGAGGAGCGAGGCGATGCCCCGGCGGAACGCGGCCGGGGCCACGCAGAGGCGGTCGACGCAGACGGAGCCGTCGGGCGCCTCCTCCCAGGCCAGGAAGCCCGCGATCTCCCCGTCCGGGCCGCTCGCGCCCAGCCAGCGCAGGGGCCGCTCCCGCAGTTGCGCGAGGGTCTCGCGGAGCGCCGGTATCCCGTCGAAACCGATCAGTTCCGCCTCCACCGCGTACGCCTCGCGCCCGATGCGGTGGACGGCGGCGGCGGTGGCGTCGTCGGTCAGGTCCAGGGGCCGCACCGGCCCGGTCGTCTTCGGCATGGGCCCACCGTAGGGGGCGTGCGGGTCCGGCCGCGTAACCGTTTAGCGGCGCGGCCACTCCGCTCGGTACGATTCAGGCGCGCAGTGTTCGCTCGCGCACCCCCAGAGTTCAGGAGAGACCGGTGTCAGACGTCCGTGTGATCATCCAACGCGATTCCGAGCGGGACGAGCGCGTGGTGGCCACGGGCACTACGGCGGCCGAGCTCTTCGCCGGCGAGCGCACCGTCGTGGCCGCGCGCGTCGCGGGCGAACTCAAGGACCTCGCGTACGAGGTGCGGGACGGCGAGACCGTCGAGCCGGTGGAGATCTCCTCCGAGGACGGCCTGAACATCCTGCGCCACTCGACCGCGCACGTCATGGCGCAGGCCGTGCAGGAGCTCTTCCCCGAGGCCAAGCTGGGCATCGGCCCGCCGGTCCGCGACGGCTTCTACTACGACTTCGACGTCGCCAAGCCCTTCACCCCCGATGACCTCAAGGCCATCGAGAAGAAGATGCAGGAGATCCAGAAGCGCGGTCAGAGGTTCGCCCGCCGCGTCGTCACCGACGAGGCCGCCCGCGCGGAGCTCGCCGACGAGCCGTACAAGCTGGAGCTCATCGGCATCAAGGGGTCCGCCTCCAGCGACGACGGCGCGGACGTCGAGGTGGGCGCCGGCGAGCTGACCATCTACGACAACCTGGACGCCAAGACCGGCGAGCTGTGCTGGAAGGACCTCTGTCGCGGTCCCCACCTGCCCACCACCCGCAACATCCCGGCGTTCAAGCTGATGCGCAACGCCGCCGCCTACTGGCGCGGCAGCGAGAAGAACCCGATGCTCCAGCGCATCTACGGCACCGCCTGGCCCTCGAAGGACGAACTCAAGGCACACCTCGACTTCCTCGCCGAGGCCGAGAAGCGCGACCACCGCAAGCTCGGCACCGAACTCGACCTGTTCTCCGTGCAGGACGAGATCGGCTCCGGCCTCGCCGTCTTCCACCCCCGCGGCGGCGTCATCCGCCGCACCATGGAGGACTACTCGCGCAAGCGCCACGAGGAAGAGGGCTACGAGTTCGTCTACACCCCGCACGCCACCAAGGGCACCCTCTTCGAGAAGAGCGGCCATCTGGACTGGTACGCGGAGGGCATGTACCCCCCCATGCAGCTCGACGGTGGCACCGACTACTACCTCAAGCCCATGAACTGCCCGATGCACAACCTGATCTTCGACGCGCGCGGCCGCTCCTACCGTGAGCTGCCCCTGCGCCTGTTCGAGTTCGGCACCGTGTACCGGTACGAGAAGTCGGGCGTCGTGCACGGCCTGACCCGCTCGCGCGGCTTCACCCAGGACGACGCGCACATCTACTGCACCAAGGAGCAGATGGCGGAGGAGCTCGACCGCACGCTGACCTTCGTGCTGAACCTGCTGCGCGACTACGGTCTGACCGACTTCTACCTGGAGCTGTCGACCAAGGACCCGGAGAAGTTCGTCGGCTCGGACGAGATCTGGGAAGAGGCCACCGAGACCCTGCGCCAGGTCGCGGAGAAGCAGGGCCTGCCGCTGGTGCCGGACCCGGGCGGCGCCGCGTTCTACGGCCCGAAGATCTCGGTCCAGTGCCGGGACGCGATCGGCCGCACCTGGCAGATGTCGACGGTCCAGCTGGACTTCAACCTGCCGGAGCGGTTCAACCTGGAGTACACCGGTCCGGACGGTTCGCGTCAGCGCCCGGTCATGATCCACCGCGCGCTGTTCGGCTCGATCGAGCGGTTCTTCGCCGTACTGCTGGAGCACTACGCGGGCGCCATGCCGCCCTGGCTGGCCCCGGTCCAGGCGGTCGGCATCCCGATCGGCGACGGGCACGTGGAGTACCTGCGGGCGTTCGCCGCCGAGGCGAAGAAGCAGGGCCTGCGCGTCGAGGTGGACGCCTCCTCCGACCGCATGCAGAAGAAGATCAGGAACCACCAGAAGCTCAAGGTCCCGTTCATGATCATCGTCGGTGACGAGGACATGGCCGCCGGCACCGTCTCCTTCCGCTACCGCGACGGATCGCAGGAGAACGGCATCGCCAAGGACGAGGCACTGGCCAAGCTGGCCAAGGTCGTCGGGGACCGCGTCCAGGTCTGAGCCGACCGGCCCGGTCGTCAGGGAGCCCTCGGGGAACTTCGGTTCTCCGGGGGCTCCTCGTCGTCCTCCCGGCGGAAGACCTGGAGCAGCCAGGAGGAGAACGAGCCGGTGACCGCGCCCAGCAGCGCCAGCCCGCAGAGCATCAGCACCACCGCGATCAGCCGGCCCATCGTGGTCACCGGCACCACATCGCCGTAGCCGACCGTCGTCAGGGTCTCGCACACCCACCACACCGCGTCGCCGAAGGTCCGGATCGAGGCGCCGGGGGTGTCGTGCTCGTACTGGTACACGGCGAGCGCCCCGGAGAAGCCGAGCAGGAGACCCGCCAGGCCGGCGTACGTGATCACGCGCAGGTGCAGCTCACGGCGCGGGCGGTCCCTCCTGGCCTGCACGGCGTCGTGGAGCTTGACCACCCGCAGCGGCCGCAACTGCGGCAGGAGCACCACCACCGTGTCCAACCAGTGCCTGCGGACGAACGCCAGCGGCCGCCGGCGGCTCAGCACCATGCGCGCCAGGTAGTCGGTGAGGAAGCACGCCCACATCAGGCCGGTCACCGCCAGAGCCGCGTCGCGCAGGACGGGGCTCGCCCCGGTGGCGAGCACGCGGACCGCGTAGCTCGCGATGAACACCAGGGAGGCGTAGAACAGCGGCAGCTCGGTGCTGCGCTCCCAGGCGGCCTCGCGGGTCGTCCGATTGTCGGGCATCCGCCCAGCATCGCCGGTACCCGGCCGGTGTCCGCCCCGGCGACACGCCCGGCGGGGGCAAGGTCATATGCTGCATCCCATGACGAGTGAGCCGGAGCAGCAGATCGGTGTGGGCACGCAGGACGCGTTCCAGCGTCTGTGGACACCCCACCGGATGGCCTACATCCAGGGCGAGAACAAGCCGACCGGCCCGGAGGCCGGGGACGGCTGTCCCTTCTGCGGGATTCCGGAGATGTCCGACGAGGACGGCCTGATCGTGGCCCGCGGCAAGCACGTCTACGCCGTGCTGAACCTCTACCCGTACAACGGCGGCCACCTGATGGTCGTCCCGTACCGGCACGTCGCCGACTACACCGAACTGGACGGCCCCGAGACGGCCGAGCTCGGGGAGCTGACCAAGCGGGCCATGACCGCGCTCCGCAAGGCATCGGGGGCGCACGGCTTCAACATCGGCATGAACCAGGGCGCGGCGGCCGGAGCCGGCATCGCCGCGCACCTGCACCAGCACATCGTGCCCCGCTGGGGCGGGGACACGAACTTCATGCCGGTGGTCGGCCACACCAAGGTGTTGCCCCAACTCCTCGCGGACACCCGCCGGATGCTCGCGGAGGCGTGGCCGACCGACTGACCCGGCGCCGGCCACCGGCCGGCCGCTCGCGCGGGGCGGGCGCTACGCGTCGTAGACGTCCGCCTTGCGCGGGGCGGGCTCCTGGATGACTCCGCTCATGATGGACGAGCGGTTCAGGAAGCGGTCGGTGTCCACACCGTTCTCCTCCAGCACCCGGAACGCGGCGTTGTGCACCGCCCGCAGGACCGGGGTCACCGTGCGCAGGGCGTCGTCCGCCATGAACCGGTGGCGCCACATGGAGCCCGCCCAGACGTGACGGACGCCGAAGGGCTCCGGGAGGATCAGCTTGCCGCCCAGGTAGTCCAGGATCGGCGGGTACCAGCTCAGCGGGGCGCGCACGGCCAGCCGCACCACCTCGTCCGCGTCCACCATCGGCAGCGCGCGCTCCATCGTCTCCCAGAACCGGACGGACTTGGGGACCTCGACCGTCTTGGGCGCGGACTTCGTGGTGAACAGGCCGTGTACGGGACCGAGCGCGTGCGCGGTGACGTCCACCCGCAGGGTCTTGTAGAGCACGGTGACGGTCACCATCATGGTGATCACCAGCTGACCGTCCCAGAGCGGGTACTGGATGCCCAGGTAGTGCCGGTTGCCGGCGCTGAACTGCTGTTCGTTGCAGATCCGGGTGATCTCGTGCGGCTTCACCAGGTAGCTGTCGACGTCCTCGCCGGTGGGGCGCGCCACCTCGGTGGCGCCCTCCCCGATCGGGGTGACGACCCAGTGCTGGATCGAGGCGGTCGGGAAGCCGCCCGTGTGCAGGGGGCCGCGCTCCAGCTTGCGCAGCTCGGCGTCGACCGCGCGTATGACGTCCCAGCTGCGGAACGGGTGGATCTCGGCGCCCTCGGTCTTGGGGACCAGCTCCTCGGCCATCTGCCAGCTGCCCCAACGGGTGCCCATGCCGAGGATGCCCTTGGGGCCGGCGTAGAAGACGGAGTTGCTGCGGTCCTCGGCGGTCAGTCTCGCCAGCTGCCGGCGCAGGTCCTCGCGGGCCTTCTCGTCGGGGTTGCCTGGCACCGCCTCGGGGATCTTCGCGGCCACCCCGCCGCCGCCGAGCAGCCCGTCCCAGCGCGCGCGCATGTCGACCGCGGTCGTCTCGCAGAGCCGGCGGGCCACGAACCAGCCCACGGCCGGGGCGATGACCATCGCACGCAGGTAGAGGCCGAAGAACCCGGTGAACGGCAGCCTGAACATCAGTACGGCGATGACCAGGGCGACGCCGACCAGGAGCGCGGTGCCCACCCAGGACCCCCGCTTGCCCTTGCCGAGCGACTTGCGGAGCTGGAAGAGGCCGAGCCAGAGCAGCAGCCCGGGAAGGAACAGCACCCCGCACACGAGGGTGATCAGGCGCAGCTTGCGGTCGCGCTCCTTGCGGAGCCGGGACGCGGCGAGGCAGTGCTCGACGACGGTCTGCGGGTCGGCGCCGAAGGACTGGATCAGAGGCTTGCGCCCGGCGCCAAGCGTCCGGGCCTCCACGGCACGGCAGAAGGCCTCGCCGAGGTTGGGTTCCAGGAGGGAGATCTTGCCCGGCTTGATCTTCGACTCGTGGTACTCGTTGTTGGCCTTGAGCAGCTCGTCGAGCTTCCCGTCGCGGTACGCGGCGGACGCCAGCGCGTTGGTCGCCGCGGTCTGCCCGCCGCCCCCCTGGAGCGGGATCTGTGCCCCGGGCCTGAAGTCGAAACCGTCGTCCGCCACCGTTGCCCCCATCGACGTGCCGTCATGCGTTGTGCGCCGCCCGCGTCCTGCCCCGGCGAAGAGCCTATCGGCGGAGCCCACCCCGTGGTCATGGGACAGGGAAATACCGCCCATCGCAACACGGTTGAATGGGCGGCATCCCATGTGCTATGTCGATTAACTTCCCTTCTCGGCCTGTTCGCGAACCTTGTCCGCCAACTGCGGGGGCATCGGCTCGTGCCGGGCGTAGGTACGGCTGAACCCGCCCGTGCCGTGTGACACCGAGCGCAACTCCACCGCGTACCGGCCGATCTCGATCTCGGGGATCTCGGCCCGCACCCGGGTCCGCCCCGGGCCGGCCTGGTCGGTGCCGACCACGCGGCCGCGGCGGCCCGCGAGGTCGCTCATGACAGGGCCGACGTATTCGTCCGGGACCAGGACGTCGAGTTCCGCCACGGGTTCCAGGAGGTGGATCGGCGCGTCGGCGGCGGCTTCGCGCAGGGCGAGGGCGCCCGCGGTCTGGAACGCGGCGTCGGAGGAGTCCACCGAGTGCGCCTTGCCGTCGAGCAGGGTCACCCGTACGTCGACCAGCGGATAGCCGGCCGCCACGCCGCGGGCGGCCTGGGCGCGCACGCCCTTCTCCACGGACGGGATGAACTGACGGGGCACGGACCCGCCGACGACCTTGTCGACGAACTCGATGCCGCTGCCCGGCGGCAGGGGCTCGACCTCGATCTCGCAGATGGCGAACTGACCGTGCCCGCCGGACTGTTTGACGTGCCGGCCGCGCCCGGCGGCCTTGGCGCCGAACGTCTCGCGCAGGCTCACCTTGTGCGGGACGGGGTCGACCTGGACGCCGAAGCGGGTGCGCAGCCGCTCCAGGGCGACGTCCTGGTGGGCTTCGCCCAGGCACCACAGGACGAGCTGGCCGGTGTGCGGGTTCTGCTCCAGGCGCATGGTCGGGTCTTCGGCGACGAGCCGGGCCAGGCCCTGGGAGAGCTTGTCCTCGTCGGCCTTGCTGTGGGCCTCGATGGCGAGCGGCAGCAGTGGTTCCGGCATCGGCCAGGGCTCCATGAGGAGCGGGTTGGCTTTGGCGGAGAGGGTGTCGCCGGTCTCGGCGCGGCCCAGTTTCGCGACGCAGGCGAGATCGCCCGCGATGACGTGGGTGAGGGTGCGCTGCTGTTTGCCGAAGGGGGAGGTCAGGGCCCCGATCCGCTCGTCCACGTCATGATCTTCGTGGCCCCGGTCGGCCAGGCCGTGTCCGCTGACGTGCACGGTCTCCTCGGGGCGCAGGGTGCCGGAGAAGACGCGGACGAGGGAGACGCGGCCCACGTAGGGGTCGGAGGAGGTCTTGACCACCTCGGCGAGGAGCGGCCCGTCCGGGTCGCACGTGACCTCGGCGCGGGCGGAGCCGTCGGGGGCCGTGACCGCGAGGGGGGCGCGTTCCAGCGGCGTGGGGAAACCGCCGGTGATCAGTTCGAGGAGCTCGACGGTGCCGAGGCCCCGGTGGGCCCCCTCGGCGGCGGGTGCCGCCATCAGGACGGGGTGGAAGGTGCCGCGCGCCACCGCCCGCTCCAGGTCGTCGACGAGGGTTTTGAGGTCGATGTCCTCGCCGCCGAGGTAGCGGTCCATGAGGGTCTCGTCCTCGCTCTCCGCGATGATCCCCTCGATCAGTCGGGAGCGGGCCTCGGAGATCAGCGCGAGCTCGGCGGGGTCCGGGTCGCGTTCGACGCGCTCGCCGGAGGCGTAGTCGTAGACCCGCTGGGAGAGCAGCCCGAGCAGGCCGGTGACGGGCGCGTGCCCGTCGGGCCCGGCCGGGCCGTGCAGGGGCAGGTAGAGCGGGATGACGGCGTCCGGGTCGTCCCCGCCGAAGCTCTCGCCGCAGACCGAGGTCATCTGCGTGTAATCCGCCCGGGCTGCCTCCAAATGGGTGATGACGATCGCCCGGGGCATGCCCACGGCCTCGCACTCGTCCCACACCATGCGGGTGGCCCCGTCGATGCCGTCGGCGGCCGAGACGACGAAGAGGGCCGCGTCCGCGGCGCGCAGACCGGCCCTGAGTTCCCCGACGAAGTCGGCGTATCCCGGGGTGTCCAACAGGTTGATCTTGATTCCGCCCCACTCGACCGGGACGAGGGAGAGCTGGATGGAGCGCCGGCGGCGTTGTTCGATCTCGTCGTAGTCGGAGACCGTGCCGCCGTCCTCGACGCTTGCGGCCCTGTTCACCGCCCCTGAGGTCAGGGCCAGGGCTTCGACCAGCGTGGTCTTTCCGGCGCCGCTGTGGCCGACCAGCACGACGTTCCGTACGGATGCGGGGCGGTCGGCCGTCAGTGCCCTGCCGGCGGCCCCGGCTTGGTGTGATGTGGCTCCCATGGTGATCGTGCCTCCCGGTGTCGCGGTGAGGAGGGTGACGGGGGTTCTTCGAGCTTTGCACCGGCGTCACACTGCGTCCATACGTCGTACCGGGCGCTGTCCGGAGCGTGAAGCACGGCCGGCGCGCGGATTGTCCGGCGGGAACCGGTGGGTGCGGGGCGGTGGGGGGCCGGGGCGCCGGCTACGATGGGCCAGCCGGTGGCCGATGGGGCCGTGCGGCCCAGCGACCCTCCGGGAAGGCCATGCTGAACAAGTACGCGCGTGCATTCTTCACGCGTGTTCTCACGCCATTCGCCGCTTTTCTCCTCCGTCGGGGGGTGAGCCCGGACGCCGTCACGCTGATCGGCACGGCCGGAGTGGTGGCGGGAGCGCTGGTCTTCTTCCCCAGGGGCGAGTTCTTCTGGGGCACGATCACCATCACCCTGTTCGTGTTCTCCGACCTGGTGGACGGGAACATGGCCCGCCAGGCCGGGGTCTCCAGCCGCTGGGGCGCGTTCCTCGACTCCACGCTCGACCGGGTGGCCGACGCGGCCATCTTCGGCGGGCTCGCGCTCTGGTACGCGGGCTCGGGCCACGACAACGTGCTGTGCGCGGTGGCGATCTTCTGCCTGGCCAGTGGGCAGGTGGTCTCGTACACCAAGGCCCGCGGCGAGGCGATCGGACTGCCGGTCGCCGTCAACGGGCTCGTCGAACGCGCCGAGAGGCTGGTGATCTCGCTGGTCGCGGCCGGCCTGTCCGGGCTCCAGACCTTCGGCGTGCCGTCCTGGATCGGCGTGCTGCTGCCGATCGCGCTGTGGGCGGTGGCGGCGGGCTCCCTCGTCACCCTGATCCAGCGCGTGGTCACCGTACGGCGCGAGGCGGCGGAAGCCGACGCCGAGGCGCACCTGTCCGAAGGCGGCGCGGCCTGATGGGCAAGGCGCAGGACAAGATCGTCGACGGCCTCTACGGGCTCGGCTGGGCGGCCGTCAAGAAGCTGCCGGAGCCGGCCGCGGTGGCCCTGGGCCGCCGGATAGCCGACACCACCTGGAAGCGGCGCGGCAAGAGCGTGCTCAGGCTGGAGTCGAACCTGGCCCGGGTCGTCCCCGACGCCGGCCCCGAGCGACTGCGGGAACTGTCCCGGGCGGGCATGCGCTCGTACATGCGGTACTGGATGGAGTCGTTCCGGCTGCCGACGATGGACCCGCGGCGGTTCTCCGCCGACGTGGAGATGACCGACGAGCACGTCCTGCGCGAGGCCCTCGCCTCGGGGCGCGGGGTCATCGTGGCCCTGCCGCACCTGGCGAACTGGGACCTGGCCGGGGCCTGGGCCACCAGCCATCTGGGCATCCGGTTCACCACGGTCGCCGAGCGGCTCAAGCCGGAGTCCCTGTACGACCGGTTCGTGGCCTACCGCGAGAGCCTGGGCATGGAGGTGCTGCCGCACAGCGGCGGCGCCGCCTTCGGCACCCTCGCCCGCAGGCTCCGCTCCGGCGGCCTGGTCTGTCTGGTCGCCGACCGGGACCTGTCCGCCTCCGGGGTCGAGGTGGACTTCTTCGGCTCGAAGACGCGGATGCCGGCCGGGCCCGCGCTGCTCGCGCAGCAGACCGGGGCGGTGTTGCTTCCGGCGACCCTGTACTACGGCGATACGCCGCGGATGTACGGGCGCATCCACCCCGAGGTGGCGGTCCCGGAAACCGGCACCCGGACCGAGAAGACCGCCGCCATGACGCAGGCGGTCGCCGACGCGTTCGCCTCGGGGATCACCGCGCACCCCGAGGACTGGCACATGTTGCAGCGGCTGTGGCTGGACGATCTGGAGGAGCGCCCGTAGTGAAGATCGGCATCGTGTGCCCGTACTCGTGGGACGTGCCGGGCGGCGTCCAGTTCCACATCCGGGACCTGGCGGAACACCTGATCCGCCTGGGCCACGAGGTGTCGGTCCTCGCCCCGGCGGACGACGAGACCCCGCTGCCGCCGTACGTCGTCTCGGCGGGGCGGGCGGTGCCGGTGCCCTACAACGGGTCCGTCGCCCGGCTGAACTTCGGGTTCCTGTCGGCGGCGCGGGTACGGCGCTGGCTCCACGACGGGGTCTTCGACGTGATCCACATCCACGAGCCCGCCTCCCCGTCGCTGGGACTGCTGTCCTGCTGGGCCGCGCAGGGCCCGATCGTGGCCACCTTCCACACGTCCAACCCCCGCTCACGGGCGATGATCGCCGCCTACCCGATCCTCCAGCCGGCCCTGGAGAAGATCAGCGCCCGGATCGCGGTGAGCGAGTACGCGCGGCGCACCCTGGTCGAGCACCTGGGCGGGGATGCCGTCGTCATCCCCAACGGGGTGGACGTGGACTTCTTCGCCTCCGCCTCGCCCAAGGCGGAGTGGGGCGGCGCGACCCTGGGCTTCATCGGCCGCATCGACGAACCGCGCAAGGGCCTGCCCGTCCTGATGGCGGCGTTCCCGAGGATCGTCGAGGAGTGCCCGGACGTACGCCTCCTGGTGGCGGGCCGCGGCGACGAGGAGGAGGCGGTCGCCTCCCTCCCGCCCGAGCTGCGCGCGCGGGTGGAGTTCCTCGGCATGGTCTCCGACGAGGACAAGGCCCGGCTGCTGCGCAGCGTCGACGTGTACGTCGCCCCGAACACGGGCGGCGAGAGCTTCGGGATCATCCTGGTCGAGGCGCTGTCGGCGGGGGCGGCGGTCCTGGCCTCCGACCTGGACGCGTTCGCGCAGGTCCTGGACCAGGGCCGGGCGGGCGACCTGTTCGCCAACGAGGACTCCGAAGCCCTGGCCGCCGCCGCCGTCCGGCTCCTGCGCGACCCGGCCCGCCGCGCGGAACTCGGCGCCCGCGGCTCCGCGCACGTCCGCCGCTTCGACTGGTCGACGGTCGGCGCGGACATCCTGGCCGTCTACGAAACCGTCACCGACGGCGCGGCGGCGGTCGCCGCGGACGAACGGGTCTCGCTCCGCACCCGTCTGGGCCTGACCCGGGACTGACGGGCCGGTCGCGGACTGATCGTCGACTGGTCCGGCACCCCGCCGAGACGTCCGGGCTCGGACGGTAGGCTCGCCCTCCGTGATCGAAACCCTTGTCTGGATCGCCCTCGCGCTCGGTGTCGTCGGCGTGTACCTGAGTTGGACCGCCGGGCGGCTCGACCGGCTGCATTCGCGGATGGACGCCGCGCGGGCCGCGCTCGACGCGCAGTTGGTGCGGCGCGCTTCCGTGGTGCTCGAAGTGGCCACCTCCGGGGTGCTCGACCCCGCCTCCTCGCTCGTGCTGTACGAGGCGGCGCACGCGGCCCGGCAGGCCGAGGAGGAGCAGCGCGAGGTCGCCGAGAGCGAGCTGAGCCAGGCGCTGCGCGCCGTGTTCGCCGACGTGGACCAGGTCGACGCGGTGAAGGCGGCGCCGGGCGGGGTCGAGGCCGCGGAGGAGCTGGCGGCGGCCGTGCGCCGGGTGCCGATGGCACGGCGCTTCCACAACGACGCCGTACGGGCCGCGCGGGCCCTGCGCCGGCACCGCAAGGTGCGCTGGTTCCGGCTGGCGGGCCACGCGCCCTTCCCGCTCGCCTTCGAGATGGACGACGAGCCCCCGGCGGACCTCGCCGAGCGGCCCTAGAGGGTGTCCGGACGAGCGTATTTGTACCCGATGGCCAAATCGGAAAGAGCCACCGGCTCCTCATTGGCCCTTGCAGTGGACTGGACGGGGGAGGTTTGCTCAGTGCTGTAGTACCGCAGCACCCTTCTTCCTTCGAGTGAGGTCAATCCGTGAGCACGCTTCCCTCCACCCCGCAGTCCGCTGAGTCGGCTATCGGCACCTCCCGCGTCAAGCGCGGCATGGCCGAGCAGCTCAAGGGCGGCGTGATCATGGACGTGGTCAACGCCGAGCAGGCGAAGATCGCCGAGGACGCCGGCGCCGTGGCCGTCATGGCCCTGGAGCGGGTCCCGGCCGACATCCGCAAGGACGGCGGGGTCGCCCGCATGTCGGACCCGAACATGATCGAAGAGATCATCGAGGCCGTCTCGATCCCGGTCATGGCCAAGTCCCGCATCGGCCACTTCGTCGAGGCCCAGGTCCTGCAGTCCCTCGGCGTCGACTACATCGACGAGTCCGAGGTGCTGACCCCGGCCGACGAGGTCAACCACTCCGACAAGTGGGCGTTCACCACCCCCTTCGTCTGTGGCGCCACCAACCTCGGCGAGGCCCTGCGCCGCATCGCCGAGGGCGCGGCCATGATCCGCTCCAAGGGCGAGGCCGGCACCGGCAACGTCGTCGAGGCCGTCCGTCACCTGCGCCAGATCAAGAACGAGATCGCCAAGCTGCGCGGCTTCGACAACAACGAGCTGTACGCCGCCGCCAAGGAGCTGCGCGCCCCGTACGAGCTGGTCAAGGAAGTCGCCGAGCTTGGCAAGCTCCCCGTCGTGCTGTTCTCCGCCGGTGGCGTGGCCACCCCGGCCGACGCCGCCCTGATGCGTCAGCTCGGCGCCGAGGGCGTCTTCGTCGGCTCCGGCATCTTCAAGTCGGGCGACCCGGCCAAGCGCGCCGCCGCGATCGTGAAGGCCACCACCTTCTACGACGACCCGAAGATCATCGCGGACGCCTCCCGCAACCTGGGCGAGGCCATGGTCGGCATCAACTGCGACACCCTGCCCGAGGCCGAGCGTTACGCCAACCGGGGCTGGTAATGACGACTCCCACCATCGGTGTCCTGGCTCTCCAGGGCGATGTACGGGAGCACCTGATCGCCCTGGCCGCGGCGGACGCCGTGGCCAGGCCGGTCCGGCGTCCCGAGGAGCTCACCGAGGTCGACGCCCTGGTGATCCCCGGCGGCGAGTCCACGACCATGTCGAAGCTCGCCGTGCTGTTCGGCATGCTGGAGCCGCTGCGCGAGCGCGTACGGGCCGGCATGCCGGTCTACGGCACCTGTGCCGGCATGATCATGCTCGCGGACAAGCTGCTGGACGGCCGTGAGGACCAGGAGACGCTCGGCGGCATCGACATGATCGTGCGCCGCAACGCCTTCGGCCGGCAGAACGAGTCCTTCGAGGCGCAGGTCGACTTCGCGGGCATCGACGGCGGCCCCGTCGAGGGCGTCTTCATCCGCGCCCCGTGGGTCGAGTCCGTCGGCGCCGCCGCCGAGGTGCTCGCCACGTACGACGGCCACACCGTCGCCGTACGACAGGGCAACGTGCTGGCCACCTCGTTCCACCCGGAACTCACCGGCGACGACCGCGTTCACGCGTACTTCGTCGACATGGTGCGCGCGGGGCTGTAACCGGGTCCCGGTAGGATCGGGTAGGAACACTGTTGGTGACGCGAAGGAGACAGGCGGATGTCCGGCCACTCTAAATGGGCTACGACGAAGCACAAGAAGGCCGTGATCGATGCCAAGCGCGGCAAGCTCTTCGCGAAGCTGATCAAGAACATCGAGGTCGCGGCCCGGATGGGCGGCGCCGACATCGACGGCAACCCGACGCTCTTCGACGCCATTCAGAAGGCCAAGAAGAGCTCGGTCCCGAACAAGAACATCGACTCCGCGGTCAAGCGCGGCGGCGGCCTGGAGGCCGGCGGCGCCGACTACGAGACGATCATGTACGAAGGCTACGGCCCGAACGGTGTCGCGGTACTCATCGAGTGCCTCACCGACAACCGCAACCGCGCCGCCTCCGACGTCCGCGTCGCCATGACCCGCAACGGCGGCTCGATGGCCGACCCGGGCTCGGTCTCGTACCTGTTCAACCGCAAGGGCGTCGTCGTCCTGCCGAAGGCCGAGCTCACCGAGGACGACGTCCTGGAGACGGTGCTCGAGGCCGGTGCCGAAGAGGTCAACGACAACGGTGACACCTTCGAGATCATCAGCGAGCCCACCGACATGGTCGCGGTCCGCACCGCGCTCCAGGAGGCGGGCATCGACTACGACTCGGCCGACTCCAGCTTCGTCCCGACCATGCAGGTCGAGCTGGACGAAGAGGGCGCGCGCAAGATCTTCAAGCTGATCGACGCGCTGGAGGACAGCGACGACGTGCAGAACGTCTTCGCCAACTTCGACGTCTCGGACGAGGTCATGGAGAAGGTCGACGCCTAAGGGGCGCCCCCCACTTCGCATGATTGCGACGGGCCGACAGGACACGTCCTGTCGGCCCGTCGTCTTGTCAGTGGGGCGGGATAGCCTGCACGTGCACACGGACAGGCGATCGAAGAAGGGGGGCGGAGTGCGCGTACTCGGTGTGGACCCGGGCCTGACGCGGTGTGGTGTCGGCGTGGTCGAGGGGGTCGCCGGCCGTCCCCTGACGATGCTCGGGGTGGGGGTCGTACGGACGCCCGTGGACGCCGAGTTGGGGCTGCGGCTCGTCGCCGTCGAGCGCGGCATCGAGGAGTGGCTCGACGAGTACCGGCCCGAAGTCGTCGCCGTCGAGCGGGTCTTCAGCCAGCACAACGTCAGCACGGTGATGGGCACCGCCCAGGCCAGTGCCGTCGCCATGCTGTGCGCGGCCCGGCGCGGCCTGCCGGTCGCCCTGCATACCCCGAGCGAGGTCAAGGCCGCCGTCACCGGCGCCGGCCGGGCCGACAAGGCGCAGGTCGCAGCGATGGTGACCCGGTTGCTGCGACTGTCGTCCCCACCGAAACCCGCCGACGCCGCCGACGCCCTCGCGCTCGCCATCTGCCACATCTGGCGGGCCCCCGCCCAGAACCGCCTCCAGCAGGCGCTCGCCCAGCATGCCTCCGCCGTGAAAGGCCGCCCCTCATGATCGCGTTCGTCAGCGGCCCGGTCGCCGCCCTCGCACCCACCCTGGCCGTGATCGAGGTCGGCGGTGTGGGCATGGCCGTGCAGTGCACCCCGAACACCATCGCCGGACTGCGCCTGGGGGAGACGACCCGGCTGGCCACCTCCCTGGTCGTGCGGGAGGACTCGCTCACCCTGTACGGCTTCGCCGACGACGACGAACGACAGGTCTTCGAGCTGCTCCAGGGCGCCAGCGGGGTCGGCCCGCGACTGGCGCAGGCCATGCTCGGGGTCCACAGCCCCGACGCGCTGCGCCTGGCCGTCTCGACGGGGGACGAGAAGGCCCTGACGGCGGTGCCCGGCATCGGCAAGAAGGGCGCGCAGAAGCTGCTGCTGGAGCTCAAGGACAAGCTGGGCGCGCCGCTCGGCGCCGTCGTGGGGGCCCAGCGGGCCGCCGCGGCCGGTCCCGCGCCGTGGACCGAGCAGCTCGCCGCCGCGCTGATCGGCCTCGGGTACGCCTCCCGCGAGGCGGAGGAAGCCGTCACGGCCGTGACCCCGCAGGCGGAGGCCGCCATCGCCGCCGGTGGCTCGGCCCCCGTCCCGCAGCTGCTGCGTGCCGCCCTCCAGTCGCTGAACCGGGCCCGCTGAACCGGGCCCGCTGAACCGGGCCCGCTGAACCGCGCCCGCTGAACCGACCCCGCCCGCGACCGGCCCCGTAGAACCGGCGCCCTGGAACCGGCGCCGCCCGCGAGGAGCCCGGGGCGCGCCAGGGCCGCCGCGCGGACACCGCCGCGGGCGCCACGATGATCACCGTACGAACCGAGAAGGCAGACTGAGACCGTGAACTGGGACGACGAGAGCGACCGCATTGTCGCGGCGGCGGCGGACGGCGAGGACACCGCCGTCGAGGCCGCCCTGCGCCCCAAGGACCTCGGGGAGTTCGTCGGCCAGGAGAAGGTCCGCCAACAGCTGGACCTCGTCCTCAAGGCGGCCCGCCAGCGCGGCGCCACCGCCGACCACGTCCTGCTCTCCGGCGCGCCAGGCCTCGGCAAGACCACCCTCTCCATGATCATCGCGGCGGAGATGGGCGCGCCCATCCGGATCACCTCCGGCCCCGCCATCCAGCACGCCGGAGACCTCGCCGCGATCCTCTCCTCGCTCCAGGAGGGTGAGGTGCTCTTCCTGGACGAAATCCACCGCATGTCCCGGCCCGCCGAGGAGATGCTGTACATGGCCATGGAGGACTTCCGCGTCGACGTGATCGTCGGCAAGGGGCCCGGCGCCACCGCGATCCCGCTGGAGCTTCCGCCCTTCACCCTCGTCGGCGCGACCACCCGCGCCGGTCTGCTGCCGCCGCCGCTGCGCGACCGGTTCGGCTTCACCGGGCACATGGAGTTCTACGCCCCCGAGGAGCTGGAACGCGTCATCCACCGCTCCGCCCGCCTCCTCGACGTGGAGATCGACACCGCCGGCGCCGCCGAGATCGCCGGGCGCTCGCGCGGCACCCCCCGGATCGCCAACCGCCTGCTGCGCCGGGTCCGGGACTACGCCCAGGTGCGGGCCGACGGAGTGATCACGCGGGAGATCGCCGGTTCCGCCCTCCAGGTCTACGAGGTGGACGCGCGCGGCCTCGACCGGCTGGACCGGGCCGTGCTGGAGGCGCTGCTGAAGCTGTTCGGCGGCGGCCCCGTCGGCCTGTCCACCCTCGCGGTCGCCGTCGGCGAGGAACGCGAGACCGTCGAGGAGGTCGCCGAGCCCTTCCTGGTCCGGGAGGGGCTGCTGGCCCGTACCCCGCGCGGGCGGGTCGCGACCCCCGCCGCATGGGTTCACCTGGGCCTTGTCCCGCCTGGGCACGGGGCGAGTGGATCAAGCGGACAACAGGGCTTGTTCGGGGCGTGACGGCGCGGAGGTTCGACCGTCCAGGAACCGCGGTGCCATGCTGGGCGTTGTTCCATCGGTGCGGACTCGCCTAGACTCCGCCGATGCCGACCCTTCGGGTCGGTATGCCCACCCCCGTAGAAAAGGCCGCCTCCCGAGCGGTCGTGCGAAGGATCTTCGTCCCGTGAATATCGGCATGCTCCTCCCATTCATCGTGCTCATCGGGGCGATGTTCCTGATGACCCGCTCCGCCAAGAAGAAGCAGCAGGCCGCCGCGCAGATGCGCGAGCACCTGACGCCCGGCACCGGCGTCCGCACCATCGGCGGCATGTACGCCACGGTCAAGGAGATCGGCGACGACACCCTCACCCTTGAGGTGGCCCCCGGTGTCCACGCGATCTACGCCAAGAACTCCATCGGCGCGGTCCTGGAGGACTCGGAGTACAACCGCATCGTCCACGGCATCACCGACGAGCCCGTCGGCGACGCCCCGGTCGTTCCGGACGACGCCTCCTCGCTCACCGCGGGCGAGACGGACGAGCCGGCCAAGACCGACCTCTCCAAGGACCGGGACGAGGCTCCCAAGCTCGACCTGGGCAAGAAGGACGAGCCCAAGGGCGACGAGCCGCAGGACGGCAAGACCGACGGCGAGGCCGGCGCCAAGTAGCGACCGGCCGGGGACCGCGACGGCGCCTGACCGGCGGCCGCCGCGGCCCCCGTCACCGACACTTCTGCGGGGGGCAGGGGTCCCCACCACACATTTCGTGGCCGTCCGCGCGCTGACCCGGCGCGGGGCGGTTGGACAGGGAGATACGACAAGGTGGCAGCACCGAAGAAGGGCCGGCGGCCCACGGGGGCTCAGGGGAGGCCGGGGCGCGCCCTGGCCATCATCCTGATCGCGATGGTGGCGCTCACCGCGGGGATGTTCCTCACGAAGCAGACGACGCCCCGGCTGGGCATCGACCTCGCGGGCGGCACGAGCATCACGCTCAAGGCCAAGAGCGAGCCCGGCAAGCCGGACGCGGTCAACGAGACCAACATGAACACGGCGGTCGGCATCATCGAGCGCCGAGTCAACGGTCTCGGCGTCTCGGAGGCCGAGGTCCAGACGCAGGGCCGCGACCACATCATCGTGAACATCCCCCGCGGGATGAACGAGCAGCAGGCGCGCCAGCAGGTCGGTACCACCGCCCAGCTGTACTTCCGCCCCGTCCTGGCCTTCGCCGACGGCGCCCCGGTCACCCCGCAGGCGACGCCGAGCCCCTCCACGAGCGGTGCCCCGAGCCCCTCCGCGAGCGGCTCCGGCGCCCCCAAGGCGGAGAACGGCAAGCCCGGCTCCTCGGCCACCCCGTCGTCCAGCGCCACTTCCCAGGGACGTGTGCTCAGCGAGGCCCTCAAGGCCCCGGGCGCCCCCAGTCCCTCTCCCTCGCCCTCGGCGAGCGAGTCGAAGAAGGCAGACGACAAGGCGCCGACCCCGGTCCCGACGCCGTCGGGCGCCGACGCCGCCGTCGCGGACCTCCAGGCGAAGTTCGCCGCGCTGGACTGCAACGACGAGAAGCAGCGCGCCACGGTGGGCAAGGACGTCAAGCCCGAGGACCCGACGCTCGCCTGTGGCAAGCGCGGCAACACCTGGGGCAAGTGGGTGCTCGGTCCGGCCGCCGTCAACGGCCAGGACGTGGACAACGCCAAGGGCGCGATCAACCCGCAGACCGCCCAGTGGATCGTCACGATGCAGTTCACCGACAAGGGCGCCGACAAGTTCGCCAAGGTCACCGGTGAGCTCGCCACCAAGCAGCCCCCGCAGAACCAGTTCGCCATCGTGCTCGACGGCCAGGTCATCTCCGACCCGTCCGTGAGCCAGGCGCTGACCGGCGGCAACGCCGAGATCTCGGGCGGTTTCACCCAGCAGTCCGCGCAGGACCTGGGCAACATGCTGTCGTACGGTGCGCTGCCGCTCTCCTTCCAGGAGGACAGCGTCACCACAGTCACCCCCGCGCTCGGCAGCGAGCAGCTCAAGGCCGGCCTCATCGCGGGCGCCATCGGCCTCGCGCTCGTCGTGATCTACCTGCTCGTGTACTACCGGGGCCTGGCGTTCATCGCCATCGTCAGCCTCCTGGTGTCCGCGGTCCTCACCTACACGATCATGGCGCTGCTCGGGAAGGGCATCGGGTTCGCGCTGAACCTGCCCGCCGTCTGCGGTGCCATCGTCGCGATCGGCATCACCGCGGACTCGTTCATCGTGTACTTCGAACGCATCCGTGACGAGATCCGCGACGGCCGCACCCTGCGTCCGGCGGTGGAGCGCGCGTGGCCGAGGGCCCGGCGGACCATCCTGGTCTCCGACTTCGTGTCCTTCCTCGCCGCCGCGGTGCTGTTCATCGTCACCGTCGGCAAGGTGCAGGGCTTCGCCTTCACGCTGGGTCTGACCACCCTGCTCGACGTGGTCGTGGTGTTCCTCTTCACCAAGCCGGTCATGACCCTGCTGGCGCGCACGAAGTTCTTCTCCAGCGGCCACCCGTGGTCCGGGCTGGACCCCAAGCGCCTGGGCGCCAAGCCGCCGCTGCGCCGGTCCCGTCGTACCGGCGGCGGAGCGACCGCCGCCGCCGTGCCCGCCCCCGTCGACGCAAAGGAGGCGTGAGATGTCGAAGCTGGGAGATCTCGGCGCCAGGCTGTACCGCGGTGATGTCGGCTACGACTTCGTCGGCAAGCGTTTCCTCTGGTACGGCGTTTCCATCCTGATCACCATCACGGCGGTCGTGGCCCTGGCCGTACAGGGCCTCAACATGGGCATCGAGTTCAAGGGCGGTGCCGTCTTCACCACCCCGAAGACGGCCGTCTCGGTGGCGAAGGTGACGGAGGACGCCAAGAAGGCGTCCGGTCACGAGGCGATCGTCCAGGCGCTCGGCACCGGCGGCATGCGGATCCAGATCTCAGGTCTGGGCACCGACGACGCGGCCGGCGTGAAGAAGCAGCTCGCCACCGACCTCAAGGTCGACGCGAACCAGATCAACGCCGACCTGGTCGGCCCCAGCTGGGGCGAGCAGATCGCGAACAAGGCGTGGACCGGCCTCGGCATCTTCATGGTCCTCGTCGTGCTCTACCTCGCGATCGCCTTCGAATGGCGGATGGCGGTGGCGGCGCTCGTCGCGCTGATCCACGACCTCACCATCACCGTCGGCGTGTACGCGCTCGTCGGCTTCGAGGTCACCCCGGGCACCGTGATCGGTCTGCTGACGATCCTCGGTTACTCCCTCTACGACACCGTCGTCGTCTTCGACGGTCTCAAGGAGGGCTCGAAGGACATCACGAAGCAGACCCGCTACACCTTCGGCGAGATCGCCAACCGCAGCATCAACGGCACCCTGGTCCGCTCGATCAACACCACGGTCGTGGCGCTGCTCCCGGTCGGCGCGCTGCTGTTCATCGGCGGCGGCTTCCTGGGCGCGGGCATGCTCAACGACATCTCGCTGTCGCTGTTCGTGGGTCTCGCGGCCGGTGCGTACTCCTCGATCTTCATCGCGACCCCGCTGGTCGTCGACCTGAAGGAGCGCGAGCCGGCGATGAAGGCGCTGCGCAAGCGGGTCCTCGCGAAGCGGGCGGCCGCCGCGGCCAAGGGCGAGTCCCCGGACGACGGGTACGACGCCGAGGACGGCCCGCAGGTCGTCGCGCAGGGCCAGGGCCCGGGACGGCGGCGCCGGTGACCGCCTGCACGCCCGAGGTGCGCGAGCTGCTCCTCTCCCGGATCAAGGACGTACCGGACTACCCCAAGCCGGGCGTGACGTTCAAGGACATCACCCCGCTGCTGGCCGACCCGAAGGCGTTCGCGGCGCTGACGGACGCGCTGGCGGCCCTGGCGGTGCGGTACGGCGCGACGAAGATCGTCGGGCTGGAGGCGCGCGGGTTCATCCTGGCGGCGCCGGTGGCCGTGCAGTCCGGGATCGGCTTCGTGCCGGTGCGCAAGGCCGGCAAGCTGCCGGGCGCGACACTCGGACAGGCGTACGACCTGGAGTACGGGACCGCGGAGATCGAGGTCCACGCGGAGGACCTGGCCATCGGTGACCGGGTCATGGTCATCGACGACGTCCTGGCCACCGGTGGCACCGCGGAGGCCTCGCTCTCGCTGATCCGGCGGGCGGGGGCCGAGGTCGCCGGAGTGGCTGTCCTGATGGAGCTGTCCTTCCTGCCCGGCCGCGCCAAGCTGGAACCCGCCCTGGGCGGCGCCCCGCTGGACGCGCTGATCGTGGTCTGACGGCCCTGCCAACGGCCGCCTCGACGGCCTCACCCGCCGTGGCGGCGGGCACCCGGGATGCCCCGGGTGCCCGCCGCTTTCGCGTACGGCACCGATCCCCGAGCCGGGACGAGGCTCGGAGAACGAGCGGACGCAACCCTCGCTACCATGGGTTATCCGGACCTGACCGGGGCCCCGGATCCTCCCCCGGACGGAATCCGGGGGGACCCCAGAGGAGCGCTCTTGCCAGACGAGGCCCAGCCACTCTCCGCCGCGCAACCCGACCCGCAGGCCGAGCAGGCCGAGCAGGACCAGCAGGCCGCGGCGCCCGCCGCCACGCCCCCGGCCGCCCCGTCGGTCAAGCCCGTCCCGCCGGTGCCGGTCAAGCCCGCCCCGGCGGTCAAGCCCGCGCCCGCGAAGCAGGCCGGGTCCTCCAACCGGGTGCGCGCCCGCCTCGCCCGCCTCGGGGTCCAGCGCTCCAGCCCGTACAACCCGGTACTGGAGCCGTTGCTGCGCATAGTCCGCAGCAACGACCCGAAGATCGAGACGGCCACCCTGCGCCAGATCGAACAGGCGTACCAGGTCGCCGAGCGGTGGCACCGCGGCCAGAAGCGCAAGAGCGGCGACCCGTACATCACCCACCCGCTCGCGGTGACGACCATCCTCGCCGAGCTCGGCATGGACCCGGCCACCCTCATGGCGGGTCTGCTGCACGACACCGTCGAGGACACCGAGTACGGCCTCGAACAGCTCAGGCGCGACTTCGGCGACGCCGTCGCCCTGCTCGTCGACGGCGTCACCAAGCTGGACCGGGTCAAGTTCGGCGAGGCCGCGCAGGCCGAGACCGTCCGCAAGATGGTCGTGGCCATGGCCAAGGACCCCAGGGTCCTGGTCATCAAGCTCGCCGACCGCCTGCACAACATGCGCACCATGCGCTACCTCAAGCGGGAGAAGCAGGAGAAGAAGGCCCGCGAGACCCTGGAGATCTACGCCCCGCTGGCCCACCGGCTGGGCATGAACACGATCAAATGGGAACTCGAAGACCTGTCCTTCGCGATCCTGTACCCGAAGATGTACGACGAGATCGTGCGCCTGGTCGCCGAGCGCGCCCCCAAGCGCGACGAGTACCTCGCGATCGTCACCGACGAGGTCCAGGCCGACCTCCGGGCGGCCCGGATCAAGGCGACCGTCACCGGCCGCCCCAAGCACTACTACAGCGTCTACCAGAAGATGATCGTGCGGGGCCGCGACTTCGCCGAGATCTACGACCTGGTCGGCATCCGCGTCCTGGTCGACACCGTCCGGGACTGCTACGCGGCCCTCGGCACCGTGCACGCGCGCTGGAACCCGGTCCCCGGCCGGTTCAAGGACTACATCGCGATGCCGAAGTTCAACATGTACCAGTCGCTGCACACGACGGTCATCGGCCCCAGCGGCAAGCCGGTGGAACTCCAGATCCGCACCTTCGACATGCACCGCCGCGCCGAGTACGGCATCGCCGCGCACTGGAAGTACAAGCAGCAGACCGTCGCGGGCACCTCCAAGGTCCGCACCGACGTCCCGCAGGCCGCCAAGGGCAGCGCCGGCCAGGACACCGTCAACGACATGGCGTGGCTGCGCCAGTTGCTGGACTGGCAGAAGGAGACCGAGGACCCGGGCGAGTTCCTCGACTCGCTGCGGTTCGACCTCTCCCGCAACGAGGTCTTCGTCTTCACGCCCAAGGGCGACGTCATCGCCCTGCCCGCCGGAGCCACCTCCGTGGACTTCGCGTACGCCGTCCACACCGAGGTCGGCCACCGCACCATAGGGGCGCGGGTCAACGGGCGGCTGGTGCCGCTCGAATCGACCCTGGACAACGGCGACCTGGTCGAGGTGTTCACCTCCAAGGCCGAAGGCGCCGGGCCGTCCCGCGACTGGCTGGGCTTCGTCAAGTCCCCGCGCGCCCGCAACAAGATCCGCGGCTGGTTCTCCAAGGAGCGCCGCGACGAGGCCATCGAGCACGGCAAGGACGCCATCGCGCGGGCCATGCGCAAGCAGAACCTGCCGATCCAGCGCATCCTGACGGGCGACTCCCTCGTCACCCTCGCGCACGAGATGCGCTACCCCGACATCTCCTCCCTGTACGCGGCCATCGGCGAGGGCCACGTGGCCGCACAGGGCGTCGTACAGAAGCTGGTGCAGGCCCTCGGCGGCGAGGACGCGGCCAACGAGGACATCGAGGAGAGCGTCCCGCCGTCGCGCGGACGCAAGCGCCGCGGCAGCGCCGACCCGGGCGTCGTCGTCAAGGGCGTCGACGACGTCTGGGTCAAGCTGGCCCGCTGCTGCACCCCGGTCCCGGGCGACCCGATCATCGGATTCGTCACGCGGGGCAGCGGCGTATCGGTTCACCGCGCCGACTGCGTCAACGTGGACTCGCTGTCCCAGCAGCCGGAGCGGATGCTGGAGGTCGAGTGGGCGCCCACCCAGTCCTCCGTGTTCCTCGTCGCCATCCAGGTCGAGGCGCTGGACCGGTCCCGGCTGCTGTCCGACGTCACCCGCGTCCTGTCGGACCAGCACGTCAACATCCTCTCGGCGGCCGTGCAGACCTCCCGCGACCGGGTGGCCACCTCCCGGTTCACCTTCGAGATGGGCGACCCGAAGCACCTGGGACACGTCCTCAAGGCCGTCCGGGGCGTCGAGGGTGTCTACGACGTCTACCGCGTCACCTCGGCCCGCAGGCCGTAGGGTCTGTCCGGCGGCCCACCGGCCCCCGGCACGACGACGGGCGCCACCCCCAGGGGGTGGCGCCCGTCGTCGTGACCACCGAGCGTCAGCCGCCGAACTCCTCAAGGCCCTTGAGCGCCTGGTCCAGCAGGGCCTGGCGGCCCTCCAGCTCACGGGACAGCTTGTCGGCCTTCGCGTTGTTGCCCGCGGCGCGGGCCGCGTCGATCTGCTGACGCAGCTTGTCGACCGCCGCCTGCAGCTGACCCGTCAGACCGGCCGCACGCGCCCGCGCCTCCGGGTTCGTACGACGCCACTCGCCTTCCTCGGCCTCCTGGATGGCCCGCTCCACGGCGTGCATCCGGCCCTCGACCTTGGGACGCGCGTCACGCGGCACGTGCCCGATGGCCTCCCAGCGCTCGTTGAGGGAGCGGAACGCGGCCCGGGCCGCCTTCAGGTCCGTCACCGGGACGAGCTTCTCGGCCTCCTCGGCCAGCTCCTCCTTCAGCTTCAGGTTCTCCACCTGCTCGGCGTCGCGCTCCGCGAAGACCTCGCCGCGGGCCGCGAAGAACACGTCCTGCGCACCGCGGAAACGGTTCCACAGGTCGTCCTCCGCCTCCCGTTGCGCCCGGCCTGCGGCCTTCCAGCTCTCCATCAGCTCGCGGTAGCGGGCGGCCGTCGGGCCCCAGTCCGTCGACTTCGACAGCGACTCGGCCTCCGCGACCAGCTTCTCCTTGGCCTTGCGGGCCTCCTCGCGCTGCGCGTCGAGCGAGGCGAAGTGCGCCTTGCGGCGCTTGGAGAACGCCGAGCGGGCGTGCGAGAAGCGGTGCCACAGCTCGTCGTCCGACTTGCGGTCGAGCCGGGGCAGCCCCTTCCAGATGTCCACCAGGGCGCGCAGCCGCTCGCCCGCGCTGCGCCACTGGTCGCTCTGCGCCAGCTGCTCGGCCTCGGTGACCAGCGCGTCCTTGGCCGATCGGGCCTCGTCCGCCTGCTTGGCCTTCTGGACCTTGCGCTCCTCGCGCCGCGACTCCACCGTCGCGACCAGCTTGTCCAGCCGCACGCGCAGCGCCTCGAGGTCGCCCACGGCGTGGTGCTCGTCCACCTGCGTGCGCAGGTGGTCGATCGCCGTCTGCGCGTCCTTGGCGGACAGATCGGTGGTCCGCACCCGCCGTTCGAGGAGGCCGATCTCGACCACCAGGCCCTCGTACTTGCGCTCGAAGTAGGCCAGGGCCTCCTCAGGGGTGCCCGCCTGCCAAGAGCCGACGACCTGCTCGCCCTCGGCAGTACGCACGTACACGGTGCCGGTCTCGTCGACTCGGCCCCACGGGTCGCTGCTCACAGCGCCTCCTCCACCTGATGCCTCGCGAGGGGTTCACCCCCGGGCATCGTCCACAGTTTCCTGGGGCGGGCCGCGCCCGCCCTGCACAACGCCAACATAGGCGACCGTCGGGCCGGCTGTCCGCATCCCGCACGACGCAATATCGACGCACGGGCGGAGGCCGGCCGTGACCGGCCTCCGCTTCCCGATCCGGGTCAGTTCTTGGTGACGGTGCCCTTCTCGATGGTCACCGGGTTCTTGGGGGCGCCGTCCTGCGCCCCGTCGGCCGTCCCGGCCTTCGCGATGCCCTCCACGACCTTGAGACCGGCCGCGTCGATCTTGCCGAAGGGCGTGTACGAGGGAGCCAGCGGGCTGTCCTTGTAGACGAGGAAGAACTGGCTGCCGCCGGTCCCGGGCTGCCCCGTGTTCGCCATCGCCACCGTGCCCGCCGGGTAGATCACCTGACCCTGGTCGTTCGGCTTGCCCAAGGCGTCCAGGTTCTCGTCCGGGATGGTGTAGCCGGGGCCGCCCCTGCCGGTGCCCTGCGGGTCACCGCACTGGAGCACGAAGATGCCGCTGGTCACCAGACGGTGACACTTGGTGTTGTCGAAGAAGCCCTTGTCGGCGAGCGACTTGAACGAGTTGACCGTCTGCGGGGTCTTCGCCGCGTCCATCTCGAACGTCACGTCGCCCGCGCTCGTCTTGAGCGCGAAGGTGTACTTCGCCTTGTCGTCGATCGTCATCGCCGGGGGCGACTGCTTGGGGGTCGGGGAGGCGGACGGCGAGGGGGTGTCCGACGCCTCGGTCTTCTTGTCCTTCGCGTCGAAGACACCGCCCGCCACGAGGCCGACCAGCGTCGCGACCACGACGGCCACGGCCGCGCCCACCACCGCCGCGCGGCGGCGCGCCTTCTGCCGGGCCTCCGCCCGCCGCTTCTGCTGGCGTTCGTACTTGTCCCTGGCGAGCTGTCGCCGACGCTGATCGCTGCTGACCACCGGTCGTCTCCTTGTACGTCTCTGGTACCGCTGTCCGGGCTGGGTTAGGCCGTACCGTATATGGGTTCGCTGTGTCACGAGCCGCGCCGGTAGGCTCTGAGCAGCGGCATCGCGCTCCGTGCGCGCCGCCCGAGCTCCCGCCGGACGACGATTGAGGACGAACGTGCTGATTGCCGGGTTCCCCGCAGGTGCCTGGGGGACCAACTGCTATGTGGTCGCCCCCGCCGCCGGTGAGGAGTGCGTCGTCATCGACCCGGGCCACCAGGCCACCCAGGGCGTCGAGGAGACGTTGCGCAAGCACCGGCTCAAGCCCGTCGCGGTCGTCCTCACCCACGGCCACATCGATCATGTGGCCTCGGTGGTCCCGGTGTGCGGAGCACACGACGTTCCGGCCTGGATCCACCCCCAGGACCGCTACATGATGAGCGACCCGGAGAAGGCGCTCGGCCGCTCCATCGGGATGCCGCTCATGGGCGAGCTGACGATCGGCGAACCGGATGACGTCCGCGAGCTGACCGACGGGGCGGACCTGAAGCTGGCCGGGATGGACTTCTCCGTGGCCCACGCGCCCGGGCATACCAAGGGGTCGGTGACCTTCCGGATGCCCGAGGCGGCCGACATCCCGTCGGTGTTCTTCTCGGGCGACCTGCTTTTCGCCGGCTCCATCGGACGCACCGACCTGCCCGGCGGCTCCCACGCCGAGATGCTCCGCTCGCTGGCCCGCGTGTGCCTGCCGCTGGACGACTCGACGGTGGTGCTGTCCGGCCACGGTCCCCAGACCACCATCGGCCGTGAGCGCGCGACCAACCCGTACCTGCGGGACGTCGCCGCCGGGCTGGGGGACGGCGCAGCCGCCCCACGACGAGGAATGTGACGAGACTTCCGTGAGCACCTTCAAGGCCCCCAAGGGCACCTACGACCTGATCCCGCCGTACTCGGCGAAGTACCTGGCCGTCCGGGACGCCATCTCCGGCCCCCTGCGCACCTCCGGCTACGGGTACGTCGAGACGCCGGGCTTCGAGGACGTCGACCTGTTCGCCCGCGGTGTCGGTGAGTCCACCGACATCGTCACCAAGGAGATGTACACCCTCACCACGAAGGGCGGCGCGAACCTCGCGCTGCGCCCGGAGGGAACGGCGTCCGTGCTGCGCGCGGCCCTGGAGGCCAACCTGCACAAGGCCGGCGGCCTCCCGGTCAAGCTCTGGTACTCGGGCTCGTACTACCGCTACGAGCGTCCGCAGAAGGGCCGCTACCGCCACTTCTCGCAGGTCGGCGCCGAGGCCATCGGTGCCGAGGACCCGGCGCTGGACGCCGAGCTGATCATCCTGGCCGACCAGGCGTACCGCACCCTGGGCCTGCGTGACTTCCGCATCCTGCTGAACTCGCTGGGCGACAAGGAGTGCCGCCCGGTGTACCGGGAGGCGCTCCAGTCCTTCCTGCGCGGGCTGGACCTGGACGAGGAGACCGTGCGCCGGGCCGAGATCAACCCGCTGCGCGTCCTGGACGACAAGCGGCCCGAGGTGCAGAAGCAGCTCACCGGGGCGCCGATGCTCCGCGACTACCTGTGCGACGCCTGCAAGGCGTACCACGAGGAGGTGCGGACGCTGGTCACGGCGGCCGGTGTCGCCTTCGAGGACGACGAGAAGCTCGTGCGCGGGCTGGACTACTACACGCGCACCACCTTCGAGTTCGTGCACGACGGTCTCGGCTCGCAGTCCGCGGTCGGCGGCGGCGGCCGCTACGACGGACTGTCCGAGATGATCGGCGGACCGGCGCTGCCGTCGGTGGGCTGGGCGCTCGGTGTGGACCGCACGGTGCTGGCGCTGGAGGCCGAGGGCATCGAGCTGGACATCCCGCCCGCCACGTCGGTGTTCGCGGTGGCGCTCGGCGAGGCGAAGCCGGTGCTCTTCGGGCTGGTCACCGAGTTGCGCCGGGCGGGAGTCGCGGCCGACATCTCGTACGGGGGCAAGGGCCTCAAGGGCGCCATGAAGGACGCCAACCGCTCGGGCGCACGCTTCGCGATCGTCGCGGGCGACCGGGACCTGGCCGAGGGCGTGGTGCAGCTCAAGGACATGGAGTCCGGGGAGCAGAACCCGGTGGCCGTGGCCGAGGTGGTCGAGGTGCTGCGGGCCAAGCTGGCCTGACCGCTGCCGTCCCGAGGGGGGCGGGCCGGGGGAGCGTCCCCGGCTCGCCCCCCTCGTCGTCGGCGGCCCGTGGATTCGTCCTTATCCGCAACGAACGGCCCGGGAGCGGCCCCGTACGGCACAATGGCCGGTGCTTGATGACCTTGCAGATGTGGAGCGGGCGGGATGACGACAACAGGCGCTGAAGCGGACACCGCCCGGACCTTCGGCGGCAGCCGGGCCCTGGCGCTGCTCTTGGTGATCACCGGCGCGGCGGGGCTGCTGGCCGCCTGGGTGATCACCATCGACAAGTTCAAGCTGCTGGAGGACCCGAACTTCACGCCGGGCTGCAGCCTGAACCCGATCGTCTCCTGCGGCAACATCATGAAGAGCGAGCAGGCGGCCGTCTTCGGGTTCCCGAACCCGATGCTCGGCCTGGTCGCCTACGGGATCGTGATCTGCGTCGGCATGAGCATGCTGGCCGGGGCGCGCTTTCGCCGCTGGTACTGGCTCACCTTCAACGCGGGCATGCTGTTCGGCGTCGGCTTCTGCACCTGGCTGATGTACCAGTCGCTCTACCACATCAACTCGCTGTGCCTGTGGTGCTGCCTCGCCTGGGTCGCCACGATCTTCATGTTCTGGTACGTCACCGCCCACAACGTGCGCACCCGGATGCTGCCGGCCCCGGGATGGCTGCGCGGCTTCCTCGACGAGTTCCCGTGGGTGCTGCCCGTCCTGCACGTCGGGATCATCGGGATGCTGATCCTGACCCGCTGGTGGGACTTCTGGACCTCCTGACGGGCCCCTCGGCTGTCGGTGGCCTCGCATAGGCTTCCCGTGTGGAACCAGATCTCTTCACCGCCGCCGCCGAGGACCGCCAGGAGAAGGACCCGTCCGCCTCGCCCCTCGCCGTCCGGATGCGCCCGCGCACCCTGGACGAAGTCGTGGGCCAGCAGCACCTGCTCAAACCCGGAGCCCCGCTGCGGCGGCTGGTCGGGGAAGGCGCCGGCGGACCGGCGGGCGCCTCCTCGGTGATCCTGTGGGGTCCGCCCGGCACCGGGAAGACCACCCTCGCCTACGTGGTCAGCCAGGCGACGCAGAAGCGGTTCGTGGAACTGTCGGCGATCACCGCGGGCGTCAAAGAGGTACGCGCCGTCATCGAGGGCGCCCGGCGGGCGGCCGGCGGGTACGGGAAGGAGACCGTCCTCTTCCTGGACGAGATCCACCGGTTCAGCAAGGCGCAGCAGGACTCGCTGCTCCCGGCCGTCGAGAACCGTTGGGTGACCCTCATCGCGGCGACCACCGAGAACCCGTACTTCTCGATCATCTCGCCGCTGCTCTCGCGCTCCCTGCTGCTGACGCTGGAGCCGCTGACGGACGAGGACCTGAGGGCGCTGCTGCGGCGGGCGCTCACGGAGGAGCGGGGACTGGGCGGGGCGGTGACCCTGCCGGCCGACGCCGAGGCGCACCTGCTGCGCATCGCCGGCGGTGACGCCCGCCGGGCGCTGACAGCCCTGGAGGCGGGGGCCGGTTCGGCGATCGCCAAGGGCGAGCCGGAGATCACCCTGCGGACGGTGGAGGAGGCGGTCGACCGCGCGGCCGTCACGTACGACCGGGACGGCGACCAGCACTACGACGTGGCGAGCGCCCTGATCAAGTCGATCCGGGGCTCCGACGTCGACGCGGCGCTGCACTACCTGGCCCGGATGATCGAGGCGGGGGAGGACCCCCGGTTCATCGCGCGCCGCCTGATGATCTCCGCGAGCGAGGACATCGGACTGGCGGACCCCACCGCCCTGCCGCTCGCGGTCGCGGCGGCGCAGGCGGTCGCCATGATCGGCTTCCCGGAGGCGGCCCTGACCCTGTCCCACGTCACCATCGCCCTGGCGCTGGCCCCCAAGTCGAACACCGCGACGACGGCCATCGGCGCGGCCCTGGCGGACGTACGGGCCGGACTGGCCGGCGCGGTCCCGGCGCACCTGCGGGACGGCCACTACAAGGGCGCGGCCAAGCTGGGCCACGCGGTGGGGTACGTCTACCCGCACGACGTGCCGGGCGCGATCGCCGCCCAGCAGTACGCGCCGGACGCGGTCAAGGACAAGCGGTACTACGAGCCGACGCGCTACGGCGCGGAGGCGCGGTACGCGGACGTGGTGGAGAAGGTCCGCGAACGCCTGCGCGGCGAGCGCGGCTGACCTCTCCGGCCGGCGGCCGGGGCGGCTCTCGCCCGCCGCGCTCTCGGATACGATGGTCCACGGACACCGGTGCCCCGTCCGTGATCCCGATCACGGCCGAGGGGTCGTGGTCCTGGATGTGAGCGGCGGCCCCCGCGGCCGCGGATTCCTTGGGAACAAGGAGGATCACGTCCCCGTCCGGGGTGACGGCCGCAACGGCCGGTTCCCCTGTCCCGCGCCGAGTCGGTCCCTGCCTGTCAGGAGCACCCGGCGACGTGGGGGATACTGAGGCGTTGGACTCTACGAGGGTTCGTACGCGTTCGGCTCCGGTGAGCTGCCGAACGCCTTCCCTGGGACGCGGCTGACCTTGTCTACCGTCGTCGAAAGCGGATTCCGTTTCGTTGGAACCCGAACTTCGATGCGCACTGGGCAGGGGGATCCCATGTGGTCGAGACATTACGTCCCCCTCGTTACGGTAAGCCTCACCTGAACTACATGGAGGTAGGTTCCACGTGAACCAGAAGCGACCCAAGGTCAAGAAGTCGCGTGCCCTCGGCATTGCGCTGACCCCGAAGGCCGTCAAGTACTTCGAGGCCCGCCCCTACCCGCCGGGCGAGCACGGCCGTGGCCGCAAGCAGAACTCGGACTACAAGGTTCGTCTGCTCGAGAAGCAGCGTCTGCGCGCCCAGTACGACATCTCTGAGCGCCAGATGGCTCGCGCCTACGACCGCGCCAAGAAGGCCGAAGGCAAGACGGGCGAGGCGCTGGTCGTCGAGCTCGAGCGTCGCCTCGACGCCCTGGTCCTGCGTTCGGGCATCGCCCGCACCATCTACCAGGCCCGCCAGATGGTCGTTCACGGCCACATCGAGGTCAACGGTGCCAAGGTCGACAAGCCGTCGTTCCGCGTCCGCCCGGACGACGTGATCACGGTGCGCGAGCGCAGCCGCGAGAAGGTTCCGTTCCAGGTTGCCCGTGAGGGTGGCTACGCGGGTGAGGGCGAGACCCCTCGTTACCTGCAGGTCAACCTGAAGGCCCTGGCCTTCCGCCTGGACCGCGACCCGAACCGCAAGGAAATCCCGGTCATCTGCGACGAGCAGCTCGTCGTCGAGTACTACGCCCGCTGATCTTCCGGCGGTCGTAGCCTCACAGGCTGGTCAGCCCGCCGGTTCCCCCTCGGGGGAGCCGGCGGGCTTCCTGCTTTCCCGGCCGGGGCCGGTATTCCGGTACGGCCGGGGATCTCCGGCGCGATAGGGTCGGAGAAGACTTTTCATACGCAGTGATCAACGTGCAGAGAGCGGTGCGAACGTGTCCGGTGGAGAGGTGGCCGGGATCCTCGTGGCCGTCTTCTGGGCCATTCTGGTCTCCTTCCTCGCCGTGGCGCTGGCGAGACTGGCCCAGGTGCTCAAGGCGACCACCAAGCTCGTGGCGGACGTGACCGAACAGGCCGTCCCGCTGCTCGCGGACGCCTCGACGACCGTGCGCTCCGCACGCACCCAGCTCGACCGGGTCGACGCGATCGCGAGCGACGTACAGGAGGTCACCTCCAACGCCTCCGCCCTGTCCTCGACCGTGGCCTCCACCTTCGGCGGCCCGCTGGTCAAGGTCGCGGCCTTCGGCTACGGCGTGCGCAAGGCCCTGGGCCGGACCGACGCCGAGCCCACCAAGACCCCCCGACGCACTGTGATCGTCGGCCGTACGGTGCCGGGCGCCCGGCGCCGGAAGCAGAAGGGCTGAGACCTCCGATGTTCCGCCGAGCCTTCTGGTTCACCGCCGGCGCGGCCGCCGGCGTGTGGGCCACCACCAAGGTCAACCGGCAGCTCAAGAAGCTGACCCCGGAGAGCCTCGCCGCGCAGGCCGCCGACAAGGCCGTCGAGGCGGGCCACCGCCTCAAGGACTTCGCCCTGGACGTCAAGGCGGGAATGACGCAGCGCGAGGAAGAGCTGAACGACGCACTGGGACTGCACCAGGACCCCGACCACCCGGCCCTGACCGACAACGTCACCGCCCTGCCCGGGCCCCGGCGGACGCGGGCCCTCGCGCTCGACCCGCACGACCAGAACACCCACCGCCCGAAACTCTCGTACAACCGGAATGAGGACCACTGATGGAGTCGGCTGAAATCCGCCGCCGCTGGCTGAGCTTCTTCGAGGAGCGCGGTCACACCGTTGTCCCTTCGGCGTCGCTCATCGCGGACGACCCGACTCTGCTGCTGGTGCCCGCGGGCATGGTGCCGTTCAAGCCCTACTTCCTGGGCGAGGTCAAGCCGCCGGCCCCCACGCTCACGAGCGTGCAGAAGTGCGTCCGCACCCCGGACATCGAAGAGGTCGGCAAGACCACCCGCCACGGCACGTTCTTCCAGATGTGCGGCAACTTCTCCTTCGGGGACTACTTCAAGGAAGGCGCCATCACGTACGCCTGGGAGCTGCTGACCAGCTCCGTGGCGGACGGCGGCTACGGCCTGGAGCCCGAGAAGCTCTGGATCACCGTCTACCTCGACGACGACGAGGCCGAGGCCATCTGGCGTGACAAGATCGGCGTCCCGCAGGAGCGGATCCAGCGCCTGGGCAAGAAGGACAACTTCTGGTCCATGGGCGTCCCCGGTCCCTGTGGCCCCTGTTCCGAGATCAATTACGACCGCGGCCCCGAGTTCGGTGTCGAGGGCGGCCCGGCCGTGAACGACGAGCGGTACGTGGAGATCTGGAACCTGGTCTTCATGCAGTACGAGCGCGGCGCCGGCGACGGGAAGGAAGACTTCCCGATCCTCGGCGACCTGCCCTCGAAGAACATCGACACCGGCCTCGGCCTCGAACGTCTCGCGATGATCCTCCAGGGCGTGCGGAACATGTACGAGACCGACACCCTGCGCGTGGTCATGGACAAGGCCACCGAACTGACGGGCGTGCGGTACGGCGCCGCCCAGGGCTCCGACGTCTCCCTGCGCGTGGTCGCCGACCACATCCGCACCTCCGCCATGCTCATCGGCGACGGCGTCACCCCCGGCAACGAGGGCCGCGGCTACGTGCTGCGCCGCATCATGCGCCGCGCCATCCGCAACATGCGCCTCATGGGCGCCACCGGCCCGGTCGTCAAGGACCTCATCGACGTCGTGATCGACACCATGGGGCAGCAGTACCCGGAGCTGATCACCGACCGCAAGCGCATCGAGACCGTCGCCCTCGCCGAAGAGGCCGCCTTCCTCAAGGCGATCAAGGGCGGCACCAACATCCTCGACACCGCGGTCAGCGAGACCAAGGCCGCCGGTGGCACCGTCCTCCCCGGTGACAAGGCGTTCCTGCTCCACGACACCTGGGGCTTCCCGATCGACCTCACCCTGGAGATGGCCGCCGAGCAGGGCCTCTCCGTGGACGAGAGCGGCTTCCGCCGGCTGATGCAGGAGCAGCGCGACCGGGCCAAGGCCGACGCCAAGGCCAAGAAGACCGGCCACGCGGACATGTCCGCCTACCGGGAGATCGCCGACGGCTCCGGCGCCACCGAGTTCACCGGTTACGCCACCACCCAGGGCGAGTCCACCATCGTCGGCCTGCTGGTCAACGGCGTCTCCGCGCCCGCCGCCTCCGAGGGCGACGAAGTCGAGGTCGTCCTGGACCGCACCCCCTTCTACGCCGAGGGCGGCGGTCAGCTCGCCGACCAGGGCCGGATCAAGCTCGACTCCGGCGCCGTCATCGAGGTCCGCGACGTCCAGCAGCCCGTCCCCGGTGTCTCCGTGCACAAGGGATCGGTGCAGGTCGGCGAGGTGACCGTGGGCGCCTCCGCCTACGCCGCCATCGACGTCCGACGCCGCCGGGCCATCGCCCGCGCGCACTCCGCCACGCACCTGACCCACCAGGCGCTGCGCGACGCCCTCGGCCCGACGGCCGCCCAGGCCGGCTCGGAGAACTCGCCCGGCCGTTTCCGCTTCGACTTCGGCTCGCCGAACGCCGTCCCCGGCTCGGTCCTCACCGACGTCGAGCAGAAGATCAACGACGTGCTCTCCCGCGAGCTCGACGTCACCGCCGAGATCATGAGCATCGACGAGGCGAAGAAGCAGGGCGCCATCGCCGAGTTCGGCGAGAAGTACGGCGAGCGCGTGCGCGTGGTGACCATCGGCGACTTCTCCAAGGAGCTGTGCGGCGGTACGCACGTCGGCAACACCAGCCAGCTCGGTCTGGTCAAGCTGCTCGGCGAGTCCTCCATCGGCTCCGGCGTGCGCCGCGTCGAGGCCCTCGTGGGCGTGGACGCGTACAACTTCCTCGCCAAGGAGCACACGGTCGTCGCCCAGCTCCAGGAGCTGGTCAAGGGCCGTCCCGAGGAGCTGCCCGAGAAGATCGCCTCCATGCTCGGCAAGCTGAAGGACGCCGAGAAGGAGATCGAGAAGTTCCGTGCGGAGAAGGTCCTCCAGGCCGCCGCGGGTCTCGCCGAGAACGCCCAGGACATCCGCGGCGTGGCGCTCGTCGTCGGTCAGGTGCCCGACGGCACCGGCGCCGATGACCTGCGCAAGCTGGTCCTCGACGTGCGGGGACGGCTCGGTCAGATCTCGGGACAGGGTGGCCGGCCGGCCGTCGTGGCCCTGTTCGCCGTGGCGAACGACCGGCCGCTGACCGTCATCGCCACCAACGAGGCCGCCCGCGAGCGCGGTCTCAAGGCCGGTGACCTGGTCCGCACCGCCGCCAAGACCCTCGGCGGCGGCGGTGGCGGCAAGCCCGACGTGGCCCAGGGCGGCGGCCAGAACCCGGCCGCGGTGCCGGAAGCCATCGCCGCGGTCGAGCGCCTCGTCGCCGAGACGGCCTGACGATGACGCTGCGCCGCGGCCGCCGACTGGCCATCGACGTCGGGGACGCCCGGATCGGGGTCGCTTCCTGCGACCCCGACGGGGTGTTGGCCACACCGGTGGAAACCGTGCCCGGCCGGGACATCCCGTTCGCCCACCGGCGGCTGCGGCAGCTCGTGCAGGAGTACGAGCCGCTCGAAGTCGTGGTCGGCCTTCCCCGCTCGCTCAGCGGGCGGGAGGGGCCGGCCGCGGCCAAGGTGCGGGTCTTCGCCAACGAACTCGCCAAGGGCATCAAGCCGGTGACGGTCCGTCTGGTGGACGAGCGGATGACGACGGTCACCGCGGCCCAGGGGCTGCGGGCCTCCGGGAAGAACGCCAAGAAGGGGCGGTCGGTCATCGACCAGGCGGCCGCCGTGGTGATCCTTCAGAACGCTCTTGAGACCGAACGGGTATCAGGTAATCCGCCCGGTGAGTGCGTCGAAGTGGTTGTCTGATCGCGATACGGTAACGTTCCGCGCGATGTGACGGCATTCGAACAGCCGTCGCCCACCACTTCAGAGGCGGAACCGGGTGCCGTGGCGTAGAGCCGCTGCCTCCGTCTCGCGGCTCTAGGGGATCGATGACTGAGTATGGCCGGGGCCGCGCCCCCGAACCGTGGCACCCCGAGGACCCCTTGTACGGGGACCAGGGGTACAACGGGCATCCGGCCCAGCAGGGTCAGATGCCTTACGCCGGTGGCCCGCAGGAGCAGTACGCGCAGGCGCCGCAGCACCAGGATCTCCAATTCCAGGACCCGCAGTTCCAGGCCCCCCAGTTCCAGGACGGGCAGCAGTACCAGCAGCACCCGGACCAGTTCCAGCAGCAACAGCAGTACCAGCAGGAGGGCTACCTCCCGCACCAGCAGTACCAGCCGAACGACCAGCCGCAGCCGCAGCCGCAGCCGGCGTACGGGGGCCGGCCGGGGGACACCGGTCAGGGCCAGTACGCCGACGTGCCCGCGCCGGTCGTGGACCCGTACGCGGGGGCGGACCCGTACGCCCAACAGACCGGCGGCGGCTTCCCCGGTGAGGCCCCCGACCTGTACGCGACCCCGGAGGCGTTCCCGCCGCCGGTGCCCCCGAGCCGGCGCCACCTGGAACCGGAGCCCGGGAGCCGGGACACCGACGTCCTCACCGACGACACCGAAGAGGAGTCGGCGCTCCCCGAGGGCGACGACGGCCGCACCGACGGCGGTGGCCGCCGCGCGGGCCGTTCGAAGAAGGCCAAACCCAGACGCCGCGGCATGTCCTGCCTGGTCGCGGCCGTTGTGGCCACCGCCGTCCTCGGCGGTGGCGGCTACTACGGCTACACCTACATCAAGGAGCGGTACGGCCCGGGCGAGGACTACGCCGGCCCCGGCCTCGAAGAGACGGTCGACGTCGAGATCCCCAAGGGCGCCACCCTCGGCCAGATGGGCAGCATCCTGCAGAAGGCCGGGGTCGTCGCGAGCGCCAAGGCGTTCGTGAGCGCCGCGAACACCCCCAAGGGCAAGGGCATCCAGCCGGGCACCTACCCGCTGAAGAAGAAGATGTCCGCCGCCGCCGCCGTCGCGCTGATGACGGACCCCTCGAAGCTGAACGTGATCATCATTCCCGAGGGCAAGCGAAACGTCGACGTCTACGCGATGATCGACAGCAAGCTCGACAAACCGCCGGGCACTACGCAGGACATCGCCAAGCGCGAGGCCAAGAACCTGGGCCTGCCGGCCTGGGCCGCCAGCAACCCGAAGATCATGGACCCGCTCGAAGGGTTCCTGTACCCGACACGCTACGACCTGACCAAGACCATGTCCCCCGAGGTCTTGCTCAAGCAGATGGTCAAGAACGCGAGCGACAAGTACACGGCACTCGGCCTCGAAGCCAAGGCCAAGGATCTTGGGCTGGAGAACCCCCTGCAGGTCGTCACCGTCGCCAGCCTTGTCAACGCCGAAGGCATGAACCACGACGACTTCAGGAAGATGTCGGACGTCATCTACAACCGCCTGAAGAAGACCAACGACGTCACCAACCAGAAGCTCGAATTCGACTCCACGATCAACTACCTCAAGGGCACGAGCAACATCAACGTCTCCCGCGCCGAGACCAAGACGCTCGACCACCCTTACAACACCTACTTTTACAAGGGTCTGCCGCCGGGTCCCATCGGCAACCCCGGCTCCGACGCCCTGAACGCCTCGCTCAACCCCGACCGGGGGGGTTGGATGTTCTTCGTGTCGATCGACGGCCAGAAGACGACCTTCACCAAGACGTTTGCCGAGCACGAGAAACTGGTCGCGGAGTTCAACGACCGGCAGAAGCAGAAGAACGGCGGATAGCAGTACATGTCACGCATACGGGCCGCGGTGCTGGGATCGCCCGTGGGGCACTCCCTCTCGCCGGTGCTGCACCGCGCCGCGTACCGGGAGCTCGGCCTCGCCGACTGGTCCTACGACCGGTTCGAGATCGACGAGGCGGCGCTGCCCGGATTCATGGCCGACCTCGGGCCGGAGTGGGCCGGGCTGTCCCTGACCATGCCGCTCAAGCGGGCGGTCATCCCGCTGCTCGACGACGTCAGTGGCACCGCGGCCTCCGTCGAGGCCGTCAACACCGTCGTCTTCACCGAGGACGGCCGCCGGCTCGGCGACAACACCGACATCCCCGGCATCGTGGCCGCGCTGCACGAACGCGGCGTCGAGAAGGTCCCGGCCGCCGCGATCCTCGGCGCCGGCGCCACCGCCTCCTCGGCGCTGGCCGCGCTCGCGCGGATCTGCACCGGCGAGGTCACCGCGTACGTCCGCTCCCGCGCCCGGGCCGACGAGATGCGCCGCTGGGGCGAGCGGCTCGGCGTCGACGTCCGCACCGCCGACTGGTCGCGCGCGGCCGAGGCGCTGGCCGCGCCGCTGGTCGTCGCCACCACCCCGGCCGGCGCCACCGACGAGCTGGCCCCCGCCGTGCCCACCGCCCCCGGCACCCTGTTCGACGTCCTCTACGACCCCTGGCCCACCGCCCTGGCCGCCGCCTGGTCCGGCCGCGGCGGCGCCCTGGTCGGCGGCCTCGACCTGCTCGTCCACCAGGCGGTGCTCCAGGTCGAGCAGATGACCGGCCGCACGCCCGGGCCGCTCGCCGCCATGCGTGCCGCCGGAGAGCGGGCCCTCGCCGCCCGCTAGGGTCGGAACCGGCGGTGTCCGGAGGGCGAGGGGGGTTCGTGTGGACGCGATCGGGACCGGTCATGTGATGGCATCCAGGTGGGATGCGGCGTACGGCGTCGTGGTGTTCGCCCGGGTGCTGCTCGGTACGCTTCCGGCCTGGGCGAAGTGGACCATCGGCTCCCTCCTGGCCGTCGCGGCCCTCTGGGAGGGTTTCCAGTGGTGGCGTCGGCGTGGGATGGCCGTCCGATAGCTGGACCGGAGCGCGGTGTACGGGTACGGACGTGGGAGGATCGGGTACGGCGGGTCCGGGCCGCGCACCCTGATCGCGCCGTGGCTGTACCAGGCGCGAGCATGAGGAGCATCGTTGAGCAGGTTGCGTTGGCTGACCGCGGGAGAGTCGCACGGACCGGCCCTGGTGGCGACGCTGGAGGGCCTTCCCGCCGGCGTCCCCGTCACCACCGAGCTGGTGGCCGACCACCTGGCCAGGCGCCGACTCGGCTATGGCCGCGGTGCCCGGATGAAGTTCGAGCAGGACGAGATCACCTTCCTCGGCGGCGTCCGCCACGGGCTCTCCCTCGGATCCCCGATCGCGGTGATGGTGGGCAACACCGAGTGGCCCAAGTGGGAAACGGTCATGTCGGCCGACCCGGTGGACCCCTCCCTCCTCAAGGACACCGGCCGTAACGCGCCGCTGACCCGCCCGCGCCCCGGCCACGCCGACCTCGCCGGCATGCAGAAGTACGGCTTCGACGAGGCCCGCCCGATCCTGGAGCGCGCCAGCGCCCGTGAGACGGCGGCCCGCGTGGCCCTCGGCGCGATCGCCCGGTCCTTCATCAAGGAGACCGCCGGCATCGAGATCGTCTCCCACGTGGTCGAACTGGCCTCCGCCAAGGCCCCGTACGGGGTCTACCCCACCCCCGCCGACGTCGAGAAGCTCGACGCCGACCCGGTGCGCTGCCTCGACGCGGACGCCTCGAAGGCGATGGTGGCCGAGATCGACCAGGCCCACAAGGACGGCGACACCCTCGGCGGCGTCGTGGAGGTGCTCGCGTACGGGGTGCCCGTCGGCCTCGGCTCGCACGTGCACTGGGACCGCCGCCTCGACGCGCGCCTCGCGGCCGCGCTCATGGGCATCCAGGCCATCAAGGGCGTCGAGGTCGGCGACGGCTTCGAGCTGGCCCGCGTGCCCGGCTCGCAGGCCCACGACGAGATCGTCAGCACCCCCGAGGGCCTCAAGCGCACCACCGGCCGCTCCGGCGGCACCGAGGGCGGCCTGACCACCGGCGAGCTGCTGCGCGTGCGCGCCGCCATGAAGCCCATCGCGACCGTGCCGCGCGCGCTCGCCACCGTCGACGTCGTGACCGGCGAGGCGACCGTCGCCCACCACCAGCGCTCCGACGTCTGCGCCGTCCCGGCCGCCGGCATCGTCGCCGAGGCCATGGTCGCGCTCGTCCTCGCGGACGCCGTCGTGGAAAAGTTCGGCGGCGACTCCGTCCCCGAGACCCGCCGCAACGTCCGCTCGTACCTCGACAACCTGCAGATCCGGTGACCGGCGGGCCCCTGATCGTCCTCGTCGGGCCCATGGGGTCCGGCAAGTCCACGGTGGGCGGACTCCTCGCCGAGCGGCTCGGGGTCCCCTACCGGGACACGGACGCCGACATCGTCGCGGCCCAGGGCCGCGAGATCGCCGACGTCTTCGTCGACGAGGGCGAGCCGTACTTCCGTGAGCTGGAGCGGCGGGCGGTCGCGGCCGCCGTCGCCGAGCACGACGGAGTCCTCGCGCTCGGCGGCGGGGCGATCCTCGACGCCGGTACCCGCGAACTGCTCGCCGGCCTGCCCGTCGCGTACCTGTCGATGGACGTCGAGGAAGCGGTACGGCGCGTCGGCCTGGGCGCCGCGCGCCCGCTGCTCGCCGTCAACCCGCGCCGCCAGTGGCGCGAGCTGATGGACGCCCGCCGCCACCTGTACACCGAAGTCGCGCGCGTCGTGGTGACCACCGACGACCGCACCCCCGAAGAGGTCGCCCAGGCGGTCCTCGACGCTCTGGAGTTGAAGGACGTATGACAGACCAGGTGACGCGGATCAACGTCGGCGGCAGCGCGGGACACGCGCCGTACGACGTGCTGGTCGGCCGGCAACTGCTCGGCGAGCTCGGCGCGCTGATCGGGCCGAAGGCCCGGCGCGTGGCCGTCATCCACCCCGAGGCGCTGGCCTCGACGGGCGAGGCGCTGCGGGACGACCTGGCGGCGCAGGGCTACGAGGCCGTCGCCATCCAGGTGCCGAACGCGGAGGAGGCCAAGACCGTAGAGGTCGCGGCGTACTGCTGGAAGGCGCTTGGGCAGTCCGGGTTCACCCGCACCGACGTGATCGTGGGCGTGGGCGGCGGTGCCACCACCGACCTCGCGGGCTTCGTCGCCGCGAGCTGGCTGCGCGGCGTGCGCTGGATCGCGGTCCCGACCACCGTGCTGGCCATGGTGGACGCGGCCGTCGGCGGCAAGACCGGCATCAACACCGCCGAGGGCAAGAACCTCGTCGGCGCCTTCCACCCGCCGGCCGGTGTGCTCTGCGACCTCGCGGCCCTGGACTCGCTGCCGGTCCACGACTACGTCAGCGGCCTCGCCGAGATCATCAAGGCCGGTTTCATCTCGGACCCGGCGATCCTCGACCTGATCGAGGCGGACCCCGAGGCGGCCCGCACGCCCGCCGGCCCGCACACCGCCGAGCTGATCCGCCGTTCCATCCAGGTCAAGGCCGACGTGGTCTCCAGCGACCTCAAGGAAGCCGGGCTGCGGGAGATCCTCAACTACGGCCACACGCTGGCGCACGCCATCGAGAAGAACGAGCGCTACAAGTGGCGCCACGGCGCCGCCGTCTCCGTCGGCATGGTGTTCGCCGCCGAACTCGGCCGGCTCGCGGGCCGGCTGGACGACGCGACCGCGGACCGGCACAAGGCGGTGCTCGCCTCCGTCGGGCTGCCGCTGACCTACCGGGGCGACCAGTGGCCCAAGCTGCTGGAGACGATGAAGCTCGACAAGAAGTCCCGCGGCGACCTGCTGCGGTTCATCGTGCTCGACGGGCTGGCCAAGCCGACGGTCCTGGAGGGCCCGGACCCGGCGGTGCTGTTCGCCGCCTTCGGCGAGGTCGCCGCGTGAGCCGGCGCGTCCTGGTCCTGAACGGCCCGAACCTGGGCCGGCTCGGCTCGCGCGAGCCCGACGTGTACGGGGCCACCTCGTACGCCGGGCTGGTGGAGAGCTGCCGGACGGTGGGCGCGGAACTCGGCTTCGACGTCGAGGTCCGCGAGACCAACGACGAGGGCGAGCTGGTGCGCTGGTTGCACGAGGCGGCCGACGGCAAGATCCCGGTCGTGATCAACCCGGGTGCCTTCACGCACTACTCGTACGCCATGCGGGACGCGGCGGCGCAGCGCACCGCCCCGCTGATCGAGGTGCACATCTCCAACCCGTACGCCCGCGAGGAGTTCCGGCACACGTCGGTCATCGCCTCGGTGGCCACGGGGACGGTGGCGGGCTTCGGCCTGGGCTCGTACCGGCTGGCGCTACGGGCGCTGGCTGACGAAGTCGACGCCTGACCCTCCCGGCCGCCCGGCGCGCCCTCGGCGCGCGGGGTGGCCGGGAGGCCGCCCGCGGTCAGATAACGTTCTCGCATCAGTGGCCGGAACGAGACGGAGTGGCAGCGGATGCAGCAAGGAGTGGGGGGCGGCGGCTGGGGGCAGTCGGGACAGCATCCGCAGGCGCCCCCGCAGCCGCCCATACCCTCGGCGCAGGGCTGGCCCGGGACCGGGCAGCCGCCCTCCGCCCGGCCCCCGGCGCGGGAGCCCGGCGGATACGTTCCGCCGCCGCCCCCGCAGGCGCCCGGTCAGGACGCCACCGGGCACATCCCGCTGCCACCCGCCGTCGCCCCCGGGACCGGCGCGGCCACCCTCGCGGTGCTGCTGATCGGCCCGGCGGGCGCGGGCAAGACGACCGTCGCCCGGCACTGGGCCGCCACCCGGCCGGTGCCGACCGCCCACGTCAGCCTCGACGACGTCCGCGAATGGGTCTGCTCGGGTTTCGCCGACCCCCAGGCAGGCTGGAACGACCACTCCGAGGCCCAGTACCGCCTCGCCCGCCGCACCTGCGGCTTCGCCGCCCGCAACTTCCTGGCGAACGGCATCTCCTGCATCCTGGACGACGCCGTCTTCCCGGACCGGCCCGTGGTCGGGCTCGGCGGCTGGAAGCGGCACGTGGGCCCCGCCCTGCTGCCGGTCGTCCTCCTGCCCGGCCTGGAGGTCGTCCTGGAGCGCAACGCGGCCCGTTCCGGGAACCGCAGGCTCTCCGACGAGGAGGTCGCCCGCATCCACGGGCGGATGGCCGGCTGGTACGGGTCGGGCCTGCCGATCATCGACAACTCCCAGCTCGACGTGGAGGGCACGGCGCGCGCGCTGGACGAGACCCTGGCCCGCGTCATAGGTCCGCCCGCCCACTGACGGCCGGGGGCGGCGGCCTACGGCCCGGGGACGGCCCGCGGCCCCGGACGGCGGCTCTCGTCAGGCCGGATCGGCGGTGCGCTCGTACGCTCGAATACATGTCAGACGTGTACGCGGCCCGTCGGGCCCTGCTTCGCGACCGCTGCGCCGCCGCGGGCAACGCCGCCGCGCTGATCACGCGTCCGGCGAACGTCCGCTACCTCACCGGCGCCTCCCCGCCGGGAGCCGTCCTGCTGGTCGGTCCGGCCGAGGACGCGCTGTTCTGCGGCGGTGCGCCGACCGGCGAGAGCGACGAAGGCCGCCTCGACGAGCAGCTGCGGGTCACCGTGCTCGGTGTCCCCGGAGGGGACCCCGCGGTGGCCGCCGCCGACCTGGCCGCCTCCGTACGGGCCGACTCCCTCGCCGTCGAGGAGCACCACCTCACCGTCGGCCGCCACCGGGCCCTGCACTCCGTCGCGCCGAAGCTGCGCCTGGCGGACCTCGGGCTCGCCGTCGAACAGCAGCGTCTCGTCAAGGACGAGGAGGAGATCGCCTGCCTGCGGATCGCCGCCGAGATCGCCGACCAGGCCCTCGGCGAGCTCTTGGAGTCGATCCTCGTCGGCCGCACCGAACGCCACCTCGCGCTGGAGCTGGAACGACGCCTGGTCGACCACGGGGCGGACGGGCCCGCCTTCCCCACCTCAGTCGGCACGGGCCCCCACTCCGGCCGATCCCGGCACCGGCCCTCCGACCGCCGGGTCGAGGAGGGGGACTTCCTCTCCGTGTGCCTGGGCGCGAACTACCGGGGCTACCGCTGCGAGATCGGCCGTACGTTCGTGATCGGCACCACCCCGGCCGCGTGGCAGATCGAGCTGTACGACCTCGTCTTCGCCGCCCAGCGGGCCGGCCGTGAGGCCCTCGTGCCGGGCGCCGCCTACCGCGACGTCGACCACGCGGCGCGCTCCGTGGTGGACTCCGGGGGGCACGGCGAGGCGCTGGCCGCGTCCACCGGACACGGTGTGGGCCTCGAAATCGACGAGGACCCGCAGCTTGCACCTACGGCCATGGGTAAACTGGACGCTTGCGTGCCGGTCACCGTCGAACCGGGGGTTCACCTCCCGGGCCGGGGAGGTGTCCGGATCGATGACACGCTCGTCGTACGCCCCGAGGCGGACGGCGGTCCAGAGCTACTCACCATTACGACCAAGGAACTGCTCGCGCTGTAGCCCGCTCGACCGGGCTGTGCGCGCACCCGTGGTCTTCCAGTGCAGGAGATTCCGCAACCGTGGCTTCCACGAACGACCTCAAGAACGGCATGGTGCTGAAGCTCGACGGGGGCCAGCTCTGGTCCGTCGTCGAGTTCCAGCACGTCAAGCCCGGCAAGGGCCCGGCCTTCGTGCGTACCAAGCTCAAGCACGTGCTCTCCGGCAAGGTCGTCGACAAGACCTTCAACGCCGGCACCAAGGTCGAGACGGCCACCATCGACCGCCGTGACATGCAGTTCTCGTACATGGACGGCGATTACTTCGTCTTCATGGACATGGAGACCTACGACCAGCTGATGGTCGACAAGAAGGTCGTCGGCGACGCCGCCAACTTCCTCATCGAGGGCTTCACCGCCTCCGTGGCCCGCCACGAGGGCGAGGTGCTCTACGTCGAGCTGCCGGCCGCCGTCGAGCTGGTCATCCAGCACACCGACCCGGGCGTCCAGGGCGACCGCTCCACCGGTGGCACCAAGCCGGCGACGCTGGAGACGGGCCACGAGATCCAGGTGCCGCTCTTCGTCAGCACCGGTGAGAAGATCAAGGTCGACACCCGCACCAGCGACTACCTCGGCCGGGTGAACAGCTAACCGTGGCTGCCCGGAGCAACGCGCGAAAGCGCGCTTTCCAGATCCTCTTCGAGGCCGATCAGCGCGACGTGCCCGTGCGCGAGGTCCTCGCGGACTGGATCCGCCACGCGCGGTCGGACGACCGGCAGCCGCCGGTCAACGCCTTCACGATGGATCTTGTCGAGGGGTACGCCGACAAGGTGAACCGCATCGACGACCTGATCGTCACCTACGCCGTGGACTGGGACCTCGACCGCATGCCGGTCGTGGACCGGAACATCGTGCGACTCGGCGCGTACGAGCTGATCTGGGTGGACGACACCCCGGACGCCGTGGCGATCGACGAGGCCGTCCAGCTGGCCAAGGAGTTCTCCACGGACGAGTCGCCCTCGTTCGTGAACGGGCTGCTGGGCCGGTTCAAGGACCTCAAGCCGAGTCTGCGCCGCGAGTAGTTCGCGGCAGACCGGTCGGAACGGAGGGCCCGCGACGCTTCACGGCGTCGCGGGAGCCGCAGATGGCCCCGTACTCCTCGGCCCTCGCCGTCGAGAACCTCTGGCTCGCCGCCC
>NZ_JBEYZH010000026.1:0-83885 GCF_040645975.1 Streptomyces sp. NPDC046557
GGGTTTTCCTCCGGGCGCTTCCTTTGTTCTTCGTTTTGTTCTTGCGTTTCCGACTCTATCAGACTCTTTCGTGTCCGATTCCCGGTCGAAGCGGGTTTGCCTTCCAGTTCTCCGCTTTCGCGTTTCCCTTTTCGGCGAGTCCGACTCTACCAGAACTTTTCCGCCGGATTTCCCGGCTTCGAAGCTTGGGTGATGAGGCGGAGGTGCCCACTTGGAATTCAATTCCTGGGGCGAGAGACTTCAAACCATCACGTCCGAACCTGTCCGGCTCGGGCAACTGTCTGAATCTACCTCCCCGCTCGCACCGTGTCAAGAGTGCTGGCGGGACAGACGAGGAGACTAGCAGCTCCCACGGCCCCCGCGCACATCAAGCCGCGGTGGGGAGCGTCGCCGTCTGGTCCGCGGCCTCGACGTCGCCGACCTCGCCCGCCCGCGAGGCGCGGCCGCCCAGCACGTAGACGTAGGTCAGGAAGGCCGCTTCGGCGGCGACGCCGATGGTGATGCGGGCCCAGGTGGGGAGGCCCGACGGGGTCACGAAACCCTCGATCAGGCCCGAGACGAAGAGGACGACGGCCAGACCGAGGGCCATGCCGAGGGCCGCTCGGCCCTGTTCGGCGAGGGCGGTGCGGCGGGTGCGGGGGCCCGGGTCGATCACGGTCCAGCCCAGGCGAAGGCCCGTACCGGCGGCGATGAAGACCGCCGTCAGTTCGAGCAGACCGTGCGGGAGGATCAGGCCGAGGAAGACGTCAAGGCGTCCGGCGGCGGCCATCAGCCCGATGCCCGCGCCCAGGTTCGCCATGTTGAGGAACAGGATCCACAGCACGGGGAGGCCGAGGAACGCTCCGAGGACCAGGCACATCGCCGCCGCTTGGGCGTTGTTCGTCCAGACCTGAGCCGCGAAGGACGCCGCCGGGTGGCTGGAGTAGTACGTCTCGTACTCGCCGCCGGGCCGGGTCATCTTCTTCAGGTCCGCGGGTGCCGCCAAGGCGGCCCGGACCTCCGGGTGGGTGGCGATCCACCAGCCGATGAGGACGCCGACGGCGACGGAGAGCACCGCCGTCGGTATCCACCAGCGGCGGCTGCGGTAGACGGCGGCCGGGAACCCGGCGGTGAAGAAGCGGGCCGCGTCGCGCCAGCCGGCCCGGCGGGCGCCGGTCACCGTCGCGCGGGCTCGGGCGACGAGCTGGGTGAGGCGGCCTATGAGGATCGGGTCGGGGGCGCTCGACTGGATCAGCGAGAGGTGGGTGGAGGTGCGCTGGTAGAGGGCGACGAGTTCGTCCGCCTCCGCTCCGGTCAGCCGTCGGCCGCGACCGAGGAGCTGTTCCAGACGTGCCCACTGCGCCTGGTGGGCCGCCACGAAGACGTCGACATCCATCCGGTTTTCCGCTCCCCTGCCCCCGGGCGGCCGCTGCCGGCCACCGTCGACTACTGCTGCGGTGGTCAGCTTGGCAGACTGATCGCCACAGGGGTGGGTCAGGTCACGGGAAGGGTGCGCATCAGTGAGCGATCTGGTGACGGGGGACGCGGTCGTCCTGGGGTTGCGGCCGGCGAGGCTGCCGAGCCGGGCACTGGCGGTGCTGCTGGACGCGTTCGTCTACGTCGTCGGGTACCTGATCGTGTCCCTCGGGGTGGTGCTCGCGACGGCTTCGCTGGACGAGGCGGCGCGGGCGGCCGTGCAAGTGGCGACGTTCCTGCTGGTGCTGGTCGGTGTGCCGATCGCGGTGGAGACGCTGAGCCACGGCCGGTCGCTGGGCAAGCTGGCCTGTGGGTTGCGGGTGGTGCGGGAGGACGGCGGGCCGATCCGGTTCCGGCACGCGCTGGTGCGGGGCGCCATGGGTGTCGTGGAGTTGCAGATGACGTTCGGGGCGGTGGCGTGCATCGCCTCGCTGGTGTCGGAGCGGGGGCGGCGGCTCGGGGACGTGTTCGCGGGGACGCTGGTGATACGGGAGCGGGTGCCCGGGGCGCGGATGATGCCGGTGCCCGCGCCGCCGCCCTGGTTGGCCGGGCGCTTCTCGGGTGTGGACCTGTCGGCGGTGCCCGACGGGCTGTGGTTGGCGGTGCGGCAGTACCTGACGCGGATGAACCAGCTGGACCCGACGACGGGCGCCGCGATGGCGGCGAAGCTGGCGGACGAGGTGGTGGCGCGTACGGGGACCCCGCCGCCGGCGGGCGTGCCGGCCGCCGCGTACCTGATGGCGGTGGTGCACGAGCGGCAGACGCGGGACGCGGCCCGGGCGTTCCGGCCCATCGCGCCGTACGGCGATCGGAGCGCGGCGTACGGTCCTCCGGTCGCGGCGCCCGTCCAGGGACCGGTACCTCAGCCGGCGCCCGCCCCGTACGTGCCGCCCGCGCCCGTGGCGCCGCCGGCGCGCGGCGGCGGGCCGGGGTTCGCGCCACCCGCCTGAGGCGCGGGAGCGGGCCCGACCTCAGTCGGTGAAGGCGGAGGGCGGGGTCTCCAGGTGTTCCAGTTCGATGCCGGGGGCGGAGAGGACCACGTCGCCGGCGATGTGCACGGTGTGGACCTCGCCGGTGTCGAGGGCGCTGACGCGGTATTCGTCCACCGGGAGCGGGCCGCTGTCGGTGGCGTGTTCGGTGCGGCCGGTCAGGGCCCATGCCTGGTCGAGGGTGCGCGGCGCGAGGACCGGTTCGGTGAGGGCGACGAGCCGGACGCGGGTGGCGGGGGCGCCCGGGGTGAGGCGCAGCAGTCGGGCGGTCGCGATGAGGAAGGCCGGGGAGGTGCCGGTGAAGCCGAGGGCGTGGACGTTGCCTTCGGTGGCCTCGGTGCCGGTGGGGTCGGTGCGGACCCAGGTGACGCCGTCGATGGCGGCGCCGCGGACCTGCCAGCTCGCGGCGTTGACCTCCATGCGGATGGGGCGGCCGAGTTCGTCGATCGCCAGGTCCACCGAGCCGCGGTGCTCGCCGTCGGGGGCGGTCAGTTGGGAGACGTAGCGCCAGCCGCTCGGGCCGGGGGCGCAGTGGAAGTGCTCCTCGCCGAGCGGGGTGTGGTCGTGCGGGTCGTGGAGCGAGTAGCGGCCGCGGGGCATGGTCGGGGTCCTCGGGTACGGGGCAGGCCCCCGGTGGTGTGCCGGGGGCCTGCCTGGGGTGGTGCTTGATCCGCAGGGATCGGTGTCCGTGGGGACCGGTGTCCGCAGGGATCAGTAGCGGTAGTGGTCGGGCTTGTACGGGCCTTCGACCTGGACGCCGATGTAGGCGGCCTGCTCCGGGCGCAGGGTGGTGAGCTTGACGCCCAGTGCGTCGAGGTGGAGGCGGGCGACCTTCTCGTCGAGGTGCTTGGGCAGCACGTAGACGTCGGTCGGGTACTCCTCGGGCTTGGTGAAGAGCTCGATCTGGGCCAGGGTCTGGTCCGCGAAGGAGTTCGACATCACGAACGACGGGTGACCGGTCGCGTTGCCCAGGTTGAGGAGGCGGCCCTCGGACAGCACGATCAGGACCTTGCCGTCGGGGAACTTCCAGGTGTGGACCTGCGGCTTGACCTCGTCCTTGACGATGCCCTCGATCTTCGCCAGACCGGCCATGTCGATCTCGTTGTCGAAGTGACCGATGTTGCCCACGATCGCCTGGTGCTTCATCTTGGCCATGTCCGAGGCCATGATGATGTCCTTGTTGCCGGTCGTGGTGATGAAGATGTCCGCGATCTCCACCACGTCGTCCAGCGTGGCGACCTGGTAGCCGTCCATCGCCGCCTGCAGCGCGCAGATCGGGTCGATCTCGGTGACGATCACGCGCGCGCCCTGACCGCGCAGGGACTCGGCACAGCCCTTGCCGACATCTCCGTAACCGCAGACGACCGCGACCTTGCCGCCGATCAGCACGTCCGTGGCGCGGTTGATGCCGTCGATCAGGGAGTGGCGGCAGCCGTACTTGTTGTCGAACTTCGACTTCGTCACCGCGTCGTTCACGTTGATCGCCGGGAAGAGCAGGGTGCCCTCGGCCATCATCTCGTAGAGGCGGTGGACACCGGTGGTGGTCTCCTCGGTGACGCCGCGGATCTCGGACGCGAGCTGCGTCCACTTCTGCGGGGACTCGCCGAGGGTCCGGTTGAGCAGGGTCAGGATGTGGGCGTACTCCTCGGAGTCGGCCGTGGCCGGGTCCGGGGCCGCGCCGGCCTTCTCGAACTCGACGCCCTTGTGGACGAGGAGGGTGGCGTCACCGCCGTCGTCGAGGATCATGTTGGGGCCGCCGGTGGGGGTGTTCGGCCAGGTCAGCGCCTGCTCCGTGCACCACCAGTACTCCTCCAGCGTCTCGCCCTTCCAGGCGAAGACGGGAACACCCTGCGGGTTCTCCGGAGTGCCGTTCGGGCCGACGGCGATGGCGGCGGCCGCGTGGTCCTGGGTGGAGAAGATGTTGCAGGAGGCCCAGCGGACGTCGGCGCCGAGGGCGACGAGGGTCTCGATCAGGACGGCGGTCTGCACGGTCATGTGCAGGGAGCCGGTAATACGTGCGCCCGCCAGGGGCCGCGTCGCCGCGTACTCCTCGCGGATCGACATCAGGCCCGGCATCTCGTGCTCGGCCAGGGTGATCTCCTTGCGGCCGAACGCGGCAAGGGACAGGTCTGCGACCTTGAAGTCCATGGGTGCTGCTCCTCATGGTTCGAGAGGGTGGGTACGGCTGGGCTGCGCTGGCGCACCAGAGCACTGAGCACAGTCCGTCGGGGGCCCTCTCTCCCCTCGGCCGGTCACGAGGACCGCCCGACCGCCATCAGCAGCGACGCCTGACACTGATGACGAATCTACCCGATCAGTGCCGTGGACCCCAGTGGAACGGGGGACGAGGCGAAGTCCCGACTGGTTACGGGCCCCGGGGCGGGGCCCTGGAGCACGCGCGGCGGGGGGGTCAGTGGCCCTGACCGGCGGTGGGGTCGGCGCCGGCGCGCGCCACGTCGGCCTGGTAGATGTCCGGCTCCAGGTAGATCACCCGGGCGATCGGGACGGCTTCGCGGATGCGGGCCTCGGCGGCGTCGATGGCCCGGGCCACCTCGGTCGCCGTGTCGTCGTGCCGGACGGCGATCTTGGCGGCGACCAGCAGTTCCTCGGGGCCGAGGTGCAGGGTGCGCATGTGGATGACGCGGGTGACGGTGTTCCCGTCGACGGCGGCGGCCAGGATCTTCTCTACCTGCTCGGGGCCGGCGGCCTCGCCGAGCAGCAGCGACTTGGTCTCGGCGGCGAGCACGACGGCGATGACGATCAGCAGCACGCCGATGCAGAGGGTGCCGATGCCGTCCCAGACTCCGTTGCCGGTGGCGAGGGCGAGACCGACGCCGGCCAGCGCGAGGACCAGGCCGACGAGGGCGCCGGCGTCTTCGAGGAGGACGACGGGGAGTTCGGGGGCCTTGGCCCGCCTGATGAACTGGCTCCACGTCTGGGTGCCGCGCAGCTCGTTCGATTCCTTGATCGCGGTCTTGAAGGAGAAGCCCTCCGCGACGATCGCGAAGACGAGCACGCCGATCGGCCAGTACCACGCCTCGATCGCGTGCGGCTCCTTGATCTTCTCGTAGCCCTCGTAGATGGCGAACATGCCACCGACGGTGAACAGGACGATGGAGACCAGGAAGGCGTAGATGTAGCGTTCCCGCCCGTAGCCGAAGGGGTGTTGGGGCGTGGCTTCGCGCTGGGCCTTCTTGCCGCCGAGGAGCAGCAGCCCCTGGTTGCCGGAGTCCGCCAGCGAGTGGACGCTTTCCGCGAGCATCGACGACGAGCCGCTGAAGACGAAGGCCACGAACTTGGCTACGGCGATGGCGAGGTTGGCGGCGAGTGCCGCCACGATCGCCCTGGTACCGCCCGACGCGCTCATGGGTGCAGATGTCCCTTCCTCGGTACGGCGCTCCTGGCCGGGGCGCCGCGCTACGGCGGCACATTGTTGCAGCAGCCGCCCGTAGGGACGGTACGTCAGATGACGACGGTCGCGCGGAAGACGGTGCCGGACCCGGACAGGACGGCGCTCTCGCCGGCCGGGACGAAGACCGACTCGCCCGGGGTCAGGGTCAGTTCACCGGCGCGCGGCCGGCCGGCGGTGCAGAGCAGGATCTGCGGGGCGGTGTCCGGGAGGGTGCGCGGGGCGGCGCCGGGGGCCAGGACGTACCGGGACAGCCGGAATTCGTCGATGGGGGTCTCGTAGACCTCCTCGCCCTGGTCCTCGGGGCGCAGGATGCCCGGTTCGCCCGGTTCGAAGACGACGACCTTGAGCAGTTCGGGGACGTCGACGTGCTTGGGGGTGAGCCCGCAGCGCAGCACGTTGTCGGAGTTGGCCATGAGCTCGACGCCGAGGCCGTCGAGGTAGGCGTGCGGGACGCCGGCGCCGAGGAACATGGCTTCGCCCGGCTGGAGACGTACGTGGTTGAGCAGCATGGCCGCGATGACGCCGGGGTCGCCGGGGAAGTGGTGGACGAGTCCCGCGTAGGGCGCGTAGGGGCCGCCGAGGCGCTCGGCGGCGGCCGAGGCGTCGGCGACGGTACGGGCCATCTCGGCGCGGTCGGCGGTCAGGACGGCGGTGAGGACCTCGCGCAGGGCCGCGTCGACGGGGTGGGCGCGCAGCAGGTCGACGTAGGGCTTGAGGGAGTCGACGCCGAGACCTTCGAGGAGGTCGGCGGCCTCCAGCGGCGGGCGGAAGCCGCACAGCCCGTCGAAGTGGGTGAGGGCGCAGATCAGTTCGGGCTTGTGGTTGGGGTCCTTGTAGTTGCGGTGGCCCGCGTCGATGGGCACGGCACGGCGTTCCTCGTCCTCGAAGCCCTCCTTGGCGCGGGCGAGGTCGGGGTGGACCTGGAGGGAGAGCGGCGCGCCCGCTGCGAGGATCTTGAAGAGGAAGGGCAGCCGGGGGCCGAACTTGGCGACGGCGGCGGCACCGAGTTCGCCTTCGGGGTCGGCGGCGATGACGTCGGACAGGCTCAGTTCGCCCGCGCCCCGGTCGAGCCGGGAGGGGGCGCCGGGGTGGGCGCCCATCCACAGCTCGGCTTGCGGCTCACCGGTGGGCTCCACCCCGAGGAGTCCCGGGATCGCGGTGGTGGATCCCCAGGAGTAGGGGCGGATCGGGTTCGTGAGGCGGTCCATCGTCGTCTTCCTGGCTGTGGAATTGGGTTGTGTTTTTGAGGCTCCGGCGGGTGCCTCAGCCGTGTGCCCTGGAGGCCAGCGCGAGGTAGGCGGTGGCGAAGTCCGTGACGGCGAGGAGTTCGGCGAGCTGTTCCAGTTCGCCGCCTTCCTCCGGTTCGAGTTCGCTGATGGCCGTGTCGTGGCCGAGGGCGAGTTCTCGGGCGGCGGGCGCGGCGCTGAGGCCGCCGGTGGGCCGGTCGCGCAACAGGACGACGCGGGCGTGGAGGGCCTGGGGTTCTTCGACGCGGTCGCGGAAGAAGTCGTCGGGGTCGGCGCCGGCGGCGAAGGCCCCGGCGAGCAGGACTCCGTGGGCGGGCAGCGCTTCGGGGAGTTCGGCGGCCAGTGCGGGGCGGCCGGCGAGTTCGGCGAGGGTGGCGGCGAAGCGACGTCCGGCCGGTCCGGCTGCGACGCCCTCGCTCCAGATGAGCGGGAGCGAGTCGGCGAGTTCGGTGGCGAGGGTCTTGGCCGGGTTGGAGTAGGTGGCGATCGCGGGCCCGCAGCGTTCGGCGGTGCGATCGAGCCGGTCGGCGACGAGTTGGAGCGCGTCGGGGGCGGCGGCGACGAGGCCGACCTTGTCGAGCAGCACCAAGAGCGGGGTGAGCAGGGCCCACAGGGCGCCGGGGCCGGCGGCGGCCGATTCGTCGTACTCCTGGTAGGGGGCCTTGGCCATCGGTACGAGGACTCCGTGCGCGCCGTCCACCGCTTCGCTCAGCGGGGACCGCTCGGGGGCGACGGCCACGACGGTGCAGCCGCGCCGGTACGCCTGCTCGGCGAGGACGGCGAGGCCGGGCTCGGTGCCGTCGGTGGTGGCGACGAGCAGCAGGTCGACGGGGCCCGCCCAGCCGGGCAGGGTCCAGCGCAGCGCCCCGGCGGCGTGTGCGACGCCGGTGGGGTGTAGGCGGGTGACGGGGGCGGAGGCTCCGGCGAGGGCGCCGAGGAGGTCGGCGACGCCGGTCGCCGCGGTGCCGGGCCCGGCGATCAGTACGGCGCGGGGTCGGCCTTCGGGCCGCAGGTCGCCGAGGCCGGCCTCGGTGGCGTGCCGGGCGGCGGTGCGGACGCGGGCCCCGGCTTCGGCGGCGCCGCGCAGGAGGCCCCGGCGGTCGGCGCGGGCGAGTTCCTCCGGCGCGTCGAGGATGGACTCGTCGAGCATGGCGGCCTCCGGCGGGGTTGACGACGTCTGCGGTCTGCGCGGGGTGTCGTGGTGCGGGCGGAGCGGCGCGGCGCTCAGGCGGGCCGGCGGGCCTCGTCGACGAGGAGGACCGGGATGCCGTCGCGGACCGGGTAGGCGAGACCGCAGTCCTGGCCGGTGCAGATCAGCTCGGGGGCGTCCGCGTCGGCCGACTTGTCCTCCAGGGGCGAGTGGCAGGCGGGGCAGGCGAGGATCTCCAGAAGGCCGGCTTCGAGCGGCATGGTGCGCTTCCCTTCGAACATGCGGTTTGGGCGAGGTCAGCGTACCGCCGGGTCGCTTGGATCGCGGCCCGGCGGTGACGGTGGCACAGGGGGTGTGCGCGGGGGTGCATTACCCGCGGACGGTTAGGCGCGGACGAGGGCCAGGACTTCGTCGCGGACCTTGGCGAGGGTGGCCAGGTCCCGGGCCTCGACATTGAGGCGCAGCAGCGGCTCGGTGTTGGATGGCCGCAGGTTGAACCACCAGTCGGCGGTGGTGACAGTGAGGCCGTCGAGTTCGTCGACGGTGACGTCGTCCCCGCAGGCGTAGGCGTCCTTGACGGCGGCGGTGCGGCCGGCCTGGTCGGCGACGGTGGAGTTGATCTCGCCGGAGCCGACGTAGCGGTCGTAGGAGGACACCAGGTCGGAGAGGGAGCCGTCCTGGCCGCCCAGGGCCGCCAGGACGTGGAGCGCGGCGAGCATGCCGGTGTCCGCGTTCCAGAAGTCCTTGAAGTAGTAGTGCGCCGAGTGCTCGCCGCCGAAGATCGCTCCGGAGGCGGCCATCTCCTGCTTGATGAAGGAGTGGCCGACGCGGGTGCGCACCGGGGTGCCGCCGTTCTCCTTGACGACCTCCGGGACCGACCAGGAGGTGATCAGGTTGTGGATCACGACACCGCTGCCGCCGTTGCGGGAGAGCTCGCGGGCCGCGACGAGCGCGGTGATCGCGGACGGGGAGACGCCTTCGCCGCGCTCGTCGACGACGAAGCAGCGGTCGGCGTCGCCGTCGAAGGCCAGGCCCAGGTCGGCGCCCTCGGCCTTCACCCGTGCCTGGAGGTCCACGATGTTCTTCGGGTCCAGGGGGTTGGCCTCGTGGTTGGGGAAGGTGCCGTCCAGTTCGAAGTACATCGGGACCAGCTCCAGGGGCAGGCCCTCGAAGACGGTCGGGACGGTGTGGCCGCCCATGCCGTTGCCCGCGTCCACGACCACCTTGAGCGGACGGATGCCGCGCAGGTCCACCAGCGACTTGAGGTGCTCGGCGTACCCGGCGAGGGTGTCCTGCTCGGTGATGGTGCCCGGGGTGGTGCCGGCGGGGATCGCCGGGGCGCCCTCGTCCGACCACTTCTCCGCCAGCTCGCGGATGGTGGCCAGCCCGGTGTCCTGGCCCACCGGAGCGGCGCCCGCCCGGCACAGCTTGATGCCGTTGTACCGGGCCGGGTTGTGCGAGGCGGTGAACATCGCGCCGGGCAGGTCGAGCTTGCCGGAGGCGTAGTAGAGCTGGTCGGTGGAGCACAGACCGATCAGCGTGACGTCGACCCCGCGGGCCGCGGCGCCGCGGGCGAAGGCCGCGGAAAGGCCGGGCGAGGAGGGACGCATGTCGTGTCCGACGACGATCGCCGTCGCCCCGGTCACCTCGACGAAGGCGGCACCGAACAGTTCGGCCAGCGGCTCGTCCCACTCGTCCGGTACGACGCCCCGTACGTCGTACGCCTTGACGATGTTCGAAAGATCTGCGGCCACTGCCTGCCCTCCTGAAGGATCCGTGCGGTAGGGCAAACCTACCCTGGACGGAGTACCGGGTTTCGGGCGAGGAGGGGGCGGGGGGCCGTCAGGATTCCGGCGAGCGCAGGACGCGCAGGTGTCCGCGGCGGGTCTCGCCGGTGGCCTGCGGGCCCGGTACGGACGTGCCGGCCCCGGCGGCGCGGTCGTGCGGACGGGCGGCTTCGCGCACGGCGTTGGCCAACGCTTCGAGGTCGTCACCGCTGGGGCGCGACGGGGGGCCGCCGTCCGTCAGGCGCACGACTTCCCAGCCCCGGGGGGCGGTCAGGCGCTCGGAGTGCTCGGCGCACAGGTCGTAACAGTGGGGTTCGGCGTAGGTGGCGAGCGGGCCGAGAACTGCGGTCGAGTCGGCGTAGACGTACGTCAGTGTGGCGACGGCAGGGCGGCCGCACGCGGTGCGCGAACAGCGACGTACAAGGCTCACGACGTTGGACGGTACCGCACTCTTGACCGGGCCGCGACGACTCCGCCGTCGGCCACCCGGCCGTGTCGCCTCGAACGGGCGGGAACCTTGGCCGGATCGTTCGCGGTACGACATCGGTCCGTGACAGGGCCGGGCCCCTGCCGGGCGGCCGGGTGAGGGCTACCCTGCGGGGGTGACGGACAGCCCGCTGACTCCCCCGAGCCCTCCTGGCCCCTCCTCCGCCGGCTCCCCTCCCCCTGCTGCCGAGCCGCGGCCGCGCCGGCGTGACCGGCACGGGCGGGGCATGCGGGGGCCGGTGGCGCCTCCTCAGGTCCCGCTGGCGGCGAGCCGGTCGGAGCTCTTCGGTGACCTGGTGCGCGATTCGGTGGAGCGGCTGGAGCGGCGGTGGCCGCAGTTGGCCGAGGTGGAGTTCGTCGTCGCGGACGTGCCCGGGCCGCCGGGCGGCCCGGAGGGCGGCTGGAACGACGAGGCCGTGCCGCTCGGCGGGATCGCCGAGGCGGCTGAGGGCCGGCCGGCCCGGATCGTGGTGTTCCGGCGGCCGGTGGAGATCCGCGCGAAGTCACGGGACGAGCGGGCGCTGCTGGTCCACGAGATCGTGGTGGAACAGGTGGCGGACCTGCTGGGGCTCTCCCCGGAGATCGTGGACCCGCGCTACGGCCAGGACTGACCCGCGGGTACGGGGCCTTGGAAGAGGACCCCCAGGTCTTGCGATGGCTTCGGCACGGCCACCGTCGAGTGGTCGTCGGAGAACGGCTGGACCGTGAACATCGGGATGCCGTCCTGCGGCAGCGTCAGGGTCCGCGAGGCGTGGACCGGTCCGCCGGAGAGCGTCTCGATCGTCAGGGCGTACGCCCCCTTGCCGCCGGTCGGGGCGGGGGGCGGGGAGAGGGCCTGGGTGGTGCCGGCCTTGACGGTGAGTTCCCGGACGGCCGGCCCGCCGCCCTCGGTGCCCGCCGAGGCGGTGACGCGCACCTTCGCGTCGGCGCCGACCGCCGTGAGGGCCAGGACGGTCGCCTTGTCGTCGGAGCGGTTGTCCGCGACGGTCGCCCGCGCGCCGACCGGTGAGGTGGCCGGGACGAAGCCCAGCTCCTGCTTGGTGCCGCTGCCCCGCACCACGCGTACCGCGGCGACGACCGGTACGGGCTTCTTCGGGTCGGCCGGGGTCAGCAGGAGCGAGCCCGGCTCGCCGCGGGTCACGTCCTTGAGATCCACGCTCGCCGTCATGCCGGCCTTGACGTGCAGCTGTTCGTTCCCGGCCGGGGTGAGGGTGCCGCCCGGTCCCGCGAGGCGGAGTTTCAGGTCGGCGTCGTCCTGGCCGGGCGCGTAGGCGACCAGGCGTACGGAGGTGGCGTCGGCCGGGATGCCCGGCAGGACCAGGGACCCGGTCGGGTCGGTGGAGGCCGGCAGCCAGTCGGCGCCGACACCGTCCTCGGAGATCTGCGCGGAGGCGCCGACCCGGCCCGAGCCGGTCGTGACGTGCGCGGTGACGTCCGCGACCTGTGTGTCGGGGACGAGGGGCGAGAGCAGGACACGGGCGGTGGAGTGCGGGTCGACCTGGAAGACGCGGTCGGGGCTGCCCGGCTTGTCCTTGAGGAGCCCGTCCGGGCCGTAGAGCTTGATGTCCACTTCGGCGACGGTGTCGTCGGGGTTGGTGAGGTGGATGTAGTCCTGGCGGCCCTTGGCGGTGCTGACGCCGGGGAACCAGAAGTCGGTGCCGGGGTTGGTGCAGCCGACTCCGAGCAGGCCCCGCGCCTGCCCGACCGCGACCTTCGTCGTCTGCTGGGCGGTCCAGCCGGGGGCGAGACTCCCGCTCGCGGTGCCGGTCAGGGCGGGTGCCTCGGCGCCGGAGGCGTTCGCGCCGACGGGCTTGCCCGGCTCCTTCGGTTCCAGGACCGTCTTGCCGTCCTTGGTGGCGAGCCGGGCCGCGCCCTTGCCGCCGGCGGCGCCGGGGGTGATCGAGGTGTACGTGGTCTCGGCGATGTCGGAGGAGCTGGGTGCGGGGCACACCAGCACGGACTGCTCCACCGGCATCCGGGAGCCGGCCGCCTTCTTCGCGTCGGCGGGGGCGGCGGCCGGGGCGGTGAGGGAGGCGATGCCGGTGATGGCGGCCAGTGCCGCCGCGACGGCCGCCAGGGTGAGGGGGGCGCGCTGCTTCACTGCTGGGGGCTCCCGTCCTGGCGCGGGTCCTGCTGTCCGTAGGTGTACGGCGGCTGTTCCTGCTGGTGCGGCTGTTGCTGTTGGTACGGGTCGTACGGCGCCTGCGGGTAGGGGTACGGCTCGGCGTACGGCTGCTGTTGCTGTTGCTGTTGCTGCTCGTACGGGTAGGCCGGGTAGGCGTACGTCTCCTCGCCGGGCGCCGGTTCCGCGTACGCCTGGTCGCCGTTGCCGTAGCCCTGGTCGGCGTACGTGCGGTCCGCGTAGCCCCGGTCCCCGTACGCCTGCTCCCCGTAACCCTGGTCGCCGTACGTCGGCTGCGCCGGGATCTGCGCGTACGGGTCGGCGGCGACGGCGGCTTCGGTGGGGGCCGGCGCCTCGGCCTGCGGCTCCGCTCCCGCGCGCAGCCGGCGGGCGCGCCGGCCCTCACCGGGGCCGGGCTGCTCCGGGACGGCGGCGCCTTCCTCGGGAAGGTCGTCGTCGAGCCGGGCCCGGCGGCCCGGGAGGGCCAGTACGAGCAGCAGCAGGGCGAGCAGGCCCTGCGCCCAGTGCCAGGCGTCCCGGGCGAGGGAGTCCTGGTAGGCGAGGTCCAGGCGGCCGCCCTTGGCGGGCAGTTCGAAGCCTTGCGCCCAGCCGTCCACGGTCTTGGCCTTGAGGGGCTTGCCGTCGAGGGTGGCCTGCCAGCCGGGGGCGGCCCGGTCGGCGATCCGCAACAGCCGACCCTCGTCCCCGGCGGGGATCTTGGTGTGGGCCTCGACGGGCCCCGCCTCGACGGCGATGGGGGCCTGCCCCTGCTTGCCGGGGACGATGACGGCGCGGGCGAGGGAGCGTTCGACCTCCCAGACGGCGGTGCCGTCGTCCTGCCGATTGGCCTTGAGGCCGGGGGTGGCGTCGAGGACCTGCCGGAACTGCCGGGGCCCGTCGGCGGGGAGGACGATGTAGCGGATGGCGAAACCGCCCAACTGCGCGGACTGGTCGGCGCCGGAGCCGGAGACCAGGCTGGACACCACCTTGGCCAGCCGGGGTTCGGCGCCGGCTTCGGCGAGGAGTTCGGCGTCGCCGAGTCGGGCGCCGGAGCCGCGGACGAGGGCGTAGGACACGGTGGTGGGCGAGGTGCCGCCGAGGACCAGGGTGCGGCTGCGGTTGCTGTCGTCGGCCTGGGCGGCGACGAAGGCGGGGACCTGGACGGGGTCGCGGCGCCGGAGGGGTCCGTCGGCGCCGGCGACCATCCAGCCGGCGGCGCAGAGCAGGGGGCCGGCGGCGGCGCCGAGCGCGATGAGGGCGGCCAGCGGCTGGCGCCAGCCGAAGCTGCGGGCGGCGACGCGTTCCGTGGCGCCGTCCGCGCCGACCACGGCGGCCGTCAGCAGGGCGAGGCCGTACACGAGGGTGGCGGGGCCCGCCCAGCCGCTCCGATTGACGAGGACGGCGAGGAGCAGGGCGGCCAGGGCGGTGGTCCAGGCGGCGCGGACCGCGAACCGCCGGTCGGCGCGCAGCAGGGCGGCGAGGGCGGCGAGTACGACGCCGAGCAGCAGGGCGGCGCCGGTGGTGCCGGGGCCGCCGGGGCCGGCGCCGAGCAGGTCGAGGGCGGTGGCGGGGCCGGTGACGTAGGGCAGGCCGGCCTCGCGCAGGAAGCGGTCGGGGTGGGTGAGCAGGCCCAGGGACCAGGGTGCGAGGGCCAGGAGCGGTACGGCGAGGACGGCGAGCAACCGGAGCGCGTGGGCCGCGCGGCGGGCGGGGCGGGAGAGGAGTGCGGCGACGCCGAGGACGGCGGCGAGCGGCCAGAGGGCGGGGGTGAAGGCGGTGGCCAGCGTCAGCAGGAGGGTGGTGGTCCACACCGCGCGCCGGTCACCGCCATTGCCGTTGCCGCCGCTGCCGCCATTGCCGCCGTTGCCGTCCGGGGAGTCGGCGGGCGCGGCGAGGCCGAAGGCGGTGGCGGCGGAACGGGCCAGCGGCGGCAGCAGGATCGCGAGGACGGCGGTGCCCAGGCGGCCGGCGGCGAGGGCGCCCGTCACGGCGGGCAGGAAGGCGTAGGCGACGGCGGCCCAGGCGCGCAGCAGTCGGGATTCGACGAGCGGCCGGGAGGCGAAGTAGGCGGTCAGTCCGGCGAGGGGCACCGAGCAGACGAGGAGCAGGGTGAGGGCGGCCTGGGCAGAGCCGAACAGCAGGGTGGCGACGGCGCCGAGGACGGCCAGGTAGGGCGGTGCGCCGGCGGTGGTCCCGGCGGCGACGGGCTGCCAGTCGGAGGTGTAGGCGCGCCAGAGGTCGAGGCCCCGGTCGGGGGCGGGCAGCAGGGCGCCGCCCATGAGGGAGCCGCCGAAGAGCAGGGCGCGGCAGGCGATGAGGGAGACGAGCAGGAGGAGGGCGAACAGGACGGGGGCGGGTTTGCGGGCGATCCGCTTGAGCCGCGCGAACTGTTCGATCTCCAGGTAGTCGGCGTCTTCGGAGCCCGGTTCGAGGGGGGTGGCGGCGCCGTGCCGGCTCGCTCCGGCGGTGTCGGTGTCGCTGTCCGCGCCGAAGTACCCGGCGAGCTGTTCGGCGTTGGCGCGCACGGTGGAGCCGGGCGGCGGGAAGAGCGGGCGCAGCTCGGCGGCGGGGATGGCGGGGCGCCGCCGGGCCTTGCGGGCGGCGAGGATCCGGCCGGGACGCAGCAGGGTGGCGAGCAGGCCGGTGAACTCGTCGACGGCCTGGCCGGGGGCCTTGCCGATGAGGTAGCCCAAGGTGCGCAGCAGGGTGCCGACGATCAGGCGCAGGAGGACGTAGGTCAGGGCGCGGCCGGAGGAGTTGGCCAGCACGGTGTAGACGGCGCCGGCCTTGTCGACGCGGTGGGGGCTGACGGCGGAGCGGCCGGCGCAGTCGACGGTGCGGCGTTCGCGGGCGGCGGCCTCGGCGTGCCGCATGACGGCGTCGGGGGCGACGAGCACGGTGTGGCCGGCGCTGTGGGCGCGCCAGCAGAGGTCGACGTCGTCGCGCATGAGGGGCAGGCGGCGGTCGAAGCCGCCGAGGGCGTCGTAGACGTCGCGGCGCACCAGCATGCCGGCGGTGGAGACGGACAGGACGGGGCGGATCTGGTCGTGTTGGCCCTGGTCCTGTTCGCGCCGGTCGAGGCCGGTCCAGCGGCGGCCGCCGCGGGCGATGGTGACGCCGGCTTCGAGGAGCTGCCTCTTGTCGTACCAGCCGCGGAGTTTGGGGCCGATGACGGCCGCGTCGGGGTTCTCGTCGGCGACGCGCAGCAGTTCGGTGAGGGCGTCGGGCTCGGGGGCGCTGTCGTCGTGGAGCAGCCAGAGCCACTGGACGGGTTCGCCGTGGGGGAGTTCGGGGAGGTCGTAGGCGTCGTCGCGCCAGGTACGGCTGACGGGGTCCCAGCCGCTGGGGCGCGTGAGGTACGGGAGGTCCTCAAGGGTCGGCACGCCGGCGGTGCGGGCGGCTTCGTCCACGGCGGTGCCGAATCCGGTGCGGCGGGCGAGGTGGAGAACGTTGTCGGGGCCGAGGGCTTCGGCGAGCAGGCGCGCGGAGTCGTCGGAGCTTCCGGTGTCGGCGGCGACGTGGCGCTGCGCGGGGCGTTCCTGGGCGAGGAGGCCGGCGAGGGTGCGGGGCAGCCAACGGGCGCCGTCGTGGGCGACGAGGACGGCGGTGACGACGTGCCGGGGGAACTCGGGTGCGCCGGCCGCCTGATGGGAGGCCGTCGAGCTGCTGAGCGGGGACATCGCGGTACGGGCCCTCCGACCGTGGGGGGTTCCCCCGGGACGGGTCCTGGGGGAGGTCCGGGGGTGGTGTGCCCTCGGAGGCTGCTGGACAGCGCCCCACACTAACGGCTGGGAACACACCGGTCCGCCTCCTGCGGGGAAGGTGCGGGAGGCGGACCGTTGGCTTGGTTCGCTATGCGGTCGGGTGTGTCCGTCCGGGCGTGGAGCGGCTCAGACGGCTGCCTTCTTCAGGCGGCGGCGCTCCCGCTCGGAGAGGCCGCCCCAGATGCCGAATCGCTCGTCGTTGGCGAGGGCGTACTCAAGGCATTCGGAGCGGACCTCGCAGGCGAGGCAGACCTTCTTGGCTTCGCGGGTGGAGCCGCCCTTCTCGGGAAAGAAGGATTCGGGGTCGGTCTGGGCGCACAGAGCGCGCTCCTGCCATCCGAGCTCCTCGTCCGCCTCCTCGACCAGCAGTTCCTGAAACAGCTCGGTCATGTGCGCCCCTCGCTCTGTCTGTGCGTCCCCGTGGTGTTGTCGTTACTGATCGCTACGTAACGACACGAGTGAAATTACAAGTGCGTGGCTCCGGCGCAGTCAAGCCGGGGTCTGCTATTGGGCCCCTTATTCACTCTGCGGAACCAAGCGAATGCACTAAGTGTTCATATCGCCAAAAATCGTGACACATGCCATAGGTGCCGCGAAGCCACCGCCCGCACTCGTAGCCCACGCGTCACTCCGGCGTGTGGTTGCGATCCGGCCGAAGATGCGGCGCGGATCACATTCCGGTCACGAGTGACGCCATGAGGTTTGAGGTCGTGCGGAAGGGCCATACCCAGCGCCACATGCCCTGGTCGGGACTGCACAAACCTTTCTCCGCACGCGGTAACCGGATGAGGTGAATCTTTTCGACCATTTCCGACATTGGGTTGACAGTCCGGCCCTCGGCCCGTTCTCCTTGTACGCATGTCAGCGCCCGCAGCCGCCACCCGGACCCCCATTCGTGGGTTCCTGTGCGCTGCCCAGGTTCGCTGTCGCTGTTGCTGCTGTTGATGCCTCCGGAGCCCCGGCTCCCAGAGCGACCGGCTCCCCCAACAGCGACCGCCAGCACGACTGACATCCGTCGAGGACTCCCCCGATGAACAGCACCCCCCAGACCAGCGCCCTCCGGCCCAGCGCCCCGCGGACCGCCGCACCCGCCGTGGTCGAGAGCGACCTCCAGATCGCCGGCGACATCCTCTCCGTACCGCACCTGCTCCAGCCCGCCCGCGAACACCCGGCCACCGTCGCCGAGTTCGTGGGCCTCGCCCGTTCCGTCGCGGCCGACCGCACCCAGTGGGAGCACCTGGTCCGCTACGACGCCACCACCCGCTGGTACCACCGCCTGCGCACCGGCCCCGGCTACGAGGTGTGGCTGCTCAGCTGGGTCCCCGGGCAGGGCAGCGGCCTCCACGACCACGGCGACTCCTCCGGCATCCTGACCGTCCTGGAGGGCGAGCTCACCGAGCACGGCCCGCGCGGCCCGCTCACCCTCGCCGCCGGCGCCCAGCGCGTCTTCGCCCCCGGCTACGCCCACGAGGTCGTCAACGACACCCTCGACGGGGCCGTCAGCCTGCACGTCTACTTCCCCGGCCTGACCGAGATGCCCATGCACAGCTGCTCCCCGGCGCGGCCCGAGGCCCGGCCCGCGTCGCTGTCCGTCTGACCGGCCCGCCCGTGGGCGGCGGCGCCTGACAGACTGCGCTGCATGCGCATTGTTGTTCTGGCCGGCGGTATCGGCGGCGCCCGTTTCCTCCGCGGACTCAAGTCCGCCGTCCCCGAAGCGGACATCACGGTCATCGGCAACACCGGTGACGACATTCACCTGTTCGGGCTCAAGGTGTGCCCCGATCTGGACACGGTGATGTACACCCTCGGTGGTGGCATCAACGAGGACCAGGGCTGGGGCCGCACCGAAGAGTCCTTCACCGTCAAGGAGGAACTCGCGGCGTACGGGGTCGGTCCCACCTGGTTCGGCCTCGGCGACCGCGACTTCGCGACCCACATCGTCCGTACGCAGATGCTCGGTGCGGGCTACCCGCTCAGTGCCGTCACCGAGGCCCTCTGCGACCGCTGGCGGCCCGGTGTACGGCTGCTGCCCATGTCCGACGACCGCGTCGAGACGCACGTCGCCCTCACCGATCCCGAGACCGGCGAACGCAGGGTCGTCCACTTCCAGGAGTACTGGGTCCGGATGCGCGCCTCGGTCGACGCGGAGGCCGTGGTGCCGGTCGGCGCCGAGCAGGCCAAGCCCGCACCCGGCGTGCTGGAGGCCATCGCGGCCGCCGACGTGATCCTCTTCCCGCCGTCCAACCCCGTCGTGTCCGTGGGCACCATCCTCGCCGTGCCCGGCATCCGGGAGGCCGTGGCCGCCGCCGACGCGCCGGTCGTCGGCCTCTCCCCCATCGTCGGGGGCGCCCCCGTGCGCGGGATGGCGGACAAGGTGCTGGCCGCGGTCGGCGTCGAGTCGACCGCCGCGGCGGTCGCCCTGCACTACGGGACGGGACTGCTCGACGGCTGGCTCGTCGACACCGCCGACGCGGACGCCGTCGCGGAGGTGGAGGCCGCGGGGATCACCTGCCGCGCGGTACCGCTGATGATGACCGACACCGCCGCCACGGCCGAGATGGCCCGGGCGGCGCTGGAGCTGGCGGAGGCGTCCCGGTGAGTGCCCCCTCGTACGAGGTGCGTGCGGTCCCCGGCATTCCGGAGGTCCGGCCCGGCGACGACCTCGCCCGGCTGATCGCCGCCGCGGAACCGGGACTGCGGGACGGCGACGTGCTGCTGGTCACCTCGAAGATCGTGTCCAAGGCGGAGGGTCGGATCGTACGGGCCGATTCCCGCGAGGAGGCGATAGACGCCGAGACGGTACGGGTCGTCGCCCGCCGGGGCGCCCTGCGGATCGTCGAGGACCGGCGCGGACTGGTGATGGCCGCCGCCGGCGTGGACGCCTCCAACACGGAACCCGGGACGGTGCTGCTCCTCCCCGAGGACCCGGACGCCTCGGCGGCGGCGATCCGCGAGGGGCTGCGGAAGGCGCTCGCGGTGGATGTCGGCGTCATCGTGACGGACACCTTCGGGCGGCCTTGGCGCAGCGGATTGACGGACGTGGCGATCGGCGCGGCCGGAGTGCGCGTACTGGACGACCTGCGGGGCGGCTTCGACGCGCACGGCAACCCGCTGAGCGCGACGGTCGTCGCCACGGCGGACGAACTCGCCGCGGCCGGTGACCTCGTCAAGGGCAAGGCGGCCGGCCTGCCGGTGGCCGTCGTCCGGGGACTGCCGCACCTGCTGGGCGAGGGGTCCTCGGCGGCTGACCTGGTCCGGGCGGCGGACGACGACATGTTCCGGCTCGGCACGTCGGAGGCGGTACGGGAGGCCGTGACGAGGCGCCGCACGGTGCGGGCGTTCACGGACGCCCCGGTGGACCCGGGCGCGGTCCGCCGGGCGGTGGCGGCGGCGGTGACGGCCCCGGCGCCGCACCACACGACGCCGTGGCGGTTCGTGCTGCTGGAGTCGGCCGCCGCGCGGGTGGAACTGCTCGACGCGATGCGGGACGCGTGGATCGCCGACCTGCGGCGGGACGGGAAGCCCGAGGAGTCCATCGCCAAGCGGGTGCGGCGCGGGGACGTACTGCGCGACGCCCCCTACCTGGTGGTGCCGTGCATGGTGACGGACGGCGCGCACGACTACGGGCACGCCCGGCGGGACGCGGCGGAGCGCGAGATGTTCGTGGTCGCCATGGGCGCGGGCGTGCAGAACTTCCTGGTCGCGCTGGCCGGGGAGCGGCTGGGCTCGGCGTGGGTGTCCTCGACGATGTTCTGCCGGGACGTGGTGCGCAAGGTGTTGGGGCTGCCCGAGGGGTGGGACCCGATGGGGACCGTGGCGGTGGGCCACCCGGCGGCGGCTCCGGCGGAGCGGCCGGCGCGGGACGCGGAGGCGTTCGTCGAGGTCCGGTGAACGGCCGCCGTTCGTCGAGGTCCGGTGAACGGCCCGGTCCGGCGAGCCGCGCTACAGCTTGCCGATGTCCGTGCGGTACATGCGCGGGGCCCGGCGGGGAGGGGCGTGCCCGGCGAGGAGGACGAGGCGGGCGGCGCGGTGGCGCTGGCCCGCGTACGGGGCGAGGAGCTCCAGCATGGCGGCGTCGTCGGCGTCCCGGTCCCCGGCGAGCGCGAAGCCGATGATGCCGGGCAGGTGGAGGTCCCCGGTGGTGACGGCGTCGGGGGCGCCGTTGCTGCGCTGGAGGGTCTCGGCGGAGGTCCAGGGCCCGATGCCGGGGACGGCCTCCAGGCGGCGCGCGGCCGCGAGGGGTTCCATGGTCGCGGCCTCCTCCAGCCGGTTCGCGACGCGGGCGGCGCGCAGGATGGTGGCGGAGCGCTTCATGTCGACGCCCGCCTTGTGCCAGTCCCAGGAGGGGATCAGGGTCCAGGTGCGGGCCGAGGGCATCACGTACAGGTCCTGGCGCGGGCCGGGGGCGGGCTCGCCGTACTGGCGGACCAGGCGGCGCCAGGCGCGGTACGCCTCGTCGGCGGTGACCTTCTGCTCCAGCACGGTCGGGACGAGGGACTCCAGGACCAGGCCGGTGCGGGTCAGGCGCAGGCCGGGACGGCGGCGGTGGCTGGTGTGCACGAGGCGGTGGCGGGGGACGAAGGCGGCGGGGTCGTCGTCGGCGCCGAGCAGGGCGGGAAGGGTGTCGAGGGCCCAGGCCGCGCCGGGGCCCCACGCCTCGGCGTGCACCTCGTGGGCGGCGGCGGCCACGCGGAGAGTGGCGGGGCCGTCGGGGGTGCGGCTGGTCTTCCAGACGGAGCCGTCGGGGGTGGTGCGGAAGGTGGGGTCGGCGGGGCCGCGGCGCAGGGGGCCGAGGGTGAGGCCGAGGTCGAGGGGGCCGGGCGGGGCCCAGACGCGGCTGCGCGCGCCGGCTCCGGCCCGGCGGCCGGGGCCGGTGGGCACACCGGTGCGGCCGCCGCGGGCTGCGGTGGGGGTGAGGGGATCGAAGCGGCCGGCCACGCCTTGAGCCTATCCCGGGGGCGGGGGGCCCGAGCCAGAGCCGGGGCGGGGGGCCCGGGAGGGCGGGGCCGGGGCCGGGTGCGGCGCCCGGACCTGGGCGCGGCGGGATCCCGGGGCCGGGTGCGGCGCCGTCGGCGCGCGCGGCCCCGGCTGCGCCGGGCTTCCGGGGCTTCGCCCCGCACCCCGCGCCCCCGGTATCGGCGGGGCCGGGGTGGTCGGCGGAGTCGGTGCGTCAGCGGCCCTGGAGTTTGGCCGAGGTGGTGCGGGTCGGGGGGAGTTGGTTGTAGAGGAGGCGGCCCGGGCATTCCGTGGCGAAGCCGTCGCGGTGGCCCGAGATGACGTTCATCCGGACCTTGGTGCCCTTCTCGTACCGGTTGCCGCCGCCCGAGGTGAGGGTCGTCTTCGCACGGGGGTCCACGCCGAAGAGGCCGAGCTTCCACGCCGTCAGGCCGGCCACCGCCCGTACCGCCGCCGCCGGCGGGGCCGTGGAGGTGAAGGTGCCGATCACGGCGACGCCCATGCTGTTCGTGTTGAAGCCCATGGTGTGCGCGCCGAGCACCGGCTTGGCGACCCCGCCCGCCCGGCCCTCGTACACCGTGCCGCACTTGTCGACGGCGAAGTTGTAGCCGATGTCACGCCACCCCTCGCTGAGCACGTGGTAGCGGTACAGGCTGCGCAGCACCGACGGGGCGTCCTCACAGGCGTAGTTGTTGCCGGAGGCCGTGTGGTGGACGAACGCCGCCTTCACCGTGTTCGTGTACACGAAGCCCGACTCGCGCAGGCTCTCGTCCGCGCCCCACCCCTTGCGGGTGACGATCCGGGGCCTCGGCCCGATGTAGGGCCGGGCGGCGGCGCTGAGGCTGCCGTCACTGGCTGCGATCGCGTCGGCGGTGGAGTCGGCCTTGTTCAGCTCGGTGATCTCGTCGGCTCCCAGCGCGGCCAACGGGAGGTTCGCGGAGGAGGACTCCGCCATCTCCATGGTCATGCCGGGGGCCAGTTCCCCGTCCCCCTTGTCGTCGTCCTTGTCGTCGTCCCGCGGCCCCGTCGCCTCGCGGCCGGAGGCCTTGTCGGGGTTCTTGCCGTCGGTGACGGTCGTGGCGGAGGTCGTACGGCTCTGCGTGCCGGGGTCGACGAGTTCCAGCCGCATGCCCGACGGCAGCGGGGCGGCGGCGGACCGGGTGCCCGGTTCGGCCCGGACCCGGACCTCCACCCCGTCGGACTCGCCGACCCACAGCGGGGCGGTGCTGCCGCGGACGCGTCCGGAGCCGCGTTCGGCCGCTTCGGGGTCGGCCGCGTGTTCGCCGTTGTGGGTCTCGACGTCCTGCCAGTCGGACCAGGTCGCCGTCCGGGCGGAGCGGGTACGGACCTGGACCCGGCCGAGGAGCCGGGTGTTCGCGTCGTCCCAGACGACGCCGACCAGCGAGAACGTATTGACCTCGCGTGCGGTCAGGCCGCGTGTCTCGGGCAGGCGGGGGGCGGCGCTCATGCCGGGGACGCCGGGCGTGCGGTCCGCCGTCGGCCCCAGGGGGACCAACGGCAGCGACTGGGTGGACCCGGCTGGGTTCACGGGGACGGTCGCGCCGCCGGGCACGACCGCCAGGGCCGGAGTGGTCAGCGCGAGCGGCAGGGCCAGTGCGGCAGCCGTCGCGACGCCGATCGAGGAAGCAAGGAATCCACGCATGGAAAAGATGCTGGGCACGCACACCACGAACCGCCATCGGGGAACTGACGCCCCGTCCGCTGAAACGCGGATACCCCTCCCCTGTACGGGGGAGCCGCGGGCCGCCGTACGGCGGAGCGTGCCGCGTACGCTGGGGCGGGTGAACGCCACTGACCGCACCCCTGCCGACCTGCTGCGATCCGCGCTCGCCGCCGATCCGGGCCGCCCGCTCGTCACCTTCTACGACGACGCCACGGGCGAGCGCGTCGAATTGTCCGTCGCCACCTTCGCCAATTGGGTGGCCAAGACCGCCAACCTGCTCCAGGGCGACCTGGGCGCCGAGCCGGGGACCCGGCTCGCGCTGCTGCTCCCGGCGCACTGGCAGAGCGCGGTCTGGCTGCTCGCCTGTGCCTCCGTCGGGGTCGTCGCCGAGGTGGGCGGGGACCCGGCCGCGGCCGACGTGGTGGTGAGCGGCCCGGACACCCTGGAGGCGGCCGCCGCCTGCACCGGGGAGCGGGTGGCGCTGGCGCTGCGGCCGCTGGGCGGGCGCTTCCCGCAGCCGCCGGCCGGGTTCGCTGACTACGCGGTGGAGGTGCCGGGGCAGGGCGACCGGTTCGCGCCGTTCCAGCCCGTCGACGCGGACGCCCCCGGGTTGGTGGTGGGCGGCGAGGAGCTCTCGTACGCCCAGGTCGTCGCCCGGGCCGGCGAGGACGCGGCGGAGCGGGGGCTCGGCGAGGGCTCGCGGGTGCTGTCGGGGCTGGGCTACGACACCTGGGAGGGGCTCTCGGCGGGGCTGTTCGCCGCCCTCGCCTCGGGTGGTTCGGTGGTGCTGTGCCGGAACCTCGACCGCTTGCCGGAGGCCGGGCTGGCGCAGCGGGTCGAGAGCGAGCGGGTCACGCACACCGGCTGACCGGAGCCCGACCGCAACGCCCCGCTCCCTGCCCACTCCCGCGATTTGTCACCCGCACGGCCCTTTACAGGGGCCTGCCCCCGGGCCGCCCCGGCCGCCCGGGGGCAGGATCGGCACAGGCCGTACCCACCCGTGCGGCCGACCGGTACGGGTGAGGGGACGGTACGGAAGTGAGGGACAGCGCGGGCATACCGGGCGGCACTGGAGCGGGCGGAGGCGTTCCCACGCCTGTGCGCGGCCACCGGCGCCGGCTGCTGCGCTGGATCGCCCTCGGGCTGGCCCTGCTGGTGCTGGCGGGGGCGGCCGCCGGGTGGTGGCTGTACCGGAAGCTGGAGGGCAACATCCGGGAGGACACCTCCGCCGTCGCCGAGCTGGAGCGCTACGACCGCGAGCGCCCGGCGCACCTCACCAACGGCGCCCAGAACATCCTGATCATCGGCTCGGACACCCGTTCGGGCAAGGACAACGCCCGCTACGGTCAGGACAAGGGCAGCCAGCGCTCGGACACCGCGATCCTGCTGCACCTGCCCGCGGACCGGAAGAGCGTGACGGCGGTGTCGATACCCCGTGACCTGGTGACGGAGATCCCGGGCTGCCTGACGACGGACGGGAGCCGCACCGAGGAGCAGCGGGCGCAGTTCAACTGGGCGTACCAGTGGGGCGGGGCCGCCTGCACGATCCGTACGGTGGAGAAGCTGTCCGGGATCAGGATCGACCACCACATGGTGTTGGACTTCGGCGGGTTCAAGAAGATGGTGGACGCGGTGGGCGGGGTGGAGGTCTGCCTCAAGCAGCCGATGGACGATGCGGAGGCCAAGCTGCGGCTGCCCGCCGGGCGTCAAATGCTGCACGGGGAGCAGGCCCTCGGTTTCGTCCGTGCCCGCTACAGCGTGGGCGACGGCAGTGACACCGAACGGATGCGGCGCCAGCAGCAGTTCCTCGCCGCCCTGGTGAAGAAGGTGCAGAGCAACGGGGTGTTGTTGAACCCGGGGCGGCTCTATCCGCTACTGGACGCGGCGACGTCCTCGGTGACCACCGACCCGGGGTTGGCCTCGCTGCGCGGGTTGTACGAACTCGTGCGGGGGGTGCGGGACATCCCGACGGACCAGGTCCGGTTCCTCACGGTGCCGCGCCGCCCGTACGCCGCCGACCCGAACCGGGACGAACTGGTTGAACCGGACGCGACTCGGCTGTTCCTCCAACTGCGGACGGATCGGCCGCTGACGGTCACCCCGCCCTCGCCGACCGCCTCACAACCCCCTGCGGGACCGTCCTCCACGGACGGGCCGCGGACCCGCTATCCGTGGCTCACCGCAACAGACGCGCCCCCCTCGCCCGTCCCCACTTTCACCGGCACCACGGCGGACACTCCCGACTGCCGGTAAAGCAATCCAAAAGGCAGGCGGTCCAACCGCTCCGGTTGGGCGGTTTGGCACGTTATGCGGGGGGTGGGTTTTGTCACCGCCATGGTTTGAGGTCGACATGGCCGGATAAGGTGAGCGATCCGGTGCCCAGGCCGCTAAGGACGCCGGGCACCAGCAGCCGGACGTTGACCGTGCGCCTTGGGGGAGGCGCGTCGCGAGGCACCGACGGAGGATTCGAGCAACCGTGGATGCGCAAAGCCGTGGGCGGGCGGACGAAATCGACCCCGCTGACCAGTGGGTTCTCAACCCCCGCACCGGCAACTACGAACTGCGACTGGGCGATTCCGCTGCGCAGCAGCCGTCCGTCGCCACCCCCCGCAGAGCGCGCACTTCGCGTACGGCTCCCCGCGTCACCTCCCCTGCGGCCCCGGCGGTGCCGGGGCCGCGGCGTGGCGACGCTCCCCCCGGGGGCGGCGGACGGCGACCCGGGCGCTCCCGCAAGGGCGGCGGGAGCGGCGGGAAGCGCCCGTTCCGGGGCCGGAAGGCGCTGGTCATCGGCGGCGGGACGCTCGCGTTCGTGCTCGTCGCCGGCTCGCTCGGCGCGTACCTGTACTACGAGCACCTCAACGGCAACCTGAACGTCATCGACACCGGTTCCGCGGGCACGGGCGGTTTCAAGAAGGACCAGCCCATCAACATCCTCGTCATCGGCACGGACAAGCGCAGCGGCGAGGGCAACGAGGGCTACGGGGACCCGAACAGCGTCGGCCACGCGGACACCACCATCCTGTTCCACGTCTCCAAGGACCGCAGCAACGCGACGGCGCTGTCCATCCCGCGCGACCTGATCACCACCATCCCGGTGTGCCCGACGAAGCAGCCGGACGGCTCCGTCAAGAACGTTCCCGGCCAGCGCGCGACCCGGTTCAACGAGAGCCTGGGCCAGGAAGGTCGCGACCCGGGCTGCACGATGCGCACGGTCCAGCAGATCACCGGGATCCAGGTCGACCACTTCATGATGGTCGACTTCAACGCGGTGAAGAACCTGAGCACGGCCGTCGGCGGCGTCCCGGTCTGCGTGGAGAAGGCCGTCCACGACAAGGACTCCAAACTCGACCTCCCGGCGGGCGAGAGCCGGCTGCAGGGCGAGCAGGCCCTGGCCTTCGTACGTACCCGGCACGCCTTCGGCAACGAGAGCGACCTGGACCGCATCAAGACGCAGCAGCAGTTCCTCGGTTCGATGATGCGCGAGATGAAGTCCAAGGAGACGCTGACCAGTCCGAAGAAGTTCCTCTCCCTCGCCGAGGCGGCCACCAAGTCGCTGAGCGTGGACCAGGGCATAGGGTCCATCGGGCAGCTCACCGCGCTGGCGGGCGAGCTGAAGAGCATGAACCTCAAGAACATCACCTTCACGACGCTGCCGGTGCTCGACAACCCGAACGATCCCCAGGGCAAGCACATCACCGTCGTGCTGAACCCCTCGCAGGCCGATCCGCTGCTGCGGATGATCCGGGGCGACGTCTCGCTCACGGAGGTCGAGCAGAAGGAGAAGGCGGCGGCGCAGGACGCCAAGAACAAGCAGGACGCGCAGCTCCAGGGCAATCGCGCGCCCGCGGCGGACGTCCGGGTGAACGTCCTCAACGGAGGCGGCCCCGCCGGTTCGGCGTCCACCACCTTGACCTGGCTGCAGAACACCAAGGGCGTGGGCAAGGCCAGCAACCTCGGGAACGCCCCGGCGAAGGTCGACACCACACAGTTGGAGTACGCGCCCAACCAGGCCGACCAGGCTCGGGCGCTGGCGGACATGATGGGGCTCGTCGGTTCGGCCCTCAAGGTGGGCCCGGCCGACGCCGCGCCACGCACGCCGATGAAGTTGACGCTCGGCGCCGACTTCAAGGAGCCGGGTGTCCCGATCTCGGGCCCCGTACCGGAACAGGCGCCCGAGGGGCTCCAACGGGTAGAGGCCGACAAGGCGATCTGCGCCAAGTAGCGCGGACGCCCGGGGGCGCCCGGGGGCGGCGGTCAGCCGCCCCGCCCGTCACCGACCGGGCGTATGACGGCCGGTAGCCGGTAGGACCGGCACCGTACCGACCATTGTGATCTTGAGGGGGGACGCGTGAGGCACAGCAGCGTGCGTGGGGAGGGGGCGCCCGACCAGGCCACCGGCGGCGGCATACCCGGTGGCGGTGCGGGCGCGACCGGCGTCGTGCCCCCACCGCGGTCGGGCTCCGCGGGGGCCCGGCCCCCCGGCGGCCGCGGACGGCCCGTCCGCAGGCGCCGGCGGCGCGCGCTGTTCTGGGGGGCCTCGATCCTGGCGTTCCTGATCCTCGCCACGTCGGGGGCCGGGTACCTCTACTACCGGCACCTCGACGGCAACATCCGCAGCGGCCAGCGGCTCAGCGGCGACAGCGGCGTGGCCAAGACCGAGGCGAACGCCAAGGGCCAGCGCCCGCTGAACATCCTGCTGCTCGGCTCGGACAGCCGGAACAAGCCGGAGAACGTGGAACTCGGCGGCAGCCGGGACAGCATCGGGGCGCCTCCGCTCGCCGACGTGCAGATGCTGCTGCACGTCTCCGCCGACCGGCAGAACGCCTCGGTGGTCAGCGTTCCGCGCGACACCGTGGTGGACATACCCGAGTGCACGGACCCGAAGACCGGCGAGAAGTTCAAGAAGACCCACGCCATGATCAACGAATCCCTCGGGCGCGGCGGCCCCGGCTGCACCCTGGCGACCTGGGAGAAGCTGACCAACATCTACATCGACCACTGGATGATGATCGACTTCTCCGGGGTCGTGCAGATGGCGGACGCGATCGGCGGCGTCGACGTCTGCGTGAAGGACAACGTCTGGGACCGCCCGCTGCCCACCTCCAACGGCGGCTCCGGCCTCAAACTGAGGGCGGGCGTCACCAAGATCAAGGGCGAGCAGGCGCTCCAGTGGCTGCGCACCCGGCACGCGTTCAGCAGCGACCTGGGCCGGGCGCAGGCGCAGCACATGTACATGAACTCGATGATGCGGGAGCTGAAGAGCCAGAACGCCTTCACCGACGTCGGCCGGATCACGGCCCTGGCGGAGGCCGGCACGAAGGCACTGGAGGTCTCCGAGGAGATCGGCTCGGTCAAGAAGCTGTTCAACCTGACGATGCAGCTCAAGGACGTACCGGTGAACCGCATCACGATGACGACGATGCCGACGTTCCAGGACCCGGGGGACCGGGACCGGCTGATCGTCAACCCGACCGACGCAGGCAAGCTGTGGACGATGGTCCGCAAGGACGTGGCCTTCGACAAGAACGGCGCTCCGCAGGCTTCCCCGAGTCCGCAGCCGAGCGAGCCGGCCGGCGTGCCGAGCGGGCCGACGGCGGGTGGTGACGCGTCGAAGCAGCCGGTCACCACGCCCGACAAGATCACCGTGCACGTGGTCAACGGCACGGCCGCCGGGATGCCGCTCGCGCCGCAGCGGGCCTCGGTGGTCGCCGGGGCGCTGGTCGGCAAGGGCTTCACCGGGGCCAAGGCGGACAGCGCGCTGATCCCGGAGAAGACCACCGTGGTCCGCTACCCGAGCGCGGACCTGGTCGACGAGGCGCAGAGCGTCGCGGCGGCGCTCGGCATCCCCACGAGTGCGGTGCAGCAGTCGGCCGACGTCTCCCGGATCACGCTGATCGTCGGCGCCGACTGGCGGGAGGGGACGGCGTACCCGCAGCAGGCTCCGCCGGCGGCCGGGTCGGTCCCGGACACGGCCGAGGCGATCAACGGCGCGGACAGCGGGCAGTGCATGGACGTCTACAAGCCCTACCGCTGGTGAGCTGAGGGCCGCTCCGGCGGACGACGGAGGACGAAAGGGGTGGCCCGGTCCGTGAAGGACCGGGCCACCCCTTTCGACGTTTTCGCGGTCGGGCGGCGTGTGCGGGGCATCCGGGCGCGCGGGACGTGGGACGGGCGTGCGCGGGACGGGGGCGCCGTTTCGGCGCGCTCCCGTCCGGTTCGCTACGTTCGGACCCCTGACGGGGTGTCGCTCGGCACCGACGGGCGGCGGCTGGCGATGACCTTGTCCGCCAGCGCGCGGGGGCTGGTCAGGAAGCCGAAGCCCCAGCACATGTGCATGGTGGCCAGGGCCACCGGGATCTGTGCCCGGGCCTTGAGGGAGAGCCCCTTGCCGGCCGGGATCGAGCCCCCGGTGATCGCCGCGAGGTAGCCCGCCGGGACGGCGAGGGCCCAGGGAGTGAGGGCGACACCCGCCACCAGCCCGGCCGCGATGGCGCAGACGGCGGTGGGCGGGGCCAGGTAGCGCAGGTTGATGGAGCCCGAGTGGTAGCGGGCCACGACGCGGCGCCAGCGCCCGTAGTCCTTGTACTGCTTGGCGAGCGCCCGTACGGAGGGCCTCGGGCGGTACCGGACCTTCAGCTCGGGCGAGAACCAGATGAGCCCGCCGGCCTCGCGGATGCGGAAGTTCAGCTCCCAGTCCTGGGCGCGGATGAACTCCTCGTTGTAGCCGCCCTGCCGCTCCAGCGCCTCGCGGCGGAAGACGCCCAGGTAGACCGTCTCGGCCGGGCCGGCCTCGCCACCGGTGTGGAAGGCCGCGTTGCCGACGCCGATCCTCGACGTCATCGCGGCGGCGACGGCGTCCTCCCAGGCGTTCTCGCCCTCGGCGTGCATGATCCCGCCGACGTTCTGCGCGCCGGTCTCCTCCAGGAGCCGGACGGCGGTGGCGATGTAGTTCGGGGAGAGCATGCCGTGGCCGTCCACGCGTACCACGATCGGGTGACGTGATGCCTTGATGGCGGCGTTGAGGGCGGCCGGGGTGCGGCCGGTGGGATTGGGCACGGTGTGGACGCGGGCGCGTTCGTCGGACGCGGTTTCACGCACGAGCTCGGCGGCGATCTCGTCGGTGCGGTCCGTGGACGGCCCGAGTGCGATCACCACCTCCATCTCGCCGGTGTACTCCTGGGCGAGGATGTGCCGGACGGAGTCACGCAGGTGACGTTCCTCGTCGAGCACCGGCATGATCACCGAGACTGCGGGCTGCTGGGCGGGCATGTGGTCCTTCACGGTCGGGTATCGGTGTCACGTTACCGCGTACGGGGGAACCGGGTGCGCGGCGGACGAGCGGTACGGACGGACGCCGGTCGTATGGGCCTACTGTTCTGACGATCAGCCAATCCCTCATAGCTGATATACCCGCCGATATCGGCTCATTCGTCCCTGCCGTTCCCCGCGGAGGTGTCCCCCGTGCCCCAGCCGCACCGTCCCACCCGTCCCGCCAGGCCACGGCAGCCCCGGCGCACGCTGCGCGGCGGTGGGGGTGGGGGTGGGGGTGGGGCCGGGGCTGCCGGCCAGGCCCGGCGCCCCGGGGACCGGCCCCGGTGGGGCGTGCGGCTCGCGGGCGGCCTCGCGCTGGTGGTGCTGGCCTCCGGAGCCGTCGGGCACGCCGTGATGACCGGTCTGGACACCGGGATCGACCGGGTGGACCCCTTCAAGGACATGAAGAACCGCCCGCAGGCCGGGCACGGGATGAACTTCCTGCTCGTCGGCACCGACGGCCGCGACAAGATCACGCCGGAGGAGAAGCGCGAGTACCGCCTCGGCGGGGCGCCCTGCCACTGCACCGACACGATCATGCTGGTGCACCTGTCCGCCGACCGGGACCGCGCGAGCGTGGTCAGCCTGCCTCGGGACAGCTACGCGGAGGTCCCCGCCCACCAGGACCAGAACACCGGCGAAGCGCACAAGCCGCACCCGATCAAGCTGAACGCCGCGTACTCGGAGGGCGGCCCCAACCTGACCGTGCGCACCGTGGAGAACATGACCCGGGTGAAGATCGACCACTATCTGGAGGTCGACTTCACCAGTTTCATGAAGACCGTCGACGCGGTGGGCGGCGTGGAGATCTGCACCGCCAAGACGATGCGCGACAGCTACACCGGCCTGGAGTTGCTGCCCGGCACCCATCACCTCACCGGCGGCCAGGCCCTGCAGTACGTACGCTCGCGCCACGTCGACGGCGCCGCGGACCTCGGCCGGATGCAGCGCCAGCAGCGGTTCGTCGCCGCCCTGATCAAGCGGGCCACCGGCAGCGGGGTGCTGCTGAACCCGGTGAAGTTCAACCAGGTCAGCTCGACGCTGCTGGGCTCGGTGCGGGCCGACCGGGACTTCGGTTCGGAGCAGATGCTGGCGCTGGGGCAGGCGATGCGCGGCTTCACCCCGTCCTCCTCGGAGTTCGCCTCGGTGCCGGTCGGGGACACCGCGTACGAGGTCAAGGGGGTCGGCTCGACCGTCAAGTGGGACGAGCCGAAGGCCGCCAAGCTCTTCGAGTCGCTGCGCGAGGACCGGCCCTTGGTCGACGCCCCCGCCGGACAGCCGGGACAGCCCGCGCAGCCGGGACAGCCCGGGCAACCCGACCGGTCCGGCAACCGACCTCCGGCGGCGGTCGCGGTCGACGTGCCGCCCGACGAGATCCGGGTCCAGGTCGAGAACGGCACCCGGATCGACGGTCTCGGCGGCCGCGTGGACGCCGCGCTGCGCGCGACCGGCTTCGACACCACCGGCCGCCCCGGCGGCGCCGTCCGCCGGGACGTCAAGCGCACGGTGATCACTTACGACCCCCGCTGGGACCGCTCGGCGCGCACGGTCGCGACGGCGCTGCCGGGCAGCGAACTGCGCGCCGTACCCGGCCAGGGCCGCACCGTCCTGGTGACGGCGGGCACGGACTACCGGAAGGTGGTCCCGGTCCGCGCGGACGACCCCTACCAGGGCCGCTTCGCGGTGGCCACGGGCGACCAGGTGAACTGCGGCCGGTAGCCCGTCCGGTAGCCGGCGCCGGCTACCGGACGCGTTCCACCAGGGACACCTGGAGGCCGTGGACCTTGGTCTTCTTGACCAGCTTGTAGTGCTTTTCCAGCGTCTCGGCCTGCTCCTTCGGGAGCTTGTGGTACGGGTTCTGCGTCCCGCTCCAGGTGACCACCCACACCCGCCGGGTGGTGCCGAGGCACTTCTCGGGCTGCCCGCACTCCACCGGGAACAGGTCGTCGTTCGCGACGGCGGTGCGCTGGGCGAACACGTCGCGGAGCTTGACCTTCGGCGGCAGGAAGTACTCGACCTGGAAGTCGGTCATGAAGACGCTGTCGGTGCCCCGCACCGGCACGAAACCGTCACCGGGCCGGTAGCCCTTCGCGATGACCGCCGCGGCCTCCTCCCCGTCCCGGCCGGCCTTGACCGTCTCCGTACGGAGCTGCCGCTGGTCGGGGAGGCCCAGCAGGACCACCGCGACCAGACCCGCCACTCCGAGCGGTCGGGGCCGCAGGGCCGCGAGGCCCGCGGCGGCGACGAGCACCCAGGCCGGCACGGTGAAGAGGAGGTAGCGGTCCATGAAGTACGAGGTGCTGCCCTGCGAGACCACCCAGGCGGCCACGATCGGAACCGCGCCGACCAAGAGGAGTTCGACGGCGGGCCGGCGGCCGCGGCTCCACGCGAGCGGGAGCAGCGCCAGGGCCGCGATGGCGAGGGAGACGAGCGGAGAGCCGAAGAGGGAGTCCCAGATGTCCGCGATGCTCCGCAGGTGCGGCGTCTTGATCCAACTGATCTGTCGGCCCACCTGCCGCTGTCCGAGCAGCACCAGCGGGATCACGGGCACCAGGGCGACGGCGGCCGTCACCGCGAAGGCGACGACGGTGCGCCCGCGCCGGTCCCGCCACCAGCGCAGCACCACGATCAGCGCGTGCGGCAGCAGGAACAGCAGGGAGACGATGTGGAACAGCCCGGCCGCGGCCACCGCGAGGGCGTACGGGGCCCAGAGGCGCGGGGTCGGGCGGTCCAGCGCCCGTATCAACAGCCAGGTGGCGGCGGTGACCGCCAGCAGGACGAAGGCGTACGACCGCGCCTCCTGCCCGTACCGGGAGACCGACGGGAGCAGGGCGAAGAGCAGGCCCGCGAAGACGGCGGTGCGGCGGTCGAAGAGCGTGCGGGCGGTCAGGACGACGAAGGCGGCGGCCCCCGCCATGGCGAACGCCGAGGGCATCCGCAGCATGGTCGCGGAGTCCCCGAAGACGGACACCCAGCCGTGCAGCAGCAGGTAGTAGAGGCCGGAGACGGCGTCCACGTGGCCCAGCATCGCCACCAGGTCGCCGGTACTGCGGATGGCGGCGTTCCAACTGGCGAGTTCGTCACGCCACAACTGCGGGGTGCCGCTGCCCGTGACGGCGACGCCGAAGGTCAGCAGGGCTGCCCACAGCCAGTCGACGCGCGCCGCTCGCGGTGCCCGTGCCCTGCCCGCCGCCGTCCGCGGCGCGCGGTGCCCCGAGCCGGCCTCCGGTATGGCAGCCGTACTCCTGCTCGTCATCTGCTCGTACCTTCCGGGTCCATCGGGACGGCTGCGGTGCGCCGGCGCAAGGGAATCCGGACCGGGCTCGACGTGCCAGGGTAGATCAGGCCCGGGGGACGCAACCAATTGACCCGGTCGCCGCCGCGGCTCGGCGGCCCGGGTCACCGGGAGCGGACCGGCGGATCGCTCTTGGGCAGCGAGACCTTCGCCCCGTCCAGCAAGCGCTTGAGCAGGTTCGACAACGGCCGCTCGGCGAAGCGGTGGACGAGCCAGGAGAGCAGCAGGATGACGGTCAGGCACAGCCCCAGGAGCGGGAAGGGTGGTATGTCGTAGTTGCGGCCCCACCGGATCATCGCCCAGCCCAGCTCCTGGTGGAGCAGGTACACGGGGTAGGTGAGCGCGCCGGCCACCGTGAGCCCCTTCCAGCGGATCCAGTTGAGGGCACCCGTCGCGGCCGCCAGCATGACGAGGAAGCACGCGCCGGAGACGATGGCCATCACCGTCCAGGAGAGTTTGCCGTGCACCTCGAACTCGTAGGAGCCCGCGGTGTAGTGCAGTCGGTTCTGCGCGACCAGCCAGGAGAAGACGACCACTCCGAGCAGCAGTGGGTTCACGCCGAACCGGTAGATGAGGTACAGGGCCACGCCCGCGATGAAGTACGGCGCGTCCTGCGGCATGAAGAGGGTGTCCATCAACGCGCTGCCCACGCTCGGCGTGATCACGGCCAGGATCATCCAGATCCCGCAGAACGCCAGCACTCGGCGGTAGGTCAGTCCCATGACCGCGACGATCGCGAAGAGCAGGTAGAAGCGGAGCTCGATCCAGAGCGTCCAGTACACGCCGTCGGCCTCGGTCACGCCGAGCGGACGCTCCAGCATCGTGAGGTTGGTCAGAATCTCGCTGATGCTCATCGACTTGCGACCGGCACGGACGGTGGACGCCGAGTTCACCACGACGGCGGTGATGAGGACGCCGACCCAGTAGGCGGGGTAGAGCCGCACGACCCGGGAGGTGAAGTAGTCACGGGCTGACCGGCCCCAGCACGACATGCAGATGACGAAGCCGCTGATGAGGAAGAACAGTTGGACGCCCATCCACCCGTAGGACGCGAACGCGTGGAAGAGAGGCATCAGTTTCCCGGGGCGCGCGCCCCACACCTCCGGATGGATGTTGACGCCCGCCCAGTGGAAGAACAACACGGACAACGCGGCTATCAGGCGCAATCCGTCCAAGACGTAGAGTCGCGGGCGACGCCCGCCGGCTGCGTTCGGCCGGGCCGTTTGTGCCGGCACGGCGCCCAGCGCGGGCGGGGGTGTTATCAGTGCTGACATAGGGGCTCGACTCCGCAACGTTTCCGGCTCGGGATCCGACGTCGTCCCCCTGGCGCGAATGCCCCGACGTCTGACGACACCTTACGGGCGGGTCACATCACCGCACGACGTGGCGGGGCATCCGTGACTCGAAACACGCGGGCGACGTCACTCATCGAACCCCTGTGCGGCTCTTTCCTCGCGCAGCACCATGATCGCCTGACGGCGGGCGAGGCGGTGGGTGCGGCGGATCTGGGCCTCCTGGTTGCGGCGCTCGTCCTGCTCGGTCTCGGGCAGGACCGGCGGGACCCGGCGGGGCTTGCCCTCGGCGTCGACCGCCGCGAAGACGAGGTAGGCGCTGCCGACCTGGGTGGCGGGGGTGGATTCGTTCCAGCGCTCGGCGAGGACCCGTACGCCGATCTCCATGGAGGTGCGTCCGGTCCAGTTGCACTGGGCCTTGACGTGGACGAGGTCGCCGACCCGGACGGGGGCGAGGAACGCCATCTCGTCCATGGACGCGGTGACGGCGGGACCGCCCGAGTGGCGCCCGGCCACCGCGCCCGCCGCGTCGTCCACCAGCTTCATGATCACCCCGCCGTGCACCGTGCCCAGCAGGTTCGTGTCGTTGGCGGTCATGATGTGGCTGAGGGTGGTCCGGGAGGCCGAGATCGGCTTCCCCGGCAGTTCGCCCGCTATCTCTGTCATACGGCCACCTTAGATGCGTACCGCAGGCATCAGCTCTGCAACAGCCCCGGTACGAAGTGCCCACCGGGCTGTCGGCGGGCTCCCCCGGGAAGGCATCCTTGGGCACATGAATGACTGGCCCGAGCCCGAGGGTCCGCAGCGGATGCGGCACATCCAGCGGCAGCAGCAGCCGCCCGTCCGGCAGCCCGGCCCGCCGCGGCCGCCCGTCGACCCCCCGGCGCGGCAGCCCACGTACGGCGTGCCGCCGCAGCAGACGCAGAGCCCCGGCGGCTACGACGGCGGCTACAACACCGGACAGGTCTACGGCATGCCCGACGGCGGCGGTGGCGCCGGGCGTCCGCCGGGCGGCCCGCGCCGCCCCGGACAGGGCGGCGGCGACGGCCCCGTACCCGTCCGCGTCGTCGTCGACTGGCGCAGGCGGATCAAGATCGGCTCGATCGTCCTCGTCTCCGCGCTGGTGGTCACCACGGTCGGCACCTACTTCTGGGCCGACTCCAAGGTGCGCCGCGAGGTGGACCTCTCGAAGGTCATCGAGCGCCCCAAGGAGGGCGACTGCACGACGTACCTCATCGTCGGCTCCGACAGCCGCGAGGGCATGTCCGACGAGGAGAAGAGGAAGCTCCACACGGGCTCGGCCGAGGGCAAGCGCACCGACTCCATGATGATCCTGGCGAAGTGCTCCAGCGGGAACACCATGATCTCGCTGCCGCGCGACTCGGACGTCGAGATCCCCTCCTTCGTCGGCTCCCAGTCGGGGAAGAAGTTCCCCGCCCAGGGCCGCCGGGTCAAGCTCAACGCGGCGTACGCGGAGGACGGCCCGGAGCTGCTGGTGCGCACGATCGAGTTCAACACCGGCCTGCGCATCGACCACTACGCGGAGATCGGCTTCGCCGGTTTCGCGAACATCGTGGACGCGCTGGGCGGCGTGGAGCTGGACATCGAGAAGGGGTTCAAGGACGAGAAGTCCGGTGCCGACTTCAAGGCCGGACGCCAGACCCTCAACGGCAGCCAGTCGCTGGCGTTCGTCCGCACCCGCTACGCGTTCGCCGAGTCGGACCTGCAACGGACGAAGAACCAGCAGAAGTTCCTGTCGGCGCTGGCCAGTCAGGCGGCGACCCCGTCCACGATCCTGAACCCCTTCTCCCTGTACCCGGTGATGGGCGCGGGGCTGGACACGGTGATCGTGGACAAGGACATGGGACTGTGGGACATGGGGCAGATGTTCTTCGCCATGAAGGGCGTCAACGGCGGTGACGGCGTGTCGATGAACATGCCCATCTCCGGTGAGCGCGGTGGCAACCTGATCTGGGACAAGGCGAAGATGCAGCAGTTGGTGAAACAGATCCAGAACGACGAGAAGGTCACCGTCCAGAGCCGCTGAGCGCGCGGGGCGGCGTACGGGGGCGGCGTACGGGGCGGCGCGCGGGAACGGCGTGCGCCGGGGGTACGGGGCCGGTCCGGTAGGTTGCCGTAGAACTGTTGCGGCCCACGCGCCGGGGGGAGGTCCGGGGAGTCCGTGCTGTGGTGCGGCACGGAACCGGACGGGCGTCCTTCCTCCCTCTGGAGCGTCCATGCCCCTGCACCCGTCCCCGAGCGCCTTCGCCAGGCCGCAGCCAGACGGGGACCACCTCGGCAAGCCCGCCATCCCGGGGCAGGCGGCGGCCGGAGCGGTGCCGGGAGGACGACTGCGCGTCCTGGACGGGCTGCGGGTCCTCGCGGCGGCGGCCGTGCTCTTCCACCACTACACCCGCAGGGACATCTGGGGGTACGACGCCTTCGGGTGGCTGACCGCGGTCGGCCGTTACGGCTGGCTCGGCGTCGAACTGTTCTTCATGATCAGCGGCTTCGTCATCTGCATGTCGGCCTGGGGCCGGCCGCTGGGCGGCTACCTGCGCAGCCGGGTGATCCGGCTCGGACCGGCCTACTGGTTCTGCGTCCTGCTCACCGCGGTCGTCCTGCTCGTCGACGGCAAGCCGTTCGGCGGCGCCGGGCCCGGGCTCAGCCAGGTCCTGACGAACCTGACCATGTTCCAGACCCCCCTCAAGAGCGCCCAACTCGACATGTCCTACTGGACGCTGTGGTCCGAGGTCCGGTTCTACCTGCTCTTCGCCCTGGTCGCCTGGACGGGACTGACCTACCGCAAGGTCCTGAACTTCTGCTGGATCTGGACCGTCGCCTCGCTCCTCGCGCCGACGTCCGGCCTGCCGCTCCTCGACACCGTGGCCAACCCGGTGTATTCGCCGCTGTTCGTCTCCGGGATCTGCTTCTACCTGATCCGCCGGGAGGGCCCGCGCGTCGGCGAGCCGTGGGCGCTGCTGGGCCTCTCGTGGCTGCTGACGCAGCGTTGGCTCAACGACATCGTCGCCTGGAACACCGTCAAAGGCGACCGGCTGTCCTGGGAGACGTGCCTGGCAGTGGTGACCGTCTGCCACCTCGTCATGGCCGCGGTGGCCCTGCGCCGGTTCGACCGGATCGACTGGCGATGGCTGTCGGTCGGCGGCGCCATGTCGTACCCGCTGTACCTGCTGCACCAGCAGATCGGCATCACCCTGCTGCGGCAGTGGCACCGTGACGTCGAACCGTGGACCTTGCTGCTGTCGGCGGTCGCGGTGATGGTGGCGGCGTCCTGGCTGATCCAGCGCTTCGTGGAACGCCCGGCCGCCCGGCTGCTCAGGCGCGGGCTGGAGCACCGGCCGGCGCGCGCCTGAGCGCCCGGGACGTACGAGAAGGGGCACCCCGCCGGCGGGGTGCCCCTTCTCGTGCGTCCTCGACCGTTACTTGCCGGCGCGGGCGCGCAGCTTCCACGGCATGGCGATGGACTCCAACTGCACCGCGAGGTTCATCTTGGACTCGCCGACGGTGCGGTCCTCGAAGTGGATCGGGACCTCCATCACCTGGAAGCCGCGGCGCAGGGCCTTGAACTTCATCTCCACCTGGAAGCTGTAGCCGGCGCTGCCGATCGACGCCAGGTCGATCGACTTCAGCGCGTCGGCGCTCCACAGGTTGAAGCCGCCCGTGATGTCACGGACGCGGGTGCCCAGGATGGTGCTCGCGTAGGCGTTGGCCCAGCGGGAGAGCAGCTTGCGGTGCGCTCCCCAGGCGTCCGAGAGGGTGCCGCCGGGGACGTAGCGGCTGCCGACGACGAGGCCGGCGCCGGTGGAGCGGGCCACGCCCAGCATCTCGGCGATCTTCCCGGCGGGGTGCGAGCCGTCCGCGTCCATCTGGAACACGTACTCGGCGCCGTCCTCGACGGCCTTGGCCATGCCGGCCGCGTAGGCGCGGCCGAGGCCGTCCTTGGCGGTGCGGTGCAGGACCGACATCCGCGGCTTGCCGTCCTTGGTGAGGAAGCCCTCGGCGAGCTCGTCGGCGATCTTGCCGGTGCCGTCGGGCGAGGAGTCGTCGACGACCAGCAGGCGCAGGCCGGGCTGGTCGAGGCCCATCAGCAGCTCGACCATCCCCGGCAGGTTGCCTGCCTCGTTGTACGTGGGCATGACCACGGTGAGCGGCGTGTGCGCCCAGCTGTCGGGGAGCTTCGTGGTTGCGACGTCGGTCGCGCGGGGAGTCTGCTGCTCGCCTATCACAGGGTTATGCCTCACTGAAGTTGGTCACCGGTCAGAGGAGAAGCGGACGGAGCCGGAAGGAAGTTCCGCCTCGCACCACACCCGAGCCCCTGCGCGAAGTTCGTTGTCAGCCCCTACGACGGCGCCGTCTCCGATGACCACGCCGTCAAGCACCGTGCGCGTACCCACCGAAGCGCGGGCGCCGATCAGGCTGGCGCTCACGTTCGTGTCCGCACCGATGATCGCGCCCTCCAGGACGATGGAGCCCTGGACGACCGCTCCCGCCTCGATGCGGGCGCCGGACCCGACAACGGTACCGCCCGACAGCTTGGCGCCCTCCGCCACCTCCGCGCCCGGGAGGACCAGGGCCTCGCCGCGCGGCCCGGGAACGGCCGGGGAGGAGACGATTCCGCGCACGAGGTCCGCGGACGCCTGGACGAAGGACTCGGGCTTGCCCAGGTCCAGCCAGTAGGTGTCCTCGGTGACGCCGTGCAACTTGGCACCGGAGGCGAGGAGGCCGGGGAAGGTCTCGCGCTCGACGGATACCGGTCGGCCGACCGGAATGGCGTCGATGACGCTGCGGCGGAAGACGTAGCAGCCGGCGTTGATCTGGTCGGTGACGATCTCCTCGGGGGTCTGCGGCTTCTCGGTGAAGGCCAGCACCCGCCCCTCGGGGTCGGTGGGGACCAGGCCGAAGGCGCGCGGGTCCTCGACCCGCACCAGGTGCAGGGAGACGTCGGCCTCGGCCGCCTGGTGGGATTCGACCAGGCCCGCGATGTCCAGGCCGGTGAGGATGTCGCCGTTGAAGACGAGGACGGGGGCGTCCGGGCCGCCCGTCAGCCGCTGGGCGGCGTTGCGGATGGCCCCGCCGGTACCGAGGGGTTCGTCCTCGACGACGTATTCCAGGGTGAGGCCGAAGGCCGATCCGTCACCGAAGTAGGGCTCGAAGACCTCGGCCAGGTAGCAGGTGGCCATCACGATGTGCGTGACACCGGCGGCAGCGGCCCTGGCTATCTGGTGGGCGAGGAACGGAACACCCGCGGCCGGAACCATCGGCTTGGGGGTGTTCACCGTCACGGGACGCAGCCGCGTCCCCTGCCCGCCAACCAGCAGGATCGCTTCCGTCATTGCTTTCTCCCCAACCGGTTCGGGCGTACGAAGGTTCAAATTTAGCCCATGCGGCGGCGCGCGAAGGCCGGAGGTGGACCGCGCCGCCGGGGGCCGCGACGGCGGCCGCGGGGCGTGCCGCGCGGAACACCGTTGCCCGCACGGCAGGTCGGGGCCCCGGACGCCGCCGGGCGCCGGCTCCCAGCGCGCGAGGGGAGGAGGGAAGGCCCTTGACGTTGTTGCGGATTCGGTATGCGGACCATCGGCGTTCGGGTCCGTCGCGATGCCCGGCTCGGGCGACTCCACGAAACGGAAGTGTCGACCGACAGCCCGGCCGGGGAACCCCGGCCGGGCTGTTGTGTGAGAAATCAGGGCAGGTTGCGCGCCATGACGATCCGCTGGACCTGGTTCGTGCCTTCGTAAATCTGGGTGATCTTCGCATCGCGCATCATGCGCTCGACCGGGTAGTCGCGGGTGTAGCCGTAGCCGCCGAGGAGCTGGACCGCGTCCGTGGTGACCTCCATGGCCACGTCGGAGGCGAAGCACTTGGCGGCGGCGCCGAAGAACGTCAGGTCGCCGTCGACGCGTTCGGACTTGGCCGCGGCCGAGTACGTGAGCTGGCGGGCGGCCTCGATCTTCATGGCCATGTCCGCGAGCATGAACTGCACGCCCTGGAAGTCGCCGATCGGCTTGCCGAACTGCTTACGCTCCTGGACGTAGCCCTTGGCGTAGTCCAGGGCGCCCTGGGCGATGCCGAGGGCCTGGGCCGCGATGGTGATGCGGGTGTGGTCCAGGGTCTTCATCGCGGTGGCGAAGCCGGTGCCCTCGGCGCCGATCATGCGGTCCGCGGGGATGCGGACGTTGTCGAGGTAGACCTCGCGGGTCGGGGAGCCCTTGATGCCGAGCTTCTTCTCCGGGGCGCCGAAGGAGACGCCCTCGTCGGACTTCTCCACGACGAAGGCGGAGATGCCCTTGGAGCGCTTGTCCGGGTCGGTGACGGCCATGACCGTGTAGTACTCGGAGACGCCCGCGTTGGTGATCCAGCGCTTGACGCCGTTGAGGACCCAGAAGTCGCCGTCGCGCACCGCGCGGGTCTTCATGCCGGCCGCGTCGGAGCCCGCGTCGGGCTCGGAGAGGGCGTACGAGAACATCGCGTCCCCCTTGGCCAGCGGGCCGAGGTACTTGGCCTTCAGCTCCTCGGAACCGGAGAGGATCACCGGGAGCGAGCCGAGCTTGTTCACGGCCGGGATGAGGGAGGAGGACGCGCAGACGCGGGCCACCTCCTCGATCACGATCACGGTGGCGAGCGCGTCCGCGCCGGCGCCGCCGTAGGTCTCGGGCACGTGGACGGCGTGCAGGTCGTTGGCGACCAGCGCGTCGAGGGCCTCCTGCGGGAAGCGCGACTCCTCGTCGACCGCCGCGGCGAACGGCAGGATCTTCGCCTCGGCGAGCGAGCGGACGGACTCGCGGAGCATGTCGTGCTCCTCGGCCGGGCGGTACAGGTCGAAGTCGGCAGAACCCGCCAAGATCTCTCACTCCCCAGGTGTGATGCGTGGTGCGCGCGGCGTGATGTCGGCGCGCGATCCGTGATGCTAACTACCGTTAAGTAACCCGAAGCTTAGTCTCCGGCGCCGGGGCGGCGATATGTACGGCGTACGTGAGCTGCGTGACAGCGCGGGCGCGTGGTGCGCGCACGGGGAGCGTCCCCCGGGCCGGGCCCGACTATGCTCAGTGGCCGCAAACGGCCCCGCACCTCTGGAGCACCCATGGCCCCCCTCAAGATCACCGTGATCGGCACCGGTTACCTCGGTGCGACGCACGCCGCCGCCATGGCGGAGCTGGGCTTCGAGGTGCTGGGTCTGGACGTGGTGCCGGAGAAGATCGAGATGCTGGCCGCGGGCCGGGTCCCGATGTACGAGCCCGGGCTGGAGGAGCTGCTGGCCACGCACGTGGCCGGGCTGCCGGGCTCGTCCGGACGGCTGCGCTTCACCCACTCGTGGGAGGAGGTCGGCGCCTTCGGTGACGTCCACTTCCTGTGCGTGAACACGCCGCAGAAGCACGGCGAGTACGCCTGCGACATGTCGTACGTGGACTCCGCGCTGGAGTCGCTGGCCCCGCACCTGACCCGGCCGGTGCTGGTCGTCGGCAAGTCCACTGTGCCGGTCGGCTCGGCGGAGCGCCTCGCGGCGAAGCTGGCGGCGCTGGCCCCGGCGGGCGCGGACGCGGAGCTGGCGTGGAACCCGGAGTTCCTGCGCGAGGGCTTCGCGGTGCAGGACACCCTGCACCCGGACCGGATCGTGATCGGCGTCCAGGGCGACCGGGGCGAGAAGGTGCTGCGCGAGGTCTACGAGACGCCGATGTCGGAGGGCACGCCTCTGGTGGTGACGGACTTCCCGACCGCGGAGCTGGTCAAGACGGCCGCCAATTCGTTCCTCGCGACGAAGATCTCCTTCATCAACGCGATGGCCGAGGTGTGCGAGGCGGCCGGCGGTGACGTGGTGAAGCTGGCGGAGGCGATCGGCTACGACGAGCGGATCGGCTCGAAGTTCCTGCGCGCCGGGATCGGCTTCGGTGGCGGCTGCCTGCCCAAGGACATCCGGGCGTTCATGGCCCGGGCGGGCGAGCTGGGCGCGGACCAGGCGCTGACGTTCCTGCGGGAGGTCGACTCCATCAACATGCGCCGCCGCGGGCACATGGTGGAGCTGGCGCGCGAGGCGGTCGGCGGGTCCTTCCTCGGCAAGCGGGTCGCGGTGCTCGGCGCCACCTTCAAGCCGGACTCCGACGACGTGCGCGACTCCCCCGCGCTGAACGTGGCCGGGCAGATCCACCTCCAGGGCGGCCAGGTCACCGTCTACGACCCGAAGGGCATGGACAACGCGCGGCGCGTCTTCCCGACCCTCGGGTACGCGGACTCCGCCGCCGAGGCGGCGCGGGGCGCGGAGGTGGTCCTGCACCTGACCGAGTGGCGGGAGTTCCGCGAGCTGGACCCGGCCGCGCTGGGCGAGGTCGTCACCGACCGGCTGGTGCTGGACGGCCGCAACGCCCTCGACCCCGACCTGTGGCGGGGCGCCGGATGGACCTACCGCGCGATGGGCCGCCCCCGCGCCTGACGGGGCCGGGGCGCGTCAAGGCCCTCGTCAGGCGGCCCGTGACCGAGGGGCCGGGCCCGTGCCCGAGGGGGCGTCCCGTGTCCGAGGGGGCGTCCCGTGTCCGAGGGCGGGGCCGACGCACGAAGGGCCGGCCCACGCCCGAAGGGCGGCCCAGGCCGCCGCGATCGGCGGAAGCCGATCGGTAGAGTGGCGGCCGATGACCGCCACCAGCAGCCTTCCGTCCGTCCCCACCGCCTCCGCGACGACGCCCGCCGCGCGTGACGGGCGGGGATCCTTCGAAGCGGCCCTGCGGGGACCCGGCGCGCTGACGGCCATAGCGGCCTTCTGGATGGCGAGCCGGGCGCTGATGCTCTGGATGCTCGTCAACGACTTCCACAGCTCGAACCTCGTGCGGGTGGACGTCAGCGGGACCTACCACAACTGGTACGACATCCTGATCACGTGGTCGATGCCGCACGACGACATCACGTGGCAGTACCCGCCCGCCGCAGCCGCGATCTTCCTCTCGCCCGATCTGCTGCCGTTCCTCACGTACTTCCAGGCATTCGTCGCGCTGACGGTGCTCTGTGACGGCGTCATCCTCGTCGGTCTGCTCCGGGCCGCGCGCCGCGGCGACGGGAGCCGGGCCGGGGCCCTGTTCTGGCTGCTCACGCTGCCGCTGCTGATGGCGACGCCGTTCGCGCGCTACGACGTCCAGGTGACGCTGCTCGCGGTCGGTTCGCTGTTGTGCCTGCGTCACCGCCCCCGGCTCGGCGGTGTGATCGCGGGCATCGGCGCGATGGTCAAGGTGTGGCCGCTGCTCGCCCTGCTGGGCGCCCCGCGCGGCAAGTCCACGCGGGAGGCCGTCATCGCCGCCGCGCTGACCTGCGTCGCGCTGCTGGCCGTCTTCGCGGCGCTCTTCCGGGACTCCCTGGGCTTCCTCGGCAACCAGGGCGACCGGGGCGTGCAGGTCGAGTCCGTCGGTGGCTCGGCGTTGATGCTGGCCATGCGGACGAAGGTCTGGCCGGGCCGGATCACCTTCCAGTACGGCGCGTTCGAGTACGTCGGCCCGTACGTGCCGGTCATCGCGCGGGCCTCGCTCGCGCTCACCGTGATCGGCTTCCTGCTGTTGGTGCTGTGGCGGGTGCGGGCCCGGCGCTGGACGACCGCGACCCCGCTGGACGCGGCGCTCTGCGCGATCATGGTGTTCACGGTCACCAGCCGCGTCATCAGCCCGCAGTACATGATCTGGCTGCTCGGTCTCGCGGCCGTCTGCCTGACTTCCCGGCACACCACCCAGCGCCCGATCGCGTGGCTGCTGGCCGCCACCACGCTGCTGACATCGCTGATCTTCCCGGTCTGGTACGGAGACGTCCTGCTGAACACCTGGACCGGCACGGTGTTGCTCTGCGCCCGCAACGGCACGCTGCTCTACGCCACCGTGTGGTCCGGTATCCGGCTGTGGAAGGCGACCGTGACCCCCGCAGGCGCGGCCGGCGGGGACAGCGCGGGCATCTTCTAGACGGTGCGGCGGTGTTGGGCGGCGCGTGAGGTGAACTCCGCGTCCCGCAGCACCCGTTGGGCGTTGCCCCAGGTGAGCAGGGCCAGGTCGGGCTCCGTCCAGCCCCGTTCCAGCAGTTCGGCGATCAGCCTCGGGTAGCCGGAGGGGTCGGTCAATCCGGTCGGGCGGGGGCTGCCCGGTTCGGCTCCGAACGCGGCGCCGAGACCGACGCCGTCCGGGCCCGCGAGCGCCCGTACGTGGTCCACGTGGTCCGCCACCGCGTGCAGGGAGTCCCCGGTCCGCTCGGTGTCGAAGGTGACCATCGCGAGACCGCCCGCCGCGCGCAGGGCGAGCAGCACCTCGTCGGTCACGTTGCCGGGGTGCGGGTTGAGGGCGGCGGCGCCGGTGTTCGAGATGATGACCGGCGCCTTGGAGGCGCCCGCGAGCTGGCAGGCCACCGCCGACGGGCAGCCGGCCAGGTCGAGCAGCATGCCCAGCCGGTTCATCTCCTTGACCACCTCGTGGCCGAAGACCGTCAGGCCCTCCCGCGCCCACGGCGCCCCGGCGGGTGCGAGGACGCGTACGCCCAGCGCGTGGAAGGCGCGCAGCGCCCCCAGGGAGCCGGTCAGCGAACGGCCTGGCACGGGGCCGAGGAACGCGGCGATCCGGCCCCGGTTGCGGGCGTCCGCCATGTCGTCGGGCGTCAGGGCCAGGCACAGGCTGTCGGGGTAGCGGCGTACGAGGGACAGCGCCACGTCGATCTGCTCCAGGGTGTCGGACACCACCTGGTCGGTGGCCGGCGCCTCGCTCGGCGTCAGCAGGGACCAGAACTGGGCGCCGACCCCGCCGGCGCGCAACCTCGGGATGTCGGTGTCGACACCGAGGTCCGGGGTGTCGATGTCGTGGTACGGGCTCTGGCGCAGCGTCCAGACCAGGGTGTTGCACCCGTCGGCGACGGGATGCTCGGACAGCAGCTCCATGGCCCGGTCCAGAGCTCCGGGCGCCGCACCAGGGGCGGCGAGGTCTTCGGATCCCAGGGAGCCGGGCCCCACGTCGTTGCCGGGGCTCTGGAGGGGTTCGTCCTGCAAGTCGGCCATGGCGTTCGCTCCGGTCTCGGCGGTCTCGGCGCAGCAGGGAGGGAAGCGGGGTTCGTCTGGCCACGGTGACATGCGGGGCGTGCGGGTTCACGGCGGGTGTGGCGTTCGGGTGTCACCGTGGGGCGAGCACCCGAACGCCGAGACGCCCGAACGGCTAGTGCTGTGACCGGAAAGGTCCACCGGGTCGCGGCGCCCGGCACGGCACTAGATCACCGCGTTGGAGGGGCGCCGGGAGGTCGAGAGGTCGCGGGCGACCGCCTCGGCGTCGCGCAACGCCCGGACCGCGTTGGACCAGGTCAGCTTGGCCAGGTCGGCCCGCGACCAGCCGCGCGTGAGCAGCTCCGCGATCAGGTTCGGGTAGCCCGACACGTCGTCCAGCCCGGAGGGGGTGAAGGCGGTGCCGTCGTAGTCGCCGCCGATGCCGATGTGGTCGACGCCCGCCACCTCGCGCATGTGGTCGAGGTGGTCGGCGACGGTGGCGGCCGTCGCCACCGGGCGCGGGCGCTCCGCCTCGAAGGCCCGGTGCAGGGCCATCGCCTCGGGGGAGGTGTCGAGGTGGTGGAAGCCGTTGCCGCGAAGGTTCTCGTCGGCGGCGAGCGTCCACTCGACGGCCTCGGGGAGGATGAACTTCGGCACGAAGGTGGCCATGGCCACCCCGCCGTTGGCCGGGAGCAGGGCCAGCACGTCGTCCGGGACGTTGCGCGGGTGGTCGCACACCGCCCGGGCGGAGGAGTGCGAGAAGATCACCGGCGCGGTGGACACCTCGATGGCGTCGCGCATCGTCGTCTCGGCGACGTGCGAGAGGTCGACGAGCATGCCGACGCGGTTCATCTCGCGCACGACCTCGCGGCCGAAGTCGGTGAGGCCACCGTGCCGGGGTTCGTCGGTCGCCGAGTCCGCCCAGTCGATGGTGTCGTTGTGCGTGAGGGTCATGTACCGCACGCCGAGCCGGTGCAGGGCGCGCAGGGTGGCGAGCGAGTTGTTGATGGAGTGGCCGCCCTCGGCGCCCATCAGCGAGGCGATCCGGCCCTCGGCGCGGGCCGTCTCCATGTCGTCCGCCGTCAGCGCCCGGGCGAGGGTCTCCGGGTAGCGGGCGATCAGCTGGTCCACTGCGTCGATCTGTTCGAGGGTGGCGCTGACCGCCGTGTCGCCCGCGTAGTCCGACCGTACGTAGACGGACCAGAACTGCGCGCCGACCCCGCCGGCGCGCAGCCGGGGGATGTCGGTGTGCAGGGTGCCGCGCTGGTCGGCGGCGATGTCCAGCCGGTCGAGGTCGTAGCGGGCCCGCTCGCGCAGCGCCCAGGGCAGGTCGTTGTGCCCGTCCACCACGGGGTGCCCGGCGAGCAGCTCGCGCGCCTCGGCGAGGCGCTGCTCGGCGCTCACTTGCCGAATCCGAACGATTCCGTGCCGGCGACCTTCGTACGCAACCGCCTGCCCTTCTCGGTGGCCTGGTCGTTCAGCTCCTGTTGGAAGTCCCGCATCCGGGCGAGCAGCTCGGTGTCGTGCGCGGCCAGCATCCGTACGGCCAGCAGGCCCGCGTTGCGCGCCCCGGCGACGGAGACGGTGGCGACGGGAACGCCGGCGGGCATCTGGACGATCGACAACAGGGAGTCCATGCCGTCGAGGTACCTGAGCGGGACCGGGACGCCGATGACGGGCAGCGGCGTGACCGACGCGAGCATGCCGGGCAGGTGGGCGGCCCCGCCGGCGCCCGCGATGATCGCCTTGAGGCCGCGGGCGTCGGCCTGCTCCCCGTACGCGATCATCTCGCGCGGCATCCGGTGCGCGGAGACGACGTCGACCTCGTAAGGGATCTCGAACTCGTCCAGCGCTTGGGCGGCGGCCTCCATGACGGGCCAGTCGGAGTCGGAGCCCATGACGATGCCGATGACGGGGCCTGCGGGGCGGGCGGTAGAGCTGGTGCTCATTCGGTGATCGTCCCTCTGAGGTAGCCGGCTGCGTGACGTGCGCGCTCCAGCACATCGTCCAGGTCGTCGCCGTAGGTGTTGACGTGGCCGACCTTGCGGCCGTGTTTCACGTCCTTGCCGTACATGTGGATCTTGAGCTGGGGGTCGTGGGCCATGCAGTGCAGGTAGGCCGCGTACATGTCGGGGTAGTCGCCGCCCAGCACGTTGGCCATGACGGTCCAGCGGGCGCGCGGGCGCGGGTCGCCCAGCGGCAGGTCCAGGACCGCCCGGACGTGGTTGGCGAACTGCGAGGTGATCGCGCCGTCCTGGGTCCAGTGGCCGCTGTTGTGCGGGCGCATGGCCAGCTCGTTGACCAGGATGCGGCCGTCGGTGGTCTCGAAGAGCTCGACGGCCAGGTGGCCGGTCACGCCGAGCTCCTGCGCGATGCGCAGGGCCAGGGCCTGGGCCTCGCCCGCCAGCTCGTCGGACAGGTTCGGGGCGGGCGCGATGACGGTGTCGCAGACGCCGTCGACCTGGATGGACTCGACGACGGGGTAGGCCACCGCCTGGCCGTGCGGGGAGCGGACGATGTTGGCCGCGAGTTCGCGGACGTAGTCCACCTTCTCCTCGGCCAGGACCGGGACGCCCGCCTTGAAGGGGGCCTCCGCGTCCTTGAGCGTGCGGACGAACCACACGCCCTTGCCGTCGTAGCCGCCGCGCACCGTCTTGAGGATGACGGGGAACCCGCCGACCTCCTGCGCGAAGGCCGCCGCGTCCGCCGGATCGCTGACGATCCGGTGGCGGGGGCTGGGCGCGCCGATCTCGTCGAGCCTGGCGCGCATCACCCCCTTGTCGGCGGCATGCATCAACGCGTCGGGCCCCGGGCGGACGGCGATGCCGTCCGCTTCCAGGGCCCGTAGGTGTTCGATGGGTACATGCTCGTGGTCGAAGGTGATCACGTCACAGCCGCGCGCGAAGGCACGCAGCGTTTCCAGGTCGCGATAGTCGCCGATGACGACGTCGTTCACGACCTGGGCCGCCGAGTCCTGTGGGGTGTCACTGAGGAGCTTGAATCTGATGCCGAGGGGGATACCCGCCTCGTGGGTCATGCGGGCGAGCTGTCCGCCGCCGACCATGCCGACTACCGGGAACGTCACGCCTCCAGGGTATCCGTCGGTATTCCGCCATCCGGACGCAGCCCTGGCGAGGACTCGCCGGGCGGCCGTGTGCCGTGCGTCGCACGGGGCACCGGGCGCAGACGGAGCCGTGGGGCGACACTTACCATGGACGGGCGACGAGATTCGGTTGACGGATACGTGTGACGCGGAAGACGTGTGCGCCGAGACGTGGGTCGCCGACGACGAGTGACGCTTCCCGAACCGGGGGCGGCGACGACGGACAGGGACTGAACCATCACATGAGCACACCGACGAACGCATCCGCGAACGTATCCGTCCTCGAACGCATACGCGGTCTGGCCCGGGAGGTCGCCAAGTTCGGGGCGGTCGGCGGGCTCGGCGTGCTGGTGAACATGGGTGTGTTCAACCTGATCCGCAGCACGACCGACCTCCAGGTGGTGCGCGCGAGCGTCATAGCGACCGTGGTGGCCATCGCGTCGAACTACATCGGGTTCCGCTACTTCGCCTACCGGGACCGCGCCAACAACAGCAGCCACACCCGGACCCGTGAGCTGGTGCTGTTCGCCGCGTTCAGCGTGATCGGCCTGGTCATCGAGAACGGCGTGCTCTACACCGCCACCTACGGGCTCGGCTGGGACGGCTCCCTCGCTACGAACTTCTTCAAGTTCACCGGCATCGGCATCGCCACGATCTTCCGCTTCTGGTCCTACCGGACGTGGGTCTTCAAGGCGCTGCCCACGGCCGCCGCGGCCTCGCTGGTCGTCGAGCAGCGCGACGGCCAGACCCCGGCGACCGCGTCCCCCACGACCGCGTCCCTCGCAGCCGAGCCGGCCGCGACGCCGGTCCGCTAGCCGCGGGCGGATCGTTCGGTCCGCTAGCGGACCGGCCGCTCGGGTTCCGGCGGCACGGGCGCCGTCCGGCTGAGGAACAGGGCGAACACCGGCGGCTGCGTCTGGAGCAGCTCCAGACGGCCGCCGTCCGCCTCCGCCAGGTCGCGGGCGACGGCGAGGCCGATGCCCGTCGAGTTGCGGCCGCTGATGGCCCGCTCGAAGATCCGGTTGCCGAGGTCGGGCGGAACGCCGGGGCCCTCGTCCGTGACCTCCAGCACCGCCTGGTTGCCGGTGACCCGGGTCCGCAGCGCGACCGTGCCGCCGCCGTGCATCAGCGCGTTCTCCACGAGGGTGGCGAGCACCTGCGACACCGCTCCCGGCGTTCCCACGGCCCGCATGCCCGTCTTGCCCGAGCGCACGATGGCCCGGCCGGCGCTGCGGTAGGCCGGCCGCCACTCCTCCACCTGCTGTTTGACGACCTCGTCCAGGTCGAAGGGGACCGCCGAGCCGGTCCGCGGGTCGCGCGAGTTCGTCAGGAGCCGCTGCACCACGTCCGTGAGCCGCTCCACCTGGGTCAGAGCGATGCTCGCCTCTTCCCGCACCGTCTCCAGGTCGTCGGTGACGGTGATCTCCTCCAGCCGCATGGACAGGGCCGTCAGCGGGGTCCGCAGCTGGTGGGAGGCGTCGGCGGCGAGGCGCCGCTCGGCCGTGAGCATCCGGCCGATCCGCTCCGCGCTGGAGTCCAGTACGTCCGCCACCCGGTCCAGCTCGGGGACCCCGTAGCGCTTGTGGCGGGGGCGCGGGTCGCCCGAACCGAGCCGTTCCGCCGTCTCGGCGAGGTCGGTGAGCGGTGAGGCCAGCCGGTTCGCCTGGCGCACGGCGAGCAGGACGGCCGCCACGACGGCCAGCAACGCCACCGCGCCGACCACGACCAGGGTCCGTCCGACCTCCTTGGTGACCGTGGAGCGGGACTCCTCGACCACCACCACCTCGCCCTGCTCGCCGCGGGCGGTGCCTCGGATGACGCTGTCCGGGATGCGCTCGCCCACCTCGACGGGCGGGCGGCCGGGGACGGTGATGCGGGCGTACCGCCCCTCGTCCAGTTGCTCGCCCAGCGCGAGGGGGTCGATCGGTTTGCCCTCCAACACGTCCGCCTCGACGACGCCCACCAGCCGCAGCGCCTCGGAGCCGATCCGCTCCTGGGCGCTGCTGGTGATCGTCCGGGTCTCCACGATCACGAGGGAGACCCCGAACACGGCGATCACGACGAGCACCACGGCGAGCGTGGAGTTGATCAGTCGGCGACGCACGGCCCGGTCCGCACTCGGCTCGTCACGCGCTCGCCCACCCGGTTCTTCACCCGGTCGTCCACCCGATCGTTCACCCGATCGCTCACCCGGTCGTCCACCCGGTTCTTCGCTCAGCTCTTCTCGAAACGGAAGCCGACGCCCCGTACGGTCGCGATGTAGCGCGGGTTCGCCGCGTCGTCGCCCAGCTTCTTGCGGAGCCAGGAGATGTGCATGTCGAGGGTCTTGGTCGAGGACCACCACGTGGTGTCCCAGACCTCGCGCATGAGCTGGTCGCGCGTCACGACCCGGCCCGCGTCCCGGACGAGGACCCGCAGGAGGTCGAACTCCTTGGCGGTGAGCTGGAGCTCCTCCTCCCCCATCCAGGCGCGGTGCGACTCGACGTCGATCCGCACCCCGTGGGTGGCGGGTGTCTGCGCCGCCTCGTTCGCGCCCCGGCGCAGCAGGGCCCGGACGCGGGCCAGCAGTTCCGCGAGCCGGAACGGCTTCGTCACGTAGTCGTCCGCGCCCGCGTCAAGGCCGACGACCGTGTCGACCTCGTCCGCCCGGGCGGTCAGGACCAGGATCGGGAAACCGTGCCCCTCCGCGCGCAGTCGTCGGGCCACCTCCAGGCCGTCCATGCCGGGCAGGCCCAGGTCCAGGACGACGAGGTCGACGCCGCCTTGCAGGCCCGCGGCCAGAGCGGTGGGGCCGTCCTCCCGGACCTCGACCTCGTACCCCTCCCGGCGCAGGGCGCGGGCCAGGGGCTCCGAGATGGATGCGTCGTCCTCGGCGAGCAGTACACGCGTCATGTGGGTGATGGTAGTCCGCGGCGACCGAATCGTGGACCAGCCCGCATACCCCTGCCGATCTGGGCTTATTGACTACTACCTACCTTCGAATATGGTCGAACGGTTCCCGCGGCGCCTTGTGATCCATATCTCAAGTCCTTCCATATGCCGCAGTGTCGTGTCGTATGGTGGCGAGACGCCTGATGCACTACCCAGGGGACCTTTGTGCCGAAAACGAGCCAAGGGTCTCTCCTTCTGTCCCGAGCGGATCGGCGCCTTGATGCGTACACGTGTCAAGGACCGTCCCGTCCGCCCCGGAAGAAGTGAATGACCTAGGGGCCGGGCCCTGCGCGCGAAGCTGCGCGGAGGGTGTGGATCCCGGTTACGGACCTTCCTTCGCCCCCACCCGTGGGGCGAGACCCCGAGGCGTGGGGTGGGCGGCCCGTCGCCGGTGCCGGCCACCCCCCCACAGGGCGCTGTCCCGCTCACGAAGCGAAGCGTCCCGATCAAGCAAGGATCGACCATGGCTTCCAGCCTGACGAAGGAACCGGCGGCTCCTGCCTCCGAGAAGACCTTCTTCGGCCACCCCCGTGGCCTGGCCACTCTGTTCATGACCGAGATGTGGGAGCGCTTCAGCTTCTACGGCATGAAGGCCCTGCTCCTCGTCTACCTGATCTCGGGTGGCCCGGATGCCAAGAAGGGCAGCCTGGGCGGCGGCATCGGGATGGACGAGGGAACGGCGATCGCCGTCTTCTCCATCTACGTGTCCATGGTCTACCTGCTCACGATGCCGGGCGGATGGCTGGGCGACCGTGTCTGGGGCCCCCGCAAGACCGTGACCGTCGCCGCCGTGACGATCATGTCGGGTCACGTGATCCTGGCCCTGCCCGGATCGGCGACCTTCTACGTCGGCCTCGCGCTCGTCGCGATCGGCTCGGGCCTGCTGAAGGCCAACATCTCCACCATGGTCGGCCAGCTGTACAAGGACGCGGACGACCCGCGCCGCGACGGCGGGTTCACGATCTTCTACATGGGCATCAACGCGGGTGCCTTCTTCGCCCCGCTGGCCATCGGCACGGTGGGCCAGAAGATCAACTGGCACCTGGGCTTCGCCATGGCGGCGGTCGGCATGGGCATCGGCCTCGTCGTCTTCCTGCTGGGCACGAAGAACCTGAACCCGGTCAGCTCGGTCGTCCCGAAGCCGCTGTCGGCCGAGGAGCGCACCTCCTGGCTGCGCAAGGTCGCCATCTCGGTGGCCGTCGTGGCCGTCTTCTACACCGTCCTCGGCGTCGCCGGCATGTTCACACAGGCTTGGGCGACCATCCCGCTCACCCTGGTCGGCCTGATCGTCCCGGCCGCCGTGCTCGTGCACATCAAGCGGGACAAGGAGCTCGACCGGGGCGAGCAGTCGAAGATGACCGGCTACATCTGGTTCTTCGTGGCCGCCGCCGCCTTCTGGATGATCTACGACCAGGGCGCTTCGACGGTCCAGGCGTTCGGTGAGACCAAGGCGTCCGGCTCGCTGCTCGGCTTCGAGTTCCCCTCGTCCTGGTACCAGTCGCTTAACCCGGTCTTCATCATGGCGCTGGCCCCGGTCTTCGCCTGGATCTGGCTGTGGCTGAACCGCAAGGGCAAGGAGCCGACCACGGTCGGCAAGTTCGCCGCCGGTCTGTTCTTCATCGGCGTCTCGTTCTTCTTCTTCCTGCTGCCGGTCGCCATGTCCTCGAACGGCCACCTGGTCAGCCCGATGTGGCTGGTGGGCATCTACCTGATCCAGACGGTCGGCGAGCTGTGCATCTCCCCCGTCGGCCTGTCGGTCACCACGAAGATGGCGCCGCAGAAGTACGCCTCGCAGATGATGGGCGTCTGGTTCCTGGCGGTGACGGCGGGCGACTCCATCACCAGCCTGCTGTCCGACCCGGCCGTGTTCGGCGTGGACCTCAACGGCACCGGCGCGGTGGCGATCGAGGCCATCCTGGCCACGCTGGCCGGCGTCGCGGTCTTCATGTACCGCAAGAAGGTCAAGGACCTCATGGGCGACGTGCGCTGACGCACCCCCCGCCCGGACCGAGGGGCCCGGCACACCGGAAGGTGTGCCGGGCCCTTCGGCTTTCCTCACGACCCGGTCGGCGTCAAGCGTCAAGCGTCAAGCGCCCTGTACCTCGGACTTGAAGCCGACGAGGAACGTCTTGAAACCGCAGCGCACGGTGGCCTTGCTTCCCGTCGGGGTCCAGCGGCTGTGGTGCGTGTGGCGGACGACGTGCTCGCGGACGCCTTGGACCGTGTCGCAGGTGATCACGGCACGGTGCCGGGCGCCCGAGGGCAGCGGTCCGGAGCAGGCCGACGTGACGTTGGGACGGCCGAACCTGTCCATGTCGGCGGTCGCCTTGCAGCGGCCGTTGCCTCCGCCGGCGGGCGCGGCGGAGGCCTGCGTTCCACCGACGACGGCGAGGGCCACGACGGCGGCCACCGCCACGAGCACGGACGTGAACTTCATGAGCTGCCCCGTTCTTCGCAGGTCCGGCGGACAAAAGACCACCTTTCCGTCGAACCGGAAGCTAGCAAGCAGAAACGATCACCTCCAAGGTGTTCGGCCCGCCGTGACACGAAGGACGTACGTCCCGAGGGTCAGCGGTGGCCGCGCAGGCGGCGCCAGGGGGTGAAGGTGAAGACCGCCGCGCCGAGCAGGATGACCGTGCCGGCGACCAGGCCGAGGGCCTTGAGGCCGCCGCCGTCCTCCGCGCCGGTCTCGGCGAGGCCACCGGACGCGGCGGGGCCGCCGGTGGTGCCGCCGGTGGTGGACGGCGAGCCCGAGCCGCCGGGCTGGGCGGTGGTGTCCAGCTCCAGGGAGACGCCGCTACTGGTGGCCTTGCAGGGCACGTTGATCGGTGTGGCGCCCGGGGCCATCGTGACGTCGATCGTCAGCTGGTCCGGGCTGAGCGTCACCTTGCCGGTCTTGCCCGGCTTGTAGGTGCCGGTCATGTCGCTGAGGCTGACCGGCGCCTTGTCGGGGATCGGCTCCGCGTTGGCCGGGCCGGTGACCTTGACGGTGCCGCTGTCGGCGCCGCCGAGCTTGATGTCCATCGAGGGCTTGAGGGCCCCCGCCGGGAGGGCCATGGGGCTGGCCATCGCGCCCTTGGCGGTCTTGACGGTGAGGTCGTAGCCGCTGCCGTTCTTCTTCGCGTTGATGGTGACCGGGGTCTTGATGCCGCCGGGGACGACGGCGCCGCAGTCGTAGGCGACCTCGATCGGCTTGCCGGGGAAGTCGGTCTGGCCGCCGCTGCCGCCGGTGGCGGTTCCGCCGGTGGTCGAACCGCCGGTGGTCGAACCGCTCGTGGTGCCACCCGAAGTCGAACCGCCGGTGGTACCGCCGGTGGTACCGCCGGTGGTCGAGCCGCCCGTGGTGCCACCCGTCGTACCGCCGCCCTCGGTGACCTTGATGGTGGCGGCGACTCCCACCGTCTCCTTCGGGGAGCACTTCGTGATGAAGCCGCTGAAGTCCACGTCGTACTTGCCCGGCGTGATCGTGACGTCGCCCGCCTTGGTCAGCTTGATCTTGCCCTTCATGTCGGACATGACCATGGGGGCCTTCTTCGGGATGGGCGGGTTCTTCCGCTCCCCTTCCAGCTTGACCTCGGAGCCGAGCGCGCCGCCGAGCGTCACGTAGCCGGTGGGCTTGACGGTGTCCTTGCCCAGGTCCATGAGGTCGGTGTTGTTCGAGGCCGGTTTGACGGTCTTCCAGACCACCTCGACCTCGTCGCCGACCTTCGCGGTGGCGGGCGCGGTGATGGAGACGGTGGTGGTGCCCTGGACCGGGCCGCCACCTCCTGCGGGCGGGATGCACTCCACCTTGTAGGAGACGTCGGCCGCCTGGGCGGGGGCGGCCGCCAGCAGGATGCCCGCGCCGCCGAACAGCAGCGCGACAGCGGCCGCGCTCACCCTCCGTTGGGTCTTCACGAATGTCCCTTCGTCGTCGGACGGTTCTCAGACGGTGCGGATGTCTGCGGTGTGTGTGGTGCCGGTGGTGCCGGTGGTGCGTCTGGTTCCGGCGCGGTGTCCGGGGTGAACCACGGCAGGACCGCCGTGGGGGCTTCGGGGTCCGCCGCGGGGTCGGCGGAGGCGGGGCGCGGTCGGACGCGGTCGACGACGGCCATGCCGACGCGGAAGACGGCGGTCGGGATCACCACCAGCAGCAGGGCCCAGAACAGCAGCACTCCGTACGGGCGCCCCACGCCCCAGGGCTGCGTGGCCACCACCTTGTCCCCGTACTTGAGCGAGACGGTGTAGTCCCCGTGGGCACCCGCCGCCAGCGTCACGTCCAGCCGGACCTCCGCCTTGCCGCCGGGCGCGACGGTGCCCTTCCAGCGGGCTTCCTCCCACACGGGTGCGTACACCCCGTGCGAGGTGCCGAGCTGGAAGACCGGGTCCTTGACCGGGGCCGATCCGAGGTTGCCCACGGTCACGGTGAACTTCCGCGTGGGCGGGGCCCCGAACCAGGTCAGCACCCCGTCGTCGCCCTCCAGCCGGACCCCGGTGAGCAGCGCGAGGCGGCCGGTGCCGGAGTCCGCGGGCAGTTCGGCCACCGGATGGTCGGTGATCTTGATCGGTAGGGCGACGGTGGACTGGTCCCCGTTGACGGAGGTCACGTTCACCACGCACGGGCACGGCTTGGGCGGCCCCACGACGGGGAGCTGAGCGGTGAAGTGCCCGTCGTCGCCGACCGCGACCGCGACCCCGTCGGCGTTGGCGCAGCTGTTGGTGCCGCCGATCATGTTCTGTCCGCAGACCAGCAGCATCACCAGGGTCTTGGCCCGCCAGCCGGTGCCGGTGACGGTGATTCCGGCGCCCTTGGCGACCTGCTGGAGGGAGAGCGCGGCGGTGGGTTCGCCCGCGTCGGCGACGGCGGCCGGGGCGGCGGGGAGCAACACCAGCGCGACCACCGCGAGCCCCGCCGTGAGCAGGGCCGTGATCCGGGCGCGGGCCGGCCCGCCGGCGGGGGTGCTCACGCTCACCTGGATGCTCCCGTCAACTGGCGGCGGTGGGGGTGCCGTCGGTGCTCCGGCGCGTGCTCTTCGTACGGGTCCGGTGCCCGGCCGCTGCGCCGGGTGCGCCTGGTGTGCCGGGTGCGTACGAGGAGCAGCGCGGCCGCGGCGGCCCCGCCGAGGGCGAGGAGGCCGGGGCCGAGCCGGCCGCCGAGGGAGCGGGGCACGCACCACGCGGCCGTGGTGCCGGTGGCCCGGGGGGCGCCGGGGGCGGTGACGGTGAGCGTGAGGCGCACGCGGTCGAACGCGGGGGCCCCGGGCCAGGGTTCGGTCAGCTCGACCCGCTGCCCGGGCGGCAGTTCCACCGGGAGGGCGTGCGGGGCGCGCCCGGGGGCCGCGCCGAAGCCGCCGTCGGCGCGGACCGCGAGGGTGGGGGCGAGGGCGACGTTGCCCCGGTTGACCAAGGTGTACGCGATGACCGCCGCCCCGCCCGCGCCCCGTACGGCTATGTCCTCGACGGTGAGGGCCGCCACGGTCGGGCCGCTGACCCGCAGGTGGACCCGTACGCCCACCTCGTGGCCCGCTTCGGTGGCGACCACGGCGGCCGGGTGGTCGCCGGGCGCGGAGGCGGGCGGGAGGGTGACGGTGAAGGGCACCACCGCGCGGGTGCGGGCGGGGAGCCGGACGGTCGCGCTCCGGCCGAAGCTGATCCAGGAGCCCGGGCCGGTGCCGGGGCCGGGGCCGGGGCCGGGGCCGGGGCCGGCCGGGGGGCGTACGGCGAAGGATCCGTCGGCCGTGTGGGGGGCGTCGGCTCCGCGCAGGGTGACGGTGTGCTCCCGGTCGGTGGGGTTGGCGAGGGCGAGGCTGTCCTCCAGCACCGTGCCGGGGGCGCCGGCGAGGTAGAAGTAGGGACGTACGGCGGCGCCCGCACGGCCCGCCGCGGGCTCGGCGGTCCAGCCGGGCTCGCCCGGGGTCTCGGCGACGGCGGCCCGCGCGGGCATCCCGGTCAGCAGCGCGGCCGCCATCAGGAGGGCGAGGCCGAGCCGCCGGGGGGTGCGGCGCCGGGGCGGGTGCGGCGTGCGGGTGGGGAGCACGGGCATGGGCGGGGCCGCTCCGTTCAGGACCGGGTCCGCTGGGCCCGCTCGCCGCGCCGGGTCAGCCAGAGCACGCCGGCCGCGCCGGAGAGCAGCACGGTGGCGCCGAGCGTGCCGAGCGCGAGGGCGGAGTCGGCGGGGCCGGTCTGCGGGAGCGTCTCGGGGGCGGGTTCCTGCTGCCCCCCGCCGGCGGCCGTCACGTCGAGTTCCAGGGACGGCTTGGGGCTGTTGCCCGGGGTGCAGGTGGTCGTGGTGCCCATCGCCTTGATGGTGAGCACCCCGGCGGTGAAGGTGACCTTGCCGCTCTTCTTCGGGGTGTAGGTGCCCGAGAGGTCGGAGATCTTGATGGGGGTGTCGGCGGGGACGGCCTCGGAGTTCGCGGGGCCGGAGACCGGTACGGACACCTTCTCGGCGCCGTCGGTCTGGAGGACGGCGGCGGGGTTCATCGCCCCCTTGCCCAGCTCGATGGGGCTGGAGGAGACGCCCTTCTGGAAGGACATCGTCAGCTTGTAGGAGTCCCCGTCCTTGACGGCCTTGACGTCGATGGGCGAGACCGCCGACTTGTCCCCGATGGGGGTCTGGCAGTTGTACGCGACATCGACCACGTCGGCGTGGGCCGCGGGAGCGGCCGCCAGCAGGGCGGCCGCCGATCCGGCCACCGCGCAGAGCAGGGCGGGGACCGGTGCGAGCGTGGTGGAACGTTTCCGGTTGGACACCTTCGTCTTCCCCTCGGACCACAAGTTACTGACACAACATCAGATCGGTGGCTCAAGGTACGCCGGGGGTCTTGTGGAGGGAAGACGCAGGACGAGGGTGTTCGAGCGGGGCGCTGTACGGGCTTTCAGGCGGCGCGCACGCCCCGCTGCCAGACGGCGGAGACCAGCGGGACGCCCGGCCGGTAGGCGAGGTGGACGTGGCTGGGGGCCTCCAGCAGGGCCAGGTCGGCGCGGGCGCCGGGGGTGAGCACGCCGATTTCGGTGCGGCGCAGCGCGCGGGCGCCCCCGGCGGTGGCCGCCCAGAGCGCCTCGTCGGGGGTCATCCGCATGTCGCGGACGGCGAGCGCGATACAGAACGGCATGGAACTCGTGTAGGAGGAGCCGGGGTTGCAGTCGGTGGACAGGGCGACGGTGGCGCCCGCGTCGAGGAGGCGGCGGGCGTCGGGCCACTGGGCCCGGGTGGAGAACTCGGCCCCGGGGAGCAGGGTCGCGACGGTGCGGGTGCTCTGCGCGAGGGCGTCGACGTCGGCGTCGGTGAGGTGGGTGCAGTGGTCGGCGGAGGCGGCTTCGAGTTCGACTGCGAGCTGGACGCCGGGGCCGTGGGAGAGCTGGTTGGCGTGGATTCGGGGAATGAGCCCGGCGGCTGCGCCGGCGGTGAGGATGGCGCGGGCCTGGTCGCCGTCGAAAGCGCCCTTCTCGCAGAAGACGTCGACCCATCGGGCGTACGGGGCGCAGGCCGCGAGCATCTCGCCGGTGACGAGGGCGACGTAGGCCGCGGGGTCGTCGGCGTAGTCCGGGGAGACGATGTGCGCGCCGAGGTAGGTGACCTCCTCGGTGTGCGCGGCTGCGATGCGCAGGGCGCGGGCCTCGTCCTCGACGGTGAGGCCGTAGCCGGACTTGGTCTCGAAGGTGGTGGTGCCCTGGCGTCGGGCCTCGTCGAGGTGGCGCAGCAAGTTGGCTTCGAGTTGCGCGTCGGTGGCGGCGCGGGTGGCGGCGACGGTGGTGCGGATGCCGCCGGCGGAGTAGGCGCGGCCCGACATGCGGGCGTTGAACTCGGCAGTCCGGTCGCCCGCGAAGACGAGGTGGGAGTGGGAGTCCACGAAGCCGGGGATCACGGCCCGGCCGGCGGCGTCGAAGGCGTTGTCAGTGGCGGGTGCTTTGCTGGATTCACCGACCCAGGCGATGCGGTCGCCTTCGATGACGACCGCGGCGTCCTGGATCAGTCCGAGGGGGGAAGCGTCACCGAGGGAGGGGTCGTTCGTGACCAGGTTGGCGATGTTGGTGATGACCGTGGTGCTCGCGGTGCTCGCCGTGTTCAGGGTGCTCATGGTGTTCGGGGGCTCCTTCAGCCGCGGACGGCCGCGATCGACTCGGCGAGGGCTGCGGGGACGTCCGGGACCAGGGTGTGCGCCCCGTCCCGTACGAGGTGACGGCCACCCACGATCGTGTGGCGCACGTCCGCCGCGGAGGCGGCGAATACGGCCGTCTCGGCGCCCAGTCGGGACAGCTGTCCCGCGGTCCTGACGGAGTCGAGGGCGATGGTGGTGAAGTCGGCGAGGGCGCCGGTCTCCAGGCGGCCCGCGTCGGGCAGGCCGAGGGCGGCGTGGCCGTCGGCGGTGGCGGCGGTGAGGAGGGCGTTCGCCGTCCAGTGACCGCGGGTGCGGCTGCTCAGGCGCTCGTTCAGCTCCATCGCGCGGGCCTCTTCGAGCAGGTCGATCACCGCGTGGCTGTCGCTGCCGAGGGAGAGCGGGCTGCCCGCCTGCTGGAGCCGGCGGGCGGGACCGATGCCGTCGGCGAGGTCGCGTTCGGTGGTCGGGCACATGCAGGTGCCGGTGCGGGTTCCGCCGAGGAGGCCGATGTCGAGGTCGGTCAGATGCGTGTTGTGGACGCCGGTGGTGCGGGGGCCGAGCACGCCGTGTTCGGCGAGGAGCTCGGTGGGCGTGCAGCCGTGGGCGGCCTGGCACGCCTCGTTCTCGGCGGTCTGCTCGGACAGGTGGACATGCAGCGGGGCCCGCTGTTCGTCCGCCCAGCGGGCCACGGTGGCGAGCTGGTCGGCGGGGACGGCGCGGACCGAGTGGACGGCGGCGCCGATCAGGGCGTGCTCGCGGGGGCGCAGTGCGCCGACGCGCTCGGCCCAGGCGTCGGCGGTGCCGTCGGAGAAGCGGCGCTGGTGCGCGTTCGGTTCCTGACCGAATCCGGCGGAGAGGTACGCGGTGTCGAGCAGGGTGATCCGGATGCCCGCCGCGGCAGCGGCCTCGATCAGGGCCTCGCCCATGGCGTTCGGGTCGGCGTAGGGGGCGCCACCGGGCGCGTGGTGGAGGTAGTGGAACTCGCCGACGTTGGTGATGCCGGCCAGGGCCATCTCCGCGTACACCGCGCGGGCCAGCGCGTAGTACGTGTCGGGGGTGAGGTTCTGGGCGACCTGGTACATGAACTCGCGCCAGGTCCAGAAGGTGCCGCTGCCGACCTGGACGAGGGAGCGCAGGGCCCGGTGGAAGGCGTGGCTGTGCGCGTTGGCCAGACCGGGGAGGGTGAGGCCCCGCAGGACCTCCGCACCGCGCGGCGGGGTGTGGACGTCGGTGGACAGCCCGGCGATCCGGCCGTCCTCGGATACCTCCAGGGCGACGCCCGGCTCGACGTGGGCGCCGAGCCAGGCGTGTTCCAGCCAGTACGTCTTCAACGGCACGCGAGACCTTCCAGTACGTCGGCGAGGGCGAGGACTCCTGCGACGCAGTCGTCCTCGGCGGCGAACTCCCGGGGCGAGTGGGAGACGCCGGTGGGGTTGCGTACGAACAGCATCGCGGTCGGGACGGCGGCGGAGAGGATTCCGGCGTCGTGTCCCGCCCCGGTTCCGAGGACGGGGACGGCCCCGCCCAGGATGCGGTTCAGTTCGTCGCGCAGCGCGTGCTCGAACTCCACGACCGGGGTGAAGGACTCCCGGACCACGGCCAGGTCGATGCCGTCCTGGTCGGCGCGCTCGTGGGCGGCCTTCTCGATGGCCGTGACGACCGTGTCGAGGGTGGCCTGGTCGGCGGCGCGGGAGTCGAGCCAGCCCCGTACGAGGGAGGGGATGGCGTTGACCCCGTTGGGCTCGACCGCGATCTTGCCGAAGGTGGCGACGGCGCCGGCGAGGGCCGCCTCGGTGCGGGCGGCCAGGACGGTCGCCGCGTACGTGAGCATCGGGTCGCGCCGGTCGACGAGGCGGGTGGTGCCGGCGTGGTTGGCCTCGCCGCGGAAGTCGAAGCGCCAGCGCCCGTGGGGCCAGATCGCGGAGGCGATGCCGACGCGGTCACCGGACAGGTCCAGCGCCCGGCCCTGTTCGACGTGCAGCTCGACGAAGGCGCCGATCCGGGCGAGGCGTTCGGGGTCGGCCCCGATCGTCTCGGGGTCGTGTCCGGCGGCTTCCATGGCGCGGGGCAGGCTCACGCCGTCCGCGTCGCGCAGCTCGTACGCCCTCTCCTTGGTCAGTTGCCCCGCGGTGAGACGGGAGCCGACGCAGGCGAGACCGAAGCGGGCCCCTTCCTCGTCACCGAAGTTGGTGATGGCCAGCGGCCTGGAGAACCCCGCACCCCTGTGGCGGAGTTCGTCCAGGGCCGCGAAGGAGGACACCACGCCGAGGGGGCCGTCGAAGGCGCCGCCGTCGGGGACGGAGTCCAGGTGGGAGCCGGTGACGACGGCGTCGCCCGCGAGCGGGTCGCCGAGCCAGGCCCACTGGTTGCCGTTGCGGTCCGTCTCGTACGCGAGCCCGCGGGCCAGCGCCTGCTCGCGGAACCAGGTCCGGCAGTCGGTGTCGGCGCCGGTCCACGCGTACCGGCGGTATCCGCCGGTGTCCGCGTGGCGGCCGATGGGGGCGAGCTCGTCCCACATGCCGTGGAAGGAGCCGGCGCCGCCGGGCGCCGCCGGGGCCGGGGCTCCGGCGGCGCCGTGGTCGGGGGTGTGCGAGGTCACGCGTCGTCGCCCTCGCGCATCGGGACGCGTACGCCGCGCTCGTCCGCCACCGTCTCGGCGATGTCGTAGCCCGCGTCGACGTGGCGGATGACGCCCATGCCGGGGTCGTTCGTCAGGACGCGCCGGATCTTCTCGCCCGCGAGCTTCGTGCCGTCGGCGACCGAGACCTGGCCCGCGTGGATCGAGCGGCCCATGCCGACGCCGCCGCCGTGGTGGATGGAGACCCAGGAGGCGCCGGAGGCGACGTTGACCATGGCGTTGAGCAGCGGCCAGTCGGCGATCGCGTCGGAGCCGTCGAGCATGGCCTCCGTCTCGCGGTACGGGGAGGCGACGGAACCGCAGTCGAGGTGGTCGCGGCCGATGACGAGCGGGGCGGCCAGTTCGCCGGAGGCGACCATGTCGTTGAAGCGCTCGCCGGCCTTGTCGCGCTCGCCGTAGCCGAGCCAGCAGATCCGCGCGGGCAGACCCTGGAAGTGGACGCGCTCGCCGGCCATCTTGATCCAGCGGTGCAGGGACTCGTTCTCCGGGAAGAGTTCGAGCATCGCCTTGTCGGTCTTGTGGATGTCCGATGCCTCGCCGGACAGCGCGGCCCAGCGGAAGGGGCCCTTGCCCTCGCAGAACAGGGGCCGGATGTAGGCGGGGACGAAGCCGGGGAAGGCGAAGGCGCGGTCGTAGCCGGCGAGCTGGGCCTCGCCGCGGATGGAGTTGCCGTAGTCGAAGACCTCGGCGCCGGCGTCCATGAAGCCGACCATGGCCTCGACGTGCTTGGCCATGGACTCGCGGGCGCGGGTGGTGAAGCCCGCCGGGTCCTTGGCCGCGTAGTCGGCCATGTCGTCGAAGGCGACGCCCGTCGGCAGGTAGGCGAGCGGGTCGTGGGCGGAGGTCTGGTCCGTCACGATGTCGATCGGGGTGCCCTCGGCGAGCATCTGCGGGAGCAGGTCCGCCGCGTTGCCGAGCAGGCCGATGGAGAGCGGCTTGCGGGCGTCGCGCGCCTCGACCGCGAGCTGGAGCGCGTGCCGCAGGTTGTCGGCCTTCACGTCCAGGTAGCGGTGCTCGATGCGGCGCTCGATGGCGCGCGGGTCGACGTCGATACAGATCGCGACGCCGTCGTTCATCGTGACGGCGAGCGGCTGGGCGCCGCCCATGCCGCCGAGGCCGGCGGTGAGGGTGATGGTGCCGGCCAGGGTTCCGTGGAACTTCTTGGCTGCGACGGCGGCGAAGGTCTCGTAGGTGCCCTGGAGGATGCCCTGGGTGCCGATGTAGATCCACGAACCGGCGGTCATCTGCCCGTACATGGTCAGGCCGAGGTGCTCCAGGCGGCGGAACTCCTCCCAGTTGGCCCAGTCACCGACCAGGTTGGAGTTGGCGAGCAGCACGCGCGGCGCCCACTCGTGGGTCTGCATCACGCCGACCGGGCGGCCGGACTGGACGAGCATCGTCTCGTCCTGCTTCAGCGTGCGCAGCGTGCGGACCATCGCGTCGTACGAGCGCCAGTCGCGGGCGGCCTTGCCGGTCCCGCCGTAGACGACGAGCTTGTCCGGGTGCTCGGCGACCTCGGGGTCGAGGTTGTTCTGCAGCATGCGCAGGGCGGCTTCCTGCTGCCATCCCAGGGCGCTGAGCTCGGTGCCTCGCGCGGCACGTACGGGGCGGGGTCCTGACATGGCGGTGCCTCCTCCGATGTTGGGCAATCTATTCACATCCTCGCCGCATGAATAGATCCAGTCAACAGCTGCGGGCGATCGCGCCGGATGATGGGATGCGGACATGGCTTCCGACAGGGCGTACGACGGGACATCCGACGAGTTGTCCGGCGAGGTGGCCGACGGGCCGGCGCGGGCGGCGGCCCGTCGGCGGGACCTGGCCGTCAGGGCGGCCGTGGAACAGGGTCTGGTGAGCGGGGCGGAGTCCGGCGAGCCGCTGGTCTGCCTACTGGACACCGCCGGTATCCGTGCCTCGGCCCAGGCCCTGACCGGCGCGTTCGCCTCGGCGCTCGCACCCGGCACCCCCGTCCTGCACGCCTTCGCGGTCAAGGCCGCCCCACTGGTCCCGGTGCTGCGGCTGCTCGCGGACGAGGGGATCGGCTGCGAGGTGGCGAGCCCCGGCGAGCTGGCGCTGGCCCGGGCGGCCGGAGTGGCGCCCGGGGCCACCGTCCTGGACTCCCCTGCCAAGACGGTGATGGAGCTGCGCGAGGCCCTGGCCCTCGGGATCGCCGTCAACGCGGACAACCGGCAGGAGCTGGAGCGGCTGGACGCCCTGGTGGCCGCGGCGCCGCCCCGCTCGCCGGTCGGCGTACGGGTCAACCCGCAGACGGGCGCCGGCACGATCGACGCCCTCTCGACGGCGACCGCCACCTCCAAGTTCGGGGTCCCGCTGCGCGACCCGGGGGCCCGCGCCTGGCTGGTCGGGGCCTACCTGGACCGGCCCTGGCTGACCCGGCTGCACGCCCACTCCGGCTCGCAGGGCGTGCCGCTGCCCCTGATCGCGCAGGGCGTCCGGGAACTGCACGCCCTGGCGGAGGAGATCAACGCGGCGGCCGGACGCCGCCAGGTCGACACCCTCGACATCGGCGGCGGCCTCCCGGTCAACTTCGCCTCCGACGCGGCCACCCCGACGTACGCGCAGTACGTGGCGGCGCTGCGGGAAGCCGTCCCGGCCCTCTTCGACGGCGGCTACGGCCTGGTCACCGAGTTCGGGCGGTCCCTGTTGGCCAAGCACGGGCTGATCCTGACACGGGTCGAGTACGCGAAGGAGACGGGCGGCCGGCGCATCGCCGTGACCCACGCCGGGGTGCAGGTCGCCACGCGCACCGTGTACGCCCCGGCGTCGTGGCCGCTGCGGATCCTCCCGTACGACGCCAAGGGCGCACCGCTGACCGGCCCGCCGCTCGCCCAGGACGTGGCGGGGCCGGCCTGCTTCGCGGGCGACCTGCTGGCCACGGCGCGGGAGCTGCCGCGGCTGTCGGCGGGGGACCTGATCGGGGTCCCGGACACCGGTGCCTACTTCTTCACCGCCCACTACGGCTACAACAGCCTCCCGCGCCCGGCGGTCCACGGGTTCACGGTGACCGCCGGCGGCGAGGTCCGCTTCGCCCTGGCCCGCCCGGCGCAGTCCTTGACGTCGATCGTCGCGGAGGCGGGCGGAGACCTCCGGGACGCGCTGCGGGGGTAGCCGGCCCCCTCGCGGGATTCCGGCACCGCGCGCCTCACTCCACGAAGAGTCCGCGGGACGCCGCGTGGGCGTCGAACGCCTCCAAGCGGGCCTGGGCGTCGGGCAGGGCGTCGGCCATGGCCTCCAGCAGGACCCGGCCCAGCAGCATCGGCGCGCACGCGGTGTCGAAGGCCAGCCCCGTGCCCACCGGCGCCGGGATCAGCAGGTCCGAGTGGCGCGCGACCGGGGCGAAGGCGGAGTCGGCGACCGTCACCACGGTCAGCCCGGACGCCCGCCCGTGGACCAGGGCCTCCACCACCTCGCGCGGGTGTCGGGGCAGCGCGAAGCACAGCAGCGCCGAGGCGCCGGCCGCCACCGCCGCGTCGATCCGATCGGCGAGCATCGACCCGCCCTCGTCGAGCAGCCGTACGTCCGGGTGGACCTTGGCGGCGAAGTACGCGAAGCCCCGCGCCTGCGAGGACGCCGCGCGCAGCCCGAGCACCGGCAGCGGTCGCGACCCGGCGAGCACCCGCCCCGCCTCCTGGACGGGCGCTGGGTCGGCGAGCATGGCGGAGAGCCTGCGCAGGTTCTCGATCTCCCCCTGGACGGCCTGCTGGTACTCGTTGTACGGGTCCTCCTGCCCGCCCTCCGGCCGCTCGGCGGGAGCCACCTCGCGCAGATGGCGCCGGAGCGCCGGGTACCCGTCGAAGCCGAGCGCCACCGCGAAGCGGGTCACCGACGGCTGGCTGACCCCGGCCAGCTCCGCGAGCTCCACGCTCGACAGGAAGGGCACTTCCGCGGCGCCCCGCACCATGCAGTGCGCGATCCGCCGCTGCGTCGGCGTCAGCCGGTGCCCCTCGAACAGCTTCTGCAGCCTCGCGGCCGGGCTGTCGCTCATCCCGTCCCCTCCGTCCCCGTCCCGGTGAATATTCAGTCACCGAGCACTCTGCATGTGGTTATGCAGGACGGCAAGCCGCGGACCGCTTCGCGAGACGGGGGTTAGCCCCAGTGCCCGGGCGCGCGGGGATTCCTACGGTGGGCGCATGGAGCGCCAGGAGCTGAAGAAGGAACTCGACGCCACGTTGGACGCGCGGAGGGAGCTGGGGCCGGAGTACGAGGCCGCCTTGGTGGACTCGTTCGTCGACAAGATCCACACACAGGTCAGACGCCGGCTGGCGGAGGAACGGCTGGCGACGGCCCGCGGCGACGCCCCTGCCGGGTCCTCGGCGGACGGCGGCGCCTTCGGCGAACGGTTCGGCTTCGCCATCATCACGCTGGTGCTGGCGATCCCCCTCACGGCCATCGCCGCGACGCAGGCCCACCTGACGGGGCTGGTGGTCTCCTGGGCCGGAATCGTGGCGGTCAACTTCGCCCACGCCACCAAGCGCCTCCCCCGCCGCCACCCCGACGACCACCCGGCCTGAGCCGGAGCCGCCACGGGAGAGCGAGCCGAAGGTGCCCGCCTGCGCGGGGAGGCCGGCCGCGCCGAAGCCGGCACGGGCGAGCCGGGCGTAGGGCCGCCTGCTGGGCGCCTTCCCGGCACCAAGGCCGGCACGGGCGAGCCGGGCGTAGGGCCGCCTGCTCGGGGGGCATTCCCCTGCCCGAAGACGGCACGGGCGAGTGAGGCCAAGGGGCGCGCCTGTGGGGGCCTCCCGGACGGAGACTGGGGGACGAACCGAGCCCACAAAAAGCGAGGAAGGCGCGGGAACCGCCGCACCCCCGGTTGCCCGGGGGGCGGGACGACGGCGGTCCCCGCGCAGGACACGGGCCGGGTCAGGGCCGTCCGCGTCCGTGGCGTTCACGCGGTCCGGGAGCCGCTCCGGAGGTACGCCAACGCCGTTCCGTGGTGTCGGCCCGGGGAGCTGTGCGCTCCCTGCCGACAACCACCACTGTGCCGGAGCCGTGTTAAGCCGGTGCTGCCGTCACGTGTCGGGCCCGTACCGATCGGGCGACAGGCCGACGGCCAGGGGCCGACCGACCCGGCGGCGGGCCGACCCGACAGGCGGCCCCGCGCGCCTGGACCGACCCACGGGCGGCGGACCGGGCGGGCCGACCGACCCACGGGCCGACCGACCGACCACCCGGCCCGCGGACCTACTTGCCCGACTTCGCGAGGAACGCGAGCAGGTCCTGGCGGCTGACGACACCCGTCGGCTTGCCCTCGACCAGCACGATCGCCGCGTCGGCCTCGCCCAGCACCGCCATCAGCTCGGACACCGGCTCGCCGGAGCCGACCTGCGGCAGCGGCGCGCTCATGTGCTTCTCCAGCGGGTCGCCCAGCGAGGCCCGCTGCGCGAACAGGGCCGCCAGGAGTTCCTTCTCCACCACGGAGCCGATGACCTCGGCGGCCATCACGTCCGGGTGGCCGGCGCCCGGCTTGACGATCGGCATCTGCGAGACGCCGTACTCGCGCAGCACCTCGATGGCCTCGCCGACCGTCTCCTCGGGGTGCATGTGGACCAGGGACGGCATGGCGCCCTCCTTGTCCCCGAGCACGTCACCGATGCGCGCCGACGGTCCGGCCTCCTCCAGGAAGCCGTGGCCCGCCATCCACTCGTCGCTGAAGATCTTGCTCATGTAGCCGCGGCCGCTGTCGGGCAGCAGGACGACGACCACGTCGTCCGGGCCCAGGCCCTCGGCGGCCTTGAGCGCGGCGACGACCGCCATGCCGCAGGAGCCGCCGACCAGCAGGCCCTCTTCCTTGGCGAGGCGACGCGTCATCTGGAAGGAGTCCTTGTCGGACACCGCGATGATCTCGTCCGTGACGTTGCGGTCGTAGGCGGTCGGCCAGAAGTCCTCGCCGACGCCCTCGACCAGGTACGGGCGACCGGACCCGCCCGAGTAGACGGAGCCCTCGGGGTCGGCGCCGATGACCTTGACCTTGCCGCCGGACACCTCCTTGAGGTAGTTGCCGGTACCGGAGATCGTGCCGCCCGTGCCGACGCCCGCCACGAAGTGCGTGATCTTCCCGTCCGTCTGCTCCCACAGCTCGGGACCGGTGGTCTCGTAGTGCGAACGGGGGTTGTTCGGGTTGCTGTACTGGTCGGGCTTCCAGGCACCGGGCGTCTCGCGGACGAGGCGGTCGGAGACGTTGTAGTACGAGTCCGGGTGCTCGGGATCGACGGCGGTCGGGCAGACGACCACGTCGGCGCCGTACGCGCGCAGCACGTTGATCTTGTCCAGGGACACCTTGTCAGGGCAGACGAAGATGCACTTGTAGCCCTTCTGCTGGGCCACGATGGCGAGTCCTACGCCGGTGTTGCCGCTGGTCGGCTCCACGATGGTGCCGCCGGGCTTGAGGGCACCGCTCTGCTCGGCGGCCTCGATCATCCGGACGGCGATCCGGTCCTTCACGGATCCGCCGGGATTGAAGTACTCGACCTTCGCAAGGACGGTGGCCTGCAGGCCGTCGGTCACACGGTTGAGCTTCACCAGCGGGGTGTTGCCGACGAGGCTGATCATCGAGTCGTGGAATTGCACCATGTTCTCCAAGGAGGGGACTCCACGGGTTCTCCGGGAGGTCCGGCCAGAGTATGCGGAAAGGGATTGACCGACCGGCCCTACGGGGCAGGAAGGTCATCGGGGCAGCAGGAAAGCGAGGTGCCCAAGGGTGTCCAGGGCGAGGACGGCCCGCCGGATCGCGGCGGGCGCGGCGTACGGCGGAGGCGGGCTCGGGTTGCTCGGGGTCGCCGCGGTGGGTCTGGTACTGGCCGAGGTCCAGTTCGCCAAGCACACGGTGGGCACCGGCCTGCCGGATCCGCCGCGCGCGGACGGGGTGTACGGGAGCGAGTTCGGTGGTCCCGAGCTTAGTCCCGGTCCGTTGCGGCTGGGCATGCTGGGCGATTCCACGGCCGCCGGTCTCGGGGTCCGGCGGGCGCGCCAGACTCCGGGCGCCCTCCTCGCCTCGGGGCTGGCGGCGGTGGCCGAGCGGCCGGTCGAGCTGCGCAACGTAGCCCTGTCGGGGGCCATGTCCGACGACCTCGACCGGCAGGTGGGTCTGCTGCTGGACGGGGAGGCCCCGGCTCCGGACGTCTGCGTGATCATGATCGGCGCGAACGACGTGACGCGCCGGATGCCGCCCACCCAGTCGGTCCGGCTGCTCACCGTGGCGGTACGCCGACTGCGGCTCGCGGGCTCCGAGGTCGTCGTCGGCACCTGCCCGGACCTGGGCACGATCGAACCGGTCTACCAGCCGCTGCGCATGCTGGCCCGCCGGGTCTCGCGCCAGCTCGCCGCCGCCCAGACGATCGGCGTGGTCGCGCAGGGCGGCCGTACCGTCTCGATGGGCGACCTGCTGGGGCCGGAGTTCGCGGCGAACCCGCGCGAGATGTTCGGCCCCGACTCCTACCACCCGTCGGCGGAGGGGTACGCGACGGCCGCCATGGCCATGCTGCCGACCCTGTGCGCGGCGCTGGGGCTGTGGCCCGGGTCGGATCGCCTCGACGTGTCCCGGGACGAGGACCTGCTGCCGGTCGCGAAGGCTGCTTCCGCCGCGGCCGGCGAGGCGGGCACCGAGGTCACCCCGGCCCGCGGCCCGTGGGCCCTGCTCAAGCACCGGCGGCGCCGGCGGGTCCCGGAGTCCGAGCCGATCGGCCAGCCCGCCGAGACGGGTGACGGGAGTGTGGCGGGTGCGACGGCCGGGAACGCCGGGAGTACGGACGCCCCGGTGTCCGGCCCCTGACGGCGGCCGGACCCCCGTCCCACCGGGCCGGTGCGGTCCTCATCACACCGCGAGGCCGGTGACCTCGACGGTACGGGCCGGTAACTTCACATGCTGGTCCGGTACGAGCCGCAACGCACCCCCTTGGAGCCCCGATGCCCGAAGCAGTCATCGTTTCCACCGCCCGCTCACCCATCGGGCGCGCCTTCAAGGGGTCCCTCAAGGACATCCGCCCGGACGATCTGACCGCGACGATCATCCAGGCCGCCCTCGCCAAGATTCCCGAGCTGGACCCGCGCGAGATCGACGACCTGATGCTTGGCTGCGGCCTGCCGGGCGGCGAGCAGGGCCACAACCTGGGCCGGATCGTGGCCGTGCAGATGGGCATGGACCACCTGCCGGGCTGCACGATCACCCGTTACTGTTCCTCGTCCCTCCAGACCTCCCGCATGGCCCTGCACGCCATCAAGGCGGGCGAGGGCGACGTCTTCATCTCGGCGGGCGTCGAGATGGTCTCCCGCTCCGTGAAGGGTTCCTCCGACGGCCTGCCGGACACCCACAACCCGCTCTTCGCGGACGCCGAGGCGCGTACGGCCGCGGTGGCGCAGAGCGAGGGCGCGTCCTGGCACGACCCGCGCGAGGACGGCCTGGTCCCGGACGCGTACATCGCGATGGGGCAGACCGCCGAGAACCTGGCCCGGCTCAAGGGCGTGACCCGCCAGGACATGGACGAGTTCGGCGTGCGCTCGCAGAACCTGGCCGAGGAAGCCATCAAGAACGGGTTCTGGGCGCGCGAGATCACCTCGGTCACGACCCCGGACGGCACGGTCGTCTCCACGGACGACGGCCCCCGCGCCGGCGTCACGCTGGAGGGCGTGCAGGGCCTGAAGCCCGTCTTCCGCCCCGACGGCCTGGTGACGGCCGGCAACTGCTGCCCACTGAACGACGGCGCCGCCGCGCTGGTCATCATGAGCGACACGAAGGCGCGGGAGCTGGGCCTGACCCCGCTGGCCCGGATCGTCTCCACCGGCGTGACCGGCCTCTCCCCCGAGATCATGGGCCTGGGACCGGTCGAGGCGTCGAAGCAGGCGCTGAAGCGGGCCGGGCTGACCGTCGGCGACATCGACCTCTTCGAGATCAACGAGGCGTTCGCCGCGCAGGTCATCCCGTCGTACCGGGACCTGGAGATCCCGCTTGAGAAGCTGAACGTCAACGGCGGGGCCATCGCCGTCGGTCACCCGTTCGGGATGACCGGTGCGCGCATCACCGGCACGCTGATCAACAGCCTCCAGTTCCACGACAAGCAGTTCGGCCTCGAAACGATGTGCGTGGGCGGCGGCCAGGGCATGGCCATGGTGATCGAGCGGCTGAGCTGAGCCGTAGCGGAGGGTAGGGGTGCTCCGAGGAACGAGGGCACACCTGCCCGCAGCGGTGGCGAAGCCCAGCGCGACCGAAGGATCGAGCGGCTGAGTTGAGCCGTAGTGGAGGGTAAGGAATCAACCCCGTCGCGGCCGACCTGTGACCGAATCTCCCCCAGGATGTGACCTATGTCCTGGGGGAGAGGCATTTCCGCAGGTCAGAGAAGTGCCGCGGGTCGGCGGAGGACCTTTGGCCTGTCCAATTCATGACGTAATGCACTGCATGCCATTCCCAGCACAGGTCAAGCTGATGTAGGAAGTCGGGGGATCGAATCAACCAGGAGTTAGTCAGTGAGCGCCATGCCTCTTGCCCTGCTGCTGACCACGGCCGCTGCCACGGCCGTGGGCGCCGCTGCGCTGCACGCCGTACACGGACTGCGTAAGCAGGTCACGGCCCTGCGCGGCGAGCTGGCGATGCCGGCCCACCCGCGCGGTGCGACCGTCCCGCACGCCCGCAGCGCCGTGGAGTCCCCCGCCGCCGAGATACGAGCCGCCGTCGCCGAGGCCCTCGCCGAGGAGCGGGAGCGGGAGCTGGCCGAAGCGCGGGCCTTCTGGGCCGCGCAGGAGGCCCGCGACGCCGCCGACGCCTCCCCCAGCTTCGCCGCCGAGGCCCCGGGCTCGCTGTTGGGCGGTTTGCCCGGTCTCGGCGAGGACAGCCCGGTGTTCCTGCCCCGGCAGGCCGATCTCGTCGGTCTGGAGCCGGTGCTGGGCGAGGACCTGCTCGACGACTACCCGGAGGACTCCGCCGAGCTGGCGGCCGCCCGCAGGCGTCACCCGTCGCACCCCGACTTCGTCCCCGTCCAGGCCCCGCACCCGGGCGTGGACCACGAGCGCACCGTGAGCCGCCTGGAAGAGCTCGCGGAGGCCCGTACGGCCCTCGCGGACGTCCGGCCCGGCCCGCTGGGCACCCTGGACGTGTACGTCTTCACGGACGGCACCACGCTCTGTATGACCCCGGGCCACCGGGAAACCGCGGAGCGCCTCGCGGAGGCGCTGCGCTCGGGTACGGCCCCGGTGCTGCTGGGCGGCTCGGGGATCTCCGGCGCCTACGCCCTGACCTTCTCCTGCGGTGACATCGAGGACCCGGACAGCAACGTCTACATCCTCGCCGACCGCGTCATCGCATCGCTCTGAGTTCCGCCTGCCCCACCAGTCGCACGGCCTCGTCCAGCATCGCGGACGGGGCCGTTCCGCTCTCGTCCGCGCGCAGGGCGCGCAGCGCCTCGGCGAGGTCCTGACCGGTGACCGCCACCTGGTCGCCGACGACGAAGACGCCGGCGTCCGGTACGACGCGCGCCGGAGCCGCCCCCCTCGGGTCCCGGGCCGCGTCCTCCAGCCGCTGGGCGCGCACCGCGAGCTCGCGGGCCAGTTCCAGCGCCTCGGCGGCGGCTCCGCGCCGGAGCCGGCTCTGCGGAGCGGACCGCAGTCGGTCGGCGAAACGTTCCACGGCGGCGGTCAGGGGCGAAGTATCAAGCACCCGGCCGACCTTACGCGCCGCCCCGGCGCCATTGCCAACGGGCGAACGCTGAGGCACGGTGTCGTGAAGAGAACAAGGCGATACCTCCGGAGGCGCCCATGTCCGTAGAGTTCTCGGAGCAGACACACCGCAACATGATCGACAGAATTCCCGTGACCACCGGTCGTGAAGTGTCCGACTGGTTGCGCACCGTGGACGACGGCCCGTCCCTCGTCCGGTTCGAGGAGAAGGTGAGCTGGTTGCGCGGCGCGCACGACCTCTCGTACGGCCAGGCCAAGGCGATCCTCCACGAGTACGACCTGCGCAGGGCCGCCCGCAGACTCGGCTGAGCCCCTGCCCGTGTCCGCACCGCGCAAGTCCCCCGACCGCCCCCCGTCCCTACCGCTGATCCGTACCGGTCCACGACGCGGGAAGGCCCCGCGAGCGATGTCGCTCGCGGGGCCTTCCCCGTGTCGGACCTGCCGAACGGGCCGGGACTGCCCGACCCGCCGGTTCTAGTCGTCGCCGGAGAGGATCTGGAACAGCCGCAGCAGTTCCAGGTAGATCCACACCAGGGTCAGGGTGAGGCCGAAGGCCGCCAGCCAGGACTCCTCGCGCGGCGCACCGTACGCGATGCCGTCCTCGACCTGCTTGAAGTCCATGGCGAGGAAGCAGGCGCCGAGGATCACGCCGACGATGCCGAACAGGATGCCAAGGCCGCCGCTGCGGAAGCCGAGGCCGTCGCCGCCCCCGAAGAGGGAGAACAGCAGGTTGACGACCATGAGCAGCATGAAGCCCATGGTGGCCGCCATCACGAAGCCGGTGAAGCGGCGCGTGACACGGATCCAGCGCATCTTGTAGGCGAAGAGCACCGCGGCGAAGACGCACATGGTGCCCAGCACGGCCTGGACGACCACGCCCGAGCTGATGTAGGTGCTGGTCGCCGAGCTGATGACGCCGAGGAACACGCCCTCGAAGGCCGCGTACGCCAGGATCAGCGCGGGGACCGGCGTGCGCTTGAAGGACTGGACGAGCGCCAAGACCATCGCGATGAGCGCGGCCCCGATGGCGATGCCGTACGACTTGTTGATGTTGGCCGGGTCGACGGGCAGCGCGATCCAGGAGATGACCGCGGTGAGCACCACCGTGCCGAGCGTCATGGCCGTACGGCTCACGACGTCGTCCATGGACATCGTGTGGCCGCGCGCCGGCGCCTGCGGCATCCCGGTGACGGGGTCCGCGGCGTAGGGGTTCGTCCCGTACGGGTTGGTCGCGGTCCCGGCCTGCTGCGCGTCAAAGCCCGCGTAGCCGCCGGTGTCGCGGCTGAACCCCCGTCGCGAGAAGACCGGGTTACTGCTCCTCATCTCACTCCTCCGTGGCCGCGGGACGCGGCCGTCGCCTCAAGAGTAATGCGTTCGCAAAGAAACCACCCTACTGCTGGAGGAGGATCTTAGGAGAAGGCGTGGCGAACCGCGCGGGAGATGTCACGACGTGTCCGCGCGGCGCGCGGACGGGCCGCCGCGCTGTGTTCAAAGCTGATAAATGCTCTATGTTGCACAGGCAAAACACGGGGGAGGCGGCGGACGGCACATGGCACGGGACTACGACAGTCAGCTGCTGGAGTCGGTGGCGGTACGCCGCCGCAGGATGCGCGACGCGCTGCTGTTCGGCGCGCAGCGGGCCCGGCGCACGGCGGACGAACGGCTCGGGAAGCTGTTCGCGGGAATCGCCATCGCGGCCGTCCTCTGCGCGGGGTGCGTCGGCTGGTCCTTCATCCAGGCCACGCTGGCGAAGCAGAAGGCGGAGCAGCAGAAACAGCAGCAGCAACAGCAACTCCAGCCGTTCGGGCAGTCGCCCAAGCAGCCCGGTCCGTCGGGTGCGCCGGGCGCGTCGAAGGCCGCGGACCCGACCGCCACGGGGCACCCGTCGAAGTCCCCGAAGCCGTCGAACCCGTCGAAAGTGCCGTCCGCGCCGGTGTCGAAGTCGCCCCGCCCGAGCGGATCGTAGACATCCCGCCGACCTCTCTTCCCCGAAGGCCCGCGACACCGCGATGGTAGGTTCCTGCAAGTGGTGAGCACAGCAACGACTTCCCGAGCACAGCTGTCCCGGGTGACCCTGGTCGGTGAGCGGCGCCGGGCCGACATGGTCCTGCCGTCCGATACGCCGATCGGGCAGTTGCTCCCGGACATACTCCAGTTGCTCGACGACCGGGCCGCTTCCCGGCCGATGACGCGCCAGTTGGTGACTTCGGACGGCTCGGCGCTTCCGCAGGACAGCACGCTGGCCTCGGCCGGCATAGTCGACGGCGCCGTCCTGCGGCTCGTCAGGATCCACTCCGCGCCGCCCGCCCCCGTCGTCCACGACGTCACCGACCTGGTGGCGGACGACCTCGACCTGCGGGCCTGGCGCTGGCGCCCCGCCGCCCGCCGGGGCAGTGCGGGGGTCGCGACGGTCCTGTTCACGATGACCGCCGCGCTGCTCGCCCGGCGCGAGGTCGCCCTCGACACCCTGGCCGTCGGCCTGCTGGTCGTCACCCTCGTCCTGCTCGCCGCCGGCGCGATCGGCGCCCGGATCGGGCAGGGCAACCGGGGACTGGCCACCGCCCTGCTGTTCGCCTCCGGTGGGCTCGGGGTGGTCACGGCGTGGACCGCCGCCGACGCCCATCACTGGTCGGGGGTGCTGCGGCTCGCCGCCGTCGCGGGCGCGTTGGTCGCGACGCTCGTCATGCTCGGCTACTTCTCCCCGCTCGGCCGCGGCGGGCTCATCGGCGCGGGGGCCCTCGCGGTCATCACGCTGGTGTGGGAGGCCGTCGCCGCCGTGCAGGGCGAACCGGCCCGCCTCGGTACGGTCATGGCCCTGTTCTCGGTGTTGCTGCTCGGTCTGCTGCCGCGGCTCGCGCTGATGGCGGCGGGGCTGACCGCGCTGGACGACACGCGCTCCGGCGGCGCCTCCGTCAGCCGCCACCAGGTGGGCAACGCCCTCGCCGCCACACACCGCGGTCTCGCCCTCGCGACGATCGCCACCGCCGTCTCGGCCGCCGCCGCGGGCTGGCTGCTCACGCTGACCGCCGAGCCGAACGTGTGGACCGTGGTGCTGCCGTCGCTCGTCGCCGTGGTGCTGTTGTCGCGGGCGCGGGCGTTTCCGCTGGTCGCCGAGGTCGTGGCGCTGCTCGCCGCGGCGTCCGTCCTCTTCGTACGCCTCGTGCTGCTGTGGATCGGTCACGGCGGCGGGACCGGGGCGCTGGTCGTGCTGTGCGTGGCCGCGCTGCTGCCGCTGCTCGGGCTCGCCGTACAGCCGCCCGAGCACGTGCAGGTGCGGCTCCGGCGCACGGCCGACTTCATCGAATCCGTCGGTGTGGTGGGGCTGTTCCCGCTGGCCGTCGGGGTGTTCGGCATCTACGGGCAGCTGCTCGACAAGTTCTGAGTCAACGCGCAGGCGGCTCCCGGCGGGGCGGCAGGTCGGTACGAGAGGGGTAGGGGCAGGGATGCCGAGCGGAGACAACTGGCAGGGCGATGTCCTGCGCGACCTGAAGGGCGGCGGCGCGGGTCGGCCGCTGCCCGAGGGGCAGGGGCCGGTCGGGCCCGACCCGCAGGGCGCGCCCCCGTCCCGGGGCCCGGGCGCCGAGGGCGCGGGGGCGGCAGGGGCCGCCGGGTACGGGTACCCGGGCCCGCCGGCCCCGGCTCCTCAGGGCCCGGCGCCGCAGGTACCGCCCGCCCGGTCCCCCGCGCCGCACGCCCCCGCCGCGCCGCACCCCGCCGCGCCGTACCCCGCCGCGCCGCACGCCCCCGCGCCGTACGCGCCCGCCCCCCAGCACCCCGCCCCGCAGCCCCCGGCGTACGGCCTCGCCCCGCACCCCGCGCAGGGCTACGCCGCCGACGCCGGAGGGCGCCCCGCCCGCACCCTGGACTCCCGTCCCGCCGTCGACCCCGGCCTGGTCGGTGCGCGCCGCAAGCCCCGTAACGGTGAACCCTTCCTGGCCCGTGCCGCGGGCGCGCTCTGGCGAACCGTTTCCTCCTCCGTCGCCCGCGAAGTCGCCGATGCCTCCGGCACCGCCGAGCTGCTCCAGCAGCCCGTGACGACCGGCCGTCAGATCGCCGTCACCTCCATCCGCGGCGGCGCCGGCAAGTCCACCGTCGCCGCCCTGCTCGGCACGACGTACGCGCACTACCGCCAGGACCCGGTGCTCTTCGTCGAAGCCGACCCGGCCCTCGGCTCGCTGCCCATCCGGCTCGGCGCCGAGTCACTGCGCTGGACCACCGGTGACGTCGCCGACATCATCGAGCCGCAGATGTCGCTGCTCGACGTCACCGGCTACCTCGTCCAGCTCCGCGACAACGCCTGGCTGCTGCCCGGCAGCCAGGGCCAGATCGGCGCCATGCTCGACACCCGGTCCTACGAACGGGCCATGGTCGCGCTGCGCCGCTACTTCGGCGTGACGGTGGTCGACTGCGAGACGCTGCCCGCCGAGGTCGCCCGCGTCGCGCTCTCCGCCTCCCAGGCCCGCGTCCTCACCACCCCCGCGACGCTCGACGGCGTCGCCAGCACGTACGCGGTGCTCCAGTGGATGCAGGGCCTGCCCCCGCACGTGATCGCCGGCACGGTCGTCGTCCTGACGGAGCAGGCCCCGCGGGCGGGCATCGACGTGGACGAGGCGGTGCGCACGCTGCGCACCACCGGGGCGAACGTCCACGTCCTGCCGCACGACCGCCACCTGGCCGACGGGGGCGCCCTGCGCACCGACCTGCTCGCCCGGGCGAGCAGGTCGGCCGCCACCCGGATCGCCGCGGATGCCTTCCAGCTCTCCCAGAAACGCCACTGACGGGCCACCACGGACGACCACGGACGACCACGGCGACACACGACGACGACGGACGACGAAGATGAGCACGCGACTGATCCACCGCCCCGCCAGGACGGTCCGGCCACCGGCCGCCTCCGAGGCCCGCACCATCGAGGCGCCGCCCAACCTCCCCGAGGGCAAGGCGGGCAACATCGCGATGTCGCTGCTGCCGGTCGCCGGTGTGATGTCGTCGGTGGTGATGATGACGGTCGTCCGCAACAGCCAGTTCGCCGCGCTCGGCGCCCTCATCCTCGTCGTCACCGTCATCGGCTCCGTCGGCCTCGTCTTCTCCCAGCGCGGCAAGGCCCAACGCACCCGCCGCACCCAGCGGGAGGCGTACCTCGCCTACCTGGAGGACCTCCGGGAGGAGCTCGCCGCCGAGGAGCGCGAGCGGGCGGAGCACGCCGGTGTGCTCAACCCGCCGCCGAGCGCCCTCTACGACATCGTGCGCGACCCGGCCCGACTGTGGGAACGCCGCCGAGTCGACGGGGACTTTTTGCGGGTACGCGTCGGGACGGGTGAGATGCCCGTACGGGACCTGCGGATCGCCGATCAGGGTTCCACCGTCCTCACCCCGCCCGACCGCTTCATGCTCAACGAGGCGTCGGCGCTGACCGCCCGGTTCCGCACCGGCACCGAACTCCCGCTGACCGTGCCGCTGGACCGGGTCGGCAACGTCACCGTGATCGGCCCGCGCGAGGACGGTCTGCGCGTCGCCCGCGCCCTGATGGTGCAGGCCGCCGCCACCCACGCCCCGGACGACGTGGCCATCGCGTTGGCGGTGCCCGGTGACCGGCTCGCGGACTGGGAGTGGGCCAAGTGGCTTCCGCACCTGCTGGACACCGAGCAGCTCGACGGCCCCGTCGCCGCCCGCCGGATCGCCCCGTCCACGACCCGGCTCGCCCGCCTGCTCGGCCCCGAACTGCGCCGCCGCGCCTCCTACGCTGCCGAAGTCCGCCGCGGACTGTCCGGCAAGGACGCCCTGTCCATGACCTCCCGCCTCCTCGTCATCGCCGACGGGCACGGCGAGGACGCCGTCGAACTCCCCCGTCCCGACGACGCGGTCGGGCTGCGCGAGATGGGCGTCACCGTCCTGCACCTCCTCGACCAGCGGATCCAGGAGCCGGGCCACGTCGGCGTCCGGATCACCGTCGAGGGCGACCGGGTCCTCATCGAAGACCTCCGCGAGGAGGAACCGGTCAGCGCGCACGGCACGGTGGACGAGGTCGGCGGACCCTTCGCCGAGGGCCTGGCCCGGATGCTCGCGCCGCTGCGCCTGTCCGCCGAGTCGCTGATCGACGCCCCGCTGTCGGGCCCCGTCGACTTCGCGAGCCTGCTGGGCATCGAGGACGTGGCCCAGCTCGACGTCAACGGCCTGTGGGCGCCCCGCGGCGAGCGCGCCTTCCTGCGCGTGCCCATCGGCATCAGCGACTCCCACGAGCCGGTCCTGCTCGACCTGAAGGAGTCCTCCGAGCTGGGCATGGGCCCGCACGGCCTGTGCGTCGGCGCCACCGGTTCCGGCAAGTCGGAGCTGCTGCGCACCCTCGTCCTCGCGCTGGTTGCCACGCATCCGCCGGAGGACCTCGCCCTCGTACTCGTCGACTACAAGGGCGGTGCGACCTTCGCGCCGTTCGCCGGCCTGCCGCACGTCGCCGGCGTCATCACCAACCTGGAGAACCAGGCCGGTCTGGTCGAGCGCGTCCACGCCTCGCTCGCGGGCGAGGTCAAGCGCCGCCAGCAGGTCCTCAAGGACGCGGGCAACATCGCCGACATCGGCGACTACAACGCGCTGCGCACCGACCGGCGCCCCGATCTGGACCCGCTGCCGCACCTGTTCGTCGTCATCGACGAGTTCGGCGAACTCCTCACGGCGAAACCCGACTTCATCGACCTGTTCCTGTCCATCGGCCGGATAGGCCGCTCCATCGGCGTGCACCTGCTGCTGTCCAGCCAGCGCATCGAGGGCGGCAAGCTCAAGGGCCTGGACACCTACCTGTCGTACCGGCTGGGCCTGCGCACCTTTTCCGCCGACGAGTCGCGCACGGTCCTGGACACCACGGACGCCTTCCACCTGCCGCCGTTGCCGGGCTTCGGCTACCTCAAGGTGGACACCAGCCACTACGAACGCTTCAAGGCGAGCTACGTCTCCGGCGCCTACCGCGGCCCCGTCGAGCGCGCCGACGAGCAGGACACCGGGCCCCTGGCCCTCCCGTACGAGGCGTTCAACACCCTGGCCGAGCCGGAGGGCAAGGACGCGCAGGAGGTCACGGCGCGGCGCCGCGAGACCGGGCCGACCGAGTTGGGAGTCGTCGTCGGCCAACTGGAGCGGGCCGCCGCGCCGGTGCGCCGGATCTGGCTCCCGCCGTTGCCGGGCGCGATCACGCTGGACGCGGTCGCGGGCCCGCTGGACGTGGGCCCGCGCGGCATGCAGCTCGCCAAGCGGCGGGGCAGGCTGATGGTGCCGCTCGGGGTGCTCGACGACCCGACGAAGCAGTGGCAGGGCGAGTGGTTCCTCGACCTCACCGTCGCGGGCGGCCACGCCGCCGTCATCGGCGGACCGCAGTCGGGCAAGACCACCCTGTTGCGCACCCTGGTCCTCTCGCTCGCGCTGACCCACACCCCGCAGGAAGTCGGCGTCTACGGCCTCGACCTGGTGGGCGGCGGGCTCCAGGCCCTCGCCGGGTTGCCGCACGTGGGCGGGATCGCGGGCCGCGCGGACCGCGAGCGGGCTGCCCGCACCGTGGAGGAGGTGCGCACGATGCTCGCCCTGCGCGAGGACCTCTTCCGCGAGCACGGGATCGACTCCGTCGAGCAGCTGCGCACCCTGCACGCGGCGGGCCGGCTGCCGCAGCTCGCCTCCGCGGAGATCATCCTGGTCATCGACGGCTTCGGCGCGCTGCGCGACGACTTCGAGAGCCTGGACGACGCCGTCGTCGACATCCTCAAGCGCGGCAGCGGCTACGGCATCCACGTCGTCGCCGGCATGCTGCGCTGGAACGACGTACGGATCGCCACCCAGTCGAACTTCGGCACGCGGGTCGAGCTGCGCCTCAACGACCCCAGCGAGTCCAGCGTCGACCGCAAGCTGGCCGAGACCCTGTCGCCCGACGAACCCGGCCGGGTCCTGACCGACGGCAAGCTCTTCGCCCAGGTCGCCCTGCCCCGGACGGACGGGCTCGCCGACGCCTCCGAGCTGGGCGCGGTGCTGGAGCGCACGGCCCGTACCGTGCGGGCCACGTGGAGCGGGGAGACCGCCCAGCCGGTACGGGTGCTGCCGCACCTCCTGGAGCCGCACCTGCTGCCCGGCCCGGCGGCCGAGCCGAAGCGGGTGCCGATCGGCCTGGACCAGGCGGCGCTGGCTCCGGTCCTGATCGACCTGTTCCGCCACGACCAGCACCTGCTGGTCCTCGGCGACAGCGAGTGCGGGAAGACGAACCTGCTCAAGACCATCGCCGGCGGGCTCATCGAGCGCTACGGCGAGGAGGAGCTGGTCTTCGCCATCATGGACCCCCGGCGCGGCCTGCGCGGGGTGGTCCCCGAGGAGTTCAACGGCGGGTACGCGTACAACGCCAAGCTGTGCGCGGGGCTGTCGGCCGGGATCGCCACCGAGCTGGAGCGGCGGATGCCCGACGACAGCGCGCCCCTGGAGGATCTGGAGCCGGGCAGTTGGGGCGGCGGGCCGCGGATCGTCGTGCTCGTCGACGACTACGACGTGCTGACCACCGCGGGGCAGTCACCGCTGGCGCCGTTCCTGCCGTACGTGCCCTCGGCCGCGGACATCGGCCTGCACTTCGTCCTGACCCGCCGGGTCGCCGGCGCCTCGCGCGGCATGTACGAGCCGTTGGTGCAGGGGCTGCGCGAGTCGGGTGCCTCGGCCCTGGTCATGGCGGGCGATCGCAGCGAGGGGCAGTTGCTGCCCGGGGTGTACGCCTCCCAGCAGCCCGCCGGGCGCGGGGTGCTGGTCCGCCGGGGCCAGTCGAGCCGCCTGATCCAGACCGTATACACCCGCGGGTGAGGGCCTGTGCCGTGGCCTCCCCGTACCCCTCCCGACCGAAGGACCTGACCAGCACATGACGAAGGACGTCGTCGCCCTCACCGAGCGGATGCCCGACCCCTGGACCGTGCTCGCCGGACTGCTCTCCGGAGGACCCGAGAAACTGGTGAACGCGGCGGCCGACGGTGCCGTCGTACAGCTCTGCGACGAGGAGGGGCGCCCGCTCGTCTCCATCGAGGCGCCGCTGCTCGTGCAGGTGGAGGGCGAGGCCGAGCGGCTGCTCGGAGCCACCGCCCCGCCGGTCCCGTTCTGGTGGACGGAGGCCCGCGCGACCACCGGCGTCGCGGACGCCGCCCGGCTCGCGGGCACCTTCGCGGCCCGGCTGGCCGCGCTGGCCGGCGGCTCCGCCTGGCCGCGCGAGCCGGGGCGCTCGCTGGCCGTGGTGCGGACCGAGGGGGTCGGCGTGGCGCCGGAGCCGGCCGCCGCGCAGGCCACCGTCGACGTGCTCACGGACCGGGTGGCCGTCGTCATCCAGGACCGCCCGGTGGTGGCCATGACCGCCTGGCTCTCGGACGCCTTCCGGGCCGCCGCCGAGGCCGAGCTGGGCCTGCAGATCGTCACCCCGCCGGGCACCACGCTCTCCCCCGCCGTCCGGGAGAACCTGAGCGGCTGGCCCTCGCGCTGGGTGGTGCAGGACGAGCGCGACGGCTATTACGACGGCCTCACCGGGGCCGTACTGCGCTGGCAGGGCGGGCTCTTCGCCCCGGTCGGGGCGCTCGACGCCACGCCCGAGGATCCACGTACCCCGGTGGCCGCCGCGTACCAGGACGTCGCCGCGACCGGGGAGCGGCAGTTGGCCATTACCTTCCGCACGGTCCACCCGGCAGACGACCGGCTCGTCCTGGGGGGCGCCCTGGAGGCGGTGTGGCGGGAGCTGACCGGCGCGCCGCCGGCCGGGTGGGGCACCGCGGAGCCCGCCAACCTGCCGTGGTCCGCGGCCCGGCTGACCGACGTCGCCCACGCGCGGGCGCCGGAGCCGACCTGGTTCGTGGTGGTCGGCGCCCCGGAGCGCCCGGGCCTCGCCACGGTGCGGGTGCGCCGTACGAAGGCGGGCGTCGAGGAGGAGGTCACCCTCGCGTTCGGCTACGGGGCCGACGAGGAAGCCCCGTTGGACGCCCTGACCAGGACCGCCGAGGTGCTCGCCACCCGCCACCACCTCCAGTCGATGCTCGTACAGATCCGCAAAGCCCGTCGCGACCTGGCGGTGCCGCCCCGCTTCGAGGGACCGGGCGTGCCCGTGGCCTTCGTCCTCGGGGCGGAGGAGGTCCGGGCGATGCCCGGCGACCGGGCCCGTAACACGCCGCTGGCCGAACGGCCGGTGACCCTGGGCCCGAAGACCCGCCCCGCGCTGTACTACCCGCTGCCCGGGGACCCGTCGGACCTTGCGGGATGGCAGGACTTCGAGCTGCTGATGCGGCATCTGAAGGGTTCGTGAGCCGCGCCGTTGAGATGTTCGGCTTTGGTCACAACCGGCAGATTGCAGGTTGCAAGAGCGATGTATGTTGGCAGAATTGGTCAGGCTGATGTTCGTTCTATCGTGACGGGGGTGTGGGATGAAGTTCGACATGGGGACGCAGGTTCTGACGAACCTGATGTCGGGGTCGCGGACGTCGAGTACGGATTTGGGGACGTTGATCCGGCAGTTGA
>NZ_JBEYZH010000027.1:0-75468 GCF_040645975.1 Streptomyces sp. NPDC046557
GCTGGGCGCGGTGCTCCGCGAACCGCTGCCGGTCGCCGGGATCGCACGGGTCATGGGCATCACCCGCCAGAGCGTCCAGCGCGTCGCCGACCTGCCGGCCGCGAACGGGCTCGCCGAGTACGTGCCGAACCCCGCCCACCGGCGCGCGAAGCTCCTGCGGCCCACGGATGAAGGGCGGGCGGCGATCGCCCGTATCGCGCCCGGGCACGCGGCGCTGGCCGGGCGGCTGGCCGAGGAACTCGGCGAGGACGCCCTCGCGGAGACGGTCCGCGCCTTGGAACGGCTGTCCGCCGCGCTCGACGTGCTCGACGCACTCGATGCGCGGGGCGCGCGGGGCGCGGGCGGCGCGGGCGGCGCGGGCGGCGCGGGCGGCGCGGGCGGCGGCGCGGAGTAGGTCGACGCCTATTGTGTCGAAGTCAATAAGCCTGCAGGCAAAGCTTGTTGCCTACCGTGACACCGTCGCAGACTGCCGCACATGGAGCCGTTGGACGTAGTGGCACGACTGTGGGAGCGGATCGAGGCACGCGACTGGGACGGCGTCGGCAACCTGGTCGCCGAGGACGCGGTGATCGAATGGCCGGTCAGCGGTGAGCGCATCGTGGGCCGGGCCAACTTCATCGCCGTCCTCGCCGAGGACGACGACGGGGTCGGGAACGGGGGTGGGTACGGGCACGGGGATGGGTACGGGCACGGGGATGGGTACGGGCACGGGGATGGGTACGGGCACGGGAACGGGGATGGCCCCGGGGACCGCGTGTCGGTGGAGGTCCTGCGCCTCCTCGCCGACGGGGACCTCGTCGTCACCGAGGTGGAGATACCTCAGGACCACGTGGTCTACCGGGCCGTCTCGCTGTGGACGGTGCGGGACGGGGAGGTCGTCGGGGCACGGGAGTACTGGACCAGCCCGGGCCAGGACCCGGCGCCCCGCTGGCGGGCGGGGTACGTCGAACCATTGGTAGCGGACTGAAACGCGGAGACTGCGCCACGGTCGGCGTGGCGGGCCGAGTCGAGGTGGGCTCCGCGGGGCGGCTCGCGGTCGAGGTCCGGGCCGAGTCGCGGCCGAGCCGGAGGTGCCAGACTGGGCCGCGTGTACACCCAACTCCTCACCGCTACCGGCGTCCTGGCCCTTTTGACCCTCGTTCCCGGACCCGATATGGCGATCGTGACCAAGCGGGCCGTCTCGCGCGGCCGCGCCGACGGGCTGCGCACGGTCGGCGGGATCGCCCTCGGCCTGTTGCTGTGGGGCGCCCTCACGGTCGCCGGGCTCGCGGCGCTGCTGGCCGCCTCCGCCGAGGTGTACCTGGTGGTCAAGCTCGCGGGTGCGGGCTACCTCTGCTTCCTCGGCGTCCAGTCGCTGCGCCAGGCGGGCGGCGGGCCGGCCGTACTGCCCGTACCGGACGAGGCGCCGGGCGGCGGGCGCACGGGTGGCGGGCGCGGGGGAAGCGCCTGGCGCACGGGCCTGATCAGCAACGCGCTCAACCCGAAGATCGCCGTTTTCTACACGGGCCTGCTGCCCACGCTCGCCCCGGCCGGTCTGCGCCCGGCGGCGGGCATGGCAGTGCTGGTGGGGGTCCACGTCCTACTGACCCTGCTCTGGCTGGGCACGTACGTCTACGTCCTCTCCCGCGCCCGGCACTTCTTCGCGCGCCCGCGTGTCCGCAGGACCCTGGACCGGGTGACGGGCGCGGTCCTGATCGCCTTCGGCGTCCGGGTGGCCACTGCGGCCTCCTGACCCGCCGCCGGACCGGCCGAACGGAGTCCCACGCTCCAACCGGCCGGGCCGGCCGCCGTGGCTCGTAAGTAGCCCGTCTCATACCTGAGAGCTACCTGGGAAGGCCGCTCCACAGCGGGACGCCGACGAGGGGGGTCGGTTCCTAACTTCGGTACCAGAGAAGAGCACCAGCTCTCCGGACTCCGAAGGACACCCTCATGAACACCACGGTCAGCCGCCTGCGCCGCACCCTACCGGCCGGCCTCATCGCGGCGGCCGTGGTGTTCCCCGTCTCCGCCGCCGCTTCCCCCGACGTACCGGCTCCGAAGCCCGTCCCCTTCAGCGCTACGGCCGCCCCGCACACCCGATACGCCGCGAACCTCGACAACATCGCCGAGGCGGCCCGGATGGCGCAGGACGCGGGGCGAACCGGCCGGGCCGCCAAATTACGGGCCATGGCGGCGGGTTCGGGCGGAGGCCGGTTCCTCGCCTTCGACGGTCGGGGCAAGGGCCGGGCCGTCGAGGTGCTCGGTGATCTGGAGAGCGCCGACCACGTCACGGTCCTGGTACCCGGGTCCGACACCACGCTGGACACCTACCAGAGATTCCGTGCCGGGGCGGTCGCCCTTGAGCAGCGCCTCCAGGCCGAGCACCCGAACTCCGCCGTGGTCGCCTGGCTCGGGTACGACACCCCCACGGTCAGCACCACGGTCCTGACGACCTCCCGCGCCGACGGGGCCGCCGCCGAACTGGGTCCCTTCCTGTCGGACGTGGAGGCCCTCAGCCGCCCCGACACCCGGATATCCCTGCTCTGTCACTCCTACGGTTCCGTGGTCTGCGCCCGCACGCGTACGGGTCCCAAGATCGCCGACCTGGTGCTCTACGGCAGTCCCGGTACCGGGGCCGATTCCGCCGCCGCGCTGCCCACCCGGGCCCAGGTGTGGAGCGGGCGGGGCAGCCGCGACTGGATCGGCCGTGTCCCACATGTGCGGCTCGGCGGCGTCGGGTTCGGCACCGATCCGGTCGATCGGGCCTTCGGCGCCCGTTCCTTCAACGCCGGGGACGCGGGACACAGCGACTACCTCAAGCCGGGCACCGCGTCCCTCGACAGCCTGGCCCGCATCGTCCTGGGACCGCCTCCCACGGCCACCCCGCCCCCCGCGCCCGCCTCCGTACCCGCGTCCCCGCCCACACCCACACCCGCACTCGCGTCCCCGCCCGCCACCATGCCGGAGGTCCGCCATGCGTAACGCCCACGCACGTTGGTCCCGGCTCGCGGACCGCGTTCATGCCGAGACCCCGGCTTCCCGCGACCGTTCCGTGGACGCGCTGCGCGCCCTGGCCATCCTCGGTGTGGTGCTGGGTCACTGGCTCGTCACCGCGCTGACCGCGGCCGACGGCGGCCTGAGCACCACGAGCCCGCTGACGCGCATGCCCTGGCTGGCCCCGGTCTCCTGGGTGTTCCAGACCCTCGCCGTGTTCTTCCTCGTCGGCGGCCATGTCGCCGCCCGGGGGTACGCGTCGGCCCGGGGACGTGGGATTCCGTACCGCACCTGGGCAGGGCAGCGGCTGGGCCGGCTGTTCCGGCCGGTGGCCGCGGTGCTCACACTGTGGGGCGTCGCCTCCGTCGGGATGCTGCTCGGCGGCGTGGCAGCGGACACCCTCCACACGCTGCTGAAGCTCGTCTTGTCCCCGCTGTGGTTCCTGCTGGTCTTCGCGGCGCTCACCGCCGTGACGCCGCTGGTGGCGCGGCTCAACCCGGTGTGGCCATTGGTCGTGGTCGCCGGGGTGGATGTCTGGCGGTTCGGCTTCGGGGGTCCCGAATGGATCGGCTGGGTCAATGTCGCCGCCGGCTGGCTGGTTCCCTTCACACTCGGCGCCGCCTGGTCCAGGGGCGCGTTCTCCCGCCGCGCCCCGGCCGTGGTCTTGCTCGCGGGGGGCGCCATAGCCACGGCCGCACTGATCCTGTGGGGTGGTTATCCCGCGTCGATGGTGGGGGTGCCGGGCGCCGCGATCTCCAATCTGAACCCGCCCACACTCGCCGCCGTGAGCTTCGGCCTGGCCCAGTGCGGACTGGCCCTGCTGCTCCGTGCGCCGCTCGCCCGGGCCATGCGACGGCCCCGGGCGTGGGCGAAGGTGGCGCTGCTGAACCTGTCCGCCATGACGGTCTTCCTCTGGCACCAGACCGCGATGATGACCGTCACAGCCCTCGGGCTCCTCGTCTCGGCGGACCTGCCCGGCCTGCACACCGTGCCCGGCTCTCCGGAGTGGATAGCGAACCGGCTGCTGTGGCTACCGCTGTTCGCCGCCGCGCTCGCCGTCTGCCGGCTGGCGTTCCACGGGTACGAACAGGGTGCGTGCCGGCGCCGCGCCCCCGTCGTCGGAGCCCCGCCGGTTTCCCTCGGTCTCCGAGAGGGTCCGATCAAGGAAGTCAGCCATGCCTAGGCTGGCCGGTGTGAATGCGCAGAGCGAATCTCCGGACCCGGCCCCCGCGACGGCCGGCCGCGTGCCGGACGGTCTGGCACGGGAGTTGTTCACCTTGCGGAAGGACCCGCTTCCACCGATGGCGCGGCCCCGTTGGCTGGCCCGGTTGCCCCACGTCCTCGTCGTGTACGTGGCGGTGCTCTTCGGCGCCCTCACCTCGGTACAGCTCCAGGACCACTACGACGTCCACGACCCGAGCATCGTCCTGCTGTCGCTGTTCACGGGCTTCGCCATCGTGATCGCCATGTTCCGACCCATCGCCGCCTGGTGGCTGGGCCTGATCAGCGCCGGCTTCATCGCCTGGACGATCCGCGACCACGTCGGACAGGGCCAGACCTGGCCCTGGACGGGCATCGGCCCGTTCGCCTCGGCACCGCTGATCCTGCTGGTGGCCCTGCGCGTACCGCCCCGCGTGACCATCGCGGTCACCGGTGTCTCCGTCGCCTACACCATCGTGGCCGAAGCCCTCTTCAAGCCGGAACACAGCCGGAGCAGCATCGTCATGGCGCTCCTCGTCTTCGGTTTCGCCGCGCTCCTCGGTTACGCGCTCCGGGCGACACGGCTGGCCCGTCGCCAACTCGTCGCACAGGAGAGCCTGACCGAGGAGGAGCGGGCGCGGCGCACCCTGCTGGAGGAGCGCAGCCGCATCGCCCGTGAGCTGCACGACGTGGTCGCCCATCACATGTCGGTGATCTCCATCCAGGCACAGGTCGCCCCGCACCTGGTGGAGAACCCGTCACAGGAGCTGAAGGAGAACCTGGCGGGCATCCGGCAGAACGCGCTGGAGGCCCTCACCGAACTGCGCCGCGTGCTCGGTGTGCTGCGCTCGGAGCACCCCGACGACCCGGCGAACCCTCACCATCCGCAACCCACTCTCGCCGAACTCGACGCCCTCGTGGACAACGTGCGCGCCGCCGGGCTGGAAATCACCACGGAGATAGCGGGCATACGCCGGCCGCTGACCCCGGGCGCCGAGCTCACCGCGTACCGGATCGTGCAGGAGGCGTTGAGCAACTGCCTGCGTCACGCCCAGGGTTCCCGGGTCGAAGTGGGGATCGCGTACGGCCCCCGCGAGTTGCACCTGTGCGTCGCCAACAGCGCACCGACGCGCGCGGCCGCGCCGTCCCCCGGGGCCGGGCACGGGCTGCTGGGAATGCGCGAGCGGGCGGGCATGCTGGGCGGTGAACTGGCCGCCGGCCCGCGTCCCGGCGGCGGGTACGAGGTGAGCGCCGTATTGCCCATGGATCTGCCCGGGAGCGCCGCGTCCGGGACCGACGAGACGGAGAGGGCCTCATGACCGCCCCGATCAAGGTGATGATCGCCGACGACCAGATGATGGTGCGTCAGGGTTTCACCGTGCTGTTGAACGCCCAGCCCGACATTGAGGTCGTCGGCCAGGCCGTGGACGGCGCCGAAGCGGTGGCGAAAGTCGCCGAGCTTCGCCCCGACGTGGTGCTGATGGACATCCGCATGCCCGGCATGGGCGGCATCGAGGCGACGTCCGTGATCACCGCCGACTCCGCGTCCGCCGTGAAAGTGCTCGTCCTGACCACCTTCGACCTGGACGAATACGTCTACGAGGCCCTGCGCGCCGGGGCCTCGGGATTTCTCCTCAAGGACGCCTCCGCGGACCAGCTCGCGGAGGCGGTGCGGGTGGTGGCGGCCGGTGAGGCACTGCTGTCGCCGAACATCACCAAGCGGCTAATCACCGAGTTCTCCCGACTGGGGGCACCCCGAGCGCCGTCCCGGGCGCGGATCGACGAGCTGACGGAGCGCGAGACGGAGGTGCTGTCCTTGATCGCGCAGGGCCTGTCCAACGCGGAGATCGCGCGGCACCTCGTCCTGGCCGAGCAGACCGTCAAGACGCATGTGAGCCGCGTCCTGGTGAAGCTGGGCCTGCGCGACCGGACACAGGCCGCGGTGTTCGCGTACGAGACGGGCCTGGTCCGTCCCGCGGGCTACCGATAGACCGCCGTAGTACTTGAGGGGGAGCTCCGGATATCCCCATCAGCGGCGACGCGGATGACGGGGGCGCGGACCTACGGTTCGTACATGACCGAGACGACCGCCGGGGGGACAGCCCGGACACCGGAACTGACAATGGCTTCGGGACTCCTGAAGATCCTGCGCCAAGACCTGATCAGTGGCGCGTTCGCCTACCGTCCCCTGCCGTCCATGCGCACGGACGGGCCGCTGCTGCGGCTGCTGCCGGCGGGCATGCGCGCGAAGGCCGGGTACCTTCCGCACGCCCTGGTCGGGCTCGCGGTGGCGGTCGTGCTGCTGACGAGCAGCGTCAATTCCTACGGTGTGCCACACGCCCTGCTCCTGTTCGTGGGCCTGATAGCGGCGGTGCCGGTCGTGATGACGCTGGTGCGACCCATGGGGGCGTTCTGGGTGGCCTTGGGCACGACGGCGGTTCTTTCGATCGTCCAGGACCGCAACGTCACCTGGCCGTGGTCGCCGGCGAGCTTCGCCGCCTACCTCGCGGTGGTGACGGTCGTGGCCATGCGGAGCCGGCCCCGGGTGGCCTGCTGGTTGTGGGTGATCACCGTCCTGTTCGGGACGGCGATGCCGGTGCTCACGAGCACCGACGAGTCGGTCAACGTGGGCCCCATGGCGTTCATATCCGCCCTCAGCCTGCTCACGGTCACCGTCCGCAACACCCGCCGCCAGGCGCAGCGGGAGGTCACCGCGCAGCAGCAGGTGACGGCCGTCGAGCGAGACCGGCGCACCCTGTTGGAGGAGCGGACGACCATCGCGCGCGAGCTGCACGACGTGGTCGCGCACCACATGTCGGTGGTGGCGATCCAGGCGGAGGCCGCGCCGTACCGGGTGAAGAATCCGCCGGCCGAGCTGGAGGCGGCGTTCGTGACCATCCGGGAGAACGCGGTGGCGGCGCTGACGGAACTGCGGCGGGTGCTGGGGGTCGTGCGTTCCTCGGATTACGAGGCGCCGGACGCGCCGCAGCCGACGCTGGCCTCGCTGGACGGGTTGCTGGCCAATGTGCGGGAGGCCGGGCTGAGCGTGGAGAAGACGGTCGCCGGAGCGGTACGGGAACTGCCGCAGGGGGTGGAACTGTCGGCGTACCGGATCATCCAGGAGGCGCTGAGCAACTCGTTGCGGCACGCTCCGGGCGCGGCGGCCGGGGTGGAGGTGTCGTACGTGCTCGGCGGCTTGGGGATACGGGTCGTCAACGGTCCGCCGACGGAGAAGGTCCTGCCGTCGCCGGGCGCGGGGCACGGGATCACGGGGATGCGAGAGCGGGTGGCCATGCTGGAAGGGGAGATGACGGCCGGGGAGACGGAGGCCGGCGGGTACGAGGTGGCGGTGTTCATACCGGTGCCCCGGACTCAGGAGCGGTCGGAATGACGATCAAGGTGCTGATCGTCGACGACCAGATGATGGTCCGCGAGGGTTTCTCCGTCCTGCTGAACGCGATGGAGGGCATCGAGGTGGTCGGCGAGGCGGTCGACGGCCTCCAGGCCGTCGCGCGGGTGGGCGCGCTGCGGCCGGACGTGGTGCTGATGGACATCCGGATGCCGGAGATGAACGGACTGGAGGCGACGCGCCGGATCGTGGCCGCCGATACGGGCGCGAAGGTACTGGTCCTGACGACCTTCGACCTCGACGAGTACGTGTACCAGGCCCTGCGGGCGGGGGCGTCGGGGTTCCTGCTGAAGGACGCGTCCGCGCGGCAGCTGGCCGAGGGGGTGCGGGTGGTGGCGGGCGGTGAGGCGTTGCTGGCGCCGTCGGTGACCAAGCGGCTGATCTCCGAGTTCTCGAAGCTCGCGGAATCACCGAAGCTCGCGGACCCGGCGGGGGTCGCCCAGCTGACGGAACGGGAGACGGAGGTACTGATCCTGATCGCCCAGGGGCTGGCGAACGCGGAGATAGCGGACCGGTTGGTCGTGGCGGAGTCGACGATCAAAACCCATGTCAGCCGGATCCTGGTCAAGTTGGGTCTGCGGGACCGTACTCAGGCGGCGGTGTTCGCGTACGAGACCCGGCTGGTGACACCGGGCTGAGCGGAGATCAGGCGGAAGGGAAGGGGGACCGGCGGATCACGGCGGACGGGGTGCGGGAAGGTGATCTCGATCTAGGCTGCGGGGATGCGCTTTGATCCGTGGGATGCCGCGTTCGTAGCCGACCCGTACCCCGCCTACCGGGAGTTGCGGGAGTCGGGACGTGCGGTGTGGTCGGAGGCGACCGGCCAGTGGTTGGTGCCGCACTACGACGATGTGAACGCGTTGCTGCGGGACCGCCGGCTGGGGCGCACGTACCTGCACCGTTTCACGCACGAGGAGTTCGGGCAGCAGGCTCCGCCGCCGGAGCACGAGCCGTTCCACGTCCTCAACGGCAACGGGCTGTTGGACTTGGAGGACCCGGCGCACGCGCGGGTGCGGCGGCTCGTGGCGAAGGCCTTCACGCCGCGAACCGTGGAGCGTCTCGCGCCCGCCGTCGAGCGGCTGGCCGGGGAACTGGCGGGCGCCCTGCTGGCCGACGGGGGCGGTGATCTGCTGACCGCCGTCGCGGAGCCGTTGCCGGTCGCGGTGATCGCGGAGCTGCTCGGGATCCCGGAGTCCGACCGCGCGCTGTTGCGGCCCTGGTCGGCGGACATCTGCGGGATGTTCGAGCTCCGGCCCGACGCGGAGACGGCGCGGCGGGCCGTCCGGGCGAGCGTCGAGTTCAGCGACTACCTGCGCGCCCTGATCACCGAGCGGCGAGGGCGTCCCGGGACCGATCTGATCTCCGGCCTGATCGCCGCGCATGACGAGGAGGGCCGGCTCAGCGAGCAGGAGATGATCTCCACCTGCGTCCTGCTGCTCAACGCGGGCCACGAGGCGACGGTCAACACCACCGCCAACGGCTGGTGGGCATTGTTCCGCAATCCGGGGCAATTCGACGACCTTCGGCGTCATCCCGAAAAGTTGTCCACAGCTGTGGATGAACTGATGCGATACGACACACCCCTACAAATGTTCGAACGCTGGGTACTTGATGAGATCCGGATCGGGGACTCCGTGATCCCACGCGGCGCGGAGGTGGCGTTGCTCTTCGGGTCAGCCAACCGGGACCCGGCGCGCTTCGAGGACCCGGACGCGCTGGACCTCGCACGCGTCGACAATCCGCACCTGACCTTCGGCGCGGGAATCCACTACTGCCTGGGGGCGCCGCTGGCCCGGCTGGAGCTCCGGGCTTCCTTCGGCGCCCTGCTGGCGCCCGGAGCCCCGCCGCTGAGGCTCGTGGAGGAGCCCCAGTGGCGGGACGGCTACGTCATCAGGGGCCTGCGGGAGCTGCTGGTCACCTTCTAGCGCCGGCCGACGGGCCGCCCCCGCCCGAGGTCAGCGCGGCACGGTGAGGGACCAGGCAGCCGGCCGCAGCGTCCAGGTGCGGCGGCGCAGCGGCCCCGTCACCGTCGCGTGATCGGCGCGGTAACGGAAGTCCGCGCCCGACACCGTGACCGTCACGGCCCGCCGGGTCAGCGCCGCGCATCCCGCCAGCCGGACCACCACCTCCGCCGGGCCGCCCGGCTCCCGGGTGACCAGCGCGACGTCCTGCACCGGGTGGTCCACATCCGCCAGTACCACCCCGTCCGCCTCCACCCTCAGCCGGTGCACCGGGCCCACGCCCGGCTGCCCGACCGCCGGTGCGCTCGGCAGCAGCATCCGGAGCAACGAGCGGTAGCTCCGTACGGGTGGAACGTACTTCCGCACGGGCGGCGGAATCCGCAGACCGCCCAGCACCACCCCGTCACTGTCGTCCACCAGCAGGTCACGCACCTGCACCACCCCGTCCAGCGCCGCCCGCGCCGCCATCACCGCCGACAGCGGCACGCCCAGCGAGCCCGCCAGCGCGAGCGAACCCACGGGCCCCACCGGGATCAGCGACAAGGGCTCCCCCGACAGGTCACGCGAGCGGTGCAGCAGGGTCACCGTCCGTAGCAGCGCCCGGTCGTCGCCCACGATCACCGGGCGTCGATGACCCCGGCGGGCGAGCGCCCGCGCAAACTCCTCCGGGGAGTCGGGAAAAGAAACTTTCGCCGTCGCGCCGGCGCACAACACATCTTTCGCGATCCGCACGGACTCGCCGTCAAGACGGCGGGCGACCGGGTCGACGAGCACGAGCAGAGCGCCTACCGGCGCGCCCGCATGGCTCATGGTGGGCTCTGGAGCCGACACCTCGGTCCTTCCTCGGGTAGCATCTTTGTGCAAGAGGCCCTTGCGCTATTGCGCCAGGGCCTTCGTCTATTCCGGGGTACCGGTCCGACGGCTCAGCCTGCGGTGTACATCGTCGTACGCCCCCTGACCTTGGACATGCCCCATCCGGAAGAGGTGTACGCCTGTGCCCGCTCTTGTGCTGCTCGGAGCTCAGTGGGGTGACGAGGGCAAGGGAAAGGCCACCGACCTGCTCGGTGGATCCGTTGACTATGTGGTGCGCTACCAGGGCGGCAACAACGCCGGCCACACGGTCGTCGTAGGCGACCAGAAGTACGCGCTGCACCTTCTCCCTTCCGGCATCCTCTCCCCCGGATGCACCCCGGTCATCGGCAACGGCGTCGTCGTCGACCCGGCCGTACTCCTCTCCGAGCTGCGCGGGCTCAACGAGCGCGGCATCGACACCTCGAAGCTGCTGATCAGCGGTAACGCGCACCTGATCACCCCGTACAACGTCACCCTCGACAAGGTGGGCGAGCGCTTCCTCGGCAAGCGCAAGATCGGCACGACCGGCCGCGGCATCGGCCCGACGTACGCCGACAAGATCAACCGCATCGGCATCCGCGTCCAGGACCTCTACGACGAGTCGATCCTCCAGCAGAAGGTCGAAGCGGCGCTGGAGGGCAAGAACCAGCTCCTCGCGAAGCTCTACAACCGCCGCGCGATCGACGCCGCCGCGATCGTGGAGGAGATGCTCCAGTACGCGGAGCAGATCAAGCCCTACGTCGCCGACACCACCCTGATCCTCAACAACGCGCTGGACGAGGACAAGGTCGTACTGTTCGAAGGCGGCCAGGGCACCCTGCTCGACGTCGACCACGGCACGTACCCCTTCGTGACCTCGTCGAACCCGACCGCGGGCGGCGCCTGCACCGGTACCGGTGTCGGCCCCACGAAGATCAGCCGCGTCATCGGCATCCTCAAGGCGTACACCACGCGCGTCGGCGCGGGCCCGTTCCCGACCGAGCTCTTCGACCAGGACGGCGAGGACCTGCGCCGCATCGGCGGCGAGCGCGGTGTGACCACCGGCCGTGACCGCCGCTGTGGCTGGTTCGACGCCCCGATCGCACGCTACGCCACGCGGGTGAACGGCCTGACGGACTTCTTCCTCACCAAGCTGGACGTGCTGACCGGCTGGGAGCAGATCCCGGTCTGCGTCGCGTACGAGATCGACGGCAAGCGCGTCGAGGAGCTCCCGTACTCGCAGTCGGACTTCCACCACGCGAAGCCGATCTACGAAAACCTCCCCGGCTGGTCCGAGGACATCACCAAGGCGAAGACCTTCGCGGACCTCCCGAAGAACGCCCAGGCGTACGTCAAGGCGCTGGAGGAGATGTCGGGCGCCCCGATCTCGGCGATCGGCGTCGGCCCGGGCCGGACCGAGACGATCGAGATCAACTCGTTCCTGTAGGTCCTGGTTCCTGTAGGTCCTGGTTCCCTTAGGCCCTACCGCAGGAGATCCGCCCGTCGGATGGGGCCGGGTGCCACCGCGCACCCGGCCCCTTCGCCGTATCAGGTGGAACGGTGGATCAGGAGGAGGGTGTAGGTGCCGGTGACCGTGTCGTGGACCGCGGTCAGCGCCGGGGTGTTGCGGCTGTCGTGCTCGTCGAGGTCGGTGCCCTCGTCCCAGGCCCTGCCGTCGAACACCGCGTGGCGCAGCCGGTCCTCGCGGGAGGACGGGTACACCGCGTGCAGCCTGCCGTCGTACGAGGCCACGGTCGCCCCGCGCCGGCTCGTGTGGCCCTCGCCCAGCGGGGCGGGCTTGTGCCAGGTGTCGCCGTCGTAGACCGCGTGCATCAGACGGGCGTCGTCCGTGCCGAAGCGGTAGACGAGGTGGATGCTGCCGTCGTGGACGGTGGCGGACAGGTTCGCCGGGTAGGGGCCGTTCTTGTTCCAGACGCGCAGCATGCCGTACGCGCTGTCACCCTCGGTCGGTTTCTCCCACGGTCCGCGTGCCGTCCGCGCGGTCCTGTGGATGATCTTGCCGTGTTGCGGTGCGACGGCGAACAGGTGCAGCGCGTCCCGGTACGAGACCAGCGCCGGGGCGATCCCGTCCTCCAGGGCGACGGCGGGCGCCTCCGACACCTCTCCGGCGAGCGGGGTGACGGCGATACATCGGCGGCCCGAGGGTTGGGCGAGGGTGTGTGCGAGATGGAGTCCGCCCCCGTGGGCGGTCAGGGCCGGCGTCTCGACCGCCTCGCCGAGCAGCCGTTCCTCCGTGATCTCGCCCCGCAGGACGTCCAGCAGTTCCGGCGCGTACGTGGTCACCCGCAGCGGCCGGTACCCCCCGTCCTGCCGGCGCGCGCCCCGGTGTGCGCAGTACAGCTTGCCCTCGTTGACCGCGATCGTGGGCGCGGCCGCGCACGTCCGGTCGGCGAAGACCTGGTCGGCCTGCCAGCCGCCCGCCGTGCTGTAGACGGAAAGCCAGAGCTTCCGCTCGTCCTCGGCCATGCATGCTCCTCTTCGCTCGACCGGACGGGAACCCGGGACCGTCCAGAGGGCAACGGCGGGATGTCCCACGCCACGATCGACCGTAGCCAGGCGGGCATCTCCAGCCAACCCACCTGCCGGATACCGGACACGCCGAAAGATCAACAAGGCCAGAACCAGCCCCTTGGGCCACTTTTGTCCCGCCGGGCACCGCTCCCGGCGCCCCTCCCGGCGCCCCTCCCCGCCTCGCTACCAGGCGAGTTGTGAGATCTCCTCGGCGACCACCGCGCAGGCGTCGGCGGCCGGGTCGATGAGCGGGAAGTGACCGACGCCGTCCAGGAGGGTCAGGCCGACCAACTCGCCCGCCTTGGCCGCCGCGGCGACGTACGCCTCCGCCACCTCCTCCGGGACCACGATGTCGTCCCGGCCCTGCACCACGGCCGTCGCGATGCCCGTCGGCAGCAGGGCGGCCGGGTCCGCGTACGGCAGCCGCTCGTCCCAGTACCGCCGGCCGCCCAGCAGTTGCGCCGAAGCGCCCCCACAGACGCCCAGCCGCTCCGCCACCGCGAAGTCCGCGATCGGCGCCAACGCCACCACACCGCGCAGCGGCGGTGGGGCCGGCAGCCGCCAAGGGCTGCCCTCCGGCAGGACGTGCCGGGCCGCGACCCACAGGGCGAGGTGACCACCGGCGGAGTGACCCGTCACCACGATCCGACGCACATCGGCCTGCGGGAGCGCCTCGGTCGCGAGCCCCGGCAGTGCGTCCATGGCGGCGGCGACATCGTCGAAGGTCTCCGGCCAGCGTCCGGCGAGCGGACCCTCGCCGCCCTGGTGCGGCAGCGAACTCCCGCGCCGGTACTCGACATTGGCGACGGCGAAGCCCCGTCGGGCCAGGAAGTCCGCCAGCGGGGTGACGTGCTGCCGGTCGTACGGAGCACGCCAGGCGCCACCGTGCAGGAGCACGACCAGGGGGGCCGCACCCCGACCATCACCGGTCGCGGTGTCACCGCGCGGGGCGTAGAAGTCGACCACCTGGTCGGGGTGGTCCCCGTAGGCGGCGCTCGCGTCGGGCTCGATCGGCGGATGGGAGAAGGCCGAAGCGGACTCGGCGGCGTCCCGTTCGACTGCGGGGTCCGTCATCGGCTCAACCTCTCGGTAACGCATGGGGCAAGGGTGATCAGGAGCAGCGGGAGTTACGTCGGGGACACGTGTTCCGGTGTTCCGGCAGAGCGGGACCGTATCAGGCTTGAACACGCCGTTACGTGGCACCCCGAGGCAATGGGGACGCGGGCGGAGCCGAAGCTCCGCCCGCGCCGTGTCATGCCCCGCGATGTGACGTTTCTCCGCTAGATCACCCGAAGATGTGACCCAGCGTCCGGGACGCGCGCTCCGCGTCGGTGAACGAGACGTAGAGCGGCGTGAAGCCGAAACGCAGGACGTCGGGTGCCCGGAAGTCCCCGATCACGCCCCGCACGATGAGTTCCGCCATGACCGCGCGGGCGTTCTCCGTCCGCAGCGAGACCTGGCTGCCGCGCCGGGCGTGCTCGTCGGGCGTCACCGACTCCACGGTGCCCGTCGGGACGTAGGCGGCCACGCACTCCAGGAAGAAGTCCGTCAGGGCGAGGGACTTGGCGCGCACCGCCTCGACGGACACCCCGTCCCAGGCGTCGAGGGCCGACTCCAGCGCCAGCATCGACAGGATGTCCGGGGTGCCCACCCGCGCCCGCGCCGCGCCCGCCGCCGGGAGGTACTCCGGCGTCATAGCGAACGGGTCCGCGTGCCCGTTCCAACCGGGGAGCGGGGAGTCGAAGGCGGCTTGGTGCCGTTCGGCGATGTATAGGTACGCGGGCGAACCGGGGCCGCCGTTGAGGTACTTGTACGTACAGCCCACCGCGAGGTCGACCGCGTTCTCGTCCAGACCCACGGGCAGCGCCCCGGCGGAGTGGCACAGGTCCCAGACGATGACCGCGCCGGCGGCGCGGGCCGCCGCGGTGAGGGCCGGCAGGTCGTGCAGCCGCCCCGTGCGGTAGTCGACGTGGTTGAGCAGGACCACGGCGGTGTCCGTCCCGATCTCCGCGGCGGCCCGCGCCGGCTCGACCGGAACGACCGTAAGGCCGGTCATCCGGGCGGCCGACGCGGCGATGTAGCCGTCGGTGGGGAAGGTGGAGGCGTCGACCAGCAGCCGGGTGCGTGCGGGGTCCGTGCCCGCCAGGCGGGCCGCGCCGACCAGAACCTTGAACAGGTTGACGCTGGTGGAGTCGCCGACGGTCACCTGGCCGGGCGCCGCCCCGATCAGGGGGGCGATCTTGTCCCCGATGCGCTCGGGGGCGGTCCACCACCCGGACTCGTCCCACGAGCGGATGAGCAGTTCACCCCACTGACGGTTGACCACGTCGGCCGTGGCGGCGGCGACACCGGCCGGGAGCGCGCCCAGGGAGTTGCCGTCGAGGTAGACGACGCCCTCGGGCAGGATGAAGCGCTCACGGAGCTTGCCGAGCTCGTCGGCGGCGTCCAGCGCCGCGGCACGGGCGGCGAGCTCCCCGGGGCCGCGCCGGCTCAAAGTCGGCATCGGCTGGGACGGCATCGGCCCGGACGGAATCGGCTCAGACATGGCTGCGCGCCGTCCACAGCTCGGGGAACACGTTCTTCTGCGCGCGCTTCTCCAGCCAGGTCACGCCCGCGGAGCCACCGGTACCGGTCTTCGCGCCCATCGCACGGCGCGTGGCCACCAGGTGGTCGTTGCGCCAGCGCCACACCAGTTCCGCCACGTCCGTCAGCACCTCACCGAGCCGGTGCAGGTCGACCTGCCCGTCCGGGTCGGCGTACAGCTCCGTCCACACGGCCTCGACCTGCGGCGACGGTTGGTAGCGCTGCGACAGGTCCCGGTCCAGCACCGACCCGGGCACCGGCAGGCCGCGGCGGGCGAGCAGCCGCAGCACCTCGTCGTAGAGGCTGGGCTCGTGGAGCGCCTTCTCCAGCTCCGCGTGGACGCGCGGGGCGCCCCGGTGCGGCACGAGCATCGACGCGGACTTGTCGCCCAGCAGGAACTCCATACGGCGGTACATCGCCGACTGGAAGCCGGAGCCCTCGCCGAGCGCGGAGCGGTACGAGTTGAACTGCGCGGGGGTCAGCTGCGCCAGCGGGCGCCAAGAGGCGTTCAGGGCCTCCAGCTCACGGAGGGAACGTTTCAGCGCATCCATCGCGGCCGGGATCCGGTCCTCGCGGAGGGCCTTCGCGGCCGTCTCCCACTCGTGGACGATCACCGTGAACCACAGCTCCATGACCTGGGTCGTCACCAGGAAGACCATCTCGCCGGGGTCGTCCGAGCGGAGGTGCTGGAGGTGGGTGAGGACGTCCGCCTGGACATAGTCCTCATAAGGGGTGGTGCCGGCGAAGTCGAGGTTCGGGGTGTCCGAACCGGCTCCGGAGGCATCAAGGGCGTGCGACATCTCTGTCTCCTCGACACGTGCTTCCGGGTAGCGGTCCGCTCCTTCCGGTGAGGTAAGTGGAGCCCCGGTCCCCTGCTCGCATCATAAACAGGAGTTCCGGGGCCCCTCTAGGCCGGCAGGCCAGGGCGTTACGCGAGCGTGTCCGCCGCCGTCTCGGAGGAGTCGCGCAGGAAGGTCGAGCAGCGCTCGTACTCCTCCTTCTCGCCGATGGCCCCCGCGGCGCGGGCCAAGGCGTGCAGGGCGCGCAGGAAACCGCGGTTCGGCTCGTGCTCCCACGGCACCGGGCCGTGGCCCTTCCAGCCGGCGCGGCGCAGGGCGTCCAGACCGCGGTGGTAGCCCGTCCGGGCGTACGCGTACGACTCGACGGTGCGGCCGGCCGCGAAGGCCTCGTCGGCCAGGGTGGCCCAGGCCAGCGAGGACGTCGGGTGGGCCGCGGCCACCTCGGCGGCCGGGGTGCCGGCGGCGAGGGCCTCGCGCGGGGCGGGCTCGTCGGGCAGATGGGTGGGGGCGGGGCCCCCGAGCAGGTTCTGGTGAATCGACATGCGCCCAGTCTGGGGTATGGGGCCCGGTCCGTGCCGCCCGGTGGTGGGCGCCCCACCGCGGCGGGCGGCAGGGGTGTGCCCGGCGCACCTCCCCGCGGGGCGGCCCGGGGACGGACCGTGGGAAGGTCGTCGACGGAGGGGGTAGCGCGTGAACACCGGCACCGGCATGGGGATCGGCCGGCCCGACCGCATGGAGGAGGTCGTCGAGGAGTTGTGCGCCTCGGTGTTCGCGCCGCTGCGCCGCCGGGACCAGCGCGACCGGGGACGCCAGTACGTACGGGGGCTGCTGGCCGCCGAGGGGCGCAAGTCGATCCGCAACATGGCGTTGCAGACGGGCTCCGGCGGGGCGGCCGAGGAGCAGGCGCTGCACCACTTCATCGCCGGTTCGACCTGGGACTGGGAGCCGATCCGTGCCGCGCTGGCGCGGTACCTGGCCCGGTCGGCGCCGCTCGGCGCGTGGGTGGTGCGGCCGATGGCGATCCCTCGCGGCGGGGAACACTCGGTGGGCGTCGGCAACCGCTTCGACCCGTACCAGGGGCAGATGTTCCGTGGCCAGCAGGCATTCGCCACGTGGTTCACCTCGGGCGGCGGGGCGACGCCGGTGGCGTGGCGGCTGTTCCTGGGCGGCGAGGGGCCGGTGGAGTTCCCGGACTCCTACGAGGCGTGCGCGGTCACGGGGGTGCCGGAGCTGGCGCGGCGGTCCGAGGCTGGTGTACGGCCGGTCGTGCTCGATGTCCCCGACATCGCGACCCGGGCCACGCTGAGCCGTTTCGCGGAGGCCAGGGTGCCGGTGGTGGCACGGATCGGCCCCGGCGCGCGGCTGGGGGTGGCGGACCAACGGATGCCCGGTTACGGGGCGTTGCCGATGGCGGCGCGGGACATCCTGCAGAACGTGCGGGGGATGCGGATGCCGGTGGAGTGGGCGGACCCGGACCGGCCCGGGGTGCGGCGCAGCTCGCTGGTCGCGGCGGTACGGGTATTGCTCGCGGGGCGGGAGATGCTGCTGTTCGGGGAGTGGTCCGATGCGCGGCGGCTGCCGGGGGCGATCTGGGTCACGGACCTGACCCGGGTGGCGCCGGGGGCGTTGGTGCGGCTGACGAAGGAGGCCGGGAAGGTGGCCCGGGCGGCCGGGGCGAGCATGGACCGGGTGGGGCTACGGGACTTCGCGGGGCGGTCCCTGTCCGGGTGGCACCGACACGTGACGCTGGCCTCGGTGGCGCACGCCGGGCTGTGGCTGGGCGGCGGGCTGCCGCCGGAGTCCCCGCACCCCGACCCGGGCGTACGGGTGCACCGGCCCCTCGGCGTCCTGGCGAACCGCTGACGCGGCGGGGCGGGACGGGACGGGCGGGTGTGGGCGGGGACGGGCGGGGACGCCGCCGGGTCCGCGGAGGGGCCGGGGGCGGGGCGACGCGTGCGACCGTGCGACGCGTCCGGCCGTGCGACCGGCGCGGTGTGGTGCCGCGAGAGGCGGGGGCGGCCTCAGTGCCTGTTCGGGTCGCGGGGGTCCGTCGAGCGGCGGGCGTGGAGGACCGCGCGGGTCTTGCGCAGCCGGAGCGCCATCTGGATCTCCAGGGCCCGTCCCGGCTTCTGCCAGCCCTCGCCCAGCAGTTCCGTGATCCGCTCCAGCCTCCGCGACACCGTGTTCGGGTGGACGTGCAATGCCTCCGCCGCGTGCGTGGGGCTGCCGCCCGAGGCGAAGTACGCGTCCAATGTCCGCGTCAGGTCCGTCACGCGGTCCGCGTCGTATTCCAGCACCGGGCCGATCGTGGACGCGATGTACGCCTCCACGTCGTGATCCGCCGACAACAGCAGCCCCACGAAACCCAGCTCGCGCAGCGACGCCGTGCCCCCCGCCCCATCGAGCGCGGTCAGCGCGTCCAGGCAGCGCACCGCCTCCGCGTACACCCGGGCCACCTCCCCCGGCCCCTCCGCCGGCCCGGCGGCGCCCGTCGACACCGCGTGGCCCAGCAGCGGCGACAGTTCCGCGGAGACCCGGTGCGCGGCGGCGGAGGCGTCCGTTCCGGGCAGCAGCAGCACGATGCAGCCCCGGCGGACGCCCTTGAGGCCGCCCATCCGGTACGCGTACGAGGACGCCCAGGCCACCGCGCGGCCCAGTTCGCCGCCCTCCGGCCGGGCCACGACCACCACGTGCGGCCGGTCGAGGTCGACGCCGAGCCGCCGGGTGCGTTCCGAGAGTCGCAGGTCGAACGAGTGGGGCCGCTCCAGCAGATCGGCCAGCAGTTCGTCGTGCACGGGTCCTTCCGCCGCCGCCGTACCCCGCTGGATCAGCATCAACGAGGCCACCGACTGCGCCGCCAGTCCGAGCAGCCGTACGTCCTCCTCCGCGAGCGGCGCGGACGCGCTCAGCAGCAGCACCCCGAGGTCTTCGGCGCCCGCCAGCACCGGCGCCAGCCACACCTCCCCGGCCAGTCGGACGGGTCTGCGCCCGGTCAGCGCCTGGAGGGACGCCTTGGTCACCGACTCCTCGTCCGGCTCGGGGAGTTCACCGGTAACGGCCAACACCCGGCCGCCGGGGTCGCGGACTTGGAGCACGCCGTCCAACGCGTCGGCGGTGGCGTGGGCCAAGGTCCCCAGCCCGGCGCCGTCCAGGACCAGACCGGCCAGCCGGGCGTGGCACTCCCACAGGTGACGGACGCGGGTGAGGGCGGTGTTGGTCCGTGTGCCGAAGGCCGCCAGCTCGGTGACCTCGTCGCGGGTCTGCTCCAGCAGGCGCGCCTTCTCCAGGGCGACGGCGGCCAGGTCGGCGAGGGAGAGCAGCAGGCCGATCTCATCGGGGGTGAACCGGCGCACGCGGCGGTCGGCCCCGTAGAGCGCGCCGAGCGTGGAGTCCCCACGCCGCAGCGGTACCGCGATGATCGCGTGCAGGCTCTCGGCCCGGACCACGGCGTCGATGCCGGGCGCGTGCGCGATCGTGTCGTCGTTCAGGTAGTCGGCGGTCCAGACGGGGGAGCGGCGTTCCTGGGCGATGCTGCCGAGCCCGCTTCCGGCGCGCAGTTCGAGCCCGATGTTGAGGGCGGTGGTCTCGCCCTCGGAGGTGCGTACGTACGCGGACCCGTCCGGGCGGCTCAGGGACAGCCACGCCATGTCGAAGTCGAGCAGGCGCCGGGCCCGGCGGGTGATCAGGCGCAGCAGGCCGTCGATGTCGTAGGGGGAGGTCAGGTCGTGCGCGGTGTCGACGAGCGCGGTCAGCGCGGCCTCGCGCTGCTCGCGGCGGCTCGCACTCGCGCGGACGGAACGGGCCAGCGCCACCGCGCGGGTGAGCCCGGCGATCCGGGCGGGGCCCGCCTGCGCGCGGCCGGCGTCCTCCAACAGGGCGTCGTAGGCGTTCTGCGGTGCCTCGTTCGCTAGCAGTTCCAGTACGGCGAGCGCAGCGTCATCGGCGTCCCCGTCCCGCGTCCCGATCTCCCCCATACGTCGCTCCCCCCGTCCGACCTGCCGTTTTCAGCCCGGATCGTGAACCTAGGTTCCGCGCGGCGGAGGGTCAAGCGCCGCAGGCCACGGGCGAACCGGACAGGAAGCGGGTGACGCAGTGTGCCTCGACGCGTTCCTCGGCGCGGCGCACACCGTCCAGGAAGGCGCCACCGAGCCGTTCCCCGCCGCCGGCGCCGCGCAAGCCGGCCAGTTCCAGCCGCAGCTCGCGGCCCCGGCCCAGCGCCAGTTCGGCCTCGACCCACTGTTCCAGCACCGAGCGCCGGTCGGCGTCGAGCAGCGTGACGCGGGCGCCGAGCCAGGGGCCGACCTTGATGCCGTCGAGGGCGGGTCCGGTCCACAGGGCGAGGGCGCGGCGCAACCGGCGGGCGGCCTGCTCGAAGTCGCCGCGGCTCATCGCGCGGTAGCCGGCGCCCGCCTCGCGCTCGAATTCCCGCACGTCGGACCGGCCGCCGCCGGTGTCGAGAACATACCCGCCGGACCTCGCGGACAGCACGCTCTCGGGAGTCCGTACCGAACGGGCCCCCAGCACCTCCGCCAGCCGTTCGCGCAGGCGGCGTACGGCGGTGTGCAGGACGGCGTGGTGGTAGGGGGAGGACGTTCGGTACGCCAGTTCGTCCGCGAGGACGGTCTCCGGCACGACGCGGTCGGGGGAGGCGGCGAGCGCCGCCAGGAGATGCCTGGCCTCGGCTGTGGGCGCTGTGATGAGAACGCCGTTCTCGGTGACGCGCGGCTCTCCGAGCAGCTGAATCTCCACAGTCTTCTCCCCCTGGCCCGGGGCTGCGCCCCCGAAAAATAATACCCGGAAGCACTTTTTTGGGAAGGGCAGAAGGCGAGGCGAAGTGGTCCGTGGGACGGGAGGGACCGTCAGGTGCCCAGCGCCGCCGCCGGGTTGACACCCGGTCCGGTCACCGCGCCGCCTGCGCCCGGGGCCGCGCCCACCGTGTCGTCCTCGCGCGGCGCCACGCCGGTGGCGCAGCCCTCCCGGCACTCGTGGGTGCCCCGGCCGCCGAACAGCGCCCGCGCGCCCCGCCCCGGGGCGGTGTCCAACCGGATCGCCACGGCGGGGACGACCACGCTGGGCATGACGTGCGCGTACAGCTCGGCGACCTGCCGGTCCATGTCCAGACCGAGCGTCTGGGACATCGCGTTGAGACCGGCGTACGCGCCCACGATCAGCTGCGAGGGAACCACGGGATCGACCCCCGGCAGCAGTTCACCGCGCCGCTTGGCCTCCGCGAGCACCTCGGTGTGCAGGGCGATCCACGCCTCGTAGGGGGCCGCCTTGTCGAGGGCCTGGCCGGCGCGGTCGAGGGTGAGCCGGGCGCTGGCGCGCATGAGCACGTCGTGCCGCAACTGGTGGCAGAAGACCATGCCCATGTCCAGGAACTCCTGCGCCTTGTACTCCTGCGGCAGGGCCCGGGGCTGCCCCTGGTTCTGGGCGTCGATGACGGCCTGCGCCAGGGCTTCCTTCGAGCCGAAGTGGAAGTACAGGGCGCCCTTGGTGACCTTGGCGATGTTGACGATGTCGGAGAGCTTGGCGGTGTCGTACCCGTACTCCTCGAACACCGTCGCGGCCGCCCGCAGTATGGCCTGCCGGGTGCGTACCGCCCGGTCCTGTTTCACCGGCGGGCGCTCTGTTCTCATGGGGGACCTCTCCTGACCCCCGGATTTACATCCCCGGGAGTACGTTCTTGTGAGGTGATTCCACACCATCGTGGAGCAGCAGTCCACCGCCGTATGTCACCTCCGGCCATCCCGCCAGGAAACGGACATGCGGCAGGGGCCCGCCCGTCCCTGGAGGGCGGACGGGCCCCTGTCGTGGACCCGGTCACGGACGCCGCCGTGACGGAGGGGCTACTTCAGCCGGGTGCCCGTGGAGCGCAGGTTCGCACACGCCTCGGTGACACGCGCGGCCATGCCCGCCTCGGCGGCCTTGCCCCAGGTGCGGGGGTCGTACTTGGACTTCGTGCCGACCTCGCCGTCGACCTTCAGGACGCCGTCGTAGTTGCGGAACATGTGGTCCACGACCGGGCGGGTGAAGGCGTACTGGGTGTCGGTGTCGAGGTTCATCTTCACGACGCCGTTCTCCAGCGCGGTGGCGATCTCCTCGGCCGTGGAGCCCGAGCCGCCGTGGAAGACGAAGTCGAACGGGGACGCCTTGCCGTACTTCTCACCGACACCGGCCTGGAGGTCCTTGAGGAGCTCCGGACGCAGGACGACGTTGCCCGGCTTGTAGACGCCGTGCACATTGCCGAAGGAGGCGGCCAGCAGGTAGCGGCCCTTCTCCCCGAGGCCGAGGGCCTCGGCGGTGCGGATCGCGTCCTCGACGGTGGTGTAGAGCTCGTCGTTGATCTCGTGGCTGACGCCGTCCTCCTCGCCGCCGGTCGGGGTGATCTCGACCTCAAGGATGATCTTGGCGGCGGCAGCCTTGGCGAGCAGCTCCTGGCCGATGGCCAGGTTGTCGGCCAGGGTCTCGGCGGAGCCGTCCCACATGTGCGACTGGAAGAGCGGGTCCAGGCCACGGCCCACACGCTCGGCCGAGATGTCCAGGAGCGGACGTACGTAGCCGTCCAGCTTGTCCTTCGGGCAGTGGTCCGTGTGCAGCGCGACCGTGATGTCGTACTTGGCGGCAACGATGTGCGCGAACTCCGCCAGGGCGACGGCGCCGGTGACCATGTCCTTGTTGTACTGGCCACCCAGGAACTCGGCACCACCGGTGGAGATCTGGATGATGCCGTCGCTCTCGGCCTCCGCGAAGCCGCGAAGCGCAGCGTGCAGGGTCTGGGACGAGGTCACGTTGATGGCCGGGTAGGCGAACTTGCCTGCCTTCGCCCGGTCCAGCATCTCGTTGTAGACCTCGGGGGTTGCGATGGGCATCTGTCCGCTCCTTGGATGTGCGGGGAGTGTGCGATTGCTGGCCCTGACCTGGGGGCGACGTTGCCGTCGCGCCTATCTTTCCAGACTCGGTACCCGCCTCTACCCGGGCCCGGTGGACGTTTCACGTGAAACATCCGGCCGAGCCCGGCGACGGACGGAAAACAGCAGGTCAACGGCCGCAGCCCCGGAAGGCCGGGTTCCGCCGGGCGTCTCGCCCCGTGGACGCCCGGCCTCCGCCTGCGCGTGACGACAGGGCCGGAGAGGGTCGGACAGGGTCGGACAGGACCTAGGACAGGCCCAGGTCCGAGAGCCGGTAGCCGGTCAGGTAGGGCAGGCCCGCCTCGGCGATCGCGTCGGCCGCGCCGCGGTCCACGATCGTCGCCACGGCCACGACCTCGCCGCCGGCCTCGCGGACCGCCTCGACGGCGGTCAACGGGGATCCACCGGTGGTCGAGGTGTCCTCGACGACCAGGCAGCGCTTGCCCTTCACGTCGGTGCCCTCGATCCGGCGCTGCATGCCGTGCGCCTTCTGCGCCTTGCGGACGACGAAGGCGTCCAGGCGCCCGCCGCGCGCGGCGGAGGCGTGCAGCATCGAGGTCGCCACCGGGTCGGCGCCCAGGGTCAGACCGCCGACACAGTCGTAGTCGAGGTCGGCGGTCAGGTCGAGCATGACCTGACCGACCAGCGGGGCGGCCTGACCGTCCAGGGTGATCCGGCGGAGGTCGATGTAGTAGTCGGCCTCCCGCCCGGAGGACAGGGTCACCTTGCCGTGCACGACGGCCTTGTCCTTGATCTGCTGCAGAAGCTCATCGCGTACGTCACTCATGGCTCTGAGCTTAAAGGGAGGCCGGCCCCCGCCTCGACGACGGCGCCTCGGGCACGCCCCCTACGCCAGGCGGCGCCAGGTCCAGGTGGTGGCGACCTCCAGCGGGTCCACGGGGGTGACCAGCCGCGGCAGGCTGTTCAAGCCGTTCGGTGGGCCCGTCTGGGGTTCGACGCAGATCGCCTCCGGCTCCTCGTCGTAGACGACCACCCACTCGGCCCGACTGGTGATCCTCAGTTCCAGCGCGCCGGGCCACGTCAGGGTGACGTCCACCCCGTCGGGCATCCCGAAGCAGTCGTCCCACGGCCCCGGCTTCGGGTCGATCCGCCGGCCGGTGGGGATGTGGTCGGGGCCGCGCTCCTCCTGCCAGGCCGGGGCGAAGTCGAGCTTCGCCTCCGCGCCGTCGGGCGTGAGGCTGCGGTGGAACCAGGGGTGCCAGCCGGCCTGGGCCGGGAAGGAGTCGCCGTACGTCTCCACGCCCATCGTGAGCGTCACCGCGTCCTCGTCCAGCCGGAAGACCTGGGTCACCCGGCCCGGGTACGGCCACGGGTCGGCGAGGTCGTACGTGAACACGGCCTCGGTGCCGGTGTTGTGGGCCGGGCGCCAGGCGGCCTCGCGGCCGAAGCCGTGGATGGCGTGCGGGGGATGGTTGAGCGGCAGCCGGTGGACGGCCGCCCCGTCGCGGAACCGCCCGTTCGCGGTGCGCCCGCACCACGGGACCATGGGGAACGCCCCGTACTTGGGGCCCTGCCGCAGCAGCTCGGTCCCGTCGACGCGCAGACTGCTGATCCGGCAGCCGTTCTCCTGGTCGATCGTCAGCTCGGCGCCGCCGGCGCTCAGTCGCGTACTCATACGGCCGACCCTAAACGGCCGGGGCCGTCCCCGTGGTCAAGGTCGTACCCGAGAAGTGGCGCCGACCAGCGGAGCCTTCAGCGCCGGCGGCGCAGGACGCGGCCGACCACGACGGCGGAGGCGACGGCCAGGGCGGCGGCCGGGGCGATCCAGCGCAGGCCGACTCCGGCGGCGGCCGAGGAGGGGGCCGGAACGGGGGCGTAGCGGCCGCGCGGGGGCGCGTGGTCGACCTCCTCTGCGCTGCGGCCGATCATCGTGCGGCGGGCGTGGGCGGCTTCGGCGGGGGGCCGCGCGGATCCGCCGAGCGCACCGGTTTCGTCGAGGCCCTCGAAGCCGCCTTCGAGGAAGGGGTCGAGGGACGGGGGCGGGACCTCGGCGTCGAACACCGACTCGGTGACCTCGGTGATGCCGTCCCCCTCACCGTCCCCGGCGGAGGCGGCCTCATCGACCCCGTCGGAGTCGGCACCGGCGGAGGTGGAGGCGGCGCCGAGTTCCGCCTCCTCGGCGTCCGCGACGGGATCGGCGACGGGCTCGGCGACGGGCTCGGCGACGGGCTCGGCGACGGGCTCGGCGACGGGCTCGGCCGGCGGCTCCGATCCGGATCCCGGCTCCGCCGGCGGCTCCGGGTCGGGCTCCGCCGTCCTGGCCGCCGCAGCGGCGAGGTTCGCGGCGGTGCGGTCCAGCAGCCGCTGCGCGGCCGCGGCGGTGGCTTCCGGCGCGAAGGCCGCGGCGCGCCCGTCGGCGGAGCCCTGGCCGGAGATCTCCAACCGGGTGCCGCCCTCGTGCGGGATGAGCCGCAGCATCAGCGCGAGCTTGACGGTCCCGCTGCCCCGCACCTCGGCGCCCGCACCCTCCACGGCGAAGCGCCCCGGGTCCCGCTCCGTGACGGCCAGCGCACCCCGGTAGGTCACGGTGTGTCCGCCCACCCGCACCTTGAGCCGGCCCGCCAGGGGCCCGGACGCCGTGTCGGCGTCCTGCTGGAGCCCGGGTACGCAACGGGCCACCCGGGCGGGGTCGCGCAGCACGGCGCGGAGGTCGTCTGCGGGTACCGGAACGAACACCTGATGCTCCATGCGGACGAGCCTACCGACGAGACCGGTTCCTGTACCCGGTCCTGCGCCGACCCGGGCCCTACGTGTACCTCGGGTGCGGGAGCGTCGACGGCGGCAGGCCCGGCACCCGGGTGCGTTCCGCCTCCCGGGCCGCGTCCTGGAGGGCCGGGGTGGACACCGAGCGCAGCCCCGGCGTGTCGCGGTCGACCCGCAGCCGCGGCGCGGCGTCCCGCGCGGCGAGCACGAAGCCCCAGTCCTGCGGTCGGGCGCCGGTGCCGCCCTGCGCGCGGTCGGGGCCGGCGGTGAAGCCGGAGAGACGGCCGCCCGCGCTGTACGGCGTGGTCCGCAGACCGGCCGCGCGCAAGGTGGCGTCGACCGTCCAGTAGGTGCGCGGCCGGGTGGCCAACGGCCCCGCGTGCACCGCGATCCGGCCGCCGGGGCGCAGGGCGCGGGCGGCCAGCCCGTAGAACTCCTGCGAGTACAGCTTCGTGCTGGGCGTGATGCCCGGATCGGGCAGGTCGGAGACGATGACGTCGAAGCGGTCCCGGGCGGCCGGGCCCCGCAGCCAGTTGAAGGCGTCCTGCGTGACGACGCCGAGGCGGGGGTCCTCGTACGCCGCGCCGTTCAGCTCGGACAGCATCGGGTCGGTACGGGCGAGCCGGACCACTCCCGGGTCGAGCTCGACGACGGTCACGGAGGCGACGTCGGGGTAGCGCAGCACCTCACGGGCGGCGAGCCCGTCCCCGCCGCCCAGGACCAGGACCCGGGCATGCGGGCCGGCCATGGCGGGGTGGACGAGGGCTTCGTGGTAGCGGTACTCGTCGTAGCCGCTGACCCGCAGCCGCCCGTCGAGGTACAGGTCGAGCGAGCGCGGTGACCCGGTGGCCGGTCCGGTCAGCACCAGCTCCTGCACGTCGGTCTGTACGGCGACCCGCACGTTGCCGCCGTAGACGGCGGCACGCGCGATCCGCTCGAAGTCGTCGGACAGGAGGGCCGCGGAGGCGAGGACGGCGAGGACGGTCACGTTCGTGGCGATCAGCAGCCACCGGCAGCGGCGGCTGAGGTCGCGGCGGAACAGCCACAGGACGAGCCCGCCGCCGACGGCGGCGTTGACGCTGCCGGTGAGCACCGCGCCGCTGAGCTGGCCGAGCACCGGCAGGAGCAGGAAGGGGAACGCGAGCCCGCCGACGAGGGCGCCCACGTAGTCGGCGGCGAACAGGTCCGCGACGGCGCCGCCCGCGTCCTGCCGGTGGATGCGCTGGATCAGCACCATCAGGAGCGGGATCTCGGCGCCGATGAGCACGCCGATGGAGAACGAGAAGGCGACGAGCGCGGGCCTCGACTCCCCCAGCCAGGCGAAACTCGCGTACAGGGCCATCGCCGAGAGCCCGCCGAGCAGGGCGAGGGCCGCTTCGACGGCGGCGAAGCCGAAGGCGGGCCGGCTGCGGAGCCGTTTGGCGAGCAGGGAGCCGACGCCCATGGCGAAGACCATGACGGACAGCACCACCGACGCCTGGGTGACGGAGTCCCCGATGAGGTAGGAGCCCAGCGCGAGCAGCTCCAGTTCGTAGACGAGACCGCAGGCGGCGCAGACGAAGACGGTGGCCAGCACGAGGAGTCGCCCGGTCCGGGGCCGTACGGGCAGGGCGGCCGGGACGGTCGCCACGCCCCGCGGCCCCGGAGCCGGCAGCACCCGGCGCGGTACGGAACGGTCGATCATGAGGCGAACCGTACGTCACCGACCGCTCGCAACCCGTCACTCACATGGGTGCAAGTGGAGCGCCGATCCAGCCGATCGGAGTAATCGCGAGCCGGCCCCGCACCCCCTCACAGCGACGCCACGGCCACCGCCTCGGGGGGCCCCGAGCCCGCGCCCATCCGTACCCCCACCCGTGTGCGGGTGGCGACCAACTGGCCCTCCTGCGGGTACGCGTGCCAGGTCCGCCACCGCACCTGACCCTCGTGGCGCTGCGCCAGCAGGGCGGTGAAGGCGTGCGGGCTGCCGGGAAAGGTTCCGGCGAGTCCGTTCGGGTGATCCGCGACCAGCGCGAGCAGTTCCTGGGCGCGCCCGGCGAACGAGCCGCGCGAGAGCGTCTCGACGCGCGCGGCGAATTCGTACTCCCAGTCGCCCACCCGCTCGGCCACTCCCAGCGGCAGCGGGGTGCTGCTGCCGGGCATGCAGGCGACCGTCTCCGAGCAGAGCACGTCGCCTTCCTCCATGAGCACCTGGTGGGAGGCGCCGAGCAGGCGCAACTCCACTTTCGCGCCCGCGAGCTGGAGGTTCAGTACGGCGAGGGCGGGCAGCCGGTCCCGTCCCAGGGCCCAGGCGAGATCGGCGGCACGCGTGTCGGTATAGGTGGTCTGGAGGGTCGTGAGCATGAGTCGGCTCCGCAAACGCGCGAGGGAGGTGGGCCGGGGACCGCCAGCGGTTGGTCAACGGGTGGGGGGACACCGGCACGGGTCCACAGGAAGTCCAGGGAGGTCCGAGGACTGGTCTACTCAACCGAGGGAATCATGAAAGGCACGGCACTCACAGCGTTTTTACCCAACTTGACGGGGTTTACATCCCCCCGGGGGCTACCCGGTTCACGTGTTCAACCACATGCCGCCCGTACGTCGTAACGCGAAGGCGGATGCGGTACCGGCAGGGTGTTGACGTGGCGCTGTCGAGGAGTTGACGAGGTGCTAACAAGGGGACGCCCAAAGGAAGTTGTCCCCGCTGGGCGTCCCGTTTACGCGGTACCGGCCGTACCGATCCTCAACTGGATCCGCATCCGCCGCCACCGCAGGAGGAACCGCCCGAGGAACCGCACGACGACGAGGACCCGCAGGACGAGCCGCCGGAGCACCCGCCCGAAGACCCGTCGGAGCCGCTCGCGGCCCACCAACTGCTGCCACTTCCACCGCCGCTGCCGCCGCTCCCCCCGCCCGCGGCCTTGACGGCCACCGCGACGACGATCCCGACGAAGACGACACCCAAGAGCACTACGGCAAGAACCATGTCCCGCCCCTCTCCGAACCCCCGGACACCCGGGGTACGGGACCCCCGTGTCCCGTGTGCGGGGGAGATGCCCGCGGGCCACTCGCGCCAAAGCACACTTGAGCAACTCCAGAGGTTCCCCGCAGGATGGCCGCCATGAGCGCACCCGCGGGCGGCAGCCGCCCCTTCCTGAACCGCCGGCTGGCGGACTTCGGCACGACGATCTTCGCGGAGATGTCGGCCCTGGCCACCGCCACCGGGTCGATCAACCTCGGCCAGGGTTTCCCCGACACCGACGGTCCGGCGGAGATCGCCGAGGCGGCCGTACGCGCGATCCGGGACGGCAGGGGCAACCAGTACCCGCCGGGCCCCGGCGTCCCGGAACTGCGGCTCGCGATCACCGAGCACCAGCGGCGCTTCTACGGGCTGACGTACGACCCCGATACGGAGGTCCTGGTCACGGCGGGCGCCACGGAGGCCATCGCGGCCGCCCTGCTGGCCCTGCTCGAACCGGGTGACGAGGTCATCGCCCTGGAGCCCTACTACGACTCCTACGCCGCCTGCATCGCCATGGCCGGCGCCGTCCGCGTCCCGCTGACACTGCGCGCCCCCGACTTCCGCCTGGACGCGGACGCCCTGCGCGCCGCCGTCACCCCCCGCACCCGGCTGCTCCTGCTGAACACCCCGCACAACCCCACGGGCACGGTCCTGACCCCGGCGGAGCTGGCGGCCGTCGCCGAACTGGCGATCGAGCGGGACCTGCTGGTCGTCACCGACGAGGTCTACGAGCACCTCGTCTTCGAGGGATCGCACACCCCGCTCGCCTCCCTGCCCGGCATGCGCGAGCGCACGGTCACCATCTCCTCGGCCGGCAAGACGTTCTCCTTCACCGGCTGGAAGGTCGGCTGGGTCACCGCACCGCCCGCGCTGGTCGCCGCCGTCCGCTCGACGAAGCAGTTCCTGACGTATGTCTCCTCGGGCCCCTTCCAGCATGCGATCGCCGAGGCCCTGGCCCTGCCGGACACGTTCTACGAGAACCTCCGCGCGGACCACCTCGCCAAGCGCGACCTCCTCGCCGACGGGCTCGCGGCGGCGGGCTTCGAGGTGTTCCGCCCCCAAGGCACGTACTTCATCACCACCGACATCACCCCCCTCGGCGAGAAGGACGGCCTCGCCTTCTGCCGCGCCCTGCCGACGCGCTGCGGCGTGGTCGCCATCCCCAACCAGGTCTTCTACGACGACCGGTCCGCCGGCGCCACCCAGGTCCGCTGGGCCTTCTGCAAGCGGGAGGGTGTGTTGGAAGAGGCGGTGACCCGCCTCAAGCGGTTGGTGGTCTGACGGGGCGCACGGAGGAACTGCCGCCGAACTGCGGGATCGGGGCTCCGGGAAGCCGTCGCCCGGCTCGGCCGGCTGTAGGGCGCCGGCGGGGGAGGCACCCGAACGGGCGCGGCGGGGTCCCCCGAAAGACTTCCGCGCGGGAGCCCCGCTCGGGGGCTTCACCTGGGGAAACGGCGGTTTCGGCGGGTGTCGGCCGGGAATCGGCGCGGGGGCCTGCCTCGTAGGGTTGGCCCGTCGTGGGGAGGCCGGCCGGGAGCCCCTTCCACCGCGGGCTCCGGGGTCATCGGCGCCGGAGCGAGGCTGACGCACGCGAACGCGCCGGAAGCGCCGGCGGGAAGACCGGGAGACATGGCTGCGGTTTCGACGGGTCCGACGCTGTCCCCGCACGCGCCCCGGACACGCACCGACGGCCCGTCGCCCGCCCTCCTCGCGCTCGGCGTGTTCGCCGCCGTGCGCGGGGCCGGGGTGCTGATCATCACCGCCGGCGCCTGGTGGGCCGGGCGGGACCCCGCCCGGGTCCTCGGCGGATCCTGGGACTCCGTCTGGTACCTCGGCATCGCCGCCCACGGGTACGGCCGGACCCAGATGTGGGCGGACGGCTCCATCCAGAGCGACTACGCGTTCTTCCCGCTCTACCCGGCCCTGGTGCGCCTCGCGGGCGGCGGCGCCCTGGCCGCGCTGGCGGTGGCGTGGACCGCCGCGGCCGGAGCCGCCCTCGGGGTGTACCGGGTCGGGGAGCGGCTGCTGGGGGCCCGGGGCGGGGTGCTGCTGGTCGCCCTGTGGGCCGTGCTGCCGCACGCCGTGGTGCTGAGCGCCGGCTACACCGAGGCACTGCTGGCCGCGCTGGCCGCCTGGGCCCTGTACGCGGTGTTGCGGGAGCGCTGGCTCTGGGCGACCGCGCTGGCGGTCCTCGCCGGGCTGACCCGGCCCACCGGGATCGCCGTCGCCGCCGCGGTGTCCCTCACGGCCCTGCACGCGCTGGCGGTACGCGGCCGGCGGGCGCCCGAGGTGTGGACGGCCGCGCTGCTGGCCCCGGCGGGCTGGGCGGCGTACGTCCTGGCGGTGGGGGCCCGCACGGGGCATCCCCTCGACGGGTACTTCACCGTCCAGCGGCGCTGGGGGTCCCGCTTCGACTTCGGCGTGGGCACACTGCGCGACGCCGAGAAGGTGCTGACCGGCGGCCCCGTACCGTTCGCGACCACCTTCACCGTGGCGGTGCTGGTCGTGGCGGCTCTGCTGGCGGTGCCGCTGCTGCTGGACCGGGCCCCGATGGCGCTGCTCGCGTACACCGGCGTGCTGATGCTGATCACCTACGGCGGGGGCGGCTTCTTCGAGTCGAAGCCGCGCTTCCTGCTGCCCGCGTTCCCGCTGCTGCTGGCGCCCGCGGCCGTGATGGCCAAAGCCCGGCCCCGCACCGCGGTCGTGGTGATCGCGGGGCTGGCCGGGCTCTCGTACGGCTATGGGGTGTACCTGCTCCTGGTGGCGCGGGTACCACTGTGACGGGTCAGTTCTCCTCGTCGCCCTTGTCGTCCCCGCCGTCGGCGGAGTCGGCGTCCTGCTCCAGGCCGAGCTGCTCGACGAGCCACTTGTCGAACTCGATCGAGGCCCGGACCCAGCTGACGGTGGAGGACACGAAGTGCTCCAGGTTGACGCCGGTACCCACCAGCATCTGCGCTTCGCCGATCAGGCGGACGGAGCCGTCGTCGTGCGTGTGGCTGTAGACCTTCGGCCACAGGGTGCGGCGGTTCCAGTCGTCGATCGTCTCCAGCAGCTGCGGCTTGTCTTCGATGCCGTGCGGACGGTCGTAGAAGGTCCGCACCGAGAAGACCTGCTGCTCGCCGTCGCCGCGGAACATGAAGTACGTGCGGAACTCCTCCCACGGCGCCGCGAGGTCACCCTCGTCGTCGACGACGTACTTGAGCTCCATCTGCTCCAGCAGCTGCTTGACCAGATCCTGGTCGGGGACGACGGGGCCCGCCGGTCCTGTGGCCTGCGGATCGGGCTGCTGCCCTCCGAAGTTCGGAATCGAGGCCGGGTCGATGCTCACCGTGTACTTCCCTTCGTGCGGATAGTGTCATCCTCCCCCATCGGTCCCACCCCGTGTCCAGCCCCGCACGCCCGATCCGCTCCGGGCGGACACGAGTAGGGCTCCGGTAAGGACGGGCAGGGACCGGGGCCCCTAGCCCGGGGCCCGTCCGGTGTCACAGCGCCTTGCCGACCAGCAGGTCCTCGCCCGCCACGTCCACGCGTACGGTGTCGCCCTCGCGGACCTCGCCCGCCAGGATCTCCTTGGCGAGGCGGTCGCCGACGGCCGTCTGGATCAGACGGCGCAGCGGTCGGGCGCCGTACGCCGGGTCGTTGCCCTTGTCCGCCAGCCAGGCCAGGGCCTCCGGGGTGACGTCCAGGGTCAGCCGGCGGTCCGCCAGCCGCTTGGCGAGGCGGCCGATCTGGAGCTCGGCGATGTGGGCCAGCTCGTCGCGGCTCAGCGCCGAGAAGACCACCAGGTCGTCCAGGCGGTTGAGGAACTCCGGCTTGAAGGAGGCCCGCACCATTTCGAGGACCTTGGCCTTCTTGTCCTCCGGCGAGGCCAGCGGGTCCATCAGGAATTGGGACCCCAGGTTCGAGGTCAGGATCAGGATGGTGTTGCGGAAGTCCACCGTGCGCCCCTGGCCGTCGGTGAGGCGGCCGTCGTCCAGGACCTGGAGCAGGATGTCGAAGACCTCGGGGTGGGCCTTCTCCACCTCGTCCAGCAGGACGACCGAGTAGGGGCGCCGGCGCACGGCCTCGGTGAGCTGGCCGCCCTCCTCGTAGCCGACGTAGCCGGGCGGCGCCCCGACCAGCCGGGCCACGGAGTGCTTCTCGCCGTACTCGGACATGTCGATGCGGACCATCGCCCGCTCGTCGTCGAACAGGAAGTCCGCGAGCGCCTTGGCCAGCTCCGTCTTGCCCACGCCCGTCGGCCCCAGGAAGAGGAACGAGCCCGTCGGTCGGTCCGGGTCGGCGATGCCCGCCCGGGTGCGCCGCACGGCGTCGGAGACGGCCCGTACGGCCTCCTCCTGGCCGATCAGCCGACGGCCCAGCCCGGCCTCCATGCGCAGCAGCTTCTGCGTCTCGCCTTCGAGCAGACGGCCCGAGGGGATGCCCGTCCAGGCGCCCACCACGTCCGCGATGTCGTCCGGGCCGACCTCGTCCTTGACCATGGCGTCCTTGGAGGGCCCGGCCTGGGACGCCTCGGCCTCGGCCTCCGTGGCCTCGGCCAGCTCGCGCTCCAGGGCGGGGATCTCCCCGTAGAGCAGCTTGGACGCCGCGTCGAAGTCGCCGTCGCGCTGGGCGCGCTCGGCCTGGCCGCGCAGGTCGTCCAGGCGTTCCTTCAGTTCGCCGACCCGGTTGAGGGACTGCTTCTCCTTCTCCCAGCGCGCGGTCAGGCCGCGCAGCTCCTCCTCCCGGTCCGCGAGGTCCTTGCGGATCTTCTCCAGGCGCTCGACGGAGGCGGGGTCGGACTCGTTCTTGAGCGCCAGCTCCTCCATGCGCAACCGGTCGACGGAGCGCTGGAGCTCGTCGATCTCGACGGGCGAGGAGTCGATCTCCATGCGGAGCCGGGATGCGGCCTCGTCCACCAGGTCGATGGCCTTGTCCGGGAGGAACCGGGAGGTGATGTAGCGGTCCGAGAGGGTGGCCGCGGCGACGAGGGCGCTGTCGTTGATGGCGACCTTGTGGTGGGCCTCGTAGCGGCCCTTGAGGCCGCGCAGGATGGCGATGGTGTCCTCGACGGTCGGCTCCGCCACCAGCACCTGCTGGAAGCGGCGCTCCAGCGCCGGGTCCTTCTCGATCCGCTCGCGGTACTCGTCGAGCGTGGTCGCGCCGACCATGCGCAGCTCGCCGCGGGCGAGCATGGGCTTGAGCATGTTGCCCGCGTCCATGGCCGAATCGCCGCCCGCGCCCGCGCCCACGACCGTGTGCAGCTCGTCGATGAAGGTGATGATCTGACCGTCACTGGACTTGATCTCGGCGAGGACGGTCTTGAGCCGTTCCTCGAACTCGCCGCGGTACTTCGCGCCCGCGACCATCGCGCCGAGGTCGAGGGCGACGAGCCGCTTGTTCTTCAGGGACTCGGGTACGTCGCCCTTGACGATGCGCTGGGCGAGGCCTTCGACCACGGCCGTCTTGCCGACGCCGGGTTCGCCGATGAGCACCGGGTTGTTCTTCGTGCGGCGGGAGAGCACCTGGACGACGCGGCGGATCTCCTGGTCGCGGCCGATGACGGGGTCGAGCTTGCCCTCGCGGGCGGCCGCCGTGAAATCGGTGCCGAACTTCTCCAGGGCCTTGTACTGGCCCTCGGGGTCGGGAGTGGTCACCCGGCGCCCCCCTCGTGCGTTCTCGAAGGCGTCCAGCAGCTTGCGCGCCGTCGCACCCTGGGCGGTCAGGACCTCGCCGGCCGCGCCGCCCCTGGCGGCGAGGGCGATGAGGAGGTGTTCGGTGGAGAGGTACTCGTCGCCGAGCTTGCCCGCCTCGGCGTCGGCCTCGGCGAGTACGGCGAGCAGCTCACGCGTGGGCTGCGGGGGCGCGACGGTGGAGCCCGTGACGCTGGGCAGGGCGGCCAGCAGCCGTTCGACTCCGGTGCGCACGGCGGCCTGGTCGGCCCCGGTCGCGGCGAGCAGGTCGATGAGGTTCTCGTTGTCCTCGCCTGCGAGCAGAGCCAGCAGCAGGTGCGCGGGGGTCAGGTCCGGGTGCCCGTCCTTCACGGCCCTGCTGGTGGCCGCGTTCAGCGCGTCCCGGCTCTTGTTCGTCAGCTCGGCGTCCACCGCCGCTCTCCTCTCCGTGGCAGGTTCGGATCGTCATGTCCCGCATGACGTCCGGCGTGACAGGTACAGCGTGCACAAAGTTGAGTCTATTCCACTCAAGATGGTTTTCAAGAGCCGACCGGCCGAGGTGCGGCCCGGCCCCGAACGTACGCTTCGCCCATGGCCCACGACGTACTCCACCCGACGCCCGAATACCTCGCCTTCTGGCAGGAACGGCACGTCTGCACGCTCACCACGCACCGCCCGGACGGCACCCCGCACGTGGTGCCGGTGGGCGTGACGTACGACCCCGAGGCAGGACTGGCCAGGGTGATCAGCAACAAGCACAGCAAGAAGGTCCGCAACGTCCTGGCGGCGCCCGACGGCGTCGCGCGGGTCGCGGTGTGCCAGATGGAGGGCCGACGCTGGGCCACCCTGGAGGGGCGCGCGACGATCCGCACGGACGAGGCGTCGGTGGCGGACGCGGTGGAGCGCTACGCGCGGCGGTACGGGCGGACGCCCTCGCCCAACCCGGACCGGGTCGTCCTGGAGATCACCCTGGACCGGGCGATGGGCCGCGCCTGACGCGCCACGGCGCACACGGGCCGGCGACGGCCGGGCCGGCGACGGCGGGGCCGCGCGCGCCCGGACATCACAACGGCGCCATCGTGGTCAGGTCCACGATGGCGCCGTTGTGTGGGGGTAGCACCTGAGCGATGTGCAACGAGGGGGAATCGCTTCAGGCACTTCGGGGGGTGGCGGCGGTGATCTCAGGCTCGAACAGCTGGTGGTCCCGCTGGTCGAGGTTGACGAAGACCATTCCGTACCGCACCTCACAGCGGACGGGCTGCGGTGCGCCCCGGGGGCGGCGCAGACAGCGGTAGGCCCGGACGTCTTCGTCCTCTTCTCGTACGACGACGATCGGCTGGCCGAACAGGGTGACCATCAGCGAATCGCCGGCGTGGGGGATGGCCGTGGCGAGATCGATGAACTGCCACCCCGACCGGTACGCCGAAGCCATCTCGCGTCGGAAGTCCCGGTCGTCGGGGGTCACTGGGAGACCTGCGCAGGCGCGCTGTTCCAGCCTAGGTCCAAGGGAGCCGTGTTCCAGCCCAGGTCCTGCGGAGCCGTGTTCCAGCCGAGATCGTGCTTGCCTACCGACTCGACGCGCGTACCGGCACTGGCCTGAACGCTTCCCGCGTCCCCGTTGACGGCGACGACTGCCCCGAAGACCGCAACGGCGGAGAAAACAACGGCAAGCGCCGAGCGAAGCATTCTCTTATACATGGTCGGCTTCGTCCTCACTTGATGGAATCCTCTCCCCCGCAGTGACAGACGATGGCTTATTCAGGCACGTCAGTGCCACAGGGACGATGCATCATGTTCTTACATGTTCAGGACCCTGGGGGGTGGAGATTTGGTAAGAAGCGAGACAAACCCGACACATCCCCACTCCGTCACGGAGATGTGCGCCGAAGGAGCACGGCTGTACGCGGCTGCCCTGAGCACCGGCCGCGTCGCCCGCGGCGAGGTGCGGAACGCCCCCTGCCTGCTCGAATTCGCTCTGCTGCGACCCGACCCGGATGACGCGAACCAGCTCCGCGCGGTTCCCCCGTCCGTCGCGCTCGCCCAACGACTGCACCCCATCGAACGCGAGATCCAGGACCGCAGACGCACTGCTGTAGATCTCACCGATGCATTCGAGCCGTTCCTCGCCATCAGCGCCCAAAGCCCCGCCAACACCCACGCCATCACCGTGTTGGAGGGAATCGACCAGATCAACGCCGCCCTCGACCTCGCCACCGCCGAGTGCCACACCGAGGCCCTGACCGTCCAGCCGGGCGGCGCCCGGCCCACCTTCATCCTCAGCGAGGCTTTGGAGCGCGCCGCGCCGCTCATCGACCGCGGGGTGAGCATCCGTACGCTCTACCAGCACACCGTGCGGCACAGCCAGGGCACGCTCGCCTACGTGGACCGCGTCTCCACGGGCAAGGTGGAGATCCGCACGCTGGAGGAACTCATCGAGCGGCTCATGATCTTCGACCGCACGGTGGCGTTCATCCCCGCGAGCGACGACCGCCGGGTGGCGCTGGAGCTGCGGCACCCCGGGCTCGTCGACTACCTCATCAAGGTCTTCGAACAGCTCTGGCGCCGGGCCGTCCCCTTGGGCGACGAGGTGCCCTACACGCACACGCCGGACGGCATCTCCGGCGTGCAGCGCTCCATCGCCCAACTGCTCATCGAGGGGCACGTGGACGAGGCGATCGCGCGCCGGCTGGGGATGAACGTACGCACCTGCCGCGCGCACATCGCGAAGCTGGCGACCGTGCTGGGCAGCGGCAGCCGGGCGCAACTCGGCTTCCTGATCGCGCAGTCGGGCATCCTGCACAGCGCGGCACCGCCGCTGCCGCCCGCGCGTCCGACGCCGTAACGCGCGGGACCCCGCCCGGTCTCCCCGGGCGGGGTCCACACGTCCTGCCGCGATCGGTTTCCCGGTCAGTCCTTCGCGCGCTTGGGGCGCCACACGACCAGCGCGTTGCCCGGCTGCGGCGGCTGGTACGGGACCAGGTCCCGCCGGTACGAGGCGTGCACCTGCGCCTCCCTCGCCCGCAGGGTGGCGGCGGCCCCGTCCACAGCCGTGGACAGTTCGGCCACGCGCTGCTGCAAGGCCGCGACCTGGTTCTCCAGCTCGATGATCCGCTTGATCCCCGCGAGGTTGATGCCCTCGTCCTGGGACAGCGCCTGCACCGTGCGGAGCAACTCGATGTCTCTGGCCGAATATCGACGCCCGCGCCCGGCCGTCCGGTCAGGTGAGACCAGGCCGAGACGGTCGTACTGGCGCAGGGTCTGCGGATGCAGACCCGAGAGCTGGGCGGCCACCGAGATCACGTAGACCGGTGTCTCATCGGTCAGTTGGTACGGGTTCTTGCGGCGGCCGTCCATCTCATGCTCCCTTCGCGGACTCGAACAGGGCGGCGCGCGGGTCCTCGGACCCGGTCGCGTCGCGGTACATCTCCAACGCCTCACGGGCCTTGTCGGACAGCTCCGCAGGGACGGCCACCTCGACCGTCACCAGCAGGTCGCCGCGGGTGCCGTCCTTGCGGACCGCGCCCTTGCCCCGGGCGCGCATCGTACGGCCGCCCGGCGTGCCCGGCGGCAGTTTCAGGGTGACCGAAGGACCGTTCAACGTCGGCACCTTGATCTCGGCGCCGAGGGCCGCCTCCGCGAACGTCACCGGGACGGTCACCGTCAGGTTGTCGTCCTTGCGACCGAACACGGGGTGGCTGCCGACGTGGACGACCACGTACAGGTCACCGGCGGGACCGCCGCGCTCGCCCGGAGCGCCCTTGCCGCGCAGCCGGATCCGCTGGCCGTCGGAGACGCCCGCCGGGATCCGGACCTGCATGGTGCGGGAACTACGGGCCCGGCCGCTGCCCTTGCAGACGTCACACGGGGTCTCGGCGATCAGGCCGCGACCTTTGCAGTCCGCACAGGGGTCGGTCAGCGAGAAGCCGCCGCCGCTGCCCCGCGAGACCTGGCCGGTACCGACGCAGGTCGGGCACACCCGGGGGGTGCCGTTCTTGTCGCCGGTGCCCGAACACGCCTTGCAGGGGGCCTGCGAGGACATCCTGAGCGGGACCGTGGCCCCGTCCACCGCCTCCGTGAAGGAGAGGGTGACCTCCGACTCGATGTCCTGGCCGCGGCGGGGCTGGGTGCGGGTGCCCGCACCGGGGCCCGCGCCGCCGCGGTTGAACAGGCCGCCGAAGACGTCCCCGAGGCCGCCGCCGAAGCCGCCGCCAGCGCCGCCGCCCGGCTGGGCGCCGCCGAAGAGGTCACCGAGGTCGAAGTTGAACGAGCCGCCGGCGCCGCCCGGACCGGGGCGGAAGCCCCCGTTGCCGAACAGGGCGCGGGCGTCGTCGTACTCCTTGCGCTTCTTGGCGTCCCCGAGGATGTCGTTCGCCTCGGAGATCTCCTTGAAGCGCTCCTCGGCCGAGGCGTCGCCCTTGTTGGCGTCCGGGTGGAACTCGCGGGCGAGCTTCCGGTACGCCTTCTTGATCTCGGCCTCGGTGGCGTCCTTGGGGACACCGAGGACCTTGTAGTAGTCCTTCTCGACGAAGTCCTTCGTGCTCATCCTCGGTGGCCCTCCTCTCGTGCACCTACATGTTCGACGTCAGCCCTTGTCCGGGGCATCCGTGTCCTTGTCAGACGGCGTGTCGCCGTCCGCGGACTCGGACTTCGCGGCGGGGGCCGCGCCCGGCTGGGGCTCGGCCACCGCGACCCGAGCGGGACGGATGGTGCGCTCGCCGATCCGGTAGCCCGGCTGCAGGATCGCGACGCAGGTCGTCTCGGTGACGTCCGGCGCGTACGAGTGCATCAGGGCCTCGTGGACCGTCGGGTCGAAGGGCTCGCCCTCCTTGCCGAACTGCTGCAACCCCATCTTGGCGGCGGCCGTCTCCAGCGATTCGGCCACCGACTTGAAGCCGCCGACCAGTTCGCCGTGCTCCCGGGCCCGGCCGATGTCGTCCAGCGTCGGGAGCAGTTCCGTCAGCAGCGACGCGACCGCGATCTCCTTGACGGCGATCCGGTCCCGCTCCACCCGACGGCGGTAGTTCTGGTACTCAGCCTGGAGCCGCTGGAGGTCCGCGGTGCGCTCGCCGAGCGCGGTACGGGCCTGGTCCAGCTGCGCCACGAGGGCCGTCTCCTTGCCGAGGGCCTCGGCTGCTGCGTCCCCGGCCGGGGCCGCCTCGTCCTCCTTGGAGGAGTCGGCGGCCTTCGGCTCGGCTGCCGCGTCGTCCGCGCCGGCGCCGGTGGGGACTTCAGGCTTCTCGTCGAAACCCGGCGTCTCCTCCGACATCAGGCAGCGCCACCCTTCGGCTTCTCGTCGTCCACGATCTCGGCGTCGACGACGTCGTCGTCGGCCTTGGCCTGGCCGGCGTCGGCCGCGCCGCCGGCGGCCTGGGCCGCCTGCGCGTCGGCGTAGATCGCCTGGCCGAGCTTCTGGCTGACCGCCGCGACCTTCTCCGTCGCCGTACGGATCTCAGCGGTGTCCTCGCCCTTGAGCTTCTCCTTCAGCTCGGCGACGGCCGCCTCGACCTCGGACTTGACGTCGCCCGGGACCTTGTCCTCGTTGTCCTTGACGAACTTCTCCGTCTGGTACACGAGCTGCTCGGCCTGGTTGCGCGTCTCCGCGGCCTCCTTGCGGCGCAGGTCCTCGTCCGCGTACTGCTCCGCCTCCTGGCGCATGCGGTCGACCTCGTCCTTGCCGAGCGAAGAGCCGCCGGTGACGGTCATCTTCTGCTCCTTGCCCGTGCCGAGGTCCTTCGCCGTGACGTGCATGATGCCGTTGGCGTCGATGTCGAAGGAGACCTCGATCTGCGGGACACCGCGCGGGGCCGGCGGCAGACCGGTCAGCTCGAACATGCCGAGCTTCTTGTTGTACGCCGCGATCTCGCGCTCGCCCTGGTAGACCTGGATCTGCACCGACGGCTGGTTGTCCTCGGCCGTCGTGAAGATCTCCGACCGCTTGGTCGGGATGGTCGTGTTGCGCTCGATGAGCTTGGTCATGATGCCGCCCTTGGTCTCGATGCCGAGGGACAGCGGGGTCACGTCGAGGAGCAGGACGTCCTTGACCTCACCCTTGAGCACACCGGCCTGGAGGGTGGCGCCGATGGCGACGACCTCGTCCGGGTTGACGCCCTTGTTGGCGTCCTGACCGCCGGTGAGCTCCTTGACGAGCTCGGCGACGGCCGGCATGCGGGTGGAGCCGCCGACCAGGACCACGTGGTCGATCTCGGACAGCTGGATGCCGGCGTCCTTGATGACGTTGTGGAACGGGGTCTTGCAGCGGTCGAGCAGGTCCGCGGTCAGCTGCTGGAACTGGGCGCGGGTGAGCTTCTCGTCCAGGTGTAGCGGGCCCTCGGCGGAAGCCGTGATGTAGGGCAGGTTGATCGAGGTCTCCGTGGAGGAGGACAGCTCGATCTTCGCCTTCTCGGCCGCCTCGCGCAGACGCTGGAGCGCCATCTTGTCCTTGGACAGGTCGACGCCGTGGCCGTTCTGGAACTGCTTCACGAGGTAGTCGACGACGCGCTGGTCCCAGTCGTCACCACCGAGGTGGTTGTCACCGTTGGTGGCCTTGACCTCGACGACGCCGTCGCCGATCTCAAGGAGGGACACGTCGAAGGTGCCGCCACCGAGGTCGAAGACGAGAATGGTCTGGTCGTCCTTGTCGAGGCCGTAGGCCAGGGCGGCGGCCGTCGGCTCGTTGACGATGCGCAGGACGTTGAGGCCCGCGATCTCACCGGCCTCCTTCGTCGCCTGACGCTCGGAGTCGTTGAAGTAGGCCGGGACGGTGATGACCGCGTCCGTGACCTTCTCGCCCAGGTACGCCTCGGCGTCGCGCTTCAGCTTCTGCAGGATGAAGGCGCTCATCTGCTGCGGGTTGAAGTCCTTGCCGTCCAGGTTGATCTTCCAGTCGGTGCCCATGTGGCGCTTGACCGAGCGGATCGTACGGTCCACGTTCGTGACCGCCTGGCGCTTGGCGACCTCGCCGACGAGGACCTCGCCGTTCTTGGCGAAGGCGACGACGGACGGCGTGGTCCTGGCGCCCTCGGCGTTGGTGATGACGGTGGGCTCGCCGCCTTCCAGAACGCTGACGACGGAGTTAGTGGTGCCCAGGTCGATGCCGACCGCACGTGCCATTTTGATTCCTCCAGCTGACTTGAGTGGAACAGACTCAAGGATGCAGGAACCCTCCGGCCGCGTCAACAGAGGTGAGCCGAGTCGACTCAACTCTTACGCCATCCTTACGCTCAACCAGCGGGTTCCGCCCCGCGCTGCGGGGCCGAGCGGGCGACGCCCGCCGCGCGCCGACCCGGGCCGGTGGGGGCCGTGCGGCACGGTGCCTGCATGCCGCTGCAGCCCTTCACACTCCCCGCGCTCCGGTGTCCCGCCTGGTCGCCGCCGCGGCCGGACCTCTCGGCGAAGCGGGTGCTCGACCTCCTCGGCGCGCTGCTGCTGGCCGTGGTGTTCGCCGTCCCGCTCCTGTCCGCCGTCGGACTGCTCTACGCGGCCGGGGTGGTGGCGGGGGCCGGGCGGCGCGGGACGCCGGGCGCGGGGGTCCTCGTACGGGAGCCGGCGGCCGGGCTGGGCGGGCGGCCGTTCCGGACCTGGCGGCTGCGGACGGAGAACGCCGGCCGGGCGGGCGAGTTCGTCGAACGGTGCGCGCTGGACGCGCTACCCCAGCTGCTCAACGTGCTGCGGGGCGAGATGTCGCTGGTCGGCCCGCGCCCCGAAGCGGGCGTGGACAGGGCCGATAGGCTGCACGTACGGCCCGGTATGACCGGATTGTGGCAAGTGAGCGCCCGCTCCGACCTGCCCTGGGAAGAGATGGCCCTGCTGGACCGGCACTATGTGGAGAGTCACTGGCTGGGAATGGATCTGGCGATCCTCGCGCGGACCCCCCGGGCCACCTACCGACACAGGCATGCCTGAGCGACACAGATCACCGCACGCCCACCTACATTGCGGCGCGGGAACTGGGTAACCTCAAGCCTTGACTCAATAAGTTACCGCTTAGTAAGTCCCGCCCGAGGAGCCGTCCCATGCAACTCGCCGCGATCATCGTGTCGCTGGTCCTGACCGTGATCGGCGTCGCGCTCATCGCCCGAGCCGTGGCGCAGATCTACCGCTTCGTGAAGCTGGGCCAGCCGGTTCCGGCGGGCAGCCGCACGGACGACCCGACGGCCCGCAGCCTCACGCTGGCCAAGGAGTTCGTCGGCCACACCCGGATGAACCGGTGGGGCGTCATCGGCGTCGCCCACTGGTTCGTCGCCGTCGGCTTCCTGACCCTCGGCCTGACGATCGTCACCGCCTACGGCCAACTGTTCAAGGCCGACTGGGTGCTGCCGGTCCTCGGCGGCTGGCTGCCCTACGAGCTCTACACCGAGTTCATCGCGCTGTTCACCACCCTCGGCATCCTGACCCTGATGGGCATCCGGCTGGCGAGCCTGCCCTCGCGGGCGGGCCGCAAGTCGCGCTTCGCGGGCTCGAAGGCGGGCCAGGCGTACTTCGTCGAGTACGTCATCCTCACCATCGGCCTCGCGATCATGACCCTGCGCGGCCTGGAAGGCGCGATCCACGGCGTCGGGCACTACGAGGCCGCGTACTGGGCCTCGTACCCGCTGGTGGCGGCCTTCAAGGGGCTGAGCTACGGCACCCTGCAGAACCTGGTCTACCTGACCGCCATGATCAAGCTCGGCGTCACCATGACGTGGGCCATCACGGTCGGCCTCAACACCAACATGGGTGTCGCCTGGCACCGCTTCCTCGCCTTCCCGAACATCTGGTTCAAGCGGAACGCGGACGGCGCGACCGCGCTGGGCGCGCTCCAGCCGATGACCAGCGGCGGCAAGGAGATCGACTTCGAGGAGCCCGGCGAGGACGACGTCTTCGGCGTCTCCCAGGTCGAGCAGTTCTCCTGGAAGGGCATCCTCGACTTCTCCACCTGCACCGAGTGCGGGCGTTGCCAGTCGCAGTGCCCCGCCTGGAACACGGGCAAGCCGCTCTCCCCGAAGCTCCTCATCATGTCGCTGCGCGACCACGCGCACGCCAAGGCGCCGTACCTGCTCGCGGGCGGCGGCAAGGACATGGAGGGCAACGAGAAGGCGACCGCCGAGCAGTTGAAGGACGTGCCCGCCTCCGCGCTGGCCGAGGCGGAGCGTCCGCTGATCGGCACGGTCGAGGAGAACGGTGTCATCGACCCCGACGTGCTGTGGTCCTGCACCACCTGCGGCGCGTGCGTCGAGCAGTGCCCGGTCGACATCGAGCACATCGACCACATCGTCGACATGCGGCGCTACCAGGTGATGATCGAGAGCGCGTTCCCGTCGGAGGCGGGCACGATGCTCAAGAACCTGGAGAAGAAGGGCAACCCCTGGGGCCTCGCCAAGAAGCAGCGGGTGGAGTGGACCAAGGAGGTCGACTTCGAGGTCCCGATCGTCGGCAAGGACGCGGAGGATCTCTCCGAGTTCGACTACCTCTACTGGGTCGGCTGCGCCGGCGCGCTGGAGGACCGGGCGAAGAAGACCACGAAGGCGTTCGCCGAGCTGCTGAACATCGCCGGCGTCAAGTTCGCGATCATGGGCGGGGACGAGAAGTGCACCGGTGACTCGCCGCGCCGCCTGGGCAACGAGCCGCTGTTCCAGCAGCTCGCGCAGGAGAACGTGGCCATGCTGAACATGGCCTTCGGCGAGGACGACGAGGACCCCGCGACGCGCAAGCCGAAGTCGGCGAAGCGGATCGTCTCGACCTGCCCGCACTGCTTCAACACCATCGCGAACGAGTACCCGCAGCTGGGCGGCGAGTACGAGGTCATCCACCACACGCAGCTGCTCCAGCACCTGATCGACGAGGGCCGGCTGACGCCGGTGACGCCGGTCGACGGGCTGATCACGTACCACGACCCCTGCTACCTGGGTCGGCACAACAAGGTCTACACGCCGCCGCGCGAGATCATGTCGGCCGTGCCGGGGCTGCGGCAGCAGGAGATGCACCGCCACAAGGAGCGGGGCTTCTGCTGTGGTGCGGGTGGCGCGCGGATGTGGATGGAGGAGCGGATCGGCAAGCGCATCAACAACGAGCGCGTCGACGAGGCCCTGTCCCTGAACCCGGACATCGTGTCGACGGCGTGCCCGTTCTGCCTGGTGATGCTGACCGACTCGGTGAACGGCAAGAAGAACGAGGGCCAGGCCAAGGAGTCCGTCCAGGTGGTGGACGTGGCGCAGCTGCTGCTGGAGTCGGTGAAGACCCCGGGCCCCGACGCGGAGGCGCTGGCCCTGGCCGAGGCGGAGGAAGCGGCCGCGGCTGCCGCGGCGGAGGCCGCCGAGGCTGCCGCCAAGATGAAGGCGGAGGCCGAAACGAAGGCGAAGGCGGAGGCTGCCGCGAAGGCTGAAGCCGAAGCCAAGGCTGCTGCGGAGGCGGAGGCGGAGGCCGAAGCCAAGGCGGAGGCTGCTGCGGAGGCGGAGGCTGAGGCCGCCGCCGAGCCGAAGGCCGAAGCCGGGGCTGCCGCCGAGGTGAAGGCCCAGCCGAAGGCCGGGGCGAAGGTCGAGCCGACCGACGCCGAGACCGAGGCCGGTGCCGAGCCGAAGGCGGACACCGAGGCAGCGGCGAACAAGGTGGAGCCGGCCGCCGAGCCGAAGGCGGAGGTGCCCGCCCCCAAGGCCGACGCCGACGCGGACGCCGAACCGGAATCTCCCGCTCCCGCCGCCGAGGCCAAGGCCGACGCCCCCGAGGGCGCCAAGTAGGCCCGTGTAAGCCCACGTAGACCCACGCCGCGACAACGGCATCGGAACGGCCGGTCCCCGACCAGGGGGCCGGCCGTTCCGGCTTCCGCCGGGCCCCCGTGAGGCCCCCGTGAGGCCCCGGGGCTTCCCCTAGGGGATGTCACAGCTCAGCCGCAAAGGACGCCGGTTCCGGCCGCCCGCGCACCCCCGCCCGCCGGACCAGGTACTTTCGATCACGTGGCTGGATTCAGGATCGGACGCGGCCGGGACAACAACCGCACCCCGCAACAACCCCCGCAAGCCCCGCGGCAGCAGCCGTACGGTCAGCAGCAGGCGCCTGGCGCGCCGCAGGCACCGTACGGCCGTCAGCCCTACCCTCCCGCCGGCCCCCCTCCGCAGCAGCAGTGGCCCCAGCAGGCCACCGGCGGCGCCCGGGACCACGGCGAGCCCGAGTACTTCGACCCGTACGGTCAACCGCACCCGCACGGGCAGGCGTACCCGCAGCAGCCGCCCGGGCACGGGGCCTCGTACGCCGACAACCCGGGCTACACCCAGGCGTTCTCGATCGGTGAGGACCCGTACGGCCAGGCCGCGCCCTACCAGGGCGCGACGTACCAGGCCGGTTCGGCCCCGGCCGCCCCGGCCGGTCCGCGGCTGCCCTGGAAGGAGCTCCTGCGCGGCATCGTGATGCGGCCGGGCCCGACGTTCTTCCGCATGCGCGACTACCCCGTCTGGGGTCCGGCGCTGATCGTGACCTTCCTCTACGGCATGCTCGCGGTCTTCGGCTTCGACAAGGCCCGCGAGGACGCCATCAAGGCCACCCTCTCCCAGGCCGTCCCGATCGTCCTCAGCACCGGCGTCGCCTTCGTCATCTGCGGCCTGATCCTGGGCGGCGTCACCCACACCCTGGCCCGTCAGCTGGGCGGCGACGGCGCGTGGCAGCCGACCGTGGGCCTGTCGATGCTGGTCATGTCGATCACCGACGCGCCCCGCCTGCTGTTCGCGGTCTTCCTCGGCGGCGACAACATGGTCGTCCAGGTCCTCGGCTGGGCCACCTGGCTGGCCGCCGGCGCGCTGTTCACCTCGCTGATGAGCAAGTCGCACGACCTGCCCTGGCCGAAGGCGCTGGGCGCGTCCGCGATCCAGCTGGTCGCCCTGCTGTCGATCATCAAGCTCGGCACGATCTGAGCCCTACGGACGAACCGAAGGGGACCGGCGCCACATCCGCGCCGGTCCCCTTCGGTTCGTCCGTCATCCTGGACCTCAGGCGTCGAGGACCTGACCCTCGCGCTTGACGACGGGCGGCTCGACCGACCAGGGGAAGTTGATCCACTCGTCGGTCTTCTTCCACACGTACTCGCACTTCACGAGCGAGTGCGACTTCTCGTAGACGACGGCCGAGCGGACCTCCGCCACCGTGCCCAGGCAGAAGTCGTGCACCAGCTTGAGCGTCTTGCCGGTGTCGGCGACGTCGTCGGCGATCAGCACCTTCTTGTCGGTGAAGTCGATCGCCTCGGGGACCGGCGCCAGCATGACCGGCATCTCCAGGGTCGTGCCGACACCCGTGTAGAACTCCACGTTCACGAGGTGGATGTTCTTGCAGTCCAGCGCGTACGCCAGTCCGCCGGCGACGAAGACGCCACCGCGGGCGATGCTCAGGATGATGTCGGGCTCGTAGCCGTCCTCGGCGATGGTCTGCGCCAGCTCGCGCACGGCGCGACCGAACCCGTCGTAGGTCAGGTTCTCCCGTACTTCGCTCATGCCTCGTGCCTCACCTGGGTGCGGTGGAAGTTCTGGAAGGAGCGCGACGCCGTCGGGCCGCGCTGGCCCTGGTAGCGCGATCCGTAGCGCTCGCTGCCGTACGGGAACTCGGCGGGCGAGCTGAGCCGGAACAGGCACAGTTGGCCGATCTTCATCCCCGGCCACAGCTTGATCGGGAGCGTGGCGAGGTTCGACAGCTCCAGGGTCACGTGGCCCGAGAAGCCCGGGTCGATGAAGCCGGCGGTCGAATGCGTGACCAGGCCCAAGCGGCCGAGGCTGGATTTGCCCTCCAGCCGGGAGGCGATGTCCTCGGGCAGCGAGATGACCTCGTAGGTCGAGGCGAGGACGAACTCGCCCGGGTGGAGGATGAACGCCTCGTCGCCCTCCGGCTCGACCATCCGGGTCAGATCCGGCTGCTCGGTGGCGGGGTCGATGTGGGCGTAACGGTGGTTCTCGAAGACCCGGAAGAACCGGTCGAGACGCACATCGATGCTGGAGGGCTGCACCATCGACTCGTCGAACGGGTCGATGCGAACCCGTCCGCTGTCGATCTCGGCCCGGATGTCTTTGTCAGAGAGAAGCACGTCCCGAGGATACGCAGAGCGCGCGGGCCACCCCCAATCGAGAGCGGCGCCCGCGCGCCCTGATCACTGCGCTCCGACGGCTACCGCTTCGCGCCGCCCACGGGCACGGCGTGCCTCAGCCGCGCGCACCGCGGGCACCGCAACAACCGCCCCGGACCGATCCGGGCGGCACCGAGCTGCCGCAACGGGAAGGAAGCGGTGCTGAAAACGTGCCCTTCGGCACAACGGACGACGGTGTGCTCCATCGAGTCCCTTTCCCCAACGAGCCGTACTGCGACGAATCGCCACATTAGGGGATGACCCAGGCCCACGCCGGCCGCCGCTCCGAACCATAAGCTACGCCCCAACTCCCGCCCCCAGCACCCCTCCTGCAGCCCTTCGACGACAACGACCCTGCGGCTGATTCACCGGGGGTCGATCATGAGGTAGAGTGGGCCACGATGAGGTTCCAGGCAACTGGAAACCTATGCGGATGTAGTTTAATGGTAGAACATGAGCTTCCCAAGCTCAGAGCGCGGGTTCGATTCCCGTCATCCGCTCCATAGCAAAGCCCTAGGTCAGAGACCTGGGGCTTCGTCGTTGTCTAGACCTATCCAGCCTTGCCGTGCCCTCCGCGTGCCCCAACTCGCAGAAACGCCCTGCTCGAAGGGCCTTCCTTGCACCACTTGCACCACTCGGACGCGGAGTCGTCTCGGATCACGAGACGCATTTCATGTGACCTGCGCCACGTGGGCGCCCAGATTCGCCTGTTCGCAACCCTGAAGCAAGCCCTCAACCACACCGCTTGCGCGGCCAAGTTGGCGATGACGCGACACTCTCCCCTGCACCTCCGAATGCCGCCGGAGGCGCTCCTCACCAAAGCGCAGGCAGGCCGGCCCCGGCTCAGCAGATGATCACGACTGGTGACAAGTAGGTGACGCGTTGTCAGTGGTGGGTGCTTTCATGGATCCGGTGCGCAGGGAGGCGCATCACGACTGGTGGGGGGATACAGCTGTGCCCTGGATCAATGAGTACTTCCGGGCAGACGGCACTCGGGTCAAAGGCCATGGCCGGCTCCCTGCCGGGGCCCGGCGGGAGACCGCGCTGCTCGGCCTGATCGTCGCCGGAGTGGTCGTCTTCGGGAATGGAACAACATCAGCGGGGGCCGGAGCAGGCTCAGGTCAGGAGTTACCCAGGCCGCAGTCGACGGTGGTCTACCCGATCAAGTGGCCGGCATGGGAAAACCGCCCAGCGCCCCAACCCATACCGACGGTCTCCTATCCGATCGTCTTCCCGAGCACGGGGAACAGCAGGTGAGCCCCCGCCCACCCGCCAAGAGGCGCAAGCGCACCAGCACAGCGCGGCGCCGGAAGGCCACCGGCTCGGAGGAGCTGTGGCTCATCGGCCTGGTCGGCCTCGTGGCCCTCAGCCTCATCGTGGCGGTGATGTCGTGGCTCGCCGCCCACCCCTGGGTCCTGGTGCTCGGCCTCCTCGCAGCCGGTGCCGCGGGCGCGCTGTGGATGCGCCGACGCCAGGAGGCCGCCCGATGGGACCAGGTCCGGGCCCAGGGCCTGCGCTACGCCGTCGAACACTTCGACAGCCTCCACCACAACGACTTCGAGTTCGCCGTACGGGACCTCATGCACCGCGACGGCTGCGCCGACGCCCAGAAGGTCGGCGGACGCGGCGACAACGGCGCGGACGTCAAAGCCACCGACCCCTACGGCCGCCGCTGGGTCATCCAGTGCAAGCACCGCAAGGCCGGCTGGCAGGGGTCAGCGGTCGGCACCCCCGACCTCCAGGTCCTCAACGGCACCGGCCGCCAGATACACGGCGGGGACGTCCTCGTCATGCTCACCAACGGCCGCTTCTCCCGGCCCGCCCTCGACTTCGCCAAGTCTCAGCGCCTCCACCTCGTCGACCGCCACCTCCTCGCCCAGTGGGCCAGCGGCCCGCGCCCCCTGTGGGAGCTCCTCCGCGCCGTCCCACCTCCCCGCAAACCCACCGCACTGTCCTGATCGGCTGGGGTTGCTGGACCTGGCCACTCAAACAGCCCGATTCCCGCGAGCTCTCACGCCGGAGAAGAGCAGAGCCGGCGCGATGACCACCACGCAGTCAGGTAGATGTTGGGGAAGCAGCTGACAGCGGGGTTGAAGAGAGTCCGGGTAAGGAGGGCTCCTGTTCGAGCTGGCCGATGCGGCAATCGGGAAACCGGACATGCAGACGGGGCCCCGAGCTCAGTCGGGGTTCGAGGTCACTCGGGCGGGAGCTCGGCGGTGGCGTCCATGGCCCCCGTCAGCCAGTCGTCCAGACCGTCGTCGCCGAGTGTCTTGTTCTAGCCCCGGATCACCAGGGTCGCGTGGCACCGGGGCGCGCAAGGGCCTCTTCATCGGCCGATCGGGTGTGGGCTTGGTATCGGTGCGACCTCGCCCGATCACGAGACCGGCCACTCACCCTGCGGCTACCGTTTCTACGAGTGGTGCACGGGACGACCACTGATTGAAAGCAGTGTTGCCCGGCAGCTGGTTGGCTAGGGAGGGTTCGTGGCAGGCATGTCGGGGGCAGCACGTGGGGCTGTGTGGACGGCGGCTGTTTCAGCTGGGCTCATTGCGGTAGGGCTGGCGGTGATCGTCGCGGTGGTCGATCTGGATACTGGTGATCGGACGGCCAGCATCATCGGTGCGGTCCTGGCCGCTGTGGGCCTCGTCGTTTCCGTGCTGGCGCTTGCCCGCCAGAGCCGGGGGGATTCGTCGAGTGGTCGACGGGTGCAGGCCGAACGCGGTGTCGCTGCTGGTGGGAACGTCGCCAATAACGCCATCGGAAGAAACTCGCGCGTGGACGGATCAGCATCGCCGGCGGCATCACCAGGGGCAGCCACCGGCGATTCTGGAGCGGTAGATGTGCAGGCGGGGCCTGGCGGCGTCGCGGCTGGCGGGGACATTGCTGGCAACGCCATTGGCGATGACAGCCAGGTCCGATGAGCGCCCTGTGGCCCCGCCGGTCACGCAAGTCCTCCACCTCGCCCGAACGTGGCAACCGCGGGACTGAAGAAGATCGCGTCCTCGACACCTCAGGCAGTAGGCAGGTGACGGTTCTGGCAGCCCAGGGAGCGGTCGCCGCTGGCCGGGATCTGTCCGGAAACGCCATCGGCCCGAACAGCACCGCCACCACGAACATCTACCTACCGCCGCCCCGTAAGAAGCCATCCTGGCCTATGCGAGTCGGGGCCCCGCCATTGCCTGCGTCGGCATTCCAGCCACGGCCGGTATTGCGTAGCGCGATCGATCGTGCTCGCTCGGCCAATGACACGTCGGTGTTGGCGCAGGTCCTGTCCGGTGGGGGTGGGGTGGGCAAGACCCAGCTCGCCGCCGCCTACGCTCACGAAGCCACTCTCGGAGGCACCGATCTGGTCCTATGGGTGCCAGCTGGCGAGGTCCAACAGGTCATCACCCTCTACGCCCGAGCTGCCCTCCTGGTGCAGGCACCGGGTGCCGACGGCGCTGACCCAGAACGTGATGCACAGGTGTTGTTGGACTGGCTGGCGACCACAGAGCGTTCGTGGCTCGTCGTCCTGGACGACATCACTGACCCCGCGACGATCGCCCGCTGGTGGCCGCCGGGCCGACCAAGGTCAGGCTGGGTTCTGGCCACTACCCGACTGAAGGACGCCCGCTTAACCGGGCAAGGCCGGGCCCGAGTTGACGTCGACGTCTACACCCCTGCTGAGGCCTTCTCCTATCTGCAAACTCGGCTCACCGCTGACGACGCCGCCCATCTCCTCGACGGACGCGAACACGAGCTGGCTGACGCCCTCGGAAGGCTACCCCTCGCCCTTGGCCACGCTGCTGCTTACATCCTTAATCAGCAGCTTCCCTGCGGCAGCTACCTCCAGCGACTCCAAGACAGCACGCGAAGCCTTGAAGACCTCCTCCCACTATCAGCAGACGCTGAGGGATACGGTCGGCAGGTAGCTGCCGCACTGCTGCTCTCCGTAGCCGCCGCGGAAGCAGCCACGCCGAATGGGCTCGCCCGGCCCGTCCTCCTCTTGGCCGCGCTTCTCGACCCCGCCGGCCACCCGGCGGACATTTGGGCTGCCGCCCCCCTCCTCGAAGAACTTCCCCGATACTGCTCCCCTGCCATTGGGGGAAAGGAATCCACAGGTGCCGTCACCGCGGAGGAAACATACGAGGCCCTGCTCGTTCTGCACCGCTACGGCCTGGTCACTTACGATCCCCGCAGTCAACATCAGGAAGTCCGCATCCACGCGCTTACGGCCCGGGCCGCACGTGAAACCACGCCCGGCAACCAGCAGTCGGCCCTCGCCATTAGTGCGGCCTACGCGCTGCTGAACATCTGGCCGGACCTCGACCAGATCCAACACGATCTCGGCGCCGTCCTCCGCGCTAACAGCGACACCCTCAGGCAATACGCCGGGTCGCACCTCTGGCAAAGCGAAGCCCGCTCGCTTCTCTTCCGCGCCGGGAGCAGCCTGAACGACAACGGCCTCGTCGGTCCCGCACTCACTCACTGGCAGACTGTGACGGACCAGACCGAGGGGATTCTGGGGCCTGATCACCCCCATACCCTGCTTGCCTGGTCCAATCTTGCCGTCGCTTACAGCCGCCTGAGCCGCTACGAAACCTCCGTGGAACTAGGGAAGCGGGCGCTGGCCGGCTTCGAACGGGTTCTCGGGTCTGACCATCCCAATACCCTGAGTGCCCGAGCCAACCTCGCCGCCACCTACCGAAACCTGGGCCGCTACGAGGAGGCCCTCGTCCTGAACAAGGGGGTGTTGGCCGATCGGGAACGTGTACTTGGGCCGGACCACCCCGACACCCTGAGCGCCCGAGCCAACCTCGCCGTCACCTTCGGAAATCTTGATCGTTACGAGGAGGCCCTCCTCCTGAAGAAGCGGGTGTTGGCCGATCGGGAACGTGTACTTGGGCCGGACCACCCCGACACCCTGACTACCCGATCCAACCTCGCCGTCACGTACAACGACGTCGGCCGCTACGACGACGCTCTCCGCCTGAAGAAGCAGGTGCTGGCCGACTATGAGCGTCTCCTCGGGCCCGACCACCCCGACACATTGCGCGCCAAGATCAACCTGGCAGTCACCTACAGCGATCTCGGCCGTTACGACGAGGCCCACCGCTTAGGACAGCCGGCGCTGGTCGACTGTGAACGCCTTCTAGGGTCTGACCACTCCGAGACCCTGCGCGCGCGGGCCCACCTTGCCGCCACGTACGACGCTCTTGAACGTCATTCTGACGCTCTGCAGTTGGGGGAGCAGGCACTGGCCGACCACGAGCGTGTCCTCGGGCAAGACCATCCCGAGACCCTCCGGGTGCGAGCCCAGCTTGCCCTCACTTACGGCCTCCTGGGCCACCACGACAAGGCGCTGCAGTTGAGGACGGAGGTACTGGCAGGCTTCGACCACTGTCTTGGCGCTGACCACTCCGAGACTCTGCGTGCTAAAGCCAACCTCGCAGCGACGTATTACGTCCTTGAACGTCATGATGAGGCTCTGCAGTCAGGAGAGGAGGCGCTGGCTGGCCTCGAGTCTCTTCTTGGGCCTGACCATCCCGACAACCTGCGCACAAGGGCCAACCTTGCTGCCACATGTAACGCACTGGGCGACCACCTGAAGGCTCTGCAGTCATGGGGGCCAGTCTTGGGTGGCTTTGAGCGCAATCTCGGGTCTAGCCATCCTGAAACCCTGCGGGTGCGGACCCACGTCGCCGCGACCTTGTACCTCCTTGGGCGCCATGATGAGGCTCTGCAGTCGGGGGAGGAGGCGCTCGTCGACCATGAGCGTGCCCTCGGTCCGGACCATCCCGCGACCCTGCAGGCCAGGGCCCTCCTTGCCGTCATCTGCCGCGAGCTCGGCCACCACGCCAAAGCTGCCAAGCTCGAAGGGGATCCTTCAGAGCCGAACTGAAAATACGGCGAGGCCTGGACGTCGGTCGCCGATCGGGCCGGTAAACCACTGTGTGACCTCGCAGGCGCGGGCGATATCCGGGCAGGCCATGCACTTCACCGAGCCGGGCACCATCGGGGGCGGTGCTGGACGAGCCGGTTCGGCTCTTTGCGTCATGCGGTAGGGCGACAGAGCAGGTTCCAGCGGAGCAGCGGGGGCAGCTGCTAGCTGCCCCCGCTCGACGATCGTCACGCTTCCCGTATGAGCTTCGGCTTCGCCGACGCCTTCCCACGGGCCGCGCGGACCCTGGCGTCGATGCCGCCGGCGACCTCCTGCTGACGTTCGTCGTCGGAGTGCTGGTAGATCATCGCAGCCTTCTCCGAGGACTGGCCGGCGCGGACCATCGTGTCCTTGAGGGTCGCGCCGGACTGCGTCGACAGGGTGTGGCCCGTGTGGCGCAGGTCGTAGAAGCGGAAGTCCTTGGGCAGGCCGACCTTCGTGCGGGCCTTGGCCCACTTGCGGCCGAAGGTCGTGCGCCGGAACGGCGCCCCCTTCTCCCCTACGAACAGCAGCCCGTCGGGCTCCTTCTCCGCGAACCAGTCCAGGTGCCGCTTGACCTCCATGTAGAGGAAGGCCGGGAGGTGGATGGTGCGGACGCCCGCTGCGGACTTGGCGTCGCCCTCGACGCGGCGGCCGGTGTTCAGCTCCGGGGCCGCCTCCGTGATCCGCACCGCGAGGGGGTCCAGCGTGACCGAGGTCCGGCGCAGCGCTGCCTGTTCCTCCGGGCGCATCGGGCCGTAGGCGCAGAAGTAGACCATCAGCCGCCAGCGCGGGCCCATGGCCTCGGCGAGGGCGTCGACCTGGGCGACGGTCGCGGTCGGGCGCTCCTTGGTCTGCTCGCTTCCCGCGCCCCTGATGCGGCACGGGTTGCGGCGGATCAGCTCGTCGTCGGCCGCCGTCTCCATGATGGCCTTCAGCAGCCGGTAGCACTTGGCGACCGTCGTGGCACCGGTGGCGGTCAGGCGCTCGGCCCGCCAGGTGCGTACGGCCTGCGGGGTGATGTCGTCCAGGTCGAGGTCGCCGAAGCCGGGGAGGACGTGCAGGCGCAGGAGCCGGCGGTATAGCTCGTCCGTGGTGGCGGCGAGGCCCCGCTCATCCACCCACTTGAGGGCGTACGCCTCGAAGTTGACCTTGCCCACGTCGGGGTCGGTCCAGTGATTGCGCTGGATGTCCGCCTTGGTGAGGGTGAGCCAGTCCTGCGCGTCGGTCTTCGTCGCGAAGGTCTCCGGGGCCGTGCGCCGACTGCCGTCGGGCGCCCAGTAGCGCGCCTGCCAACGGCCGGACGGGAGCTGTCGGGTGGTGCCGAATTCACGCCGCCGCTGCGGCTTCCGGGCCGCCATCAGGCCGCCTTCCCGAAGCGGGAGCGCGCTTCGGGGAGGGTGGGGACGGTACTCGCGTCGATGTACGCGGCCAGCACGCTCGCGGCGATGCGGACGTGCTTGCCGAGCTTGACGTAACGGATCCGGCGTTCTTGGATCAGCCGCCGGATGAAGCGGACGCCAGTGCCGAGGCGTTCTGCCGCTTCGTCTACCGTGAGCAGGCGATCGCCGGAATTCACCTCCTTTGCGGTGCGAGGCTTCCCTGCGATTTCCTTTCCACCCTTCTCTCCTACCCGACCGGCGGGCACGGTTTTCCGGGCAGGGGTTATCAGCGAACGGTGCAAGAGTTTCCTCTCAGGAAATGGACAGACGTGGGGCAGGGAACGGACCGGGCAGGTGCACCGGGAACACCAATGGTCTGGAGAATCCCCGGTTTGGGAAACCGGGGATCGTCGGCTATATTTCGCCCGCTCCGGCCGCCGACGGGTTCCCGAGGAGGGTCTGGGGCGGCGTTCCGAGGGCGGCGGCGATGGCGACGAGGTCATCAACATCGCAGCGGCAGACGGTGCGCTCTAGACGCGAGAGCGCGGTGAAGGTCATGGGCCGGCCCAGGGCGCGGACGCGAGCGGCGAGCTGGCGCTGGGAGTAGCCGCGGGCGACACGAGTGCGCTCTATGGCCTGGGCGGCGGCGCGGCCTGCGGGTCCGATTTCAAGAGATCGCGGTGGCATTGGTGTGTTGTAGCTTCTGCTACGGACCCTTGGGAACCTTTTCCCTGTCTGCCGTGAGCGATGCACCGACCGTAGGCGGTAATTTCGCCGACCGGGTTTCCGGGTCTACGGTCATGGGGTCGAAAAAGTTTTCAGGAGTGTTAGAGCTATCCCTGGACTTCTGGCCCTGGGGTGTGGCTGTCTTGTCCACGCACTCCGGTCTCACCGGATTTTCCGCCCCATTCTCGAGAGGTGGCCGCCAACCCGGCCGCCGGCAAAGGAGCCGCCCCCTTGATGCCGAACACGCCCGACCCTGCCGCCGCGCCCACGAAGGCGCTCTGGCCGCCGGTGGCGGTCCCCGGCCAGCCTGATGCCGACCGCACCGCACCGACGGACGCAGTAGTCGAGCCGCAGACCTCACCCTCGCAGCCCGGCTCCGCCCCGATCGGTCCCCGTTCGCAAGGCGACCAGGCGCTGGTCGACCTGGCCGCGCAGATCGAGCGGTACGTGGTGCTGCCGAGCCCCGAGGCGCTCACGGCGGTGACCTTGTGGGTGGCGGCCACGCACCTGCAGAGGGTGTGGCAGCACGCGCCTCGCCTGGCGGTGGTGGGACCTGCGAAGCGGTGCGGAAAGTCCCGCCTCCTGGACGTGATCACCGAGACGGTCCACGACCCGCTGATCACCGTGAACGCGTCAGCAGCGGCGATCTTCCGGTCGATCGGCGAATCGGATCCGCCGACCCTGCTGGTGGACGAAGTCGACACCATCTTCGGCTCGGCGAAGGTCGCGGAGAAGAACGAGGAGCTCCGGGGCCTACTCAACGCAGGCTTCCAGAAGAGCCGTTACACACTGCGCGTCGCAGGACCGAACCACGAGGTGGTCCGCTTCCACACCTTCGCGATGGCCGCCCTCGCCGGCATCGGTGCCTGCCCGACACGATCATGGACCGGTCCGTGGTCATGCGGATGCGGCGCCGCAGGAACGGCGAGAAGGTCTCGGAGTTCCGCGCCTTCCGCGACACCCCCGCCCTGCACGCTGTACGCGACCGGCTCGCCGCGTGGCTGCGCCCGCGCGGCAAGGAAGCCATGCGGCTGATGCCCGTCGCCATGCCGGTGGAGGACCGGGCCGCGGACACCTGGGAGCCGCTGGTCATCGTCGCCGAGCTGGCCGGAGGCGACTGGCCCGAGCGTGCCCGCACTGCCTGCCGGGTCATGACGGCACACGAGGCGGCCCTCGACCAGGACACCTCGCTGCACACCCGCCTGCTGGTCGACATCCGCCGCGCCTTCGCCGCCTGCGGCAATCCGGCTGCCCTGCCCACCAGGACGCTCCTCGCCATGCTCAACCGTGACGAGGAGGCCCCGTGGGCCGAGGACAGCGCCAAGGGCCTGATCCCGCGTCGGCTGCAGATCCAGCTGAAGCCCTACGACATCAACTCGTCCACGCGCCGCTTCCCCGAGGGAATCCAGGCCAAGGGCTTCACCTGGGAAGACCCGCCAATCGGCTCGACGCATCCATGGCGCACTTCCGGAGCCTGCGCAGCACGCCGAAGTCCCAGCGAGAGCGTGCGCTCGCCTTCGCCGAGCAAGTCTGGGAGCTCACGTACGCGCTGGAGCAGCGGATCCAGTTGCCTCTGGTCGATCTCCCCGGTTTCGCAGGCGGGGAGGTCCACCCCGGCGAGGAGCTGTCCACCGACCCCGCGTCCGCCGCTCGTGAACTGCGCAGGCGCTGGGGCCTCGGCGACGGCCCTGTCACGCACCTTGTGCGGCGGATGGAATCTCACGGGATCGTGGTGGTCATGCCACCTGCCAGTGATCCTTCCGCGGCGAGCGTGGACGCCTTCTCCACCCGGGCCGCTCGTCCCCTCGTCGTGCTGACAGCCAACCGAGCCGACGACATCTACCGGCACCGGTTCACGGCCGCCCATGAACTAGGCCACCTTGTACTGCACGGCGATGCCACGGGTGACAGCCGCCAGGAGAAGGAGGCCGACGCCTTCGCAGCCGAGTTCCTGACCCCTCAGGACAGCATCCTCCCACTGCTGCCGCGGCGAATGGATTTTGCACGGCTGGCCCAGCTCAGAGGAGTCTGGGGAGTCTCCCTCCACTCGCTCGTCTACCGCTGCCGCGAGCTGGGGCTGATCTCCGACGCCACTGCCAGCAGGACGTACCAGCGCCTACGTGCACTCGACGGCCAGCCCGGATTCACAGCGGAATCGGTCTCGAACTTCCCCGGTGAACAGCCTTCGCTGCTCGGGCAGGCCTTCGAGCTCGCTGCCAAGGAAGCAGAACTCTCTGTCCCCCAGCTGGCACATGAACTGGCGTGGACCAGCCAGAGGGTGCGGGATCTGCTGGGCGTCCAGGAACAGCGGCCGGTGCTCCGGCTGGTCCAGTAGCGGTCACCGCCCGGCTCGGGAAGCGCGGGCCAGGCCGACAGCGCATGGGCACGCCACGAGGGGCCGGCGCATCTCAGTGCCGGCCCCGGTGGTTGTTGACGTGCCGAATACTCAGAGTGTTGCCTTACCCCCGAGACTTCCGGTACTGATGGCGCCCCGCAGGACGTGGACGATCTCTTCGGGCTTGAGGTCGATGCCGTCGAGACCTTCCACAGTCAGCGGGATCTCCTCCAGCGCGTACTCGCCGCGGCCCTCGGCGCTGAACTCGGGGCCGGTGCCGTCCTCGAAGGACCAGGTCGCGATGCGGGCGAGGTAGAAGAGCTGGCGCTCGTAGTCGGACTCCATGGTGTGGAGAAGGCGGACGATGTCGGCCTTCCCGGCGATCTCCTCGTGGATCTCCCTGTGGAGGGCGGCCTCGCGGGATTCGTCGCTCGGCTCGACACCGCCGCCGGGGAGCACCCAGTACTCGGGGACGTCGGGCTTGGTGCGACGGATGACCAGCATCGTGCCGTCAGTGGTGACGAGCACTGCGCGGACTCGTTCGATCATTTCGCTCTGCTTCCCTGCGAAGGCGGCGATGAGGACGTGGGTGTCGGGTCCTAGCCGAGGATGATGAACAGGCTTCGGCGTCAACGGTTCAGGGTCTCGTCGAGGTGTTCTTGTACCGGCGCGAACAGACCGTACGGGACGTACTGCGGGATCTCGGCGTGGGCTACCCAAGCGACTTCGGCCAGCTCGTCTGCATCCGCGACGTGTGCGTTTCCGCCGAGCACCTCGCAGGCCATGTAGGACATCAGCCGACCAGTGTCCGGGTGGACCCGCTCACCCAGCAGCTGCACTGGCTTCACCATCAGACCCGTCTCCTCCTGGGTCTCGCGCACGGCTGCATCTTCCCGACTTTCGCCAGGCTCGACCTTGCCAGCGGGGAACTGCCAGGAGAGCCGGCCCTCGCTTACGCGGCGCCGCACCAAGAGGACGCGTCCCTCGTGCACCACGATGGCCGCGGCGACGCCCGGGCGCTCCTCAGCGTTCTGCTGCGTCACGTCTACTCCTCCAGGACAGCCAGGATGGGTGGGAAGGAAGTATGGACGGGGATGAACCGGGTGGCTGCCTAGGCAGACGGTGCGCCGCTGCGTCGGTGGCGTCCCCGCCCCCTGACAGCGAATCTGGCCTCCCGTCCACACTCGGGTCGGTGGGCGGGGCGGGCGGGTTCATCGTGGCGGCGGATGGAGCACCAGACACGTTCCTGGAGCTCTGCGATGCAGGGGCCGCAGGCGTACATGGGTGCCTGGGCTCCGGCCACACTGACCGGGCCGATCCACAGGACGCGGGTCCATTGCTGGCCGCAGTACAGCCAGCACACCCCTTCGACCCACTCGTTGCCGTCGTCGGTGGTCGGCGGCTCGGGCAGGCCACCGCGAGCGAACTCAGCGATGCCGGGCACTACCAGGTGGTGCGGTAAGCCTTGCTCGGTCAGCACCAGCTCACCTGTCCTGTCCGCTGTCAGCCGCGGGCAGGGGCATACCCGCCGGGGCTCCGTCGTCAGCGCTCAGGTCGAAGGTGCCGATCGGTGTCCACTCGTGCTCCAGGATCGAGTAGGTGATCGAGTCCCGCCAGGCTCCGTGGACGAAGACGTGGTCGCGGATGCGCCCGTCCTCGGTCATGCCGGCTCGCAGGAGGGTACGCGCGGAAGACTCGTTCAGCGGCGAGCGTGCCGCCCATATGCGGTGCAGGCCGAGCACCTTGAAACCGAGCGCGCACAGCAGGTGGACGGTCTCCGTGCCAAGGCCCTTGCCCCACTCGGACGGGTTCAGGGCGAAGCCGATGGTGGCCGCCTGCTGCGGTTCCGTCGCCAGGCGGGCGTAGCCGATCAGCCGATGTTCACCGTGCGGGGTGATGGCCAGGCAGTACTCGGTCCGGGGAGTGTCCTCCGCGGAGGCGATGGACCGGTCGACGATCGCCTGGACCTGGTCGGCAGTGCGGGGCTCGAAGCTGAGGTGCCGGGTGGCCTCGGGGTCGCCGTAGATGGCCAGGAGGTCGGCGGCGTCCTCGGGTTCGACTTCGCGCAGCGCCAGGCGGGGGCCGGCCAGGTGGACTGGGGTCATGGCTGCGGAGCCTACCGGCGGGGTCACCGGACGAGGACGGACGTCGGGGTGGCCGTGAAGGCTTCGATCTCCTCGCGGAGGCCGGCCGCCGCCGCGCCTCGGTTGCGCCTGCCTTCAGCCTGGAGTGCGGCGTGTACCCGCTGGGCGCTGCTGGTGATGCCGAAGTTGCGCTGCTCGATGGGGAGGTCGAGTACCGGCTGGACGGCTTCGATCGCGCCCTCGATCTCGCCGCGGGCGATGCGGGCGAGGGCGAGGTCGGTCTGTGCGCCGGCCTCGTCGCCGAAGGCCCATTCGTCCTCCGTGGCGGTGCGGTACGCGGCGACGGCGGCCTCGGACTGGCTCTCGCCGAGTGCGGGGTCCTCCCCGAGGTGCACGGTGGCCTCGGCGACGTAGTACAGCTGTCGGGGCACCGGGAACGTCATGATGCCGCCGAAGGCGTCGAGGTCGTCGGGTTCGGCGGCCGCGCGGGCTTCCTCGGCCTGCTGGATGGCGGTGCGCGTGGCCTCGCCGTCGCCGACGAGGGCGTGGGCGCGAGCGGAGAGACAGGCCAGCCAGACGCTTGTGGTGCCGCGGACGTTGCCTGCCGCACCGAGGCCGAGGGTGGCGTAGTCGGCGGCCTCGGACGGGCGCCCGGCCCAGTAGGAGATGAGCGACTGCAGGGAACGGACCCAGGCGCGCATGGCGTGATGGTCGGCGTTGTCGGCGCAGACGAAGGCGGTGCGGGCCTGCATCATCGCGGCACTGGGGTTGCCCAGGTCGTGGCTGGCTTTGGCGAGCATGCCGGAGGTGATGCCGGCGAGCAGATAGAGATCGCGGGCCTGCAGGGGCTTGACCCGGCCGTGCTCGAGGAGCCGGAAGGTGAGGTCCTGTACCTCGACCAGGTCGCCGAGCAAGGTCGGCAACGCCAGCCGCGGGTAGGCGACGGTGAGCCGTCGCACTTCGTCATGGATCTGGCCCAGGGTCTCCGGGCCGATGCTGCTGCCCTCCGCGAGGGCGGTGAACCTGAGCGCACGACGAGCCGCCATCGCGACCTGCCTTTCCAATTCCGTGGTGCCCGCGTCGAGGCGGGACTCGCTGCTGAACGGGCCACCAGCAGGCAGTGCCGCTGCCCGCTCGGAGGTGAGAAGGACAGGAACTGGCCGTGGCGGTGGGACGACGATCGGGGTATCGACCGCAGGCGCGGGAGCGAGTAGACGATCGACGCTGACGCCGAACATCGCCTCCAGCACTCGGCACTGGTCCGGATAGGGGCGGGTCTTGACCGCACCGCCGTACCAGCGCTCGAACTGCCGCTTGGAGACCGACAAGCCCTGAAGCCGGCGGTCGTTCTGCTCCTCCGCAACCGTGTTGGCGGTCGCTTCGAACCGGAGGCGGAAGGTCTCGTACACCTGCCAGTGCCGCTGCAGCGTCAAGACCCGTAAGAGCGTGGGAGTTTCAGCCACCGCAGATCCTCTCCGTCCCCGTTCGCCTGGTCTGACGATAGCCACGGCCGATCAGCGGGAAACCCGTTCGACGGCTTGGCGGCTCAGATGACGGCAGCCATGACGGCAGTCATGACGTATGACGTCATCCTCCGGCGCGTCCGGCCCTCGACGAGGGCGGCTCCAAGACGGCGGCGACGTCGTATCCATGCCTCGGCACCCGCCCCCATGCTGAACGCACTTCGCTTTGCGTGTTGCCTTGACCGCGAAGCGTGAGATCGGCGGCTGGGTCAGCAGCCCGGCCCGATCACCCCATCCAGCACCACGCGCACACCTGTCCGCTGCTCGGCGGACCAGGAACTGGAGGGAACCGATGGAAACTCTGACCGCTCTGGCAGGGCAGATCGCCCAGCTGGACGCCGTGGACTCCGCCCAGTTGGAGCGGATGCGCCACGAGGCCCTGACGGCCCAGGCGCCCTGGAAGGCGGAGTACGGCGCCTACCAGTCGGGGGGCTGGTGGACGACCTCGCTGATGAACGCCTCCGGCGACGCCGCCGACGTGACGATCGGCGACTGCGCGGCCAGGCCGACGGACCTGCTGGCGCAGATGCCGGACACCGCCGCGCTGCTGGCCGAGCTGGGCCTGAACTACATGTGGGTGCGACTCGCCCGGCTGGAGCCCAACGCCTTCCTGTGGGAGCACCGCGACTACGACGAGCTCGACCAGGTGGAGCGACACCGGCTGCACCTCCCGCTGCACACCAACTCCTCGGCGTACCTGGTCACCGGCGGCACCAAGGTCCACATGACCGGCGGCCGGATCTGGCGGCTGACGCCGACGTACGCCCACGGGGTCTGCAACCTGCTCGGCCCCGACCGGATCCATCTGATCGCCGACGTGTACGCCGACGACGCCTACCGGCGCCTGGCCCGGCACCCCTCGCTCCACCCGACCGCCGCCGAGCCGCTCCCCGCGATCAACGAGACAATCACCGCCGAGCGGCTGCAGGCCGCCCGCGCCATGGCCGACCTGGGCTACACGGAGGCGGCCGAGCGCATGCTGCTGCGGCTCTTCTACACCTACGCCCTGCCGGAAGGCGCGGTCTACGACCTGATCGCCGAGCTCCACACCTCGCTCGGTGACGAAGAGGCCGCCACGCGCTGGGCCTCGGCCAAGCGCCGGCTCCTCGCCCTCACAGCCTGATCACCCGCAAGTCCAATCCGCCGCAATCCGAACGGAGGACGCGCATGCCCACCCTGCACCTGGCCGAGCTCACCCAGGCCAACCGGCCGGCCCAGCTGCCGCTCCTGTCGAGCCTCGCCGACATCCTGGCCACCTCGCAGGCCGTCACCCACCTGATGGTCCGCGGTTCGCTGGCCCACGGCACCGCCGACCGCCTCTCCGACGTCGACTTCGTTGTCGGTGTCCACGACGCCCAGCTGCCCGCCTTCGTGAGGGCCCTGGACGACCTGATGTCCATCGAGGCCGGCGCCCTGCTGCCCGGCTGGCGCGACACGATCGTCGCCGACCTCGGCGGCGTCGGGATGGTCTTCCTCGTCCCGGACGACGGCAGGCTGCACCAGATCGACCTCTACCTCGTGCCCGCCACGCGCATCCCGCGCCTGCGGGCGACGGTCGCCACCGCCTCGATCCTCGACAGGGAGCCGGCCCCCGTCGGCCCCGAGGCGGTCCTGGCGGCCGAGCGGTTCGCCGCGGAGTTCCTCGCCCGGCCGCGCACGTGCGCCGAGCTGTTGATCGAACACTTGGTGCTGGCCGTACTGCTGCACAAGCGCATCAAGCGGGGCCAGCGATTCGTCGCGTACTCGGAGTGGCACCGGCTCCACACCGCGACGAAGGACCTCATCAAGGCCGCCCTGGCCCCGGCGTCCCGGTTCTGGGGCTGGTACCAGCTGCGCGAGGAGATCGCCGTCACCCCGATCGGCCGGGCCTGCCTGGGCGACCTGGACGCGGCGATCAGCGGCCCCGCCGTCCCCCTGGCCGGCGACGTGGACGCGGCCATCGCGCGGATGCTCGCGCTGGTCGAGCGGGCTTGCCCCGAGGCTCTCGACGGGCTGGGCAACTCCATCGCCGCCTACCGCACCTACCAGGAGCTGGTGTGAACGCACTGCACCTCGCGGGCCCGGCCACCAGCTGGGCCCGCGAGGGCCTGACCGCCGTGTTCTTCGGTGGCGTCGTCCCCGCCTCCGCCGAGGAGGAGCGGCTGGCCGAGGAGATCGGCCGGGCCGTGGCCCAGGCCGGGTACTCGCTCCTGCATGGCGGCTACAACGGCCTGATGGAGGCCGCCGCCCGCGGAGCGAGCTCCGAAGGAGCCACGGTCACCGCGGTCACCCTGATCGGAAAGCACGATGAGTGGGGACCGTTCAACCCGCATGCCACCAGCTCGGTCCACCTGTACGACCTCGGCGCGCGGCTCAATCACTACCTGCGACACGCCGATCTGATCGTCGCGATGGGCGGTGGCGTCGGCACCCTGCACGAGCTGACCGCCGCCCTGTACTACGCGACCACCGTCCGTCCCGTACCGATCTTCCTGGCCGGGTCGGCCGCCCTTCGCCTGCTCGAGTTCCTCCGGCAGGAGAAGTGGCTGTACGAGACTCGGACGCGGCCCCTCGGCTTTCTCACCGCCGTCGAATCCGCCGACGCCTTCCGCGCCTGCCTCGCCACGCTCGACACAGTCCCGATCGGAGGAGCATGACCGCCAGCACGACGCCGGCCGGCCTCACCGCCCGGCTCGCCGAAACCGCCTGCGTCACCACCCCGTTCCAGCTCGCCGACGGCGCCCGGCTGGACTCCTACTTCGACGAGTACCGGCTCGCCGCCGACCCCACACTCCTGCACGACACCGCCGCCGTCCTGGCCGACCTCGTGCCCGCCGACGCCCAGCTGCTGGCGGGCATCGAGCTCGGCGGCGTCCCCCTCGTCGTCGCCCTGTCCGCCGCCACCGGTCTGCCCGCCGTCTTCCTGCGCCGCCGGCCCAAGGGCTACGGATCTCGGCGGCAGATCGAGGGCGCCGCCCACGTCGGCCGCCGCACCGTCCTCATCGACGACGTGGTCCGCTCCGGCGGCCAACTGCTGAAGATGGCCCGCACCCTGCGGATCGCCGGGGCGCCGGTCACCGACGCGCTGTGCGTACTGGAGCGCCCGCTCGGAGGCCGCATGCTGCTGGCCGAGCACCGCGTCACCCTGCACTCCCTGCTCACCGAGGCCGACCTGCCGCCTTCTCAAGATGGTGCTGCCGCATGAAGCGGGCCGTCCTCTTCGACCTCGACGGGGCCCTCCTCGACAGCCATGCCGCCCAACTCGCCACCCTGGCGGGGTTCGCGACTTCCGCGCTCGACCGCCGCGTCACCGTCGCCGACCTCCCCACCGGCGCGGCGACCGTGCCGCGACAGCAGGTTCTGGCGGAACTCGGACTGAGCGGAGCGATCAACGACGACGCCTGGGACGCGGCCACCGCGACGGCAAGCCTCGGAACCGAGGTCTTCCCCTTCGTAGGCGAAACCCTCACCGCCCTCAGGGCCGCAGGTGTCGCCACGGGCATCGTGACCCTGCGAAGCCGCCGCAGGGTCGGCTGGCTGCTACCGCCGGACATCCTCGACCTGATCGACGCCGTCATCTGCTTCGAGGACGCGGCCCCCAAGCCCGCGCCCGATGGACTGCTCCTCGCCCTGCGGCAGCTCGACGTCGCACCGAAGGACGCCGTGTTCGTCGGTGACACGGACGTCGACGTCCACGCCGCCCGCGCGGCAGGCGTACGAGCCGTCGGGGCGGGCTGGGGCTTCGCCGGTCCCGACGCCCTCACCCGGGCCGGCGCCCACCTCGTCCTGCCGCACGCGGCAGCGCTCGCCGACGTACTGCTCCTCCTTCTGGCCGGAGCAGAGCCTTCCCACCAGAACACCAAGCGATCTTGACCCCTGACCCGCTACTCTGGGTGGTGCAGCGCGCACAGGACGATCGCGTCCATGTGGGCTGCTGCACCACATGTGAGCAACGGATCAGGAGTCATGGTCTACACCGTGGGGGCGCGAGCTATCTGCGTCGAGCTGGAGAACTGAGAACCTCTCAGTCCCTGTTCTCGGCCCGGCTCGGCGTGTGATCAACCCCCACCTCTCCACGACTCTTCCGTGAGGGCCACACCACCATGCGCTCGACGCAGATCCGCTCCACATTCCTGGACTACTTCACCTCCCGCGGCCACCGCCAGGTCCCGTCCAGCCCGCTCATCCCCTCCGACCCGACCCTGCTGCTGGCCAACGCCGGCATGAACCAGTTCAAGCCCTACTTCCTGGGCGAGGTCAGCCCGGAGTACCGCCGCGCCACCACCATCCAGAAGTGCGCCCGCACCTCCGACATCGACAACGTCGGCCGCACCAACCGGCACGCCACGTTCTTCGAGATGATGGGCAACTTCTCCTTCGGCGACTACTTCAAGGCCGACGCCATCGCCTACGCCTGGGAACTCCTCACCCAGGGCTACAACCTGGAGAAGGACCGGCTCTGGATCACCGTCTACGAGGACGACGACGAGGCCGAGCAGCTCTGGCGCAAGATCGGCGTCCCCGCAGAACGCATCCAGCGCCTGGGCATGGAGGACAACTACTGGTCCATGGGCGTCCCCGGACCTTGCGGCCCCTGCTCAGAGGTCAACTACGACCGCGGGCCGGCCTTCGGCCGCGAAGGCGGACCGGCTGTCGACGGCGAGCGCTACGTCGAGATCTGGAACCTCGTCTTCATGCAGTACCAGCGCGGCGAGGGCGACAAGAAGGGCAACTTCCCGATCCTCGGCGCACTCGCCCAGCAGAGCATCGACACCGGCCTCGGCCTCGACCGCCTCGCCGCGATCCTCCAGGACGTCGAGAACGTCTGCACCACCGACCTGCTCATGCCCACCCTGAACACCGTCCAAGAACTCGCCGGCCGCGACTACCCCGGCAGCGGCGAGGAGAAGGTCTCCTTCCAGGTCGTCACCGAGCACGCCCGCTCCATCGCGTACCTCATCGCCGATGGCGTCCTGCCCGCCAAGGACGGCCGCGGGTACGTCCTGCGCCGCCTCATGCGCCGGGCCATCCGCCACGCCCGCCTGCTGGGCATCGACCAGCCCGTCCTGTCCTCCGCCACCGCCGGCGTGATCGCCAACCTCGGCGACGTCTGGCCGGAGCTCACCGACCAGGCCAACCTCATCGAGCAGGTCGTCACAGCCGAGGAGGAGTCCTTCAGCCGTACCCTCGCGCAGGGCACCCGGCTGCTGAACGCCGCGATCACCCGCACCCGGGAGGGCCGCTCCGGCTCACTGCCGGGCGAGACCGCCTTCGAGCTCGCCGACACCTACGGCTTCCCCTTGGAGCTGACCGTCGAGGCCGCCCAGGACGCCGGCCTGACCGTCGACGAGGACCGCTTCGCCACGCTGCTGGACGAGCAGAGGAAGCGCGCCAAGACCGGTGGCAAGGCCAAGACCGCCGACGCCCTGCGCCGTCAAGACACCTACCGGGAGCTGTCCTCCCACCTGCCGCGCACCGACTTCCTCGGCTACGAGCACCTCACCGCCGAGGTCACCGTGCTCGGCCTGATCTCCGGCGGTGCCGTCGCCACCAGCGCCCCCGAGGGCTCCGAGATCGAGTTCGTCCTCGACCGCTCGCCGTTCTACGCCCAAGCCGGCGGCCAGGTCGGCGACACAGGCACCCTGCGCACCGACGACGGCACCCTGCTGCGGATCACGGACACCCGGTACGGCCTGGAGGGCTTCCGTATCCACAGCGCCCGAGTCCTCGTAGGCGAGCTCCGCACCGGGGCAAGGGGCGAAGCCGCTGTCGATGCCGACCGCCGCAAGGGCCTCAGGCGCTCGCACTCGGCCACCCACATCCTGCACGCCGTCGTCCGCGCCACGCTCGGCGACCACGCCCGCCAGCAGGGCTCCCTCGTCGAATCCGACCGCCTGCGCTTCGACTTCGCCCACTTCTCAGCCGTCGCTCCCGAGCAGCTCGCCCGGATCGAGGCCGCCGTCAACGGCCACGTCCTCGACGACCCGGCCGTCCGTGCCTGGCACGCCGACCGCGCCGAAGCCGAGGCCGCCGGCGCCATCGCCCTGTTCGGCGAGAAGTACGGCGACACCGTCCGCATCGTCGACATCGGCGACTTCTCCCGCGAGCTGTGCGGCGGCACCCACGTCACCCACGGCTCCCAGGTCGGCGCCTTCCGCCTGATCAGCGAAGGCTCGATCGGCTCCAACCTCCGCCGCATCGAGGCCGTGACCGGCCACGGCACCCTGCGCCACCACGACGTCGAGCGCCGCATCCTCGAAGAGGTCTCTTCCCTCCTCGGTACCCGCCCGAAGCAGGCTGTGGAGACCCTCCACAAGCGGCTGGGCTCCTTGGCCGCCGCGGAGAAGCAGCTCTTCCGCCGACGCGAGGCCGACCTGCGGAGCCAGGCAGAGCAGCTCGTCGGTTCCTCCCGCCAGGTGCCCGGGGGCCGAATCGTCTCGCAGCGGGTTTCAGGATTCGGCGCGAGCGACCTGCGCAGCCTCGCCACCAGCACCGCCGACCGCCTCAGCCGCGACCGCGCGGTGGTCGTCCTCGGCACCGAGCACGACGGCAAGGCCCTGCTCGTCGCCGCCATCACCCCCGGCGTCCTCGGCTCCGGAACCCAGGCCAGCCACATCCTCGCCTCGGCCGCCCGCACCGTCGGCGGCGGAGCCGGCGGCACCGGCCCCGTCGCCAATGCCGGCGGCCGCCGCGTCGAAGCCCTCGACGAGGCCCTCAGCATCGCGGTCCAGGAGGCGACCCTCGCACTCGGCCAATAGGCACCCCATGCGCGGGAGGCATACGGCAAGCGAGCGCCTCAGCCGGGGCCGCCGCCTGCAGCGTGCCTCCCGCCATCACGATCAGCGCGTCGCCAGGTCCTTCACGAGGACCACGCTGTCGTAGTTGGTCACGTCCCACCGCCACGTACCCACCGGCACGTATCCCCACCGGCGGTACCAGCCGACGAGGTCAGCCGCCTGGGACGACGTGTCAATGACGACCTGCTCAGCGCCGTGCTCGGCAACCCGCGCTTCAGCAAGCAACAGAAGCCGCTGCCCCAGCCCAGTGCCCCGCTGAGACGGATCCACCGCCAGCTGCCAGAAAGACCCAGCGCCAGTCGGCGCCGGGTACCCCTCCGGGGCCACGTACGGAGCTGCCACCGTCACCGTGCCCACCAGCTCGTCCCCCTGCAGAGCCACCCAGCACTCGCCCCGGCCAAGTCGGTAGGCCGTGTCCTGCACCGACTGATATGAGGCGAAGAAGACCCGGCCTTCCGCAGCGTGATCGGAATAGGCACGGTGAAGCAAGCGCGTCAGATCCGCAACGGAGTCGCCCTCGGCGAACGGGCGAACCGCGACTGGCTCACGACGGCCGAGAGGCGTCGACGTGCCGACTGATGATCTGGACACGTGATCAATTATCTGCTGGGGAGTGCCAGGCTGCCTGCTGAGCCGCGGGCACGGCCGACAGTGTTCCTGGCTCGCTCGGCCGGCGGTTGCGGAGGCCCGGGACTGCTGGAAGTACATGACGCAACTCGGCGCGGCCGATGTCGCCGCGGTCGAGGCCATGGCCGAGGTCGGCATCGACATGTCCGCCGAGACCCCCGAGATCCTCACCATCGACGCCGTGAAAGTTCTCCGCGGGGATCGTATGCGGGCCATGCTGCCTATGCTCGAAGCCTCCTCGCGGAAGAATTTGTTGTCCCGCGCCTGTGTCGCAGAGGCTGTTGACGCGCTGTGCGAGGCCGAACAGCGCCCGCAGGTTTACGGCACGATTCGGGACTACCCTGTCGCCGACTCTGCACGTCTGGACAAGCTTCGAGGGCAAGTCGGTCTGCCCGTCTACGGCCCCGCTGTAAAGCGGGCGAGCGTCCCCGCACCTGCCCTGGCGCCCTCCCTCAAGCAGTTCCCAAACGGATTCGACGTGCTGCAGGGGCTGCTCACTGACCTGCCGGCAGTGCCCTCCCTGCCCCGGGTGGTGCGTCCCACCGTGGGAAGCAGCGAACCGTGGGGGTGTGCCTACTGCTGCGGCAAGGCGGATCCAGGTTCGACGGAACTCGACATCCGAGGCCGCGTCTGGAGGATCTGCGCCCGGTGCGAGGCTGTCGAAGAGACACCGCAAGCACGCCTTCTGGACCTTCTGCTCAGCGCGGGCGACGTCTCCGACGCCGCAGCCCGGGCGACCGCAGCAACGGCGCGTGATCAAGGTTGGCGGGTACCCCTGCGTTACGAGGACGCCAAAGCACGCCCCAACCACCGGCCGCAGCCACGCTGGGCGAACGTGCCAGCCACTGCCGTCGCCAAGCTTGTCGCCTATGCGGAACAGCACCGGAGCACCACGCAGGGAACGGTCGCCCAGCCCGAGCAGCCGGCCCGCACGGAGACCCCCTCAGTGCGGGTAACAACGGCGTATCCCTCTCCTACGCTGGCGGACACGGCGCCCGACTCGGGTCCTACGGGTTCCCCCTCCCCAGCCGATTCCGTCTGGGACGGACACACCTGGCGCTCACCTTTGCTGATGAGCAAGCGCGCAACCGAATTGCTGTCTTGTCCACCAAGCACGGCGCTTACGCGGCTCCAGGTCTCGCAAGCGCTCCAAGTGGGCGAAGGGAATCTCGACCGCAACGGACTTCAGGTCGACACCGTGGAAGATCTGGGCCGCGTATTCGCCAACCCTCCGAGGTGGCTCTGTGACTTCCACGGCCAGCGAGCACGTGAGCGTGCCGCCAATTACGCCTGGCAGACAGGGCAGCCCACGGCCCCGGCCAGCACACCCTTGCTCGCCCCCCACCAACCAGGACCAACACCGCCCATCACGGATGTCCCTCGCCCCCGAGTCACGCAGCACCAGTGGCTTCCGCCCCACCCGGACATGTTGATCTCACCCAAAGCGGCGCAAGCACTGAGAGAGCCAGCGGCCACACCCCTCAAGCCCGGCCGTGTGGCCAAGCTCCTGCAGACCGCGTTCACCACGATGCAGAAGAACGACCTCGAAGTGCCGACGATCGGGGACCTGGCTGCCGTGTTCCACGAGCCGCCGCCGTGGTTGCTGATCTTTCACCGCAAGCTCGCCGCAGAGCGCCGGGCCAACCTCGCGCACGTATGACAGCCGGCGCCGCTGGTCGAGCCGACAGCCGTTCACGGCAGCCCTGAACTGCTGAGTCGAGTGCCAGATCTCACCTCCGTTACAAATATCCACGATGCGGGGTCCACTGGACATCGGCAATGGATCATGGATCGGTGGAAATCGCAGAACTCGTCCTGAAGTACGTACAGGCCTTGGTGTGGCCAGGCGTCACCGTCGGTTGTGTGTGGGTGCTGCGTCACCAGCTGACCGAGGCACTCAAGCGCATGAGCCACGTCGAAACGCCAGCGGGCTCGATCGAGTTCGCCGCCGCCGCCCGTGATGCTCTAGACGAGGCCGAGGAGCTGACGGGGACCACCGCTCCAACAGAGAGCGCTGAGCCAGAGAGCGACGACGCAGGACACGGACGTGAGGGCGTGTCCTGCAGCATCGTGAACCCCAGACGCTTCAGGGAGGCCAGGCATATGGCGGATGCGTCGCCGATCGGCGCGATCGTGTCCGCTTGGAACGAATTGGAACGCGTTTTTGGGGCACTGATCAACAGGTATCCGGAACTCATGCCCGAGCCCGTTCATCGGGGGATGGCGCCACGCTGGATCGACCGGCGGAACATGTTCCAGGCCCTGGGGGTCTCCCCCGACGGGCTCAGCCTGTACGGACGTCTCCGCGACCTCCGTAACCAGGCCGTACACGGCCAACTCGCCGCCGACGTCGGACCTGCCGCAGCACGTGACTTCGTCGAGAGTTGCCTTCTGCTGGCGCGGGAACTGGAACAGCTGGCCCCTTAATGCGGGTCGCCAGCGAGTTCGGCCGGCTGACCGCTCCACCCGCCAAAGCGTGGGAGCCGCCCACGCCCCTGCTTGCCCGTGCAACGCAGCTTCTGAGCCGCCTCCAGCCTCCCGGCTGAGGCGGAGGGAAACACGGGTGGCAGCGCTTCAGCCCAAGATGCGGGTGGGGCCGTGCCCCAGCCGTGCCCTTCGGAGCGGTGAACAACGGTGAAGAGGGGCACTGGCGGACGCCCACAAGCGGCTTCGCGTACGGCCATATCCGCAGGTCAAAAGCCATACCAGCCGTCCGAGCAACATTAACCTCGATCTTGCATGAGGGTCCGTCAGCTTGCTGACGGACCCTCTCTGGTTGTTCAGAGCGGAGATTTCTGATTGCGGGCAGGCTGGTGGCCCGGCTGTCGCGTCGGGTGGGCGCCGGGTTCCACGGCTCCGGGGGCGGTGGGTTCTCGTCGGGACAGGTCGTTGTCGCCGGTCAGCCGGGGTGCGGCAGGGCTAGTAGTCGCTCGAACGCGCTGGTGACCACGTCGGTCCAGGGCCAATGGCGGGCGAGGCGGAGGCAGCGGCGGCGGCCGGTGGTGACGAGCTGGGCGGCGGCGGAGAAAAGCCGCAGCCGCAGGCGCTTGGGCTCCCATCGCCGGGCGGGCCCGGTCAGGGCGAGCATGGGCATCCAGGCCAGCAGGTCGAGCGCGATCTCGCCCGCGGTTGGGGCCGCCTTGTTGGCCAACCCAGATGTGTTCGCGGACTTCGGCCCGCGCCGCCGGATGGCGGCCAGTGCACGGGGCCCGGCTGCGGCAACGGTGTCGACCAGTCGGGAGACGGTTGGATCGGAGGCTACCGGCCCGAACACGGCGGGCTCGGCCCGCAGCATCGCCCCATCGGCCAGGCAGTCCCCGCCCAGCGCCACGGCGAGCGCGACGTCCAGCAGGATCTTGCCGGGATCATGGACCGCGCGTGCCTTGCGCCACGGCGGCAGAGCCGTCGACAGTGCCGCGTCCAGCCCGGCCTTACGGGCGGTCTCGACCAACAGGACGGCGCCGGACTGTGAGACCACCCCGCGGCCATGGCCCTCAACGCGGACATGCGGGTACGACCCGCTACGCTTCTTCACCTGAGGAGTGCAGCTTTCTTGATGACGACCAGGACCCTAGACAAGTCCCATCGTCCCAGGTCAGAGGCACTCTTCGCTCTTTTGGTCAATCCTCGGACAGTCCTGCTCGTGAAAGCGCGAGGCTAGACCTCTCCAGCCCCGCAGTGCCCTCCGCGTGCCATAACTGCCGTAACGGGGCGTCAGATTCTGTGAGCCGACCCCCAGAGGAGCCGGCATCATCGATGGCAACGAGATCCGAATCCGGCGGCCGGCCGCAAAGACCGGGACGGGTGCCACCGAGCTCGTGATCGTTCGCTGCTACGACCACCGCTTGATGGGGCAGTCGGGCCGTCGGCCTCCTACCTGCGCAAACCTCCCGCCTCGGAGAACCGGGAGGTTCCATCGCGATACCGACGAATCCGCACGCGCGATCGAGATTAGGGTGTCCCTCAAGCCGCTAAGGGGGATTTCGTGGACGTAGACATCAAGACGAACTATGTGCGGCAAAGTGCAGGGGGCGCCCGCACGGTCGCCGAAGGGGCACTGGATAACCTTCGCAAGTCACTCGATTCGAGCGACACGGCAGCCGACGGCCACCACGGCTGGGCCTCCGCCGCGGCGTTGAAGCGGTGCGCGACCGCCTGGGAGGACCACATGGTCGACCTGGGGTAAGCAGATGAACACCATGGCCGACAACCTCCACACCACGGCCAACGCCTACGACACCACGGACGCCCAGGCGAAGGACGCCTTCAGCAGGCTCCAGCACGGCCTCGCCGATTTCGGGAGGAACTGACCCGTGGTCGCGTATCACGACCTGTACGACTGCCGCGTGCACCAGTGGCAGAAGGCTGCGGACGACTGGGTCGACCTCGCCCGGCGCTCCTCTTCCGCCTGCGAGGACATCCGCGCGCAGGGCAAGAAGCCGCTCGACGACCACTGGGCGGACGCCACCGGCAAGACGGCCGGCAAGCGCCTGGAGGACCTCGCCAACCGTCTGGAGTCCGGCGGCGACATCATGAAGGGCGTGGCCATGGTCCTCGACGCGCTGGCCCATTCCATGGGCTTCGCCCAGCGCACCCTTTTCCACGCGGTCGAGCTGGCGAGCGAGCACGGGCTGAGCATCCAGGACGGCCGCGCTGAGGGTGCGTACACGGGCGCCGCCCCAGTCGGCCCGAACGTCCCGCAGAACGTGCGCGACGCCTACACCAAGGAACTGGGACACATATCCGAGGTCAACGGGCTGATAGAGGAAGCCCTGCGCGAGGCCTCCCAGGCGGACGCGAAGGCCTCCACCGAACTGGACAGACTGGCAACGACCATCGGCGTCGCCGACACCTCGCAGGCGCACAACGAGATCCTGGTCGAGGCGTCCCATGTCGAATTCGACTTGCTCAGGGCGGACATCCCGGTCGGGAAGGACCCGCACCTCGTCCGCGCCTGGTGGGACGGCCTGACGCCGCAGCAGCAGAAGGACCTCATGCGGGCCGATCCCGTGACCATTGCCGACCTCAAGGGCCTGCCGCCCGAGGTCGGGCACGAGCTCCGCGGACCCGACGGCAAGATCGACCGGGTCGAGATGGTGCGGTACGCGCTCGACCACTGGGACAAGCTGGACGATCTTGAGTTCAAGAACAACTGCGCCAATTTCACCTCGTCGGCTCTTGAGGCCGGAGGGATGCAGAAGAAGTTCGACTTCTGGATGGGGCCACGCGGGGACAACACCTGGGGACGTGAGAGCGGCCTGGGGGTGGACTGGATCGACCAGCGGGCGTACCACTCCCGTTCGTGGTCGCAGGCCAAAGGCCTGCATGGCTTCCTCCTGCGCAACGGCGGTGAGGAAGTCGCGAGATCGGAAGCACGCCCTGGCGACGTGATCTTCTACGAGCAGGTCGCTCCCGACCCGGACGAGCCGCAGGGCGAGATCTACCACGCTGCCGTGGTGACCTCGGTGACCCCTGATGGCGACGTCAAGTTGACTCAGCACACCAGCTCGTTCCAGAACGTGAGTCTGGACAGCCGCGAGCATGTTGCCACCAGGAACCACGGCGAGCAGCGCATCCACATCGTCCGACCGCACCCGAATTGGTACTGATGGAAACCTCCTCCTCAGCCGCGTTGTCCGGCGCCGCGCAGGACCGCACGGTCACGCCAGGCATGGTGATCACGGCACTGCTCGTTCCGGTCGTGGCCGTTCTCGGTGTGGTCACCTCCTTGCGCGTCCAGGACATCGACAGTGACTGGGTACACCGGCAGCAGGCGGCCTGTCGGCACATGCCCTTCCCGAAGATGGAATACGTCGTCGCGTGGTCGGGACCGATCCTCGGCGTGGCGGCCATGGCCGTCTGCGCACTGCTCGCCCAGTGGATCCGCCGCCGCTGCGGCCTGCGGCTCTGGGACACGTGGCCGGGGCTCTTGGCCTTCGTCTGCGCCATGCTCAACATACTGGCGATTCTGCTGGAGCTGTTCATGCTGTGGGCCACGTACACCCCCGACGGGTCGGGGCCGATCCTGGGCGACTGCGGGTAAGAAACGGGGATTTCACAAGCCGTGGAGCGTGCCTGGCTGGTTCGTGGCGCATCTGGGTGCCTCCATGGCAGGGCCGTGCCACAACGTGCCAGTAGGGGCGGTAAACAACGGCCAACAAGGGGTTCGCCGAGGCAGTCAGAACAGGGCCACCGGTTGACATTTCCGCAGGTCAGGCACCATGGCCGGGGTCAAGTGCCGGGTGATTCCCAAGCTCAGAGCGCGGGTTCGATTCCCGTCATCCGCTCCACAACAAAGCCCCAGGTCACAGACCTGGGGCTTGTTTGTTGTCTAGACCTTCCCGAGCCCGCGCGCCATTCGCGTGCCATAAGACGTCGTCTCATTTGGCGAGTCGGCGGTAGCAAATGAGGGTGCAGGCGATGGCTGTGAAGGCCAGGAAGTGTTCGGCCTTGCGCTCGTAGCGG